>NZ_PQHW01000059.1 GCF_003385215.1 Amycolatopsis thermalba | reverse complement strand
TCGGAAGTGTATAGGAGACAGGTAGGGGGAGGGGCCCAGCCCGGCCGACACGTGGGGCGACAGGTGGGCGCGCCAGCGGGAGGCTCCGCGGGCGCGGCTGCGGTCCAGCTCACAGTTGGTGACGAGGGCGCCGATGCCGGGGATGCGGAGCTGGCCGCCGTGGGTGTGGCCGGCGAGGACGAGGTCGTAGCCGTCGGCGGCGAAGGGGTCCAGGATGCGTGGTTCGGGCGAGTGGGTGACGCCGAGGCGCAGGGTGGCGGCTTCGGCGGGGCCGGCGATCTCGCCGTAGCGGTCGCGGCGCAGGTGGGGGTCGTCGAGGCCGGCGGCGAACACCGTCTGCCCGGCGACGGTGAGGGTGCGCCGGACGTGGGTGAGGTCGTGCCAGCCGTGTTCGATGAAGGCCGCGCGGAGGTCGCGCCACGGGAGTTTCTTGCCGTGGATGCGCTTCTTCTTGCCGCGGGGCATGAGGTAGCGGGCGGGGTTCTTGGGTTTGGGCGCGTAGTAGTCGTTGCTGCCGAAGACGAACAGGCCGGGCCGCTCCAGGAGGGGGCCGAGGGCGCGCAGGACGGCGGGGACGGCCTTGGGGTGGGCGAGGTTGTCGCCGGTGTTGACGACGAGGTCGGGTTCGAGCCGGTCGAGCGCGGCGACCCAGCGTTGCTTGGCCTGTTGCCCGGGCAGCATGTGCAGGTCGGAGACGTGCAGGACGCGCATGGGTCGCGCGCCGGGCGCGAGGACGGGCAGTTCGGCGGTGCGGAGCACGTAGTGCCGCCGCTCGATGCCGGAGGCGTACCCGACGGCGGCGGCCCCGAGAGCGACCGTCCCGGCGGCGAGGCGTTTGGCTGTCAGCTGGTGGCTGTCACGGACCGTGCTCACGAAGCCCAGGATACGGGTCGGTAGCGACTCCCGGCCGCCGGCGAAGCGACCCCGGCGGCGGGTGGGGGCGGAACCGGTGACAGGAGGCCCAGACCTCTGCGACGCGCACGGCGGCCGGGCGCCTCGGCGGGTTCGGCCCGGTGAACTGGGCACGGCGGCGGGTGGGCCCGGTCGGAAACGGTGACACGCGGCCGAGACCTCCGCGCAGTACGCGCACGGCGGCCGGGCGGGCCGAGCTCGCGCTGCGTGGCGGGCCCGGCCTCGGCGGGTTCGGCCCGGTGAACCGGCCACGGCGGCGGGTGAGCCCGATCGGAACCGGTGACGGGCGGCCCGTTCTCTTGCGCAAAACGCGCGGCGGCCGGGCGGGCGGGCCCGGTGAACCGGCCACGGCGGCGGGTGGCCCGGCCCCGTGCCCGTGCCGGGCCACGGTGCGGCGGGTCGGACCTGGGCGAGCTCGGCCCGGTGAACCACGCTGGCCGGGCCGGGCCCAGAGCCGCCCGGGGCGTCTGGCCCCGGGCGGCCGAACCCACCGCTCCCGGTGGGCTCAACTCCCCGGGAGCGCTCCTCAGCGCACCCGTTCGTAGCGTGGGTCGGACGGTGGGAGCGGCAGGATCGGGTCGTTGGGCCCGAGGATCTTGCTCACCGCGCCGAACCAGGTCCGCGCGGGCGTCTTGCCACCGAACATGTTGCCTTCGGAACAGGTGTAGACGTTGCCGGGGCCGCCATCGCACAGGCCGCCGCTGCCGCCCTCCGGCCGGAAGACCATCGCGGCGCCCGCGAGCTGCGGCGTGCCGCCGACGAAAGCCGCCGAGCCGTTGCTCTGCGTGGTACCGGTCTTGCCGATCATCGGCCGGTTCCAGCCGACCTGGCCGGCCGCCGCGGCCGCGGTTCCGCCGGGCAGGTCGTCCTTGCTCATGCCCTGCGCGAGGCTGTTGGCGGCGGCCTCGTCCATCACCTGCTCGCACGGCTGCTCGTTGATCGGGATCGGCTTGCCGTCGCGGTCCTGCACCTGGGCGATCGGTGTGGGCGGGCACCACACGCCGCCGCTGAGGATGGTCGCCGCGACGTTGGCCATCTCCAGGTTGCTGGTTGCCGACACCCCGAGCGTGAACGAACCCTGCCCGGGCGATTTGTCGGTGGGCCCGAAGTACGCGGTCTGGGTCTTGTTCTCACCCTGGTTCTTCGACTCCGGCTTCACCTCGCCGCCACCGATGTTGCGGGTCATCGTCTCGCGCAGGCCGAGCTTGCTCGCCATGTCGACGATCGGGGCCATCCCGGTGCGCTCCTCGAGGATGACGAACGCGGTGTTGGGCGAGGTCTGCAGCGCCTGCTGCAGCGTCATGGTCCGGGTGCCGCCCTCGTAGTCGGTGGCGTTGCCCAGGCAGTACGCATAAGTCCCTTGCGCCACGAGCGGGCACCGCCCCCGGGCGCCACCGGTGAACACGTTGGACACGTAGAAGTTCGGCACCTCGATGGTGTCGTAGATGCCCATCACCCGGTTCTGGATCGCCGCCGCCGAGGTGAAGATCTTGTAGCTCGACCCGGCACCGCCGGTGTTGTAGACGCCCGACGGCAACGCGTAGGTCGTCTGCCCGGCGCTGGCGTCCGTGCCGTAGTCGCGGTTCGCGGCCAGCGCCACCACCTCGTGCCGGTTCTTGCCGGGCCGCACCAGCGACAGCACGTTCGCGACGTTCTTCTGCGTCTTGCTGACCTGGGTCTGTGCGGACATCTTCGCCTCGTGGTTGGCGCGCTGGTCCATCGTCGTGCGGATGGTGTAGCCGCCGGTGTAGAGGTCGTCCTTGTCCATGCCGTGCGAGAGCAGGTAGTCCTCGACGTACTGGCAGAAGAACCCGTTCTCCGGCCCGGCGCCGACGCAGTTGGCGGCCGGCTTGGACGGCCCGCCCGGCACCACGCCCAGCGGCTCGGTCTTCATCCGCTCGGCGTCGGCCTTCGACAGCTTCAGGTTGTCGACCATGCGGTCCAGCACCAGGTTGCGGCGCTCGGTGGCGCGGTCCGGGTGGCTCCACGGGTCGTAGAACGGCGGGTTGTTGACCATGCCGGCGAGCAGCGCGGCCTGGGTGACCGACAGCTTGTCCGCGGTGGTGTTGAAGTAGGCCTGCGCGGCCGCCCCGACGCCGTAGATCTTGCGCGAGAACTCGACGACGTTGAGGTAGCTGGTGAGGATCTGGTCCTTGCTCATCTGGTTCTCGAGCTGGATCGCGATCCGCGCTTCCTTCAGCTTGCGGGCGATCGACTGCTCCTGGGCCTTCTGCTGGCCCACCTCGTCGTCCCGGTAGATGACGTTGATGAGGTAGTTCTTGACGTACTGCTGGGTGAGCGTCGACGCGCCCTGGGTGTCGCCACCGGCGCTGTTGCTCAGCGCGGCGCGCAGCGTGCCCTTCCAGTCCACGCCGTGGTGCTCGTAGAAACGCCGGTCCTCGGTGGAGACCAGCGCCCATTTCATGGCCTCGTTGATCTGATCACCGGCCGTCGGGATGCGGTACTGGTCGTACAGCGTGGCGATTTGGTTGCCTGCCGAATCCGTGATGGTGGTGACCAGCGGCGGTGGCACGTTCGCGAGTTCGGCGGACATGCTGTCGACCGTCTCGCTCGCCCTGTTCGACGCGACCCCGGCGGCGCCGACCACGGGGAACAGCACCCCGGCGACGAGGATTCCCGCGAGCAGGCACAGGCCGAGCAGTTTGAACAGACCATCCGTCTTGCGCACATCACCAGCGTAGTGGGAACCGGCGTTCCCCCGCCGGGCCGCGTCCGCTGAATACCACGGGAACGCCGGGTCCGCGACGTATTCCGGTAACGAATTTCCATCGGGCTCTTGGCGGCGGGAACCGTCGGCCTCTACAGTCCGTCAACGTCTCACGTAGTGCGGAGCCGGGGAGGCTCCGGGTGAGCAGGCACATCACGAGGGGAGCTTGGGGGATGGAATCCACACCACAGAGCTGGCGCGTCCGCGCCCTCTGCCGGGACGCGGATCCGGATGAGCTGTTCGTGCGGGGAGCGGACCAGAACCGGGCCAAACTGGTCTGCATGGGGTGCCCGGTGCGCACGGAATGCCTGGCCGAGGCGCTGGACAACCGCATCAGCTTCGGCATCTGGGGCGGGATGACCGAACGGGAGCGGCGCGCGCTGCTGCGCCGCCGTCCCGAGGTCGAATCGTGGTCGGAGCTGCTGGATTCGGCTCGGAAGGACTTCGCCGAAGCGGCGTCCTAGGACGCCAAGCGGTCGCCGATCTCCCGGAGTCCGCCGAGGTCGTGCACGTCGCTGGGGAGCGCGGGCACCTCGACCAGGGGGACTCCGGGATGCGCGCGCGTGAAGCGCGCCAGCAGCCGCTTCTCGCGGTCGGCCAGGGCCACCCGGTCGGCGTGCAGCTGCAGCACCGCGGTGGCCAGCGGGGCGGTCGACTCCAGTTTCTCGGCCGCGGACAGCGCCGCCGTGGCCGACAGGTCCGCCAGCACCGGGTGGGTGCGGTTCGCGACCAGCCCGGCCAGCGGCATGTTCTCACCGCCCAGCCGTTCCACGAAGTAGCTCGCCTCGCGCAGGGCGTCCGGCTCCGGCGCGGCCACCACCAGGAACGACGTGCCCTCCGAGCGCAGCAGCTCGGCGGTCTTGCGGGCGCGTTCCCGGAACCCGCCGAACATGCTGTCGAAGGCCTGCATGAACGCGGACGCGTCGGCCAGCAGCTGCCCGCCGATGATCGTCGACACGGCCTTCGCGAAGATCGAGAACCCGGTGCTGACCACCTTGCGGATACCCCAGCCGCCGGCCTTCGCCGGGCCGGTGAGCAGCCGGATCATGCGCCCGTCCAGGGCGCTGGACAGCCGGTTCGGCGCGTCCAGGAAGTCCAGCGCGGACCGGCTCGGCGGGGTGTCGACGACGATCAGGTCCCACTCGTCGGTGGCCGCGAGCTGGCCCAGCTTCTCCATCGCCATGTACTCCTGCGTGCCGGAGAACGACGTGGAAATGGTCTGGTAGAAGGGGTTCGCGAGCAGCGCCTCGGCGCGTTCCGGCCCGGCGTGGGTGCGCACCATGTCGTCGAAGGTGCGCCGCATGTCGAGCATCATCGCCCACAGCTCGCCCTTGGGCTCGAACCCGGCGACCGACACCTGCCGCGGGTGGTTGCCCAGCTCCCGCAGCCCGAGCGCCTGCGCGAGCCGCCGCGCCGGGTCGATGGTGAGCACCACCGTCTGGCGTCCGCGTTCGGCGGCGCGCAGCGCGAGCGCGGCGGCGGTGGTGGTCTTGCCCACCCCGCCCGAGCCGCAGCACACGACGATCCGCGTCTTCGGGTCGTCGATCAGGGCGTCGACGTCGAGCCGCTCGGTCATCAGCGCACCCCCTGGTCGGTCAACGACTCGGCGAGGTCGTAGAGCGCGGCGAGGTCGATGCCGCCGGACTCCTCCGGCACCTCCAGCGTCGGCAGGTCCGCCTCGGCGAGCTGCTCCCGCGCCCGCTGCTCGGCGGCGACCCGGATGGCGTGCTCGACGGTCTCCGCGACCAGGGCGTCCATCGTGGCGTCCGGCAGGTCGAGCCCGGCCGAGGCCAGCCCGCTGCGCACCCGGGAGGCGTCCACCCGCCCGTCCGCGGCCGGGGTCACCGACCGGGCGGGCAGCCGCGGCGGCCGCACCCGGTTGACCAGCACCGCGCCCGGCCGGAGGTCGGCTCCGTCCAGCTCGGCCACCGCCTCCACGGTCTCGCGCACCGGCATCTCCTCCAGGAGGGTCACCAGGTGCACGACCGTCTCCTCGGAGTGCAGCAGCCGCACCACGCCCTCGGCCTGGCCGCGGATCGGGCCGGCCTTCGCCAGGTCGGTCAGGGCCTTGGTGACGTCGAGGAACTTGACCACGCGGCCGGTCGGCGGCGCGTCGACCACGACGGCGTCGTAGACATGCCTGCCGTCCGGGCCGGTCCGCCCGACGCACTCCTTGATCTTGCCGGTGAGCAGCACGTCCCGCAGGCCCGGCGCGAGCGTGGTGGCGAACTCGATCGCGCCCATCCGCCGCAGCGTCCGGCCCGCGAAGCCCAGGTTGTAGAACATCTCGAAGTACTCGAGCAGCGCCGCTTCCACGTCGATGTGCAGGGCCCGCAGCTCACCGCCGCCGGGCACCGCCGCGATCCGCTGCTCGGCGTACGGCAGCGGCTCGGTGTCGAAGAGCTGGGCGAACCCCTGCCTGCCCTCGACCTCGACCAGCAGCACGCGCCGCCCGTGGCTGGCCAGCGCGATCCCGAGTGCCGCGGCCATGGTCGTCTTGCCGGTGCCGCCCTTGCCGGTGACGAAGTGCAACCGGGCGCGGGCGAGCTCGTCGGTCCATCCGGCCAGGGGTGTGCTCACACGATCCAGCGTAAGCCAGCGATCACGCCGCCGCCGCGAGGAGAGCTTCACACCACCACTAGATTGACCCCATGAGCGCCACGAAGTGGGAGTACGCCACGGTTCCGTTGCTGATCCACGCGACCAAGCAGATCCTCGACCAGTGGGGTGAGGACGGCTGGGAGCTGGTCACGGTGCTGCCGAACCCGAGCGGGGAGCAGCACGTCGCCTACCTGAAGCGGGCCAAGGCATGAGCTGGGGCGAGCGTCTGGCCGAACTGGGGATCGAGCTGCCGAGCGTCCCCGCGCCGGTGGCTGCCTACGTGCCGGCTGTCCGCAGCGGGTCGCAGGTCTACACCTCGGGTCAGGTGCCGTTCGTCGAGGGCAAGCTGCAGGCGACCGGCAAGGTCGGGGCCGAGGTGAGCCCGGAGGAGGCCAAGCGCTACGCGCGGACGGCGGCGCTGAACGCGCTCGCGGCGGTGGACGCGCTCGTCGGTCTCGAATCGATCGTCCGGATCGTGAAGATCGTCGGGTTCGTCGCGTCCGCGGAGGGGTTCACCGGCCAGCCGGCTGTGATCAACGGCGCGTCCGAGCTCTTCGGCGAGATCTTCGGCGACGCGGGCGCGCACGCCCGCTCGGCGGTGGGTGTGGCCGAGCTGCCGCTGGGGGCACCGGTCGAGGTCGAACTGATTGTCGAGGTGAGCTGATGGACCCGGATATCGAAGCCTCGTGTCATGAGCTGTTGCTGCGGCTGGCCGGCCGCATGCCCGACCGCCTGCTCTGGCGTTACCGGGACTGGCTGGGCGAGGGCGCGATGTCGACCTTGGCTCGAACCTTGCCGCGCACGCTGCTCAAGCACAACATCGATCTCGACCAGCCGGAATACCGCCTGCTCGTGGCGGGTCTCGTGCCGCACGGCGCGGACTGGCACCAGGTGAGTTCGACCCTGGGGGTGGACGAGGTCGGCGAGAACCGGTACACATTCACCCCGAGTGCACCCGATCAGGTGAACTCGGTTGACTCGGTGTCCGCGCTCGTCCACGCCACCCTGCGGGGCCGGCCGGACGTCGGCGAGGTGCGGCAGAGCTGGCGTCAGCGCACGGGGGAGGAATCCAAGCGCGTGCTGCTGATCACGGCCCTGTCGGGACTGCCGAGGCTGACCGGGGAGCTGCAGCGGGTCCTGCGGGTGCTGGGGGACGAGGAACCCAGCGTCGAGGTGATGCCGCCGCGGTTCGAGCTGCCGGAGTACCACCAGGCCGCACTGGCGAGCTCCGAGCTCGTCTGCGTCGGTGCGGTGGACACCGGGAACCGGCTCGTCGCCGCGTAACGGCACTCCTGCCGAGCTGGAGGGAGAAGCTAGATGGTGGACGTCCACGACGGGATCGCGGGCGACGGGTTCGCGGTGCCGTTGCGGCTGCACAACCTGTTGCTGGGGCTGGCAGGCCGCCTGGACGACAGCCTGCTGTCGGAGGCGCGTGAGCTGGTCGCGCGAGCGCGCCTCGACGAGGCCGCCGAGCTGACCACGGGCGCGCTGATCGCGGGCCGCCTGCCGGTCCGCGAGGCGGAGCGGCACGAGCTGGCGCTGGTCCTGGAGCTGACGCGGTCGGACGCGACGCTCGCCGACCAGCTGGTGGTGAACGACCCGGAGGCCGAGACCGGCGTCGTGCACCGCTTCACCGGCGACGACCAGCCCGAGCAGGGCATCGCCGACGCGCTCGACCGCACCCTCCAGGTGCTGCCGGACCTGCGGTCGGTGCACGCGGTGTGGCGCAACACCCCGGCCGGCAGCGTGCCGGGCCCGCTGCCGCAGCGCGTGGTGCTCGTCGAGATCGGCCCGGAGGGCAACCCGCCGGCCGCCGCGTACCGCATCGACGCCGCCCTGCGGCGCGCCGGGATCCGGTCGGTCGTCGAGGTCACCGGGCCGTCCACCGAGCGCTCCCGCTACCACGAGCAGGCGCTCACCGCGGCCACCGCCGTCTGGCTCTCCGGCGGGGCCGTCCCGTCGTCCGCTCCCACGGCGCCGGCGCAGCGCCAGGGCTCCGGCCGGCATGTGGCGCACGCCACGGTCGCCGCCGGGGACGAGCCCGAGGAGCCCGAACCTCCGGCCGCGCCGGAGACCACCACCACCGAAGTGGCCGCCGAGACCGAGACGACCGAGGTCGTCCGGTCCCCGGGCGGGCCGGGCCACATGTTCAAGCCGCGCGAGGAGGGCCCCGAGCCCAGCCGCGTGGAGAACACCATGGACATGACGTCCGAGGAGGTCGCGCAGCTGCGGGCGCAGCTGGCGGCGGAGGACGGCGAGAAGCCCAGAGCCGTGGCTTCGGCGACGATCGGCCCGGGTGAAGTGATCGAAATCCCGGAACTCGACCTCAACGACCCGCAGCTGTCCGAGCGCGACCGCCAGCTCCTGCGTGAGCTGCACGCCGAGCTCGCCGAGCGGGAACGCGCCGAGGCCGCCAAGGTGCGGGCCAACGGTTCCGGGCGGCCCGAGGACGACCCGCGCTGGGTCGACGGCTTCTCCGGTTCCTGATTACCCCGTAAGTTGCCTCGTGTGGTGCAACTTGATTTCCGGATCCCGGGGAGCATGAACTTCTCCGACGCGGTGCCGGCCGAACCGGCCGTGCCCCGCGACGCGGCGACGGTGCTGTTGCTGCGGGACGGCGACGACGGTCTCGAAGTCTTCCTCCAGCGGCGGGTGAACGCGATGGCGTTCGCCGCCGGCATGACGGTCTTCCCCGGCGGCGGGGTGGACCAGCGCGACGCCGACGCGACGATCGCGTGGGCCGGGCCGCCCGCCACCGACTGGGCGAGCTGGTTCAACGGGACCGAGCAGGTCGCGCGGGCCCTGGTGTGCGCGGCGGTGCGGGAGACGTTCGAGGAGTCCGGGGTGCTGCTCGCCGGCACGGCCGACGAGGTGGTCACCGACACCGCGGAGTACGCCGGGGCGCGGGAGGCGCTGGTGTCGCGGGAACTGTCGCTGGCCGACTTCCTGGCGCGCGAAGGGCTGACGCTGCGTTCCGACCTGCTGCGCCCGTGGGCGCACTGGATCACGCCGGCGCAGGAGAAGCGCCGCTACGACACCCGGTTCTTCGCCGCGATCCTGCCCGCCGGCCAGGAGGCCGACGGCAAGACCACCGAGGCCGAGTCGTCCGGCTGGTGGCGCCCGGCCGACGCGCTGGCCGACGCGGAGGCGGGTCGCAGCACGCTGATGCCGCCGACCTGGTACACCCTGAGCGAGCTGGCGGAGTTCGGCACGGCCGCGGAGGCGCTGGCCAGCGAGCGCACGGTCGAGGCGATCATCCCGAAGCTGATCCGCGAGGGCGACGTGATCCGGGTGGTCGCGGAATGAGCCACCCCGCGTACGGCGTGCGCCGCGAGGTCTCGCCTTCCGCCGCGGTCGTGCTGGAGAACAACCCGTCCACGATGACGCTGGAGGGCACGAACACGTGGGTGCTGCGGGCGCCCGGCTCGGCCGAGTGCGTCATCGTCGACCCCGGCTACCAGGACCTCGATCACCTGTCGCTGCTCGCCGAGCAGGGGCCGGTGGCGGTGATCCTGCTCACCCACCACCACCCCGACCACGTCGAGGGCGCGCCGTGGCTGGCCGAGCGGGTGCAGGCGCCGGTGCGGGCCTTCGACGCGGCGCTGTGCCGGGACGCGGGCCCGTTCGCCGACGGTGACGTGATCTCCGCCGGGGGTTTGGACATCGAGGTCCTGCACACGCCCGGCCACACCGGCGACTCGGTGTGCCTGCGCGTCGGCGACCAGGTGCTGACCGGTGACACGATCCTCGGCCGCGGCACCACGGTGCTCACCGACCTCGGCGCGTACCTGGACTCCCTGCGGCGGCTGATCGAGCTGCCGTCCGGGCTGCCGGCGCTGCCCGGGCACGGCCCGGAGATGGCCGACCTGCGGGCGGTCGCGCAGGAGTACCTGGACCACCGCGAGCAGCGGCTGGCCCAGGTGCGGGCGGCGCTGGAGAAGCTGGGCGCGGACGCCACCGCGCGCCAGGTGGTGGAGCTGGTGTACGCGGACGTGGACCGGGCGCTGTGGGCGCCCGCCGAACACAGCGTCAACGCGCAGCTGGCGTACCTGCGGTCCCACCGGCCTGGGTGAGGCCGCTCCGCGCGGGCGGCGCGGTCGTAGCGCAGGTTGTGCAGGGCCGGTGTGTCCGCGTCCGGCAGCCACAGGACCCGCCGTGCGCGCCGGCTCGCCGGCCAGCGGCACGAACACCACGCCCGAGCGGCGCAGGCTGTGCGTCGAACGGGCCAGCTGGAAGATCCCGACCCCGGCGGCCACCAGCCCGAGCAGGCTCGGCACGCTGGACGATCTTCAGTCGGCCCGCCGGAAGTCCTCGTCGTACTCGCGGTGCCACGGCGGCCACGAGCCGCGCTCGGCCAGCACCCAGGGTTCGTCCGCGAGGTCGGCCAGCGTCAGCTCGTCCAGGCTGGCGAGCGGGTGCCCTTCCGGCAGGACGGCGCACACCTGCTCGACCGCCAGCGCGCGCGGCGAGCCCGTCGACCAGCGACGGGCGGCTGAACGCGGCGTCGTAGTGGCCGTCGCGCAGCCCCGCGACGAGGGAGGAGACCGAGGTGTCCTCGGTGCGCGGCCGGACGTCTGGGTCGCGCTCGCGGAAGGCGTCAGCCGCTCGACGGCCGTCTAGGGCACCAGGACCTGCTCGCGCGGTGCCTTCACCGTGCCGCGCAGCAGGTACACCACCGCGGCGATCACCAGCGCCGACGCCGTCGCGGCGAGGAACGCCGTCGACGGGCCCGAGTGCTCGACCAGGTAGCCGCTGACCGACTGCCCGAACGCCAGTCCCAGCGTCACCGCGGTCAGCACCCAGCCGAAGGCCTCGGCCGCGGTGCCCTTCGGCGCGACCAGTTCGATCGCGGCCGAGTGCGTGGCCGACTGCGGGGTGATCAGCGCACCGGCGGCGAGCATCGCGATCGCGAGGCCCCACAGCGTCGACGGCCAGGCCAGCAGCGCCACGAGCACCCCGAACCCGGCCAGCAGCACCGGCAGGCGCAGCGACATCTCCCGCGGCCACGGCCGCAGGCTGTAGGCCACGCCGAACGCGACCGAGCTGACCGACCACACCGACAGCAGCACCCCGCCGAGCGTCGGTTCCCCGGCCTCGGTGGCCGCGGCGGGCACGGCGACCTCGACGAACCCGATCACCACACCGAACCCGAGTGCGGCCAGGGCGAGGGTGCGCATGCCCGGGCTGCTCAGCGCGCCCAGCAGCGACCGGTGCGTCCGGCCGGCCGGTCCCCACGCCCGCACGGCCGGGCTCAGCGCGAACAGGGTCGCGCCGACCACCATGCACGCGCCGCCGGCCACCATCCCGGTGCCCGGCCACGGCGCGGCGACCAGCAGACCGGCCAGGCCGGGGCCGAGGATGAAGAACACCTCCATGCTGATCGCCTCGTAGGCGTAGGCCGCGTTGCGCGTCGCCTCGGCGGGCACCAGCCGTCCCCACAGCGCCCGCGAGGCCGAACCGACCATCGGCTCCGTGATGCCGATCCCGAACGCGAGCGCGACGAGCACCGGGGTCGCCGCGTGGGCCTCGATCGCGAGCGAGAGTGTCACCAGGATCACCGCGAACATCGCCGCGGTGGACAGCAGCGGGCGCGTCGGGCCGAAGCGGTCGATGAGCCTGCCCTGCACGACCGACCCCACCGCGACGCCGACGAGCGAGCTGGCCGACACCAGCCCGGCGACGGCGAACGACCCCATCTCCTGCTGCACGTAGAGCAGCGCGGACAGGCCGATCATCGCGATCGGCAGGCGCGCGAGGATGGACGCGATCACCGGACGGGTCGCGCCCGGCGTGGTCAGGGCAGCACGGTAGTCGGCGAGGGAAGTCTGGGACACGCGTACCAGTATGCCTCAGACTGGTACGCCGGTACCAGTTGATTACCGCTCAGGTCTCGGTTCGGTAACGGCGGGACTTTTTCGCCGGACCGACGCAACGAACCCGCAACGGGCGCGTCTGTGAGGGTGAACGGCCTTGAACTTCGGGGTACTGGCCGTGGCAAGGTTGACAAATAGATATAGCTCCCTCCGGCGAAGGGTCGGGGCCAGAACCGGAGGGCGGGGAGCGCGGTCTGTCGGGGGATGGCCCGCGCGAAATGCAAAGGAACCGGTGCGCCACGTCGGGGGTGGCGCCCGGTTCCTTTGTTTTTGCTGGTGTGGCGCTGGGTCAGCGGGCGCGGCGGGCCAGCCGCTCCGGGTCCAGGATCAGCACTGACTTGCCCTCGAGCCGCAGCCAGCCGCGGTGCGCGAAGTCCGCCAGCGCCTTGTTCACGGTCTCCCGCGAGGCGCCGACGTACTGGGCGATCTCCTCCTGCGTCAGGTCGTGCGTGACCCGCAGGATGCCGGCCTCCTGGCTGCCGAACCGCTGCGCCAGCTGCAGCAGCGCCCGCGCCACGCGGCCCGGGACGTCGGTGAAGATCAGCTCGGCGACCATGTTGTTCGTCCGGCGCAGCCTGCGGGCGATGACCCGCAGCAGCTGCTCGGCGATCTCCGGCCGGTTCGCGATCCACTTGCGCAGCGACGGCCGGTCCATCGACACCGCCCGCACCTCGGTGACCGTCGTCGCGGTCGAGGTGCGCGGGCCGGGGTCGAAGATGGACAGCTCGCCGAACATGTCCGAGGGACCGGCGATCCACAGCAGGTTCTCCCGGCCGTCGGCCGACTTGCGGCCGATCTTCACCTTGCCGGACAGGATGATGTACAGCTTGTCGCCGGGCTCGCCCTCGGAGAAGATCACATGACCCCGCGGGAACTCCACAGTTTCCAGGGTCTGGGCGAGCGCCTCAGCCGCGGCCGGCTCCACCCCCTGGAAGATGCCCGCCCGGGCCAGGGTCTCGTCCACCTCGTGCCTCCTCGTCGGTGGCGACCGTGTTCCCGCGAACCGGGGCGTGTCGCCGATCACTTGCGTGCAGTCTAGGCCGTTCGGACGAGATCGCCTCAGGGCACGCCGAGGACAGACCGATCACCGCCCGGCCGGGCGAGGGCGATCTCGCTCCGAGGGAACAGCCTAACTGTCGCGCGAAGCGCGTCCGCTGAGGGTGGTGGTGGGCGACGGGCGGGACTAACTGTCGCGCGAAGCGCGTCCGCTGAGGGTGGTGGTGGGCGACGGGCGGGAGTAACCGTCGCTGAATCGGTTGAGGTCAGCGGGTCTTCCGGGGGCGCAACTTGGCCGCGCGACCACCCAGGCGGCGCAGCCGGAACAGCTCCAGCGCGCGACCGATGCCGTGCCCGTAGAGCGCCCTGACCTCGTTGGGCCGGGCCTGCTCCAGGAACTCCTCGACCTCTTCCTCCTGGACCGCGACGTGGCGCAGCCGGTGCTCAACTCGCTCCATCGCCAGCGCGAAGAACATCATCACGAGTGGCACCGCTACTACGAACCAGACAGTCATCGGTTCTGATCCTCGCTCATCACGGGTTCGGGGGTGGTGTCCGGGGTCCGGCGTGTCGGCTTCCGTAGGCTAGCGGCGTGCCGAATGCGTCTCGTGTTAGCCCCGCCAAGGGGGAAGAGAGCCGCCTCGCGCTCGTGAGACGCGCACGCCGCATGCTCCGTTGCCTGACCGAGGCGTATCCGGACGCACACTGTGAGCTGGACTTCACCACGCCGCTGGAGCTGCTGATCGCGGTCGTGCTGTCGGCGCAGACCACGGACGTGCGGGTCAACGAGGTGACTCCCGCCCTGTTCGCCCGCTACCGCACCGCGGCCGATTACGCCGGCGCGAACCGCACCGAGCTGGAGGAGCTGATCCGGCCCACCGGCTTCTACCGGGCCAAGGCCAACTCGCTGATGGGGCTGGGCGCGGCGCTGGTCGAGCGGTTCGGCGGCGAGGTGCCGCGCAAGCTGGACGACCTGGTCACGTTGCCCGGCGTCGGCCGCAAGACCGCGAACGTCGTGCTCGGCAACGCCTTCGACGTGCCCGGGATCACGGTCGACACGCACTTCGGCCGCCTGGTGCGCCGCTGGGGCTGGACCGCGGAGGAGGACCCGGTCAAGGTCGAGCACGCGATCGGCGAGCTGATCCCCCGCAAGGAGTGGACGATGCTCTCGCACCGGGTGATCTTCCACGGCCGCCGCGTCTGCCACGCCCGCAAACCGGCCTGCGGCGCGTGCCCGCTGGCCCGCGACTGCCCCTCCTTCGGCACCGGCCCGATCGAGTTCGAGGAGGCCGCGAAGCTGGTCAAGGGCCCGGAGCGGGACCACCTGCTCGCGATGGTGACCCAGCGGTGACGACGGCGACCAGGTGGGCGCTCGCCGTGGGGCTGCTGGTGCTCGCGGTGATCATCGCGGTGCTGCCGCAGGTGCGGTCGGACGACACGCCCACGGGCCCGGACCTGACCGCCGCCCGGGCCGCCGCCGCGCTGGCGCCGTGCCCGTCCGGCACCGGCGAGGTGGCCCAGCTGGCGGGCGTGCGCGCGGAGTGCCTCGGCGACGGGTCCACCGTCGACCTGGGCAGCGCGCTGGCCGGCCAGGTGACGCTGGTCAACGTCTGGGCCACCTGGTGCGAGCCGTGCCGGACCGAGCTGCCCGTGCTCCAGCGGTACGCGGACGAGCCGGGCGCGGCGCGGGTGCTCACGGTGCAGGTCCAGAGCAAGCCGGACGACGGGCTGGCGCTGCTCGCCGAACTCGGGGTGCGCCTGCCGACCGTGTTCGACGGCGACGGCGGGACCGGCCCGGTGCGCGGCGCGCTGAAGGTGCCGCCCGCGTTGCCCACGTCCTACCTGGTCACCGCGGACGGCCAGGTCCGCCTCATCGAAAGCCCACGCACCTTCACCGATCCTGAGCAGGTGCGTGAGGTCGTGCGGAGGCTGTCGTGAACGGACCGCTCGTCGAACCGGCGTCGGTGCCGGACTGGCTGCGCCCGCTGGTCGAGATCAGCGGTGACCTCGACTCGACCGCGTTCACCCGGTTCACCCCGCCCGAGGACGAGTTCACCCGCGCCGCGTCGGTGCTGATCCTGTTCGGCCACGGCGAGCGCGGACCGGACGTCCTGCTGCTGCGCCGCGCCGACACGCTCGGCTCGCACGCCGGCCAGGTGGCTTTCCCCGGCGGCGGCGCCGATCCCGAGGACGCCGACGCGGTCGCCACCGCGCTGCGCGAGGCCGAGGAGGAGACCGGGGTCGACCCGTCCGGGGTGCGGCCGGTCGCGGTGCTGCCGGAGCTGTTCATCCCGGTGTCCCGGTTCGCCGTGACGCCGGTGCTCGCCCACTGGCACGCGCCCTCGCCGGTGCACGCCGTCGACCCGGCGGAGACCGCGGCGGTGGCCCGGGTGCCGCTGGCCGACCTGGCCGATCCGGCCAACCGGTTCCAGGTGCGCCGGTCCGGCACCACGTACCAGGGGCCGGCGTTCACCGTGAACGGTTTGTTCGTGTGGGGCTTCACCGCGGGACTGCTGACCGTCCTGCTCGAACTGGGCGGCTGGGCACGTGAGTGGGATCGCGGCGACGTCCGGGATCTTGACGTAGCGTTGCGCGATCATCTGCTCGCGACCGACTGAGGAGACGCGGTGAACTGGGTCGACGTCCTGGTCATTCTGCTGGCGCTGGTGGCGGCGGTCTCCGGCGCGCGTCAGGGCGTCGTGATCGCGTTGCCCGCGCTGGTGGGCGTGATCGGCGGTGCGATCCTCGGCATCCGCATCGCGCCGTGGGTCGTCGAGCTGTTCGAGAACCCGGCCGCCAAGGTCGCCTTCGCCGTCGCGACGGTCGTGTTCCTGGTCGCGCTCGGCGAGACGCTCGGCGTGTGGCTGGGGCGGCGGTTCAAGTACGCGGTCAAGCGGCGGGTCAACACCGACAAGCTGACCGGCATCGACCAGACGCTCGGCGCGATCGTGCAGGCCGTCGTGGTGTTCGTGGTGGCGTGGCTGATCGCGGTGCCGCTGACCGGGGTCGCGGCGCTGCCCGGCCTGGCGCGCGCGATCAACAACTCGACGGTGCTGGGCACGGTCGACAAGGCGATGCCGCCGGCCGCCGAGGGTCTGCCCAGCGAACTGCGGAAGCTGCTCGACGTCTCCGGATTCCCGTCCATTGTGGACCCGTTTCAGAAGACGCAGATCAACGACACCGCGCCGCCGGACACGACGCTGCAGGACAGCGCCGTGGTGCAGCAGCTGCGCGGGAGCGTGCTGAAGATCCGCGGCACCGCCGAGTCGTGCTCGCGCACGCTGGAGGGCAGCGGGTTCGTGATCGCGCCGCAGCGGGTGATGACGAACGCGCACGTGGTGGCGGGCACGGAGACGACGGCGGTGGAGACCTCGGCCGGCCGGCTGCCCGCGCGGGTCGTGTACTTCGACCCGGAGGTCGACGTCGCGGTGCTCGCGGTGCCCCGCCTGGAGGCGGCGCCGCTGAGCCTCGCGCCCGAGCCGGCGAAGGCGGGTGACAGCGCGATCGTCCTCGGCTACCCGCTGGACGGCCCCTACCGCGCCACGCCCGCCCGCATCCGCAGCGAGATCACGCTGCAGGGCCCGGACATCTACGATTCGCGCACCGTGCGGCGGGACGTCTACACCGTGCGGGCGCAGGTGCGCAGCGGCAACTCGGGCGGCCCGCTGGTGGATCCGCAGGGGCAGGTCGTCGGCGTGGTGTTCGGGGCCTCGGTGGAGGACTCCGACACCGGCTTCACGCTGACCGGCAACCAGGTGCGCCCGGTGATCGAATCGGCGCCGTCCCTGAGCGCGCGGGTCTCCACCGGCGCCTGCGCCGCCTGACCCCCCGCGAGTCCCACGCTCCCGTCCGCGAGTCCCACGCTCAGGCGCGCGAGTTCTGCGTTCGCGGCCGCGAGTTCCACGCTCCGGGCGGCGAGTCCCACGCTCGCGCCCGCGAGTTCCACGTTCAGCCGCGTGAGTTCCGCCCGCCGTCTGGCGCCGTCAGGCCTTCGCCAGGAAGTCCAGCAGCGTCTTGGTCGTCTCGGCGGGTGCTTCGAGCTGCGGGAAGTGGCCGACGTCCGCCAGCTCCTCCAGCGCCGAGTGCGGCCCCCGCCACGGCGCGGACGCCCGGGCGGTCTCCGGTAGCACGCACGGGTCCGCGGCGCCGTGGATCTGCAGCACCGGCGCCGCCACCCGGGTGCCGACCGCGTCCGCGAACCGGCGTCCTTCGCCGCGGAACTGGGCCCGGAACGCCCACCGGTAGTACTCCAGCGCGCTGTGCGCCACGCCCGGGATCCGCACCGCCTCGCGGAACATCGCGGCGCTGGTGTCGAAGTCGGCGGTGGCCGTCCACCGCGGACCGGACCAGGCGCGCAGCAGGGTCTCCAGGTTGGCCCCGTCGTCCTCGGTGAGCCACCGCTCCGGCGCCATCGGCACCTGGAACCGGAACAGGTGCGCCAGCGCCCGCGTCTGGTTGGACCGCTTGCGGCGGAACGCGGTGCGGGCGAGCGCGCTGCGCAGGGCCAGCGGGTGGGCCCCACCCAGCACCGTCACCGACGCGACCACCCGCGGGTGCATCGCGGCCGCGGTCCAGGCCAGCAGCCCGCCCCACGCGTGCCCGACCAGGTGCGCCTGCCGTTCGCCGAGCGCGCGGACCAGGCCGGCGACGTCACCGGCCAGGGTCCAGGCGTCGTAGCCGCGCGGGGGTTTGTCCGAATCGCCGTAACCACGCAGATCGGCCGCCACCGCGTGGTAACCCGCGTCGGCCAGGGCGGTGAGCTGGTGCCGCCAGGTCCACCAGAACTGCCCGAAGCCGTGCAGGAACAACACCAGCGGCCCGTGCCCGGCCTCGGCGACGTGCAGCCGGATGCCGTTCGCGGACACGTCGCGGTGCGCCCAGGGCCCGTCGATCCGGACGATGGACGGGTCGGGCGGCGTCACGGTCGCGACTGAGCGGTTCAGCTGTGTTCGGGGACGGTGTCCCGGCGCGGCTTGAGGGCCGCGGCGGTGTCCTTGACGCTGGTGATCGTGCGCTCCGGCGCCCGGATCTTCTTGACCTTGCGCCAGCCGAGCAGGCCGAACAGGCCGGCGACCAGCAGCATCAGCAGGAACACGATGCCGAACGCGGCCCAGCGCTTGAGCCACTCGGACAGCAGCTCGCCGAGGAAGAAAAAGAAGAAGAACGAGCTGTAGAGCCCGATCACCCCGGCGACGATGAAGAAGACGCTGCCCTTGACGCCCTTCTTGACCTCGCCCACGACCTCGGACCTGGCCAGCTCGACCTCGGCCCTGACCAGGGTGGACAGGTGCTGGGTCGCCTGGCTGACGAGGCTCCCGATCGACTGGCCGTCGGCGGAGGACTCGGCCTCCGGGCTCAGCGGGATGTAGGGCACGGCCCCGTGGGCATCCCGACCGTTGCGTTCGTGCTCCTGGCTGCTCACGGGGGTCATCGTGCCAGAAGACCCCACCCGGGGCTCGGTTAGTCCTCCGCAGCGGCGTGTACCTTGTTCCGCCGCACCAGCATCGCCGCCCCGGCCAGCGAGCACACCGCGGAGGCCAGCAGCACCGCGGTGCGGGCCAGTTCGCTCGCCTCGCCCTCCAGCGCGAGGTCGGCGATCAGCAGCGACACCGTGAACCCGACGCCGCCGAGCAGCGACAACGCCGCGATGTCCCGCCAGCCGACCCCGTTCGGCTTCTCCGCGAGCCGCAGCTTCACCGCCGCGAAGCAGGCCCCGAAGATGCCGACCGCCTTGCCCACCACCAGCCCGAGAAACACCGCCAGCGGCACGGCCTCGGTGAACACGCGGCCGAGCGATTCGCCGCTGACCGCGATCCCGGCGGCGAACAACGCGAACACCGGCACGGCCACCGCCGCCGACCACGGCTGCAACCGGTGCTCCAGCCGGATCGCCGGCGCCTCCTCCTCGCCCTGGTCCGGGCGCACCCGCGTGAGCAGGCCCAGCGCGACCCCGGCGATGGTGGCGTGCACGCCCGCCGAGTGCACCGCGACCCACACGACGATCGCGAGCGGCACGTAGATCCACGCCGTGCGCACGCGCTTGTACTGCAGGAACGCGTACAGCGCGAGCGACACCACCGCGACCAGCGCGGCCACCAGGTTGAACGACGTGGTGAACAACACGGCGATGAGGAAGATCGCACCCAGGTCGTCGACCACGGCCAGCGACAACAGGAAGACCCGTGCGCTGCTGGGCAGGTTGGACGCGGTGAGCGCCAGGACACCGAGGGCGAACGCGATGTCGGTCGCGGTCGGGATCGCCCACGCCCGGTCCATGCCCTCCGCGCCGCCACCGACGACCAGGGCGACCGCGGCGGGCACGACCATCCCGCCGACGGCGGCCACGATCGGCAGCACGGCCTTCTTGAGCTGCGACAACTCGCCGACCACCAGTTCCCGCTTGAGCTCCAGCCCGGCGACGAAGAAGAACAGGGCCAGCAGGCCGTCCTTGGCCCAGTCGCCGACGGACAGGTCCAGGTGCAGCAGGTGCGGTCCGATGTGGAAGTCCCGCACCACCCGGTAGGACTCGCCGAGCGGGGAGTTGGCCCAGAGCAGGGCGATGGCGGTGGCGGCGAGCAGGATCATGCCGCCGGTGGTCTCGGTGCGCAGGTAACGCACGAACTCGGCGGCGGCTTGGCGCGGCTGGCCCACGAATGACTCCTCCGGGATCGATCGGGCTGTTGCCGACCAGACTTCCCGGCGCACCGTCAACATCATACCTTACGGGCCGGTAACAACATCCCGGGAAAGCGTCGTAGCATGTCACTCGCCAACGTTGTCTAGACCTCAAGGGCGGCGGCAGTGACGACCTCTACCGAGGCGAAGCGCGACGCGCGGTTCTTCGGGCACCCGATCGGTCTCGCGAACCTGTTCGGCGTCGAGATGTGGGAACGCTTCTCGTACTACGGGATGCTCGGCATCCTGCCGATCTACCTCTACTACTCGGTCGCCGAGGGCGGCCTCGCGATGCCGGAGGCCACCGCCACCAGCATCGTCGGGGCCTACGGCGGTCTGGTGTACCTGTCCACGATCGTGGGCGCGTGGGTCGCCGACCGCCTGCTGAGCTCCGAGCGCACGCTGTTCTACAGCGCGGTGCTCATCATGATCGGCCACATCAGCCTGGCGCTGCTGCCCGGTTTCCTCGGGATCGGCGTCGGCCTGGCCTGCGTCGCGGTCGGCAGCGGCGGGCTGAAGGGCAACGCGACCGCGGTCGTCGGCACGCTCTACGGCGAGCAGGACCCGCGGCGCGACTCCGGCTTCACGATCTTCTACATGGGCGTCAACCTGGGCGCGTTCATCGGCCCGCTGCTCACCGGGCTCGCGCAGAGCGAGGTCGGGTTCCACCTCGGGTTCGGCCTGGCCGCGATCGGCATGGCCATCGGCCTGACCCAGTACACGATCTTCCGGCGCAACCTGCCCGACACCGCCCGCGAGGTCCCGAACCCGCTGCCGGCGCGGCGGCGGCCCGCGGTCGGCGGCGTGCTGGTGGTGCTGGTCGGCGTCATCGTGCTGGCCGTGCTGACCGGGATCGTCACCGCGGCGAACCTGTCCGACGTGGTCGTGTGGATCGTCGGCATCGCGTCGGTGGGGTACTTCGCGGTGATCCTGACCAGCCGCAAGATCACCGCCATCGAGCGGCGGCGGGTGCTGGCGTTCATCCCGATGTTCATCGCGAGCGCCGCGTTCTGGTCGCTGTACCAGCAGCAGTTCACCGTGGTCGCGGTGTACTCGGACCAGCGGCTGGACCGCGACCTGTTCGGCTGGGAGATGCCGGTGAGCTGGGTGCAGTCGATCAACCCGGTGTTCATCCTGCTGCTCGCGCCGGTGATGGCCGCGATCTGGATCAAGCTGGGCGAGCGCCAGCCGTCGACGCCGATCAAGTTCGCGCTCGGCACGTCGGTGATGGGGGCGGCGTTCCTGCTGTTCCTGTTCTTCGCCGGCGGCACCGGGAACAGCACGCCGCTGCTCGCGCTGGCCGGGATCCTGGTGGTGTTCACGGTCGCGGAGCTGATGCTGTCCCCGGTGGGGCTGTCCCTGTCGACGAAGCTGGCGCCGGACGCGTTCCGCACGCAGATGGTCGCGCTGAACTTCCTGTCGGTCTCGCTGGGCACCGCGCTGTCCGGCTCGCTGGCCGAGTACTACGGCACCGACCACGAGGCCGCGTACTTCGGCGTCGTCGGCGGAGCGGCCATCGCGATCGGTGTGGTGCTGGCGCTGATCAGCCCCTTCGTGCGGAAGCTGATGTCCGGCGTGCGCTAGCCCGCGGTGATGCCGAACAGTGCGCCGACGTAGTAGGTGACCAGCATCGTCAGCGCGCCGACCCCCACGTTGCGGATCACCGCGCGGCGCACCCCGGCGTTGCCGAGGCGGGCGCTGGTGTATCCGGTCAGCGCCAGGCCCACGACGACGGCGATGGCGCACGTCCACACCCGCCAGGAGGTCGGCGGCAGCGCGATCGCCAGCAGCGGGATGAGCGCGCCGAGGGAGAACGACACGAACGACGCCCACGCGGCCTGCCACGGGCTGGTCAGGTCATCCGGGTCGATGCCGAGTTCGGCTTCGGCGTGGGCCGCGAGGGCGTCCTTCTCCGACAGTTCGCGGGCCACCCGCTCGGCCAGTTCGCGGGACAGGCCCTTGTCCTCGTAGATGTCGGCGAGTTCCCGTTCCTCGGCCTCCGGCATGGTCTTCAGTTCTTGTTTCTCGAGCTTGAGCGCGGCCTGTTCGGTATCGCGCTGGGTGCTCACCGAAACGTATTCCCCGCCGGCCATGGAAAGCGCGCCGGCGACCAGTCCGGCTATTCCGGCCATCAGAATGGCGCCGTGGTCGGTGGTCGCCCCGGCGACCCCGACGACGAGCCCGGCGACGGACACGATCCCGTCGTTGGCCCCGAGAACCCCGGCGCGCAGCCAGTTCAGCCGGCTGCCCAGGCTCTCGTGGTGGGGTTCGTGCGCGTGGGCCGCAGCGGCGTCCTTCGTCTCGGTCACGTCATTATTGAAGCATCCCGCGGCGAATTTCCCGCATTAGCTGAGACTTACCTAAATCTCCGCGGAACCCTCGCGGTAAATCTTCGCGGCCGCGATCCGCCCGTCGCGGAAACGGTAGAAACCGGCGATCGCGAAGGTGTGCTCGGTGCCGTCGGCGGTGAGCGTCTCGGTGAGCTGCGCCGCGGCCTGGTCACCCGAAGCGATGACGTTGTCGATCGTCAGCGTCGGCAGGAGCCCGCGCATCGCGCCCTCGAACAGGTCGGCCAGTTCCGCGCTGCCGCGGACGGTCGTGGTGCCGGTGATCCAGGTGGCGTCGTCGGTGAACCCGGCGAGCAGGGCGGCGAGGTCGCGTTCGTTGAACGCCCGCACGTGCGTGTCCAGCGCGGACAGGAGATCGGTCACCTGTGGATCTTGGCAGGTGCGCACGCGGAGGAAAAGTCCGGCCGCCGGTGTCGAGATCCGGTGAACGGCTCCGTCCCCGGTGCGAACGCGGCCAGAATGGGTCGCATCACAGCGAGGAGTGGACGATGGCGAAGTACCTCTTTCTCAAGCACTACCGCGGCGCTCCGGCTTCGGTGAACGACGTGCCGATGGCGCAGTGGACGCCGGAGGAGATCTCGGCGCACGTGCGGTACATGAACGATTTCGCCAAGCGGCTGGAGGAGACCGGCGAGTACGTCGACAGCCAGGCGCTGGCCCCGGAGGGCACCTGGGCGCGGTACGACGGGGAGGGGCGGCCGCCGGTGACCGATGGTCCGTTCCCCGAGACGAAGGACCTGATCGCCGGGTGGATGGTGGTCGACGTGGACAGCTACGAGCGGGCGGTCGAGCTGGCCGGTGAGCTGTCGGCGGCGCCGGGGGCGGGCGGGAAGCCGATCCACGAGTGGCTGGAGGTGCGCCCGTTCCTCGGGAACCAGCCGACTGTGACGGAGTGACCGCACCGATGGACGAGGCGCTGCTGCGGAGCCTCACCCCGAAGGTGCTCGGGATCCTCGTCCGCCGCGGAGCCGGTTTCGCGGCGGCCGAGGACGCCGTGCAGGAGGCGCTGGTCGAGGCGGTCCGGGTGTGGCCGTCCGACCCGCCGCGGGATCCGCAGGGCTGGCTGGTCACGGTGGCCTGGCGCAAGTTCCTCGACGCCACCCGCGCGGACGCCGCCCGCCGCCGCCGGGAGGAGCTCGTCGACGAGGAACCCGAGCCCGGGCCGGCGCCCGCGGTGGACGACACCCTTCAGCTCTACTTCCTGTGCGCGCACCCGTCGCTGACGCCGTCGTCCGCGGTGGCGCTCACGTTGCGGGCGGTGGGCGGGCTGACCACGCGGCAGATCGCCCAGGCCTACCTGGTGCCGGAGGCGACGATGGCGCAGCGCATCAGCCGCGCCAAGCGCACGGTGTCCGGTGTGCGGTTCGACCGGCCCGGCGACGTCGGCACCGTGTTGCGCGTGCTGTACCTGGTGTTCAACGAGGGGTATTCCGGAGACGTCGACCTGGCGGCCGAGGCGATCCGGCTGACCCGCCGGCTCGCGGCGGCGATCGACCACCCCGAGGTGGCGGGGCTGCTGGCGCTCATGCTGATCCACCACGCCCGCCGCGCGAGCCGGACCGCGCCCGACGGCAGCCTGGTGCCGCTCGCCGAGCAGGACCGGAGCCGGTGGGACACGCGGTCGATCGCGGAGGGGGTCGAGATCCTGCAGGCGGCGCTGGCCCGCGACCAGCTCGGTGAGTTCCAGGCGCAGGCCGCGGCCGCGGCCCTGCACGCCGACGCGCGCACCGCGGAGGAGACGGACTGGCCGCAGATCGTCGAGTGGTACGACGAGCTCGTGCGGCTGACCGACAGCCCGGTGGTACGCCTGAACCGAGCGGTGGCAGTGGGCGAGGCGGACGGCCCCCGCGCGGGGCTGGCGGAACTCGAGACGCTCGACTCGGGCCTGCCCAGGTACGCCGCGGTGGCCGCCCACCTGCACGAACGCAACGGCGACCTGGCGACGGCGGCCCACTTGTACGCCGAGGCCGCGGCGAAGGCATCAAACCTCGCCGAGCGAGACCACCTCACACGACAAGCCGCACGAATCAACGCCCAGCTGCGAGGGTGACCCCGACGCCCCGGCGCGCCCCTACCCGCGCCGGGACGCGCTGGGACCTGGCTCGCCCATGCTCTCTGAGCGTGCCCGCTTCGCGGGCGCAGCAGCCTCTGCCGGGTCGTGGCCTGCGGCACCCTGCGGCTTCTACCCGCGCCGGGTGTCAGGCCTCCAGTTGCGCCCCGGGCGTGCCCGCTTCGCGGGCGCAGCAGCCTCTGCCGGGTCGTGGCCTGCGGCACCCTGCGGCTTCTACCCGCGCCGGGTGTCAGGCCTCCAGTTGCGCCCCGGGCGTGCCCGCTTCGCGGGCGCAGCAGCCTCTGCCGGGTCATGGCCTGCGGCACCCTGCGGCCTCTACCCGCGCCGGGTGTCAGGCCTCCAGTTGCGCCCCGGGCGTGCCCGCTTCGCGGGCGCAGCAGCCTCTGCCGGGTCATGGCCTGCGGCACCCTGCGGCCTCTACCCGCGCCGGGTGTCAGGCCTCCAGTTGCGCCCCGGGCGTGCCCGCTTCGCGGGCGCAGCAGCCTCTGCCGGGTCATGGCCTGCGGCACCCTGCGGCCTCTACCCGCGCCGGGTGTCAGGCCTCCAGTTGCGCCCCGGGCGTGCCCGCTTCGCGGGCATAGCAGCCTCTGCCGGGTCATGGCCTGCGGCACCCTGCGGCCTCTACCTTCGCCGGGTGTCAGGCCTCCAGTTGCGCCCCGGGCGTGCCCGCTTCGCGGGCATAGCAGCCTCTGCCGGGTCATGGCCTCCGGCACCCTGCGGCCTCTACCCGCGCCGGGTGCCAGGCCTCCAGTCACGCCCCGGGCATGCCCGCTACGCGGGCGCAGCAGGGCCTGCCGGGCGATGGCCTCCGGTAATCCCGCGCCTCTACCCACGCCGGGACCTGCCCGGCCCCCCGGCCATCCCGGCCGTGCAAGCGCTGCAGCCCCTGCCGGGTGGTTGCCTTCGGCGACTGCCGTGCCTCCACCCGCGCTGGGCGCCGGTACCCCAGCCCTGGCCCTGCGCCCACAGCCCCACTCGATTCAGCCGATCGCCTCGGGCAGTCGGCGCACCTGGTAACCGGCCTCGATGGTGTTTCCGGTCGCCGGGTCGCCCAGCTCCACCCGCCACTCGGCGGCGAACTGGTTCACCCCCGGCACCATCGGGATGGTCCCGGAGATCAGCACGACCCCCGGCTCGTACAGCCCGCGCTCCCGCAGCACGTCCAGCCAGTGCTGCGGCGTCAGCAGCTCCGCGAGCGTGCCGTCCTGGATCAGCTGTCCGTCGGCCCATCCGCGCAGCGTCAGCGAGTCCAGCCGGTCCGCCACGTCGTCCAGCCGCCACGCCTTGCGGCCCAGCACGTCCGGCGCCGCGTTCTTGCTCCACGCCACACCGTGCACCTCCAGCTCCCGGTCGGTGTGGTCGCAGGCCACCGTGAGCAGCACCCCCTCCGCGGTGATCACCAGCGCCCACTCCGCCTCCCCCGAGGTGCGGTCGTGCTGGACGGGCACCTCGTCGGTCTGGGCGGCCAGGTACGGGGCGACCGGGTACAGCGCCGGCGTGACCTTCGGCGCCGGGACGCCCAGCTCCGCCAGCTCCGCGACGTGCGCCGCGACGTCGGCCTGGTCGCGGCCCGCGTACCCGGCGTTGAGCAGCGTCGTGACCGGCGTGGTCACCGTCGTGCCGTCGGGCAGGTCGAAGCTCAGCGTCGGCATGTCGTCCTCCGTAAAGTCGGGTAACCCAGTTCTTACCTGCGGGGGCTTGCGCATGCAGGTTGTATACAACGAGTATTACCGCAACGTGGCACCCAAGAGATCGGGATGTGAGCAATGACCTCGGTAACGCCGACCGTGGACAGGGCATCGCTGCGGCGTGCCTTCCTGGCGAGCCTGTCCGGCACCTCGCTGGAGTGGTACGACTTCGCGGCCTACTCGGTCGCCGCCGCCACCGTGTTCGGCCACCAGTTCTTCCCGGCAGGCGATCCGCTGGTCAGCACGATGGCCGCGTTCTCCACCTACGCCGTCGGCTACCTCTCCCGCCCCCTCGGCGGCTTCGTCTTCGGCCGCCTCGGTGACGTGCTCGGCCGCAAGCGCGTGCTGGTGATCACCCTGCTGCTCACCGGCATCGCCACCTTCCTCATCGGTGTCCTCCCCACCCACGCCTCGATCGGTGGCACCGCCGCGGTCCTGCTGGTGCTGCTGCGCTTCGCCCAGGGTGTCGGCATCGGCGGCGAATGGGGCGGCGCGGTGCTGCTGTCCAGCGAGTTCGGCGATCCGAAGAAGCGCGGGTTCTGGGCGTCGGCGGCCCAGGTCGGACCACCCGCGGGCAACCTGCTCGCCAACGGTGTCCTGGCCCTGCTCGCCCTGCTGCTGACCGAGGCGCAGTTCGACTCGTGGGGCTGGCGCGTGGCGTTCCTGCTCTCCGCCGTGCTCGTCGCGTTCGGCCTGTGGATCCGGCTCAAGCTGGAGGAGACCCCGGTCTTCAAGCGCATCGCGGAGAGCGGCGAGCGGCCCAGCGCGCCGATCTCCGAGGTCTTCAAGCACGAGCGCCGCGCCCTGGTGGCCGCGATCTTCGTCCGCGTCTGCCCGGACGTGCTGTACGCGTTGTTCACCGTCTTCGTCCTGACCTACATGACCCAGGAGCTGGGCATGTCCCGCAGCCAGGGCCTGACCGCGGTCATGATCGGTTCCGCTGGCCAGCTCGTCCTGATGCCGGCCTTCGGCGCGCTGTCGGACCGGGTGAACCGCCGCAAGCTCTACCTCTTCGCGACCATCGCCGCGGCGATCTGGCCGTTCGTGTTCTTCCCGCTGGTCTCCGGCCGCTCGTTCGGCCTGCTGCTGGTCGGGATCGTGATCGCGCTCGTCATCCACGCCGCGCTGTACGGCCCGCAGGCCGCGCTGATCACCGAGCAGTTCTCCGAGCGCCTGCGCTACACCGGCAGCTCGCTGGCCTACACGCTCGCCGGGGTGATCGGCGGGGCCGTCGCGGCGCTGCTGTTCACCTCGCTGCTGGCCGGTTTCGACAGCTGGCTGGCGCTCGCGCTGTACGTGGTGGTGACCGCGGTCGTCACCATCATCGGTCTTGCGCTGGCGCGGGCGGCCCGCGACGAGACTCAGGTGGTCGTCAGCTGATGCTTCAGGGTCCGGGCGTGGTGGTCGTCGATGGCCGCCAGCGCCGCCTCGACCTCGCGGTTGGCCAGTGCGGTCACGATGGCCTGATGCTCGCGGCAGACCTCCGCGTGCCGGGTCCCCGACCGCCGCAGCGCGACGAGCCCGGCACGGACCTGCCGGGCTCGCAGCGCGGTGTAGGTCCGGCTCAGCATCGCGTTGCCGGCCGCCTCGACGAGCAGGGTGTGGAAGTGCGTGTCGAGTTCGATGAACTCCTTGGCCGACGCCGGGTCGTCACAGCGCTCCTGCTGCTCGAGGACCTTCTGCATGGCCCGCCACGGCACGGTCCCGGCCGCCATCACCCGCTCGGCCGCGAACCGTTCGAGCAGCCCGCGCAGCTCGACGAGGTCCCGCAGGTCGCGCCCGGTCAGCGGGGCGATGTAGGCGCCCCGGTTGGGCACGAGCTGCACCATCTCCTCGGCCGCGAGCTGCAGCAGCGCCTCCCGCACCGGCGTGCGTGAGACGCCGACGTGCTCGGCGATCTCCTGTTCGCTGATGAACGTGCCCTCGGCGTCGGGGTCGGCCAGCACGGTGTTCTTCAGGTAGTCGTAGGCCTTGGCCCGCCCGGACAGGGCGGGCTTGCTCGTCGCCGGCATCCGGGCTCCCTCCATACACGTTGTATACAGATGGTACGCGGAAAGTGGCCGGACCGAAAAGAACGCCGGGGCGGATGCCTGATCGATGACATCCGCCCCGGCGAGTCCTGGTCGCCGCGGGCGACCGCGGGAACGGCCGAGGTCAGCCGTCGAGTTCGGCCAGTGCCTGCTTGGCCTGCTCCAGCTCGGCCTCGAGCGCGGCGACCTTGGCCTTCTGCTGCTCGACGGCGGCGTTGATCACCTCGTCGATCGGGATGGACAGGTCCTCGTGCAGTTCCTTGGCCGCGCGGGACACGGCCGAGGCCGGGATCTTCAGTCCCTGTGCGACCCACTTGGAGCCGTGCTTGAGCTCGGCCTGCCACTCGCCGTCGGCGGCGCCGGTGACGGTGAGCGTGAGCTCGACGGTGCGGGTCTTCTTCGCCGCGGTGCCCTTCGGGCGGCCGCGCTTGGGCTTGGCCTCCTCCGTCTCGGTGGACGCGGAGGCGGGAGCGGGAGCGGCCGCGGAGTCGTCCGCGACCGGAGCCGGCGCGACGGGAGTTTCCTGCTCCTGCGGGGTGGTCGTGGTGTCCAAGCTCATCGGTGCTGCGGTCTCCCTCTCGTGGGGTCCGGCTACGTCGGCCCGAATTGTAGAACAGGCGTTCGATAGCCGCTCGCTGGGGTCGTGCCCCTGGATTGTCCCGCGCTGCCTGCGCCGGGGTACCCCGGGGCGTCGCGCCGCAACGGGTGTCGATACTCTGCGATCCTCACCCAGCAGGGTGAGGAAGCGATGTCGCTCGATAGGGGCTTGCTGACGTGGGCGTTACGTATCTCTACCCGATCGGGTGTATCTCGTTTTTCGCGCGACCTCGGCAAACGCAACATTTGCCCTGCTCTCCCTAGTTCGCCCCCGTCACCCGGAGGTTTGATCACCTAGGGGGGTCCTGATAGCAATAAGGCCCAAGGCGCAGTTGCGGTGCCGCATGTCTTCGGGGGAGACCGCCTTGGTGAATTCTTGTCCGATGTAGGTCCTCAAGGATTGTGGTAATGCCCATGACGTGCAGCTCGCGCGTGCAGAACGGATCTGCGCGCCGCGGCCGGCTCCCGGTCCGGCTCCTCGCCGTGGCCGGAGTCTCGACCCTGGCTCTGCTGACCGGAGCTTGCTCCAGTGGCGACGAGGGCGGCGTGAAGCCGGCCGCCGTGAGCCAGGAAGATCTGACCCAGCTGCCGGAGGCGACCACGTTCGCCACGGTCGCGAACGCCCCGCTCGACCCGCAGCCCTCCGGCGGCGCGACGGCGGGCCGCGTAATCCACCCCAAGGCCGACATGGTCGTGTACGACTCCGTTGGCGGCAAAGCGATCGCGAAGCTGCCGTCCATCCAAATGGGATCGCCGACCTGGGTACCGGTGATCGCGGAGCAGGGCGACTGGGCGCAGATCCTGCTGCCCACCCGGCCCAACGCCGCGTCCGGCTGGGTCCACCTCAGCGACGGCGCCGCCGAATCCGCCCAGAACGACTACGTGGTCAACGTGGACCGTGCGGCGTTCAGCCTGGAGATCCTGGAGAGCGGCAAGTCGATCGGCAAGTGGACGATCGGCATCGGCAAGCCCGAACACCCGACCCCGGCGGGGCGTGCTTACATCATCGCCTCGATCGAGGAAACGAAGAACACCTACAGCCCTATCGTCCTGCCGCTGAGCTACCACTCCGATTCGCTGGAGACCTTCGGCGGCGGCCCGGGCACGGTGGGCCTGCACACCTGGCCCAACAACAGCTTCGCCGGCCAGGCGAACAGTGACGGCTGCATCCGGGTCCCCTCGGAGGCGCTCGACGAACTGGTCAAACTGCCGCTCGGCACGATCGTGAACATCACGTGACGGCCTGAGCTTCTTCGCCACCTCGCCGGTGGCCGGAATCCGTCACGGGGGGCCACCGGCGAATTCATCCCGCATTTCCATTTCACGAAAGGGAATTCCTTGTCCAGAAAGAAGGCTGTGGCCGGCGGCGTCGGCGTGCTCGCGACCGCGCTCGCCACCTCGGTGCTGCTCGCGCCCGCCGCTGGGGCGACCACCACCACCGCGGACGGCGTCAACTCCGCCTACGCGATCGCCGCCAAGGGCCTCCTCGGCATCGACCCCAGCCCGTACGTCACCGACGAGAAGGGCTTCGAGCAGAAGTCGCTCGCCACGCTGAACGTGCCGGGCCTGGCGCAGGTGAAGCTGCTCAACGCGTCAGCCGGTGCCGGCCAGGCGCGCGCCAGCGTCGCCGACGTCAACGTCGGTCTCGGCGTCGGCAAGCCGCTGCTGACCGCGACCGCCATCGAGGCGGAGTGCGAGGCCGGCAAGGGCAACTCCTCGCTCGCCAAGGCGAAGCTCGGTGACGTCACCCTCGACGTCAACGCGCCGACCAACACCACGGTCGCCGTGCCGGGCCTGCTCTCGGTCGTGCTGAACAAGCAGACCAAGAAGGACGACGGCTCGATCACCGTCACCGCGATCTCGATCAAGATCGACAACCTGCAGACGCTGGACATCGCGTCGGTCACCTGCGCGCCGGGCGACGACGACAACGGCGGCGAGACCCCGACCACCGCGCCGACCAAGACCAGCACCTCGAAGCCGGGCACCAGCACCCCGACCTCGACGAAGACCAGCTCCGGTGGCGGCGCCGGCTCGGGTGCGGGCGACAAGCCCGACGCCAACGGCAAGGCCCCGCGGCCGACCCCGGTGAAGGCCCACCTGGACGTCACCGGCTGATCCGGCTCTTCCTCGGGTTCCCACGACAAGGGGCCTGCACCGGCAACCGGTGCAGGCCCCTTGTTTATGCGTCAGTCCTCCGACTTGCCGGACTGCAGGCCGCTGGAGATCAGCTCCATCACGCTGGAGTCGGCCAGCGTGGTGACGTCGCCGATCTGGCGGTTCTCGGCCACGTCCCGCAGCAGGCGCCGCATGATCTTGCCGGAGCGGGTCTTCGGCAGCTCGGGCACGACCATGATCTGCCGCGGCTTGGCGATCGGGCCGATCTCCTTGGCGACGTGGTTGCGCAGCTCCTGCACGGCCTCGTCCCCGCCCTCGGCGGCCGAGCCGCGCAGGATCACGAACGCGACGATGCCCTGCCCGGTCGTCGGGTCGGACGCGCCGACCACCGCCGCCTCGGCCACGGTCGGGTGCGAGACCAGCGCCGACTCGACCTCGGTGGTGGAGATGCGGTGACCGGAGACGTTCATGACGTCGTCGACCCGGCCGAGCAGCCAGATGTCACCGTCGTTGTCGTACTTGGCGCCGTCACCGGCGAAGTAGTAGCCCTGGTCGGCGAACCGCGACCAGTAGGTGTCGCGGAAGCGCTCGTCGTCGCCCCAGATGCCGCGCAGCATCGACGGCCACGGCTTGTCCAGCACCAGGTAACCGCCGCCGCCCTTGCCGACCTCGGTCGCGGTGTCGTCCACGACCTTCGCCGATATGCCGGGCAGCGGGCGCTGCGCCGAGCCGGGCTTGGTCGAGGTGACGCCCGGCAGCGGGGAGATCATGATCGCGCCGGTCTCGGTCTGCCACCAGGTGTCCACGATGGGCGCCTTGCTCGCGCCGATGTGCTCGCGGTACCACATCCACGCCTCGGGGTTGATCGGCTCGCCGACGCTGCCCAGCACGCGGAGGCTGGACAGGTCGTACTTCGCCGGGATGTCCTCGCCCCACTTCATGAACGTGCGGATCAGCGTGGGCGCGGTGTAGTAGATGGAGACCTTGTGGTTCTGGATGATCTCCCAGTGCCTGCCCTCGTGCGGGGTGTTCGGGGTGCCCTCGTAGACCACCTGGGTCGCGCGGTTGGCCAGCGGGCCGTAGACGATGTAGGAGTGGCCGGTCACCCAGCCGATGTCGGCGGTGCACCAGTAGACGTCCTCGCCCGGCTTGTGGTCGAAGACGACGTGGTGGGTGTAGGCGACCTGGGTCAGGTAGCCGCCGGAGGTGTGCAGGATGCCCTTGGGCTTCCCGGTGGTACCGCTGGTGTAGAGGATGAACAGCGGGTGTTCGGAGTCGAAGGCCTCCGGGGTGTGCTCGGCGGACTGGCCGTCGACCAGGTCGTGCCACCACACGTCCCGCTCGCTCATGGGAACGTCTTCGCCGGTGCGGCGCACGACGATGACCTTCTCGACCGACTGGGCGCCGTCGAGGGCCTCGTCCACGTTGGTCTTCATCGGGGCGGCCTTGCCGCGGCGGTACTGCCCGTCGGAGGTGATCACGACCTTGGCTTCGGCGTCGTCCACGCGCGAGCGCAGCGCGGCCGGGGAGAACCCGCCGAAGACCACGGAGTGCATCGCGCCCAGCCGCGCGCAGGCCAGCATCGAGACGATCGCCTCGGGGATCATCGGCAGCTGGATCGCGACCCGGTCGCCGGAGGTGACGCCGAGGGAGGCCAGCGCGTTGGCGGCCTTCGAGACCTCGTCCTTCAGCTGGGCGTAGGTGATGTCGCGGGTGTCGCCCGGCTCGCCGACCCAGTGGATGGCGACCTGCTCACCGTGCCCGGACTCGACGTGCCGGTCGACGCAGTTGTAGGCCACGTTGAGCTTGCCGCCGACGAACCACTTCGCGAAGGGCGCGTTCGACCAGTCCAGTACCTGCGACCACTTGGTGTCCCAGTGCAGCCGCTCCGCCTGCTCGGCCCAGAACGCTTCGCGGTCGGCGTCCGCCTTCTCGTACCAATCGGCCTTCGCGTTGGCCTGCGCCGCGAACTCGTCGCCCGGGGGGAACGTCCGGTTCTCGGTGAGCAGGTTGTCCAGCGCGGGGGACTGCTCTGTCATGGTGCACGGCCTCCTGAAGTCACTCATCTCTGGCTGACGCCGGATGCACGGTAGCGACGTTAGCCCCCGTGACGAAAGAGCGCAGCACCTCACGGCAGGTCTCGTGGCCGTCACCGCACGCGATCGAGCAGTTTCCGCTGTGTCGTGGGCCACTCCTCCGCGAGCAGTGAGTAGACGACCGTGTCGCGGCGGCTGCCGTCCGGGCGGATGCGGTGCGCGCGCAACACGCCCTCCCGGCTGGCGCCGAGCCGTTCGATGGCGCGCTGTGACTGCTCGTTGCGGTGGTCGGTGTGCCAGGTGACCCGCTGCGCGCCGAGCACGTCGAAAGCGCGTTCCAGCAGCAGGAGTTTGGCTTCGGTGTTCAGCGCCGTGCGTTGCCACGGCCTGCCGATCCAGGTGTAGCCGATGGCGAGGGCGCGGTGGCGCGGGACGATCTCGTAGTAGGAGGTCGTGCCGGCGACGCGGCCGGTCGTGGCGTCGACCTGGGCCCAGGCGAGGCGGCCGGGCTCGGCGAGGATGTCGTCGATCATGGCCTTGGTGGCGTCGAGGGTGACGGGTTGGCGGAGGCTGAGCCAGCGCCAGACCTCGGGGTCGCGACCGGCTTCGTGCAGGCCCTCGGCGTGTTCCGGGCCGAGCGGTTCGAGGTGGACGTGCTTGCCGTGCAGGGCGGGCCGGTCATGCCAGGTCATGCCGGGGACGCTACGTCTCCCGATTGGACGTCTGCTAGTGCCAGTGCTGGCTTGCTTTCAAGGTCCACTCGGTCGCCTCATATGCTCCCGGTACGCGTCGAAGGAGGTCCGAGTGGCTGAGCGGGAAGAGCTCACCTGGGAGTTGTTCGGTTCGGCCAGCCGGGAGCTCGCCCAGCAGGTCGCGGACAGCGGTTACGAGCCGGACGTGGTCCTGTCCATCGCCCGCGGTGGGCTGTTCGTCGCCGGCGCGCTCGGCTACGCGCTCGACGTGAAGAACCTGCACGTCATGAACGTCGAGTTCTACACCGGCGTCGGCGAGCGGCTGGAGCTGCCGGTGATGCTGCCGCCGGTGCCCAACGCCGTGGACCTGACCGGCGCGAAGGTCCTGGTGGCCGACGACGTCGCCGACACGGGTGCGACGCTCAAGCTGGTGCGCGACTTCTGCGCCGACCACGTCGCGGACGTGCGCTGCGCGGTGGTGTACGAAAAGCCCTGGTCAGAGGTGAAGTGCGAGTACGTGTGGCGCCGCACGGACCGGTGGATCAACTTCGCCTGGTCGAAACAGCCACCGGTAATCCACCGCGAGGGGCAGGTGCTGGACGCGTGAGTGGCTGGTTGGATGGTGTCGCCGGGGCGGCGGATGCTGGTCGTGTGGTGCCGGGGCTGGATGGTGCCGCCGAAGCGGCGCGGGAGGTGCCGGCGGCATGAGCGACCCACTGGCGCCCCTGCTCGAGCTGGAGGGCGTGGCCGAAGCGGCGAAGAAGGCGCAGGACGCGGTCTTCGCGGTGCACCGGCTCCCGGTGAACCTGCGCGGCGGCTCCGCCACGGCGGCCGAGGCGTCCGTCCGGGCCGCCCGCGCGTCCGCCGCACTGGACGGCGCGGACCCGGAGATCCCGGCGGACGCCGAGGTGAAGGACCCGATCCTGGCGGGCGCGCTGCGGGTCGCCTCGGCGAGTGAGTCGCTGCTGCCGACGTGGCGCCGCGCCCCGCGACAGGCACTGGCGCGGATGCACGTCCTGGCGGCCGCTGATCTGGTGGGCGACCAGAACGCGCTGGGCCGTCCCGGTCCGGCTGCCGGGGCCCGCCTGGACCTGCTGACGCAGCTGGTCACCGGCGTGACATCGGTGCCGGGCGCGGTGCTGACGGCCGTCGTGCACGGTGAGTTGCTGAGCCTGCGCCCGTTCGGCACGGCGGACGGCGTGCTGGCCCGCGCCGCCGCCCGCCTGACCATGACGGCGACCGGCGTCGATCCGAAGGGCCTGAGCGTGCCCGAGGTGGCGTTCTTCCGCCGAGCGGCCCGGTACGAGGAGGCGGCGGCCGCCTTCGCGACCGGAAGGCCCACCGGAGTCCGCGAGTGGCTCCTCTTCAGCTGCGAAGCGCTCGAAGCAGGCGCCCGAGAGGCCAAGAGCATCGCCGACGCCGCCGGCTGACCCTGACCGCGGTTGCCGCGGCGGCGGGCTGTTCGACGCGGGGACCGGGGCGGTTGGCTGGTCGTCGGCCCGCCCCGGCTGGTGGCTTGCCTGGCCGTGGTTTCCGGGGTGGTGGGCTGTTCGGTGCGCGGGCCGGGGCCGTTGGCCTGCCCCAGATGTCGGCTGATCTGGCTGCGACTGTAGAGGCGCCGGCCTGCTCGGTGCGCGCGGTTGGCCGCCGGCCTGTCCAGGGTGTCCTGGCCGCGGGCTGCCGACGTCTCTGCCGCGCCGTGCGCGAGCCGGTGCCGGTGGCTGCCCACCGGCGGAGGCTGCTGTTCCGCGGCCCACCGGCCCCCGCAATGCCGCAGGCCATCGGCACTGGCCGATCCACGGAGCCGGCACGCGTGGCCGAACAGCTGCCGGCCACGCCCCAGCCAGCCTCACCCACGGGCGCAGTCGCGTGATTCCGGGGACGTGCGACGCTCCCAGCGCACCTCCCCGGGACCGCGCGACCTCAGGTCGTCGCGCAGGCGAGCAGCGCCTCCCGCACGTGCCCGCCGTTCGCGGCCAGCATCGCGGCCGCCGTCGCCGCGTCGACACCGCACAGCAGGTGCACCAGCGCGACCTTCAGGTCACCGTCGGCCTCGGCGAGGGCTTCGGCGGCCTCCCGCTCGTCCGCGCCCGTCGCCTCCATCAGGATCCGCAGGGTCCGGCCGCGCAGCTTCGCGTTCGTCGCCCGCAGGCTGACCATCAGGTTCGAGTACGTCCGGCCGAGCTTGATCATCGTGGCCGTGGAGAACGCGGTCAGCAGGATCTTCTGCGCCGAGCCCGCCTTCATCCGCGTCGACCCCGCGATGACCTCCGGCCCGGTGTCCACCGCGATGAACACGTCGACCCCGGCCGGCCGCACCGCACGCGCGTTGCCCGACACCAGCCCGGTCGACGCGCCGAGCCGGCCGGCCCGGTGCAGCGCGCCCAGCACGAACGGGGTGCGACCGGACGCGGTCAGGCCCAGCACGAAGTCGCCCGCCCGGACCGAAGCCGCCATTTCCGCGGCGCCCGCCGCAGCGTCGTCCTCGGCGTTTTCGACCGCCTCGCGCAGCGCCCGGTCGCCGCCCGCGTGGTGCGCGACGAACCAGTCGGCAGGCACGTTGAACGTCGGCACCAGCTCAGCGGCATCCAGCGTCGCCAGCCGGCCGGACGTGCCCGCGCCGACGTAGTGCACACGATGGCCGGTGCGCAACGCCTCCACCGCGAGATCGACCGCGTCCGCCAGCTGGGGCAGGACCTTGGCGACCGCGTCGGGGACCCGGCGGTCCTCGTCGTTGATCGTGGTCAGGATGCCGAGCGTCGACATCCGGTCGATCTCGGTGGTGCGGGGGTTGCGCTGCTCGGTCGGGGAATCGACGTGGACCACCTGACTGGGCACCGTCATCATGCGTCTCACCGTTTCCTTCGTGCTCACTTTCCGGTCTCTCGCGGACGCCTCCGGCCGTCCGGTCGCACGCCGAGGCGGTGGCCGCCGACGGCGTCGCGAGTGGCTTCCAGCGCGGCGGACGCGCTGTCCATGTGGCGCTGGGCAACCCCGATGAACAGGCAGTCGATGACCGTGAGCTGGGCGATCCGGCTCGCCGTCGCGCCCGAGCGGAAGGTCGTCTCGCGGGCGGCGGTGGTCAGGACGTAGTCGGCGACCTCGGTGATGGGCGAGCGCGGGAAGTTGGTCAGCGCCACGGTGGTCGCGCCGTGCTCGCGGACCACCTGCAGCGCCTCGACGGTGTCGGTGGTCGCGCCGGTGTGCGAGACGCCGATGGCGACGTCGCCGGCGCCCAGCACCGCGGCCGAGGTCAGCATGATGTGGGTGTCCGACCAGGCGAAGCACACGCGGCCGATGCGGTGCAGCTTCTGCTGCAGGTCGGCGGCGACGAAAGCGCTCGCGCCCACGCCGTAGACGTCGGTCCGGCCGGCGTCGGCGAGCAGGTCGATCACGCGCTGCAGGGTCGCGATGTCGAGCTGCTCAGCGGTTTCCTCGACGGCGCGCGCGTCGGCGAAGCTGACCTTGCCCACCACCGCGGCCAGGTCGTCGTCCACGGCGATCTCGCCGCCCAGGTTGCGGGTGGACCGCGCCTCGGAGCGGGCGGTGTCAGCGGCCAGCGCGATGCGCAGCTGCGGGTATCCGCCTACGCCCACGGCCTTGCAGAACCGGGTCACCGTGGTCTCGCTGGTGCTCGCGGCCAGGGCGACCTCGGTGATCGAGCGGCGCGCTACTGCGGACGGGTCATCGAGGACGACCTTGGCTACGCGCTGTTCAGCTCGGGCCAGGCCGGGCAGCAGCGAACGGATCCGGACCAGAGGACTGGTTTCGGACTCGCGAGCGGCCGAACCGATCTCGTTCGGTGCCTGCTCGGTTACGGAATCGGTATCCAGATCCGTGGGAAAGTTACTAACCGTAGGCATTTGAGACAAGGTTACCCACATCCTTAGGGATGATCGCAACTCGTCCGCCCCTGCACGGCCGAGCTGCGGTGACTCAGTTGCCCGGAAAGTCGCCAACTACGTCGTGGTTGTTAACGTCATCAAGTTAACGACTTGGCAACTTCCTGTGGTTCCCGAAACAGCCGGCGATCGTCGGTGGCTCCCGCTTGCGTCTCAGTGATAGGGACTTGCCCGCCTCGATGGTATGACGCGAGTCTGCCCACTTTCACTACCAATGGAGCAGCCGATAGGTAGCTCTGCGTGACGGACGCTGGTGTCCGAAATTCGTTCGTGCTGGTTACTCGCCCACCGCTCGGCTATGCGTGGCGCGTCGCCGGCCGGAAGATCACCTGTCCGGCCGCGGGTAAATCTCCCTACAGCCGGCGCTACATCGCTTCGGCCAGCGCGCTCGCCCACTTCTCTCGGGCCGGGTTGATCGAACCCCAGTTCCGCGTCGGGTGAACGCGGTTGGTCAGCAGGATGGCGAACGATCGCGACACCGGGTCGATGACCAGCGACGTGCCGGTGAAGCCGGTGTGGCCCGCGGTGGTGGGCGATGACAGTGCACCCATGTAGAACCGCTGGTCCAGCTCGAACCCGAGGCCGTGAGCGTGACCGGGGAACGCCTGGTTGTAGTCGGTCAGCATGTCCCGCACCGTTTCCGGGCGCAGGACCCGGGCGCCGCGGTAGGCGCCGCCGTTGAGGATGGCCTGCGCGAGCACCGCCATGTCCGGCGCCGTCGAGAAGATGCCGGCGTGACCGGAGACTCCGCCGAGCGCCCACGCGTTCTCGTCGTGGACCTGGCCACGGACCACGCCCCGCGGCGGATCCGCCTGGAACTCGGTGGCCGCGATCCGGTCGAGCTTCTCGGCGGGCGGGTTGAACGTCGTATCGGTCATCCCGAGCGGCTGTGTGAGCCGGTCCCGCACCACGGCGTCGAGCGGTTGCCCGCTGATCCGCTCGACGAGGAAACCGAGCGTCATCAGGTTGATGTCCGAGTAGAGGTACGTCGACCCTGGCTGGTTCTTCAGCGGGCTGTCGAGCACGGCCTTCCGCCGGGACGGGATGTCCGGGTAGCCCTGCCACAGCGACGGGCGCGGGTCGGCCGCCAAGCCCGAGGTGTGGGTGAGAAGCTGCCGCACGGTGACGGACTCTTTGCCGTTCGCCGCGAACTCGGGCAGGTACTCGGCGACCGGCCGGTCCAGCGTGACCTTGCCGTCCTCGACGAGCTGCATCACCGCGAGCGAGGTGAACAGCTTCGTGATCGAGGCCATGTCGAAGATCGTGTCGGCGCGCATCGGGACCTGCTGTTCGGGCGGCAGTTCCGTGCCCGCGGCGTCGGTGTACCGGAGCGCCCCGCCGGCCGCGGTCTCGGCGACGACCACCCCGTTGTGCCCGAGGATCCCGGCCGCGCCGGAGAAGTGCGGGTGTCCGGTGGCCGGGTCCGGCTTGGTCCAGTCGGCCAGGAACTGCTCGGCGGCCCGCAGGGGCCCGGAATCGAGCCCGACGTCGCCGGGCAGCCCCGGACGCAGCACCGTGTCGGGCGGTGCGAACTCGTACTGCGGGCGGTCGATCCGCCCGGTGTAGGCCTGCTCGGTGATGGTGGTACTCGCTCCGGGAACGGTCAGGGCGGAAACGGTCAGCACCGCCGCGACCAGTAGTTTGCCCGTTCGCATGCCGGCCTCACCAGTAGAGCAGATGGGGCCGGCGGCGGGCGGTGAACTCGTCGAGCTCGGCCTGCCACGACCCGACGATCTCGTCCACACCGGCGCCGCGGTCGACCATCGTCCGCACCCGGTCGGAGCCGGTCAGCTTGTCGATCCCGTTGTCCGCGCGCCAGGCGAAGATGTCCGGGTGCAGCTTCTTGGCCGTCACCAGCATGGCGACCCCGGTGCGGATGGCGTCGAACGCGGCCGGGTCGGTGACCGTCAGCTGCACCCCGCCGCAGGTCTGGTTCACGAACTTGCTGAACGTCGGCACGAAGTAGGTCTCCCGGAACCGCACACCCGCGAGCCCGAGCGCCGTCAGCTCGTCCCGCCACCGCCAGTCGATACCGGGCGCGCCGATGATCTCGAAGGGCCGGGTCGTGCCGCGTCCCTCGGAGAACACCGTGCCCTCGAACATGCCCGTGCCCGGGTAGACCAGCGCGGTGTCCGCGGTCGGCATGTTGGGACTCGGCGGCGTCCAGGTCAGCCCGGTGCCGGCGAAGAACGTGTCCCGGCGCCAGCCCTCGGCCTGCACCACCTGCAGGTCGGCCAGCCGCACGCCCTCGGCGGGCAGCAACTCGGCGGCGAAGTACTTCGCCAGCTCGCCGACGGTCATGCCGTGCTGCTGCACGATCGGTTTGAGCCCGACGCCGGAGGCGAACTTCGGGTGCAGCATCGGGCCGTAGGCCTTGCCGCCGATCGGGTTCGGCCGGTCGAGGACGACGAAGGCGGCCCCGGTCCGGCCGGCGGCGACCATCGCCGTGTACATGGACCAGATGTAGGTGTAGAAGCGGGCCCCGACGTCGGCGATGTCGAAGACCACCGTGTCCACGCCGGCCTTGGTGAACATCCCGGCCAGCTTCGCCGCGTCCGCGCCGTACGCGTCGTACACCGGGATGCCGGTGCGCGGATCGGTGTAGTCGCCCTCCGAGCCGCCGGCTTGGGCGCTGCCGCGGAACCCGTGTTCCGGCCCGAACGCGGCGACCGGCCGGACCCCCGCGGCGATCATCGAGTCGACGACGTGATCGCCGTTCTCCAGCACACCCGTCGGGTTCGACAGCACCCCGACCTTGCGCCCGGCCAGCGAGCGCCAGCCCTGGCGGGCGAGGGCGTCGGCGCCGGTGACCACCGGTCCACGGGCCCCGGACGAGATGGCGGGCACCGGTTCCGCGAGGGCGGACCCGCCGGTCAGCAGGGGTGTCGCGAGGGCGCCGGTGACCAGGAACCCGCGCCGGTTGAGCCTCACCATGTCAGTCCTGTGCCGAAGGGATAGCGGATCTGGCCGGCGTCGTCGCCCGCCGGTACGTCGACGGGCAGCTTGCCCTGTGGTGCGATCTCACCCTTGAGCACCTTGGCCAGCGAAGCCATCGTCACATCCCGCCAGTCGTACGTCGCCACCCAGGTCGGTACGTCGGCGTAGCCCGGGTCGTACGGCTCCTGGATGCTCACGGCGACCACCGGTTTCCCGGTCGCGAGCAGTTCACGCACGAGGTCACCCTGGCCGGTGTCGCTGCGCAGGCCGTTGGTCAGGACGACGACCGTGTCCGCTTCGCCGGCCGCCGCGACCGCATCGGCGATCTTGGCCGCGGTCGGCTTGGCGCCCGTCGAGACGGCCGTGCCGCCGAGCCGCTCGGCCAGCGCCCGCACCGGTTCCGCCGGGTAGCCGGGGTAGTTCGGGTTGTTCCAGCCGGTGACCAGGACCTTACCGGGATCGCGCAGGGGCAGCAGCCCGGCGTCGTTGCGGAGCACCGTGGTCGTGCGGTCGGTGAGGGCCTGGATCTTGTCGCGGTTGGCCGCGCTGCCGACGACCTGCTTCACGGCCCGTGTGTTGACCAGCGGGCTGGCGACGATGCCGCGCTTGTCCTTGAGCTTGAGGATCCGCAGCACGCTCTGGTCGATCCGCTCCTCGGTGAGCCGCCCGTTCTTGACCGCGTCGAGCACGCTGTTGACGGCCAGCCCGAGGTCCGGCGGCATCAGCATCTGGTCGACCCCGGCCTCCAGGGCCAGTACCGGGATCTCCGCGTCGCTGTGCAGCTGCCGCACCCCGGCCATCTGCAGCGAGTCGGTGGCGACCACCCCGTCGTAGTGCAGCTCGTCGCGGAGGATCCCGGTGATGATCGGCTTGGACAGCGTCGCGGGCTCGCCGGACGGGTCGAGGCTGGGCACGGTGATGTGCGCGGACATGATCACGTCGGTCCCCGCGTCGATCGCCGCCCGGAACGGCGGCAGGTCGATCTGCCGCCACTGGTCCTCGGTCCGGTTGATGACGGGCAGACCGGTGTGGCTGTCCGTGGCCGCGTCACCGTGGCCGGGGAAGTGCTTGGCCGCCGCCGAGACGGTCTCCGTCGCCGGCCCGGAGTTCTGGTAGCCGTCGACCTCGGCGGCCACCAGCTCGCTGGTCAGCGCCGGATCGGCGGAGAACGACCGGGTGCCGATGACCGGGTTGAGCGGGTTGGAGTTGACGTCCGCGTCCGGCGCGAAGTCCTGGTTGATGCCCATCGCCCGCAGCTCGTGACCGTTCACCGTGGCCAGCGTCCGCGCGTCCTCGGCGCTGCGTCCGGCACCCACGGCCATGTTGGACGGGTACTCCGTGGCCGGTGCGGCGATGCGCGTGACCCGGCCGCCCTCCTGGTCCGTCGAGACGATCAGCGGAACCTTCGCGCCCGAGGCGAGCGCGGCCCGCTGCAGCCCGTTCGAGAAGCGCGCGACCTGCGCCGGGTCATCCACGTTGTCGGTGCCGGAGTTGTTGAAGTAGATGACGCCGCCCGGGTGGAAGCGCTGGACGACCTCCGCGGCCGTGTCGACGCCGTACTTCGTGCGGTTGCCCTCGGCGGCCTGGTCCGCGGACTTGCCCCAGACGTCGGCTACGAAGAGCTGCCCCACCTTCTCCTCGAGCGACATCCGCCGCAGCGTCTGCTCGGCCCAGCCCTCCTGCCGCCCGCCGGGTGCGGCGGAGGCAGCGCTGACCGCGCTCACGCCGAGAACACCCACGACGATCGCGGCAAGCACATGAACCCTCCGGCGCATCGCGAAACCTCCCCTGAAGATGATCACCGGCGGATGGAGCCGGCATTGGGGGAAGCTACTCAGTCACTCCGGAGCTGGTCAACGACTGCCTTACTTTCGGAGGAGCCCGAAAGTGTCTTTCAGCCGCTATCACTCTGGCGGGCTAATCCCCTGGACATAAAAATGCGCGGGCGCCGCAGCGACATCGCTAGCGGCGCCCGCCCGCGCGGACTGCTCGGGTGACCAAGCTGCAACTCATGTCGTACCTACGTGGACTCGGCGTCCGGCGTCCCGGTACGCAGTCCCTCGACGACAAGCCTCCCGCGGCGCGCTGCGCGTGGGTGCCCGGAGTCCGCGCACGGAGGTCTTCGGGGAGGAACGAGACTTCTCTTCGTCTCATCCTTGGCCGAACGACGTCCGCACTTCACTTTCTACCCAGTGACCGCCGTCACTTCAAGGGGTTGGACGGGTGCACCGGTACAGACGCTCGATCCGGTGATGCGGGCACCCTGAGCGACTAGACTTCTATGCTCCCCCACGGCGTTTGCGCGTCAGGCCGTACCAGGTCACACCCGCGGCGGCGACCGCACCGAGGCCGAGGCCGACCGCCAAAGTCGCTGGTGACGGCGCCGGGAAGCGGCTCCGCAGCGACACCGGCTTGGTGAACTCCAGAACCGCCCAGCCCCGCTCGACCGCGGTCCGGCGGAGCAGGCGGTCCGGGTTCACCGCGTGCGGCTTCCCGACCGTCTCCAGCAGCGGGACGTCCGTGCTGGAATCGGAATAGGCGTAACACGCGGCGAGGTCGTACCCGTTTTCCGCGGCCAATTGTTTCGCGGCCACCGCTTTTTGTTCGCCGTAGCAGTAGAACGCGATTTCGCCGGAATAGCGGCCGTCCACCACGGCCATTCTCGTCGCGACGCTGCCGGTCGCGCCGAGCATCGCCGCGATCGGGGTCACCACCTCGTCGCCGGCGGCGGACAGCACGATCACGTCGTGGCCCTCCGACTGGTGCCACGCGATCAGCTCGGCGGCCTCGGCGTAGACGAGCGGGTCGACGATGTCGTGCAGCGTCTCGTTGACGATCGCCCGCACCTGGGCGACGTCCCAGCCCGCGCACAACGCGGAGATCTCGGCGCGCATCCGCTCGGTCCGGTCCTCGTCCGCGCCGGAGAGCGAGAAGACGAACTGCGCGTACGCGCTCTTCAGCGCCGCTCGTTTGCTGATCAGCCCCTCGCGCAGCAGCGGCTTGCTGAAGGCCAGCGCGCTGGAGGAGGCGATGATCGTCTTGTCCAGGTCGAAGAAGGCCGCGACACCGGTTCCGGTCGCGGCGCGCTGTTCGCTCGGCGGCGAGGTGGGAGGTTCTGCCACGGCTTCAGGATAGGAGGAGACCGGCCGGCAGGCGGTGAGGTGGCCACCAATGGTGTCGCCCGGTCGGAAATTCGTTGCCCCCCGGGAAATCGATTGCCGGTGCCGTTACCGAATTGTGGGCGCTGCGGGAGGAGTTCCGGGCCGGTTCGCGGAGTTACAGTGGAGCGCATCCGGTGTTCCCACCGGCGGTTCAGTCCAACCCCCCGGGGCTGAACCCTCGGCGACCCCCGCCAGGGGGGAGGGG
>NZ_PQHW01000058.1 GCF_003385215.1 Amycolatopsis thermalba | reverse complement strand
GGGGTGGGAGATGGGGATAAGGGACAGGGGCGGGGGGGGGCGGGGCGGGTTGCCACAGGGCGGTGGGGCACCGGGGCTGGGGAAGGCTGGGGCGGGTGGGGGTGGGCTGGGTGCGCGGCTCCAGCGGTGCCGCCAGCGAGTCGCTGCGGGGGGCGGTTTCGGCGGCGCTGCGCGGCCGCTACCCGTGGCGGTTGGGCGTCAGTGGATGATCGCGCCGCGGAGGATTATGTGGCGTGGGTTGCGTAGGGCCGACAGGTTCTCGCGCGGGTCGGTGTCCAGGACCAGGAAGTCGGCGGGTGCGCCCTCGCTCAAGGCCGGGTGGCCGAGCCACTCCCGCGCGGCCCACGAACCCGCGGCCAGCGCCTGCTCCGCCGTCATCCCGGCGCGGTGCAGCGCCTCCAGCTCGTCCACCAGCCGGCCGTGCGCGATCATGCCGCCCGCGTCGCTGCCGGCGTAGACCGCCACGCCGGCGTCCAGCGCGTTGCCGACCAGCTCGCCGACCCGCGCGTACAGGGCCCGCATGTGGTCGGCGTACACCGGGTACTTGCCCGCCGAATCGGCGATGCCCGGGAAGTTCTCGATGTTGATCAGCGTCGGCACCAGGGCCGTGCCGCGGCGGGCCATCTCGGCCAGCAGCGACGGGTCCAAACCCGTGCCGTGCTCCAGGCAGTCGATGCCGGCGTTGATCAACCCGGGCAGGGCGGCCTCGCCGAAGACGTGCGCGGTCACCCTGGCCCCGGCCTCGTGGGCGACCTTGATCGCCTCCGCCAGCACGTGGTCCGGCCACAGCGGCGCGAGATCGCCCACCGAACGGTCGATCCAGTCGCCGACCAGCTTGACCCAGCCGTCGCCGTCGGCCGCCTGCTCGGCGACCGCGGCGGGCAGCTCGTCGGGGTGCGACAGGTCGATGCCCAGGCCCGGGATGTACCGCTTGGGCAGCGCGAGGTGCCGTCCGGACCGGATGATCCGCGGCAGGTCGGCGCGCTCCTGCAGCGGCCGGGTGTCGATCGGCTGGCCGCAGTCGCGGATCAGCAGCGTGCCCGCGTCCCGGTCGGCCAGCGCGTTGACCACCGCGCCGTCGAGGTCGGTCGGCCCGTCCGGCCCGATCGCCGGGTGGCAGTGGGCGTCGACCAGCCCGGGCACCAGGAAACCGTCCGTCACCAGGGTCCGCGCGCCCTCGACGGGCGTGTACGTGACCTTGCCGTCGCTGATCCAGACGTCGCGCTGCTCACCGTCGGGCAGCACCACTGCGCGCAGGTGCATCTACTTGTTCTTCGGCAGCTTGAACTTGGACGGGTCGAAACCGGGCACGTCGTTCAGGCCGCCGCCCAGCTGGGACAGGTCGGGCATCCCGCCGCCGGCGCCGCCGGGCGGGAGCATCGGCATGCCGCCGGGGAACCCGCCGCGCACCTTGGGCTGCGTCGGGCCCTTGCCCTTCTTCCCCTTCTTGCCCTTCTTGCGCTTGGTCGCGCTGCCGCCGCCGAACCCGAAGCGGCCGGCCATCTGCTGCATCATCTTGCGGGCTTCGAAGAACCGGTTGACCAGGTCGTTGACCTCGCGCACGGTCACGCCCGACCCCTGCGCGATGCGCTGGCGGCGCGACCCGTTGATCATCTTCGGGTCGGCCCGCTCGGCCGGGGTCATGCCGCGGATGATCGCCTGCAGGCGGTCCAGGTGCTTGTCGTCGACCTGCGCGAGCTGGTCCTTCATCTGCCCGGCGCCGGGCAGCATGCCGAGCAGGTTGCCGATCGGGCCCATCTTGCGGACCGCGAGCATCTGCTCCAGGAAGTCCTCCAGCGTGAGCTGGCCGGTGCCCAGCTTCGCCGCGGCCTTCTCGGCCTGCTCCTGGTCGAAGGCCTGCTCGGCCTGCTCGATCAGGGTGAGCAGGTCGCCCATGCCGAGGATCCGGCTGGCCATCCGGTCCGGGTGGAAGGTGTCGAAGTCCTCGAGCTTCTCACCGTTGGAGGCGAACAGGATCGGCTGGCCGGTGACCTGCCGGACGGACAGCGCCGCACCACCGCGGGCGTCACCGTCGAGCTTGGTCAGCACCACACCGGTGAAGCCGACGCCGTCGCGGAACGCCTCGGCCGTGGTGACCGCGTCCTGACCGATCATCGCGTCGACGACGAACAGGATCTCGTCGGGCTGGACCGCGTCGCGGATGTCCGCGGCCTGCTTCATCAGCTCCTCGTCGACACCCAGCCGCCCGGCGGTGTCGACGATCACGATGTCGTGCTGCGCGTGCTTGGCCTCGTCGATACCGCGCCGGGCCACGTCGACCGGGTCGCCGACGCCGTTGCCCGGCTCCGGCGCGAAGGTCTGGACCCCGGCGCGCTCACCGACGACCTGCAGCTGCGTGACCGCGTTGGGGCGCTGCAGGTCACACGCGACCAGCAGCGGCGCGTGCCCCTGCTTCTTGAGGAACAGCGCGAGCTTGCCGGCCAGCGTCGTCTTACCGGAACCCTGGAGACCGGCGAGCATGATCACGGTCGGCGGGTTCTTGGCCAGGCTCAGGCGGCGGGTCTCGCCACCGAGGATGCCGATGAGCTCCTCGTTGACGATCTTGATGACCTGCTGCGCCGGGTTGAGGGCCTCGGAGACCTCGGCGCCCTTCGCGCGTTCCTTGACGTGCGCGATGAACTCCCGGACGACGGGCAGCGCGACGTCGGCCTCCAGCAGCGCGATGCGGATCTCGCGCGCGGTGGCGTCGATGTCGGCGTCGGTCAGCTTCCCCTTGCCCCGCAGGTTCTGCAGGACCGAAGTGAGCCGGTCGGAGAGGGTGTCGAACACGGGTGTGCACGCTCCAGCTGGTCGTGGTTGTGCCGCCTGCGGCGTCCCACCAGGGTAGCCGCTGCGGACGGGTGGCCTGTCAGGCCTGTCGTTCGGCCAGCAGCCGCATCCCGCCGGGCTCCAGCAGCACCACGCACGGCACCAGCTCGGTCGTGTCGTACTCCGAGCCCAGCACCTGCTCGTGGATCGCCTCGGCCCAGCCCGAATCCGCACCGGCCACGAACAGCTCGTCGGGGCAGGGCAGGCCGACCACCAGCCGCTCCTCGCCCAGGTTGCGGGCCATCTGCGCGCCGAAGTCGTCCAGCGCCAGCGCCGATCCGGCGAGCCAGTCCTCCCGGGTCAGGTGCAGCAGGTCGCCGCGCTCGCCGCGGTGACCGGTGACACGCAGGCCGCGCTTGAGGTTCGCGCCCGCCTCGGCCAGCAACTCCGCGAACGGCGGTGAGCCCAGCTCCTGGTAGCCGTGCGTGGTGACGTGGTGCATGCCGAGCGTGCCGCGCGGGGTGGGGCCGACGTGGGCCAGCGCAACCGACAGGCGGCCGGGCACCAGCGGGTGGTGCGGGATCGAGCCGAGCACCTCGGCGCGCGGCGACGACGCGCTCCACAGCACCGGCAGCAGCTCCGGCGCGGGCGCGGCCTGCTCCGCCAGCACGCGCTCGGCCTCGGCGAACGCGGCGGCCCAGCCGTCCGGGCCGGGCCGGTCGAAGCTGTAGGTGTGCTGGGCGCCGGGGAACATCAGGGCGACGAACCCGAGGTCTTCGGCGGAGAGCTCCCACTCGCTGTAGACGGCGGTGACGTCCGCGGGCTGGACCTGCCGTTCGGCGCGCACCTGCGCCCACGCCTGCCGCAGCGCGTCGTCGGCCACGGTGGGGGCGCTCGCGACGACCGGTTCGTCCAGGCCGTGCACCCGGAAGGCGACGAGGTTCTGCGTCACGTCGGTGTTCACGCCGCGCTCACCAGTCCCGCCAGCGCCGGGTGGGCGCGGCCGACGTCGATCGTGGTGATGGAGTACTCGGCGACCCCGGCCCGCACGAACGGGTCCTCGGCGGTGATGGCCAGTGCCGCGGCCCGGTCGACGCCGCGGGCGAGGATCGCGCCGCCCTCGCCGGCCGGCACCGTCTGGCCGGAGGCGATGAACGTGCCGGCGGCGTGGTGCCGCTCGAGGTAGTCGACGTGGCCGGCGATGTGCGGCGCCACGTCCGCCTCGCCCCTCAGGTAGCGCAGGATCAGCAGATGCAGCATGGGCGACATCCAACCGCGCAAGGGAAAGTGCGGGTGGCCCGCCCCCTCGCCGGGCCACCCGCACACGCACGCCGCGGGCGCCGGTCCCCCGGTGCTCGCCGTACCCCCAGTACCAGCGAGTTCCTCCGGACATCCGTGGCGTGATGTCGGTAAGACTGCCGGTTCCGCGCGGGCCGGGGCAGCGTGAAGACCCCCAAGTAGCCCTAGGTAGATCTACTCAGGATGCGGGTGCGCGCAGGGGTGTGACCCGCTTCGCCCGGGGGCGTGACGCGGGTTTCGACGAATTGTTCAGCGCGGTGATTTGGGCGCGGACTTCGCCTTCGACGTGGCCTTGCGCGCGCGGGTCTTCGCGTCGGCGGCCTTCTTCGCGGCGGCCTTGGCCTTCGCCACGCCCTGGTCGGCGTCGGCGCGGTCCTGCGCGCTGCTCTGCAGGGCCTGCAGCAGCTCGGTCACGCCCTCGTCCTGGATCGCGGCCGTCGGGCGGACCACCTGGCGGCCCTCGACCTTCGCGTCGACCAGGTCCTGCAGCGCGGCCGCGTAGCCGTCGGTGTAGGCGGACGGTTCGAAGTCGCCGGAGAGGTTCTCGATCAGGTTCGCCGCGGCCCGCAGCTCGGGCATGCGCAGGTCGATGTCCTCGTGCAGGAAGGGGAAGTCGGGGCGGCGGACCTCGCTGGGCCAGTGCATCGTGTCGAGCACGATCAGCTGGTCGCGCACCCGCAGCGCGCCCAGGGTCTCCCGCTGCCGGATCGCCACCTTCACCAGCGCGACGCGGCCCGCGGTGAGCAGTGCCTCGGCCAGCAGCACGTACGGCTTGGTGGCGGGGACCTCGGGCTCCAGGTAGTAGCTCTTCATGAAGTACACCGGGTCGATCTGCGACGGCGGGACGAACCCGCACACCTGGATCGAGTGAGCGCTTTCCGGCGCGAGCGACGCCAGCTCCGCCTCCGACAGGACCACCACGTCCCCGCCCGGCAGCGCGTAGCCGCGGCCGACCTCCTCCGCCGGGATCTCCGCGCCGTCGACCTCGCAGACCCGCTTGAACCGCAGCCGCCCGCCGTCGGTCAGGTGGAGCTGGTGCAGGCCACTGCCGGGCTCCTCGGTGGCGCTGTACGCCTTCACCGGGATGGCGAAGCTGCCGACCCCGATCGTGCCCTTCCAGACTGTCCGCATCCCACCGACGTTAGTGACGCGGAAACGACGTTCAACAGCTACAAACGGGTGTTCTCACCGGCGTTCGCGGCGATGAACGCGGCCAGCGGCGCGCTTTCGCCGAGCGCGTCGGCCGAATAGCCGAACGCGGCGCCCGCCGCTTGGAGGATCTCCACGAGGGCGGCCATTTCCGCCGACGGCATCGCGGCCAGCGCACCGAACCGCGCTTCGCCGAGCCGCTCGGCGAGCCCGGTGAGCGCGCCGGACAGGTGGCGCTGCCCGGCGACGAGGTGCTTGAGGACGGCGACGATCTCCCCGAGATCGGTTTCCGGGGCCCGGTCCAGCTCCGCGGCGCAGGCCTCCAGGTGCGCGGCGGCGACCGTGAGCGGCAGGATCGTCGACTCTGGCACGAGCGACATCCTGCCACCCCCGATCAAGGAAACCGTGGCGACACCCCGGAGCGGATCAGCTCGCCGCGGTGAGCACCGCCTGCTCGACCCGCTGCCGCCACGCCGGGTCCAGCTTCCCGCCGCGCGGGGAGACGGCGAAGGAGTCCACGACCGCGGCGCCGAGCGTGGCGACCTTGGCCCACTTCACCTCCGCGCCGCACGACCGCAGCGCCCCGGCGACCCGGTACAGCAGGCCGATCCGGTCGGTGGCCCGCAGCTCCAGCACGACCGTGTTCGAGCCGCTGGTCTCGTCGTCGAACCACAGCACCTTGGGCTTGGCGGCCACCCGGGTCGGCTGGTAGTCGCGTTCCTTCGCCGCGATCTTCGCCTCCAGCGCGAGCCCGCCCGCGACGGCTCGCGCGAACTGCTCGCGCAGCAGCGCCGGGTCCGGCAGCGACCCGAACTTCGGGGACGCGGTGAAGATGCCGGCGCGCCCGCCGTCGTGGCCGCGCAGGACCGCGGTGTGCACCTCCAGCGAGTGCAGCGCGAGCACCCCGGCCGCCGGGGCCAGCAGGTCCGTGTGCGCGGGCGCGGCGACCACGACGGTCGCCATCCTGCCGTCGTGCGTGATCAGCACCTCGCTGCGGCCGGACGCCACCGCCGCCGAGACCAGCTCGCGGCGGCGCGCGTCGAGCGGCTCCGGCGGGCTGAACCCGTTGCCCTGCACGGCCTGGCGGCACCGGTTGACCAGGCTGGCGACCAGCCCGGCCTTCCAGTCGGTCCACATGCCGGGCCCGGTGGCCAGCGAATCGGCCTGGGTCAGCGCGTGCAGCAGCTCCAGCAGGACCACGTCGTTGCCGACGGTCTTGGTGACCCGCGCGATCGTGGCCGGTTCCTCGATGTCGCGGCGGGTCGCGGTGTGCGCGAGCAGCAGGTGGTGCCGCACCGCGGCCGAGACGAGCGCGGCGTCGGCGGCGGGCAGCCCGATGCGCTGAGCGACCTGCAGCGAGATCGCGGCGCCCAGCTCGGAGTGGTCGGCCTCGCGGCCCTTGCCGATGTCGTGCAGCAGCGCGGCCAGCAGCAGCAGGTCCGGCCGGGACACCGTGGTGGTGAGCTTGGCGGCCTCGACCGCGGTCTGCACGAGGTGCCGGTCGACGGTCCACGAGTGCACCGGTTCGCGTGGCGGCAGATCCCGCACCGCGCCCCACTCCGGGAACAGCCGCGCCCACAGCCCGGTCCGGTCCAGGGCTTCGACCGCGTCGATCAGGCCCTCGCCCGCGCCGAGGAGTTCGGTGAGCGAGTCCCGCGCGTCGGCCGGCCACGGCGTGCGCAGTTCCGGCGCCGAATCGGCGAGCGTGCGCAGGGTGCCGTGCGAGATGGGGGTGCGGGTGCGGGCAGACGCGGCCGCGACGCGCAGCAGCAGCGCCGGATCCTTGGCCGGGACGGCGTCCCGCGCCAGCGCGACCTCGTTGCCGTGCAACACCACGCCGTCGTCCAGCGGGGTCCGGCTGGGCCGCCGCGAAAACCGCCCGCGCGGCACCTCGGCGGTGGCGCGCAACGCGACGTCGACCGCGTAGCCGACCGCGCGCCCGGCGCCGGACAGCTTGCGCGCCAACGTGAACCGGTCGCCGAACCCGAGTTCGGCTGCCACCAGCTCGGCGTCCACACCGGACAGCACGTCCCGGTCGCGGCGCAGTTCGCGGCGCATCTCGGTGCGCACGTCCAGCAGCAGCTCCCGGGCCTGGCGCAGTTCCTCGCCGGGCCGGTCGGTGAGCTGGGCGGCGGCCAGCGCCTCCAGCACCCCGAGGTCCCGCAGCCCGCCCCGGCCGTACTTCAGATCGGGCTCGGCCGACTGGGCGATCTCCCCGCTGCGCTGCCAGCGCTTGCGGGTCGATTCGGCGAGTTCCGGCAAGCGCTTTCGCGCGGTGCGGCGCCACTGGTCGCGCGCCGCCGTGGCGAGCCTGCCGGTCAGCTCGGCGTCCCCGGCGATGTGCCGGGCGTCGAGCAGTCCCATCGCGGTCCGCAGGTCCTCCGAGGCGACCTGGAGGGCCTCCCCGGGGGTGCGGACCGAGTGGTCGAGGCCGATGCGCGCGTCCCACAGCGGGTACCACAGCGCATCGGCGATCTCGGCGATCCCCGGGTGCTGGTTGTGGACCAGGACCAGGTCCAGGTCCGAGAACGGCACGAGCTCACGGCGGCCGAGGCCGCCGACGGCGACCAGCGCGACACCGGGTTCGGCGGTGTCCACGCCGGCCGCCGCGGCGGCCTTGCTGAGCCAGAACTCGTACAGGTCCACCAGCGCGGCGCGCAGTGCCGAGGCACCGAGCCTGCCGTGCCGGCCTTCCAGCAACCGGTTCGCCGCCTTGGCGAGTTCCCCCCCGACGACCATCCGGTGCTTCCCTAGAGCGCGTCCGTACCGCGCTCGCCGGTACGGACGCGGACCACGGTCTCCACCGGGGTCACCCAGACCTTGCCGTCACCGATCTTGCCGGTGTGCGCGGCGTTCACGATGGCTTCGATGACCTTCTCGACGTTCGCGTCGTCGGTGAGGACCTCGACCCGCAGCTTGGCCACGAAGTCCACGGCGTACTCGGCGCCGCGGTAGACCTCGGTGTGGCCCTTCTGGCGGCCGTAGCCCTGCACCTCGCTGACGGTCATGCCGAGCGTGCCCAGCTGCTCCAGCGCGGCGCGGATGTCGTCCAGCGTGAACGGCTTGACGATCGCGGTGATCAGCTTCATGCCTTGCTTCCTTCCAGGGCCGCCCCGTCCTTCGACGGCAGCGAAGCGGGGGTCGATCCACTGTGGCCGCCGATGCTGCCACCCACGAAGTCGTACGCGCTCTCCGCGTGCTGCGCCTCGTCGATGCCGCCGACCTCGTCCTCCTTGCTGACCCGGAAACCGCCGGCGACCTTGATGATCCCGCCGAGGATGAGGGTGACGACGAACGAGTAGCCCAGGACCACGAAGGCCGCCGCGGCCTGCTTGCCGAGCTGGCTCCAGTCACCGCCGTAGAAGATGCCGTCCACGCCGAGGGAGTTGACGCTGGTGGTGCCGAAGAAGCCGATCAGCAGCGTGCCGACCAGGCCACCGACCAGGTGGACGCCGACCACGTCGAGCGAGTCGTCGAAGCCGAGCTTGTACTTCAGGCTCACCGCCAGCGCGCACACGGCGCCGGCGATGACACCGATCGCGATCGAGCCGAGCGGTGACACGAAGCCCGCGGCCGGGGTGATGGCGACCAGACCGGCGATCGCGCCGGAGGCCGCGCCCAGCGTGGTCGGCTTGCCGAAGCGCAGCTGCTCCACGATCAGCCAGCCGAGCACGGCGGCGCCGGTGGCGACGGTGGTGTTGGTGAAGGCGACACCGGCGAGGTCACCGGCGCTCAGCGCGGACCCGGCGTTGAAGCCGTACCAGCCGAACCACAGCAGGCCGGCGCCGAGCAGGACGAACGGCACGTTGTGCGGGCGGCCGGTGTCCCGCGGCCAGCCGCGGCGCTTGCCCAGGACCAGCGCCAGGGCCAGGCCCGCCGCACCGGCGTTGATGTGGACCGCGGTGCCACCGGCGAAGTCGAGCGCCTTGAGCTGGTTGGCGATCCAGCCGCCGGTCGCGTCGGCGCCCATGAAGCCGTCGAAGGCGAACACCCAGTGCGCCACCGGGAAGTAGACGATCGTCGACCACAGGACGACGAACAGGGCCCAGCCCCAGAACTTCGCGCGGTCGGCGATCGCACCGGAGATCAGCGCGGGCGTGATGATCGCGAACATCAGCTGGAACATGGCGAACACGAGCATCGGGATCGCGTTGCCGCCCGGCCACGGGATCTCCGGCGCGGTGTCGGTGGCGGCGGTGGCGTACCCCACCAGCTGCCCCCAGGTGTCCGACATACCCGCGAAGTCGAAGCCGCCCAGCAGACCGCCGAACGCGTCGTCACCGAAGGCCATGGTGAACCCGTAGAGGGTCCACAGCACGGCGACGATCGCCAGGCAGATGAAGTTCATCATGAGCATGTTCAGGACGCTCTTCACGCGGACCATGCCGCCGTAGAAGAACGCCAACCCTGGTGTCATGAGCATGACCAGCGCGGCGCTGGCCAACACCCACGCGGTGTCTCCTGCGTTCAGCACATCGTCCTCCCGTACCCGAGATATTGACGGGCAGTTTTCGATTCCCGTGTTTCACGACGGCACTTCGCGCGTTTCCCCCGGGTGAACTGTGGCGCCGCTCTTGTTACGAGCACGTTTCGCGCGACCAGGGCGGATATGTCCGGTCACGAAACGTCGGCGTCGAATACCGGCCGTCACCGGTGACCGTGGGTGAGCCCGGCGGTGTGATGAGATGAGGGCATGACCAGGCCCGCCACGCTGCCCAGCGCCGTCGTCGCGGCGTTGCGGTGCCCGCTGTGCGCGTCCCCGTTCACCCGCGACGGGCGATCGCTGCGCTGCCCGGCGCGGCACTCGTTCGACCTGGCGAAGCAGGGGTACGTGAACCTCCTGCACGCCGGTATCCCGGCGGGCACGGCGGACACCGCGGAGATGGTCGCGGCGCGGGTGGCGTTCCTGGGGGCCGGGCACTACGGCGGGCTGCGGGACCTGGTGGCCGAGGTCGCGGCGGGCACCGGCGGGGACGGGCTGGTCGTGGACGCCGGGGCCGGGACGGGCTACTACCTCGCCGGGGTGCTCGACCGGCTGCCGGAGGCGGCGGGGCTCGCGCTCGACGTTTCCGCGGTGGCGCTGCGCCGGGCCGCGAAGGCGCACGACCGGCTGGGGGCGGCGGTGTGGAACCTGTGGGAGCCGTGGCCGGTCGCGGCGGAGGCGGCCGCGGTGGTGCTGAACGTGTTCGCGCCACGCAACGCCGCGGAGTTCCGGCGGGTGCTGCGTCCGGGTGGCACGCTGCTCGTCGTGTCGCCCGAACGGGGGCACCTCGGCGAACTGGCGGCGGTGGCGCCGGTCCTGGAGGTCGACGCGCGGAAGGAAGAGCGTCTCGACGCGGCGTTGTCGGAGCATTTCGACCTGGTTTCCCGGCGGGCGCTGCGGGACCGGGTGACGCTGAAACCGGACGACGTCCGCGACGCCGTCCGGATGGGGCCGACCGGGCACCACCCGGACCGCCTGGCCGCGCTCGATGACGTGACCGAACCGGCCGAGGTGACGCTCGCGTTCTCGCTGTCGGAGTACCGGAGGACCCCATGACGGCCGTGCCCGCGACCGCGATCACCGACCGGGACTGGCTGTCCGGGCAGCTGCACCTGGCCGCCGGGCTGTACGGCGACGCGGGACCGGTCGTGCTGGGCACGATCTGGTGGTACTCGGTGTCGGCGGTGCTGGTGACCCCCGCGCTGGACCCGCTGGTCGCGACCGGGCGCGCGATGGACCCCGCGCTGGAGGCGGTGACGCTGGACGTGGTGCCCGACGGCCGGGTGCTGGACGCCCGCTCGTCCCGGCCGCTGGGCTCCGATGTGGACGAGATCGGCAAGGCGCTGGCCGGTTCGCTGGACGCGGGGATCGCCGCCGTGGCCGAGGTGAGCGGCGCCGGAACCCGCGCGTTGTGCGCGATCGCGACGGACTCGATCGCGAACGTCCTGCTGTGGGCCGGGAAGGCGGCCGGAGACGTGGCGCGAGGGGTGTCGCTGGCGGGTGCGGTGGTCGCGGCGGTGGGCGACCACCTGCCCCGGCCGCGGTTCGTGGAGGTCGGCGGCACCCCGGTGGTCCGGCGGGCGTCGTGCTGCCTGATCTACCGGACCGGCGGGGCGCCCAAGTGCGTCAGCTGCCCGCGCCAGACCCCGGCCGAGCGGGCCCAGCGGTTGCGGATGACGTTCGGCTGAGGCGGGTGCCGGCCGGGAGCAGCAGGCACACCGGCAGCAGCTGGAGGGCGAAGACCCCGAGCAGGGCGATTCCCGCCACCATCGCCCCGGCTGTCCACAGTGGCCAGCCCAGCTCGCGGCCCTGCACCAGCGGGTACAGCGCGGCGAGCAGCGCGGCGGCCAGGGCCACCACCACTGCGATCGGGACGTTGACGAGGAACACCGTCCGCCAGCCCCAGCCGAAGAGGCCGGCTTGGGTGAGGAGGCCGCCGAGGAGCGGTCCGGCCAGCCCGCCGATCGGGAACGTCATGCCGTAGAACCCCCTCGCCCGGCCCTGCTCGTCCGCGGGGAACGCGACCCGGATGAACGCCAGCACCTGCGGCACCATCAGCCCGGCGAACACACCCTGCGCGACGCGGGAGCCAGCAGCACCCCGGTTCCGGGTGCGCACCCGGCGAGCAGCGACGCGGCGCCGGCGACGAAGACCGGCCGGTGCCCGAACCGGTCGCCCAGCCTGCCGCCGGTGATCAGGGTGACCGCGAACGCCAGCGTGTAGGCGGTCGCGCTGGATGGCCGGCAGCGCGATCACGACGATCTGGTTGTCGGCCATGTCCATGAAGACGGCTGCCGGCAGCAGGGCGAGTGCCGCCCAGCGGGCGCCGGTAGCGGCGCTCGAGACCGCGCGGTTTCCCCCGGACGACGAGTTCGGCGAGCTGATCAAGAGCTACGTGCGACCAGCCTGGACCCGCAGCTGGGAACAACTCGCGCGGCTGTTCGGCAAGACGGACTGAGATCACCGGCCGTCCGCCGCGCGGGAACGCTCGCCCCACCCGCGTACGGGGAGGTAGCGTCGGCCGGGTGAGTGAGCGCAGCTGGGGCTTCCGCACCCGCGCCCTGCACGCCGGCGGGACTCCCGATCCGGTGACCGGGGCGCGGGCGGTGCCGATCTACCAGACCACGAGTTTCGTCTTCGAGGACGCGGCCGACGCGGCCAACCTGTTCGCGTTGCAGAAGTACGGCAACATCTACAGCCGGATCGGCAACCCGACCGTCGCGGCGTTCGAGGAGCGCCTCGCGAGCCTCGAAGGCGGCATCGGCGGCGTCGCGACCAGCAGCGGGCAGGCGGCGGAGTTCCTCACGTTCTCCGCGCTGGCCGAGGCGGGCGACCACATCGTCTCGGCGAGCGGGCTCTACGGCGGCACGGTCACGCAGCTGTCCGGGACGCTGGCCCGGTTCGGCGTGGAGACCAGCTTCGTGGCCGGGGACGACCTGGACGACTACGCGGCCGCGATCACCGACCGCACCCGGCTGATCTTCACCGAGGTCATCGGCAACCCGAGTGGCGGTATCGCGGACCTCGCCGCGCTCGCCGGCCTCGCGCACAGTCACGACATCCCGCTCGTGGTCGACGCGACGCTGGCGACGCCGTACCTGTGCCGCCCGATCGAGCACGGCGCGGACATCGTGCTGCACTCGGCGACGAAGTTCCTCGGCGGGCACGGCACCACGCTCGGCGGGATCGTCGTCGAATCGGGCCGGTTCGACTGGGGCAACGGGAAGTTCCCGCGGATGACCGAGGTCGTGCCCAGCTACGGCGGTCTCAAGTACTGGGAGAACTTCGGCGAGTACGCGTTCTGCACGCGGCTGCGCGCCGAGCAGCTGCGCGACATCGGCGCGGTGCTGTCGCCGCACTCGGCGTTCCTGCTGCTCCAGGGCGTGGAGACGCTGCCGCAGCGGATGGACGCGCACCTGGCGAACGCCCGCGCCGTCGCGGAGTTCCTGGACGCCGACGACCGCGTGGCGTGGGTCAGCTACGCCGGCCTGCCCGGGCACCGGCACCACGAGCTGGCGCGGAAGTACCTGCCGCTCGGGCCCGGCGCGGTGTTCTCGTTCGGGATCAAGGGCGGGCGCGCGGCCGGGGAGAAGTTCGTCGAGTCGGTCGAGCTGCTGTCGCACCTGGCCAACGTCGGCGACGCCCGCACGCTGGTCATCCACCCCGCCTCCACGACCCACCAGCAGCTCTCCGACGAGCAGCTGAAGGCCGGCGGCGTGGGCCCGGACCTGATCCGGCTGTCGGTCGGGCTGGAGGACGCCGAGGACATCCTGTGGGACATCGACCAGGCGCTGACCGCGGCGGTGAAGGCCGCATGAGCCTGGAGACGACCGTGCCGTCCGGGGCCGTCCGGTCGGAGTCGCCGCTGTCCTGGACCCCGCCGACCGCGCGGGAACGGCTCGCGCTGCTGTCGCGCACGAAGTCGGTGACGATCGTCGGCGCGTCGGACAACCCGGCGCGGCCGAGCTACTTCGTCGCGACCTACCTGCTGTCCGCCAGCCCCTACGAGGTGAACTTCGTCAACCCGCGGCTGTCGTCGCTGCTGGGGCGGCCGGTGTACCCGTCGCTGGCCGACGTGCCGGGTGAGCTGGACCTGGTCAGCGTGTTCCGCAAGCACTCCGACCTGCCGGAAGTGGCGGAAGAAGTGATCGAGGCGGGTGCGCGGACGCTGTGGCTGCAGCTGGGCCTGTGGCACGAGCCGGTGGCGCAGCGGGCGAGCGAAGCGGGCCTGGAAGTGGTGATGAACCGGTGCGTGAAGATCGAGCACGCGCGGTTCGCGGGCGGCTTGCACCTGGCCGGTTTCAACACCGGGGTGATCTCGTCGCGGCGGCGCCTGAAGCCCTGATCCCGCGGCGGGAAAAGCGATTCGCCGCGGCTCACCCTCCACTGAGGCTGGCCGATCGTGTCAGACTCGGTGGCGTGGCGGGAAGTTCCCCGGGTGGAGGTGGGTTGTGCTGGTCATGGCAGACGGTGTGAAGGTGACCTACGTCGGCGGTCCGACGGTGCTGCTGGAGCTGGGTGGCAAACGGTTCCTGACCGACCCGACGTTCAGCCCGGCCGGCGTGCACGAGACGACGCCGGGGCGGCCGCTGACCAAGACCGAGGACCCCGGCCTGTCCGCGGCGGAGGTCGGGCCGGTCGACGCGGTGCTGCTGTCGCACGACCAGCACGCCGACAACCTGGACCCGGACGGCCGGCGGTACGTCGGGGAGGCCCTGCTCACGCTGACCACGCCCAGCGGCGCGCGGCGGCTGGGCGGCACGGCGCAGGGGCTGGCGCCGTGGCACCAGCTGCACATCGGGCCGGTCGCGGTGACCGCCGTGCCGGCCCAGCACGGGCCGGCGGGCAGCGAGGAGCTGACCGGGGAGGTCATCGGGTTCGTGCTGACCGGGAAGGACCTGCCGACGGTGTACGTGAGCGGGGACAACGCCTCGCTCGACGTGGTGCGCGACATCTCCCGCCGGCTGCGGCGGCTGGACCTGGCGGTGCTCTTCGCCGGCGCGGCGCGCACGTCTCTGTTCGAGGGCGTCCCGCTGACCCTGACCAGCGAGGACGCCGCCGAGGCCGCCCACGCGCTGCGGGCGCGCAACATCGTGCCCGTGCACACCCGCGGGTGGGCCCACTTCAGCGAGGGCCCCGACGAGGTGCGGAAGGCGTTCGCCGGGGCGGGCCTGAGCGACCGGCTGCACGTCCTGGAACCGGGTGAAAGCACCGTGATCCGCTAACGTCGGGGGCGTGATCGAAACCGGATTGCGTGGCCGGACGGTGCTGGTGACCGGTGGCGCGGGTGGCATCGGCGCGGCGATCAGCCGGGCGTTCGCCGCCGAGGGGGCGCGCGTCGCGGTGCACCACCTGGCGGAGGACGCGCCGCCGCCGGAGGGTGGCGAGTGGGCGCACGTGACGCCCGCGGCCGAGGTGGCGGTTTCGCTGGCCCGGGAGCTGGGCGGGATCGCGGTCGCGGCGGACTTGGCCGACCCGGACGGTCCGCGGCGCCTGGTGGCCGAGGTGGCGGAGCGGCTCGGTCCGGTGCAGGTGCTGGTCAACAACGCGGCGCACTGCGAGACGCCGGACACGATCGACGCGTTGTCGGCGTCGTCGCTGGAGCGGCACTACCGGGTCAACGCGGTGGCGCCCGCGCTGCTGATCGCGGAGGTGGCCCGCCTGCGGGGCGCGGAACCGCCGTGCGTGGTGAACATCTCGACGGACAGCGCCCGGGCCTTCCCGGGGCAGATCGGATACGGCACGTCGAAGGCGGCGCTGGAGGCCCTGACGCGGGCGAGCGCGCTGGACCTGGGCGCGCAGGGGATCCGGGTGAACGCGGTCGCGCCGGGGCCGGTGCAGACGGGCTGGATGAGCGCCGCGCTCGAGGAGGAGGTGCGCGGCCTGGTGCCGCTCGGCCGGGTGGGTGAGCCGGAGGACATCGCCGACGCGGTGGTTTTCCTGGCGTCGCGGCAGGCGCGCTGGATCACGGGTCAGGTGCTCCAGGTGGCGGGCGGGCACGCGCTTTGAGGCTTGCCCACGCGGGCTGGTAGCCGGCAACCCAGCCCGCGGCGCCGCGCCGGCCGTGGGCGGGGCACCCGGACAACCGACCGGCGATCCTCAGCCCGCCGTATCCCGGAACCGTCGCTCGAACGTCTCGCGTCCCCGCTCCGTCAGTGCGCCCCACAGGCGCAGCCGGGCCATGCCGCCGTCCGGGTGGATGTCCAGGCGCACCTCGCTCAGTTCGCGCGGCTCCGGCACCAGGAAACGGTGCCTCGTGTCCGGTTGGAGGCGCGTGCGCGGCAACACCTCGAACCACGGGCCGTCCAGGCGGCCGCTCAGCGACGCCCACCCGGGCGCGTTGCCCTTGAAGTGCGTGGTGTCCAGCTCCGCCAGCCGCGGCACGCCCGCGCCCGCCAGCGCCACCGACACCCAGTCGTTGCCGTCGTCGCGGCGGCGGGCCGTTTCCCAGCCCTCCCCCATCACCGCGGCGAAACCGGGCGAGATCAGGTTCGACGGCGACGAGTAGAACATGTTCGAGCACCCCGTCACCCGCGCGCCGTTCTCCAGCGCGGCCAGGTCCAGCGCGGCCGGGTCGACCAGCCGCAGGTCGGCCACCGGCGCGCCGTGCACCCGGAACCGCGCGACTCCCCCGTCCGGGTGGATCGTCAGCCGCACGTGCGTCCAGCGCCGCCCCGAGGACACGGCGAAGAAGTTCTCCGAGTCACCCCGCACCTCCGATTTCGGCACCAGCGGCGTCCACTCCAGCTCCAGCAACTCGGCCGGGCTCGGATACCCGTCGACCGCCACCGCCTCCACCGACGCGAACGGCGGGTAGTTCCCGGTGAAGAACGCCGTGTCGACCACCACCCCGGCCACCACACCCGGCAACCCGAGACGCACGATCGCCTGGTCGACGCCCGGCTCCCGGCGCCGCCGCGTCTCCCACCCGTCGTAGATCTGCCCCTTGTGCCCGAAGTTCCACGGCCGGAACTCCGCCGGCCCCGGCTTGATCAGGTTCTCCCGCTCGGCGAAGGCCTCGTCGTTGGCCCACACCACGCTGCCACCGGCCCGGCGCGACGCCAGATCCGGCTCATGAGTCCACTCCGGACGCTCGGTCAACACTGCCCTCGATTCAGCAACTCGCCCCGGGGATCGTCCCCGGTGACTTCCTGGCCCCGCAACCACGTCTGCCGCACCACACCCCGCAACGGGCTGCCGTCGTAGGCGCTCACCGGGTTCCGGTGACGCAGCTTCGCGACGTCCACGACGAACTCCTCGTCCGGCGCGAACACGCAGAAGTCGGCGTCGTACCCGGGCGCGATCCGGCCCTTGCGCGTCATCCCGGCCAGCTCGGCCGGGCGCGTCGCCATCCAGCGCACCACGTCCGCCAGCCCGTGCCCACGCTGCGCGGCGCCGCTCCACACCGCGGGCAGCCCGACCTGCAACCCGGAAATCCCGCCCCAGGCCGCGCCGAAGTCGCCGCTGTCGAACCGCTTCAGCTCCGGCGTGCACGGCGAATGGTCGCTCACCACGCAGTCGATCACACCGTCGGCCAGCCCCTGCCACAGCAGCTCGCGGTTGCCCGCCTCGCGGATCGGCGGGCAGCACTTGAACTGCGTCGCGCCGTCGCGGATCTCCTCCGCCGCGAAACTCAGGTAGTGCGGGCACGTCTCGACCGTCAGCGCGACCCCCTCGGCCCGCGCCGCCGAGATCATCGGCAGCGCGTCCGACGAGGACAGGTGCAGGATGTGCGCCCGCGCCCCCGTGCGCCGCGCCAGCTCGATGACCCGCGCGATCGCCCGGTTCTCCGCCTCCCGCGGCCGCGACGCGAGAAATCCCGAGTACCGCGGGCCGTGCGGCCGGGGTGCGGCGTCGATCGTCGGGGCGTCCTCGGCGTGCACGATCATCAACGCGCCCAGTCCGGCGAGGATCCGCAGGTCCGCCTCCAGTTCGGCGTCGTCCAGCGGCGGGAACTCGTCGACGCCGGAGTGCAGCAGGAAGCACTTGAACCCGAACACCCCGGCCTCGTGCAGCGCCGCCAGGCGACCGCCGTTGCCGGGGATCGCGCCGCCCCAGAAGCCGACGTCCACGTGCACGCGTCCGGCCGCGGCCTTCCGCTTCACCTCCAGCGCGTCCGGGTCGACCGTCGGCGGCAGGCTGTTCAGCGGCATGTCCACGATCGTGGTCACCCCGCCCGCCGCGGCCGCCCGGGTGGCCGTCTCGAAGCCCTCCCACTCGCTGCGGCCGGGGTCGTTGACGTGCACGTGCGTGTCGACGAGCCCCGGCATCAGGACGACGTCGTCGCCCAGCTCGACCACCCGGTCGCCGGACAACGCCGCACCCGGTTCGACGGCCACGATCCGCCCACCCGAGACACCCACCGAGCACGGCCCGGTACCCGCGGCCGTGATCGCGCGCCGCGCCCGGAAGACCAGTTCCACCCGCACTCCTTTCGTCCGCTTCCAGTTTCCCCGCCCGGGCCGTTACCGTGCCGACGTGGAACTGGAAGCCGAGTTCACCACCGAACCGTTCCGCGGCGAAGGCGAGCCGCCCGAGCACGCCGTCCGGGCCCGGACCGCCGCCGAGCGGGCCGGGCTGTCCGTGGACTTCGGCCCGCTCGGCACCACCGCCCGCGGCGACGCGGACGCCCTGCTCGACGCGCTCCCGGCCATCGCCAGGGCCGCGCTGGCCGGCGGCGCGACCCGCCTGACCCTGCAGCTGTCCACGCCGGCCGCCGCCCGGGAACCGGCCGGCGCCCCGCCCACCACGCTGGAGCGGCTGATCACCGAGGTCGAGCGGGAGCTCGGCACCCGGCTGGCCGACCTGGACCGGCCCGGCAAGCAGCGTGCCGTGCGCCTGCTGGAGGAACGCGGCGCGTTCGCCCTGCGCAAGGCCGCGCCCACCGTCGCCGAAGCACTCGGCGTCACCCGGTTCACGGTCTACAACTATCTCAATCGCCAGCCCTGACTTCAACAAATTGTTGACGCTCGTCGAACACGACCGTAACGTCTTTTTCCCAGAATCGGCAGCACCGTGATCCGGAGGAACACTTGACTGTCACGCTCGCCGAGTTCAACACCGCACCCGCCGACGAAGCCAGGGACCTGCTCACCGCGTGCCTGGACGTCCCGCGCTGGGTCGACGCGGTGCTGGCCGGACGGCCCTACCCCGATCTCGCCGCGCTGACCGCCGCGGCCCGCCGCACCCTGACCGCGGACGAGACCAGGCGGGCCATCGCGGCGCATCCGCGGATCGGCGACCGATCCGCGGGCGGCTGGTCGCGCGCCGAACAGTCCGGTGTGGACGATGACGCGGCCGCGCAGTTCCGCGCCGCCAACGCCGAGTACGAGGAGCGGTTCGGGCACGTGTTCCTGGTCCGCGCGAGCGGGCGCAGCGGCGAGGAACTGCTGGCGAACCTGCGGGAGCGGATGCACCACGACCCGGACACCGAACTGGCGGTCGCCGGGCGGGAGCTGGTCGAGATCGCCGTGCTGCGGCTGGACAAGGCGGTGACCGCATGAGCCTGGTGACCACCCACGTCCTCGACACCGCCGCCGGCCGCCCGGCCGCGGGCGTCCCGGTCCGGCTGGAAACGGGCGACGGCACCCCCATCGCCCGGGGCCGCACCGACGACGACGGCCGCATCCGCGACCTCGGCCCGGACGAACTGGACCCCGGCGTCTACCGGCTGGTCTTCGACACCGGCGCCCACCTCGGCCCGGACGCGTTCTTCCCCGAGGTCACGGTGTCCTTCCGGATCTCCGACGGCACGCAGCACCACCACGTGCCGGTGCTGCTGAGCCCGTTCTCCTACTCCACCTACCGCGGGAGCTGACCATGGGGATCACGCTGGGCCCGAACCAGTACGGCAAGGCCGAGGTCCGCCTGGTCACGGTGACCCGCGCCGGGGACGTGCACCACCTCAAGGACCTCACCGTGTCCACCGCGCTGCGCGGTGACCTCGCGAAAACCCACCTGACCGGCGACAACTCCGACGTGGTCGCCACCGACACGCAGAAGAACACGATCTACGCCTTCGCCAAGGAGAGCCGGGTCGGCGAGATCGAGGACTTCGGGCTGCGGCTGGGACGGCACTTCGTCGGCGAGTTCGGCCAGATCACCGGCGCGCGCATCACGATCGACGAGCACGGCTGGGACCGCATCCCGGTCGGTGGCCGCCCGCACGACCACGCCTTCTCCCGCTCGGGCGAGGAAAAACGCACCACCGTGGTGACGATCGAGAACGACCGCGCGTGGGTCGTGTCCGGCCTGCGCGACCTGGTCGTGCTCAAGTCGACCGGCTCGGAGTTCCACGGCTTCCCGCGCGACAGGTACACGACGCTGGCCGAGACCGACGATCGCATCCTGGCCACCGCCGTCACCGCCCAGTGGCGCTACCAGGGCAGCGACCTCGACTGGCGCACGAGCTTCGCCGAGATCCGGCGGATCCTGCTGGAGACCTTCGCCACGAAACACAGCCTCTCGCTGCAGCAGACCCTGTACGCGATGGGCGAAGCGGTTCTGGAAGAACGCGGTGAGGTGGCCGAGATCCGGCTGTCGATGCCGAACAAGCACCACTTCGTGGTGGACCTCAGCCCGTTCGGGCTCACCAACGACAACGAGGTCTTCCACGCCGCGGACCGTCCGTACGGTCTGATCGAAGGAACCGTCCTGCGCGACGACGCGGAGGACCCGGGCCCCGCCTGGCGGTAGCGCCGGGCGAGTTGGGAGAACCCGCGTGACCACGACCGCCGCACCGGCAACGGAGATCCACCCGGTCGACCGCAAACCCCCGGCTCTGCAACTGGTCGTCGGCGGCGTGCAGCACGTCGCCGCGATGTACGCCGGCGTCGTCGCCCCGCCGCTGATCATCGGCAGCGCCGTCGGCCTGTCCGGCGGTCAGCTGAGCCTGCTGATCAGCGCGAGCCTGTTCACCGCGGGTCTGGCGACCCTGCTGCAGACCCTCGGCGTGTGGCGGTTCGGCGCCCGGTTGCCGCTGGTCAACGGCGTCACGTTCGCCAACGTGGCCCCGGTGCTGGCGATCGTGCAGCAGCACGGGCCGCAGAACGCGCTGGGCATCGTCTACGGTGCCACGCTCGTCGGCGCCGCCCTGATGGTGCTCGCCGCGCCGTTCTTCTCGCGGCTGACGCGGTTCTTCCCGCCGCTGGTGACCGGCACGGTCATCACGCTCATCGGGGTGTCGCTGCTGCCGGTGGCGGTCGACTGGATCTCCAGCCAGCAGGATTCCGCCGAACCGCACGGCATCCTGCTCGCCGCGATCACGCTGCTGGCGGTGCTGGCGTTCAACCGGTTCCTGCCCGGGTTCTGGAGCCGGATCGCGCTGCTGCTCGGCCTGGTCGTCGGCACGCTGATCGCGTGGCCGCTGGGCGAGGTCGACACGTCGACCTTCCGCGAGGCGCCGGCCTTCGGCGTGGCGAGCCCGTTCCACTTCGGCACCCCGGCGTTCGACATCGCGGCGATCGTCTCGATGGCGATCGTGATGATCGTGATCATGGCCGAGAGCACCGCGGACATGCTCGCGCTGGGCGAGGTGGTCGGCCGCCCGACCGGGCAGCGCACGCTCGCCGACGGCCTGCGCGCGGACGGGGTCGCGACCGCGGTGTCCACCGTGTTCGGCGGGTTCGCGTGCACGGCGTTCGCGCAGAACGTCGGGCTGGTCGCGCTGACCCGGATGTTCAGCCGGTTCGTCGTGGCCGCGTGCGGCGCGATCCTGGTGCTGCTGGGCCTGTTCCCGGTCGCGGGCGGAGTGGTCGCGCTGGTGCCGCAGCCGGTGCTCGGCGGCGCCGGGCTGGTGCTGTTCGGCAGCGTCGCGGTCAGCGGCGTCCGGACCCTGGCCACGGCCGCGTTCGACCGCCCGGCGAACGTGACGATCGTGGCGGCCGCGCTGGGCATCGGGATCATCCCGATCGCCGCGCCGGAGTTCTACGCGCACTTCCCGTCGGCCGTGCAGACCGTGCTCGACTCCGGCATCAGCGCGGGCTGCGTGGTGGCCGTGGTGCTCAACCTGATCTTCGGGACGCGACGGGAACGAACTCCCGCAGCAGGTTCGTGAGCAGTTCCGGCTGGTCCTCCGGCACGAGCGTGTAGCTGCCGGGCACCTCGACCAGCCGCGCGTCCGGGAACAGCCGCGCCAGCCGCGGCCCGTGCTCGCGGGGCATGAGCTTGTCCTCCGCCGCCCACACCACGAGCACGGGCCCGGTGAACTCCCCCAGCCGGTCCGACCACGCCAGCAGCGTCTCCTTCGGCGGCGTGTGCAGGCCGTACTTCAGCATGTCCCGCATGATCGCCGGGTTCTCGCGAGCCGGGCGGAACCAGCCGTCCACGACCTCGGGTGGCACCGGTGTCTTGCTCATCCACCCCCACGAGCCCGGCGCGCGCTGGACGAACCGGAACTTCAGCAGGTGCAGCATCGCCTTGAGACCGCCGGGGATCCGCGCGACGCGGACGAGCATGCGCCCGGAAAAGCCGGGCGGGTAGTTGTCGAACGCCTCACACGCCACCAGGACCAGGCGGGCGAGGCGGTCGGCGAGCCCCTCGGAGATCAGGAACTGCGCGCCGCCCCAGTCGTTGAGGACCAGGGTCACGTCCCGCAGGTCGAGCTTCTCCAGGAACTCGGCCAGCAGCCGCACGTGACCACGCAGCGACAGGTCGGCGTCCGGTTTCATCGGTTTCTTGTGCGCGCCCAGCGGCCAGTTCGGCAGCACGCACCGGTACTCCCCCAGGCCCGGCACGACCTTGCGCCACACGGTGTTGTCGATGGTCAGGCCGTGCAGGAAGACGATCACCGGCCCCCCACCGCCGGTGTCGTCGTACTCGATCGTCCCCGCGGACAGCTCCACCTCGGGCATCATCGCCCCCTCGGATTTGATAGATCGCTCTAGCGGGAGAGTAGCTAGGATCAGTGACGTGGGCAACACCAGAGAACGGATCCTGGCCGCGAGCGCCGAGCTGTTCCGGCGCAACGGCTACACCGGGACCGGCCTGAAGCAGATCGTCGGCGAGGCGAGCGCGCCGTTCGGCTCGATCTACCACTTCTTCCCGGGCGGCAAGGAACAGCTGGCCGAAGAGGTCATCCGGACGTCGGGGATGGAGTACGCGAAGCTGTTCGACCTGCTGATCGCCCCGGCGCCGGACCTGATCACCGGGCTGGAGCAAGCCTTCGCCGCCGCGGCGGTGACCCTGCGGGAGACCGGCTACGCCGACGCGTGCCCGATCGCCACCGTGGCGCTGGAGGTCGCCAGCACTAACGAGACCCTGCGCCGCGCGACGGCGGACGTGTTCACCGCGTGGATCGACACCGGAACGGGGGTGTTCACCCGGTTCGGCCTGTCCGCGGACGACGCCCGCCGGCTGACCGTCGCGGTGATCACCGGCCTGGAAGGCGCGTTCGTGCTCAGCCGTTCGCTGCGGAACGTCGAACCACTGGCGATCGCCGGTGAGGCCGCGGTGGCGATGGCCCGGGAAATGCTCACCCGTCCCGGCCGTGGGTAGTGTCGGGTTCATGAGCACTTCCATCGATCTGCACGGGCAACCGCACGTCGACCGCTACCTCGAGACCGACGGCGAGGACGGCTACTACTGGCGCAACGGGACGACGATCCTGATCCTGTTCACCAAGGGCCGCAAGTCCGGTCAGGAGCGCAAGCACGCCCTGATCTTCCGCGAGCACGAGGGCGCCTACCTGCTGGTGGCGTCCAATGGCGGCACCGACACGCCGCCCGCCTGGTTCGTCAACCTCCAGGCCGACCCGAACGTCGAGGTCCAGATCAAGGGCGAGCGCTTCCGGGCCGTCGCCCGGGTCGCCACCCCCGAGGAGAAGCCCGCGATGTGGGCGAAGATGACCGAGGCCTGGCCGGACTACGACGAGTACCAGAAGAAGACCACGCGGGAGATCCCCGTGGTCGTGCTGGAACGCGCCTGATCCCGGCCGCGGGTCCCGGTCAGCCGGCGATGTGCTCCGGCCGCACCGGGATCCGCGGCAGGTCCTTGCCCGTCGCGGCGCGGATGGCCGCCACGATCGCCGGGGTGGAGGAGATCGTGGGCGGCTCGCCGACGCCGCGCAGGCCGTAGGGCGCGTTCGGGTCGGCCAGTTCCAGCACGTCGATGTCCATCGGCGGCATGTCGAGCACCGTCGGAATCAGGTAGTCGGTGAACGACGGGTTGCGGATCTTCCCCTCGTGCGTCTGGATCTCCTCCATCACCGCCAGCCCGAGGCCCTGCGCCGAGCCGCCCTGGATCTGGCCCAGCACGGCCTGCGGGTTGAGCGCCCGCCCGACGTCCTGGGCGCAGTCCAGCGCGACCACCTTGACCAGGCCCAGTTCGGTGTCCACGTCCACCACCGCCCGGTGCGCGGCGAACCCGTACTGCACGTGCGCGTTGCCGGCGCCGGTCTCCGGATCGAGGACGTCGGTCGGCCGGTGCCGCCACTCCACGGTCTCGTCGTAGACGTCGTCGCCGAGCACGTCGGCCAGGTCCGCGACCACACCGTCCCGGGTGGACACCACCTTGCCGCCCACCAGCTCCGCGTCCGGCGCGCCGATCCGCTTGGTCAGCGCCGTGCGCACCGCCAGGCACGCGGCCCGCACCGCTCCCCCGGTCATGTACGTCTGGCGCGACGCCGAGGTCGATCCCGCGTTGCCGATCGAGGTGTCCATCGGCAGGATCGTCACCTGCTCCACGCCCAGCTCGGTCCGCACGATCTGCTGCAGCACCGTCACCAGGCCCTGCCCGACTTCGCACGCCGCGGTCTGCACGGTCGCGGCCGCTTCGCCACCGACGACCCGCAGCTGCACGCGCGCGGTCGAGTAGTCGTCGAAGCCCTCGGAGAAGCAGATGTTCTTGATCCCGACGGCGTACCCGACTCCACGGACCACGCCCTCCCCGTGGGTGGTGTTCGAGACCCCGCCGGGCAGCGTCCGCAGGTCCCGCTCACCGGACGGTTCGGGCGGCAGTGGTTTGGCGGCCACCCGCCGCACCAGCTCCGCGACCGGGGCGGCGGAGTCCACGATCTGCCCGGTCGGCATGCGCGACCCCTCGCTCATCGCGTTGCGGACCCGCACCTCGACCGGGTCCAGCCCACACGCCCGGGCCAGTTTGTCCATTTGCGACTCGTAGGCGAACGCGGCCTGCACCGCGCCGAAGCCGCGCATCGCGCCGCACGGCGGGTTGTTGGTGTACGCGCCCCAGCAGTCGACCTCGACGTTGTCCACGTTGTACGGCCCCACACCGAGGGTCGCGGCGTTGGCGACCACCGCGCTGGTGGACGAGGCGTACGCGCCGCCGTCGAGGAAGAGCTTCGCCTTGACGTAGACCAGCTTCCCGTCCCGGTCGGCGCCGTGCTCGTAGTACATCTTCGCCGGATGCCGGTGCACGTGGCCGTAGAACGATTCCTCGCGGTTGTAGACCATCTTCACCGGCTTGCCGGTGTGCAGCGCGAGCAGGCACGCGTGGATCTGGATGGACAGGTCCTCGCGCCCGCCGAACGCGCCGCCGACCCCGCCGAGCGTGAGCCGCACCTTGTCCTCGGGCAGCCCGAGCGCGGCGACGATCTGCCGCTGGTCGACGTGCAGCCACTGCGTCGCGACGTACAGGTCGACGCCGCCGTCCTCGGCCGGGACCGCGAGGCCGGACTCCGGCCCCAGGAACGCCTGGTCCTGCATGCCCACCTCGTAGACACCCGACACCACCACGTCGGCGGTCGGGGACTTCTCGCCGCGCCGGATCGGGACGTGCCGGACGACGTTGCCGTTCGGGTGCACCTTCGGCCCGTCGCCGCGCACGGCCCGCTCGGCGTCGGTGACCGGGTCCAGCACCTCGTAGTCCACGCGAATGCGCTTCATCGCGCGGCGCGCGGTCTCCGGGTGGTCGGCCGCCACGAGCGCGACCGGTTCGCCCTCATAACGCACCACGTCGACGGCCAGCACCGGCTGGTCCGGGTGCTCCAGGCCGTACCGGTTCACGCCCGGCACGTCCTCGTGCGTCAGCACCGCCTCGACGCCGGGCACCTTGAGCGCCTCGGTGATGTCGATGCCGGTGATGCGCGCGGACGGGTGCGGGCTGCGCAGGGTCACGCCCCACACCATGTCCTCGTGCCACAGGTCCGACGAGTAGGCGAACTCGCCGCGCACCTTCACGATCCCGTCCGGGCGGCGCGGGCTGCTGCCGATACCGTCCGTCGTGGTGGCCCGCTCGACCGACGTGGTCATCGCAACCTCCTGCTCGCGGCGGCCAGCTCGCCCGCGATCGCGGTTTCGTCGTCCGTGCGCAGCTCGCCGTCTTCGACCACCGTCCGGCCGCCGACGAGCAGCCGCTTCACCGGTGGGGTCGTGCCGAGGACGAGGGCGGCCACCGGGTCCTCGATGCCGGCGTAGCGCAGGCCGGTCAGGTCCCACACGGCCAGGTCGGCGAGCTTGCCGGGTTCGATCGAGCCCAGCTCGCCGTCCCGCCCGAGGCAGCGCGCGCCGCCCATCGTGCCCATCCACAGCGCCTCGCGGACGGTCAGCGCGGTGGGGCCGCCGCGTTGCCGTGCCTGCAGCAATGCCTGGTGCAGTTCCTCGCCGAGCCCGCCGGACTCGTTCGACGCCGCACCGTCGACTCCGAGACCGACCGGCGCGCCCGCGTCCAGCAGACCGCGCACCGGGGCGATCCCGGTGCCCAGGCGGCCGTTGGAGGTGGGGCAGTGCGCCGAGCCGGTGCGGGTCGCGCCGAGGCGGCGGATCGCGGCGTCCTCCAGGTGGACGGTGTGGGCGAGCCACACGTCGTCGCCGAGCCAGCCCAGCTTGTCGGCGTACTCGGCGGGGGTGCAGCCGTTCTCGGCCACGCACTGCTCTTCCTCGTCCAGCGTCTCGGCGAGGTGGGTGTGCAGCCGGACTCCCGTGCGCCGCGCGAGATCCGCCGCCTGACGCATCAGCTGCTCGCTGACGGTGAACGGCGAGCACGGCCCGGCCGCGATCCGGATGCGCGCGCCGGGCGCCGGGTCGTGGTGGGCGTGGATGGCCGCCTCGGTGCCGATGAGCGCGGCTTCGGTGGTCTCCACCAGGTTGTCCGGGGGCAGGCCGCCGTCGGACTCGCCGCGGTCCATCGACCCGCGCACGAGGTGCGCGCGCACGCCGATCCGGTTCGTCGCGGCGACGAGTGCCTCGATCTGGTCGCCGCTGTCGTGCGGGAAGACGTAGTGGTGGTCGGCGACCGTGGTGCACCCGGTCAGCGCGAGGCGCGCCATGCCGGCGGTCGCGGCGGCGTGGGTGATGCCGGCATCGAGCCGCTTCCAGATCGGGTACAGGTGGACCAGCCACTCGAACAGCGTGGCGTCGGCCGCGAGCCCGCGGGTGGCCCACTGGTAGAGGTGGTGGTGGGTGTTGACCAGGCCGGGTGTGATCAGGCAGCCGGTCAGATCGACCCGATCGCCCGCGACCCCAGCGCGCCCTGCGCCGACGGCGGTGATGGTGTCGCCGTCGATCACGACGTGCCCGCTGCGGTGCTCGGTGCCGTCCGCGTCGACCGTGGCGATGGCCGCGTTCTCCAGGATCAGGGTCATTTCGCCGCCGCCCGCACCGCGTCGAGGATCTTCTCGTAACCCGTGCAGCGGCACAGGTTCCCGGCCAGCGCCTCGCGGATCTCCTCGTCGCTCGGGTTCGGCACCCGGTTCAGCAGGTCGTGCGCGGCGACCACCAGACCGGGCGTGCAGAACCCGCACTGCACCGCACCCGCGTCCACAAAGGACTGCTGGACCGGGTCGAGCCGGTCGCCCTCGGCCAGCCCCTCGACCGTGCGCACCTCGCGGCCCTCGGCCTGACCGGCGGCGACCAGGCACGCGCACACCGGGGTGCCGTCCAGGTAGACCGTGCAGGACCCGCATTCGCCCTGCTCACACGCGTTCTTCGAACCGGGCAGGCCGAGCCGTTCGCGCAGCAGGTAGAGCAGGCTCTCGCCCTCCCACACGTCGTCGGCCTGCCGGGCCTCGCCGTTGACCGTCACGTTCACGCGCATGTCCGCTCACTTCCCAGGTAGTCCTGCCAGGCCCAGCCGAGGGTGCGGCGGGCCAGCACCGCCAGCGCGTGCCTGCGGTACTCCGCGGTGCCACGCACGTCGTCGATCGGCGCGGCGGCCGAAGCGACCAGCTCGCCGAAGCGCCGCTTGACCGAGTCGCGCAGCGGCGCGGGCGAGTCCCACGGCAGTTCGCCGGCCAGGAACTCCTCAGCCTCGGTGGCGCGGCGCGGTGTGGGCGCCGCGGAGCCGATCGCCGCGCCCGCGCGCCGGTGCTCCGGATCGAGCGCGACGGCGAACGAGCACACCGCGATGACCATCGCGTTGCGGGTGCCGACCTTCGAGAACTGCTGCGGCGCGGTCGCGACCGGCAGGTGCACCGCCACGATCAGCTCGTCGGCCGCCAGGCTGTGCTTCTTCACGCCGACGTAGAAGTCGTCGGCGTCGATGAACCGGGTGCCGCGGGTGGAGGCGACCTCGACCCGCGCGCCCGTCGCCAGCAGCACCGGGTGCGTGTCCCCGGCGGGCGAGGCCGCGCCGAGGTTGCCACCGACCGTGCCGCGGTTGCGGATCTGCGGTGAGCCGACCGTGCGGGACGCCATCGCCAGCGCGGGCAGTTTTTCACCCAGCTCAGCGATCAGCCGCGTGTAGGACACACCCGCGCCCAGCCGGACCACGCCGTCCTCGACGGTCCACTCGGCGAGTTCCGCGACCCGGGTCAGGTCGAGCAGCGCGTCCGGACGGCGGTGGTCGAAGTTCAGCTCGACCATGACGTCCGTGCCGCCCGCCAGTGGCACGGCGTCCGGGCGCTCCGCCTTCGCGGCGAGCGCCTCGGCCAGGTTCGCCGGTCGCAGGAAGTCCATGGATAGCAGTAGACGCCTGTGACGGGGGCACCGGCAACGGCAGCGCAGTACGAACCGACAGCAGCGTGCGGGCCCGCGTTTGTGCTTTCCTACAACCCTGATGACGACGGTGAAAACACTGCTGGAGATCCCGGAACTGCGGCTGCGGCTGCGCACCGGCGCCGGGCTGCTCGGGCGCGAAGTCAGCCGGATCTACGTGACCGAGCTGCCCGATCCGAGCCGGTACGTCTCGGCGGGCGAGGTCGTCCTGAGCGGGCTGCTGTGGTGGCGGCAGCCGGGGGACGCACGGCCGTTCGTCGCCGCGCTCGCCCGGGCCGCGGTGGTCGCGCTCGCCGCGTCCGGCGCGGACACCGGCGGGATTCCGCCGGACGTGGTGCAGGCGTGCGCGCAGCACCGGATCCCGCTGCTGGAGGTGCCCGCCGACCTGTCGTTCGCGGTGATCACCGAGCGCGTGGTGCTGGAGCTGGCCGCGGCGCGGGGCCGGGAGCCGGGCGGTGCCCGCAAACGCTTGCTGGCCGCGGCGACCGAGGACATCTCGCTGCCCGCGCTGCTGCGGCAGGGCGCGGTCGAACTGGGCGCGCCGTGCTGGGTGCTGTCCGGGACGGGCCGGGTGGTCGCGGGCACGGCCGAACCGCCACCGGCGGACCTGGTCGCGCACGTCGTGCCCGGCCGGGACGTGACGGTCCACGACGGGTACGCGCTGCTCCCGGTCGGCGGGAGCTTCGCGGTGCCGTGGCTGCTGGCGGTCGGGCACCCCGAGCCGGGTGAGCTGGCCGGAGAGCTGGCCGAGCTGGTGCGGCTGGCGCGGGCACGGGCGGACCAGGTGCGGCGCATGGCGGGCCGCGCCGCCGAACCGCTGCTCCAGGCGCTCGCCGACGGGAGCCCGGTCACGGGCGCCGGCGCCGCGTCCGGCCTGCCCTCGGACGCCGAGATCCGGGTGCTGCTCGCGCGGGCGCCGGACGACGACCCGGACCTGGCGGCGGAGGTGCTGGCCGAACTCCTCGCCGGCGCGCGACCGGTGGTCGGCGTCGTCGGCGAGGACGCCTACGCGCTGGTGGCCGGGCCGGGGAACTGGATGCGCGCGGCCGGTGAGGCGCTGGCGCGGCTGGACCGGCTGATGTCGTTGTCGCGGTTCCGCCTGGGGTCCGGCGGGCCGGCGTCGGTCGAGGGCCTGCACGGCGCGACGCAGGAGGCCCGCCACGCGGTCGAGCTGGCGGCCCGGCGCGGCGGGCGGATCGAGCTGGTCGCGGGCGAGGACATCGCGGTGCACCAGCTGCTGGCCGCCGGCGCGCCGGACGAGCTGCGCCGCTCGGTGCGGGCGCGGGTGCTCGGGCCGCTGCTCGCCTACGACGCGGCACAGGGCACGGACCTCGTGCACACCGTGCGGGTCTACCTGGAGTGCTCCAGCTCGCCGACAGCGGCGGCGCGGGCGCTGCACGTCCACGTCAACACGCTGCGGTACCGGATCGCGCGGGCCTCGGAGCTGCTCGGCGTGGACCTCAACGACTTCGTCGCCCAGGTGGACGTGTACCTCGCGCTTCTGGTTACCGTCTAGTCCGGCTAGCTGGTAACGTCCCGGGCATGGAGCGATTCGAGACATCGGGCGGGACCGTGCGCTGGGCTTCCTCGGGTTCGGGCCCGCCGGTCGTGTTGCTGCACGGGACGCCGTTTTCGTCGTACGTGTGGCGGGACATCGCGGCCGCGCTGAGCGAGCGGCACGAGGTGTTCGTGTGGGACATGCTGGGGTACGGGCAGTCCGAGAAACGGGCCGGTCAGGACGTGTCGCTGGGGACGCAGGCTTCGGTGTTCGCGGCGTTGCTGGAGCACTGGGGGCTGGAGTCGCCGTCGGTGGTGGCGCACGACTTCGGCGGGGTGGTCGCGCTGCGGGCGCACCTGCTGCACGGCGCGCGGTACCAGCGGCTGGCGCTGGTGGACGCCGTGGCGATCGCGCCGTGGGGGACGTCGTTCTTCCGCCTGGTGCGCGACAACCCGGCGGTGTTCGAGCGGCTGCCGTCGCACCTGCACGAGGCGATCGTGCGCACCCAGACGGCGACCGCTTCCGCCCCGGGCCTGCGCGGCGGGGGGCTCGACGACCTGGTCGCGCCGTGGCTCGGCGCGGAGGGGCAGGCCGCGTACTACCGCCAGATCGCGCAGGCGGACCAGCGGTTCACCGACGAGATCGAGCCGCTGCTGGGCTCCCTGGACCTGCCGGTGCTGGTCGGCTGGGGCGAGGCGGACGAGTGGATCCCCGCCGAGCAGGGCAAGGACCTGGCATCCCGGATCCCCGGCGCGCGGCTGAAGCTGTTCCCCGGCGCCGGACACCTGGTGCAGGAGGACGCACCGGCCGCACTGACCGCGACCCTGCTGGACTTCCTGACCTGAACGCAGAACTCACCCGCACGAACGCAGAACTCACCGCCAGGAGCGTGGGACTCGCACCCACCGCGCGAGTCCCACGCTCCGGCGCGCGAGTCCCACGTTCCGGCGCGCGAGTCCCACATTCCGGCGCGCGAGTCCCACGTTCCGGCGCGCGAGTTCCACGTTCCGGCGCGCGAGTCCCACGCTCCGGCGCGCGAGTTCTGCGGTCAGCCGCGGGGGGTCGCGTAGCTCTCCAGGTGGTCGCGGGTCAGGCCGGTCAGGTTTTCGACTTCGGCGGTGTCGGTGGCGCCGCAATCCAGGCCGCGCAACAGGAAACCAGCCAGCGCCCGGGCGGTGGCCGGCTCGTCGAGGACGCCGCTGTCCACCTGCGACGCGTAGTCCCGCAGCCGGGCCGCCGCCGCGGGCAGGCCCTCGCGGAAGAAGGCGTACGTCGCGGCGAAGCGGGTCGGCAGCTGGTGCGGGTGCAGGTCCCAGCCTTGGTAGAAGCCGCGCTCCAGAGACCGCCGCACGAGGCGCAGGTGCTCGCGCCACGCGGGCAGCAACGCCTCCCCCACCGGGAGCCTGTTCGTGGATCCGTCGGAGAGCCGAACCCCGGTCCCCGCGGCGCTGACCTGCATGAACGCCTTCGCGAAGTCGGCCACGGGGTGATCCATGCTCTGGTGCTCCGCGGCGATGCCCAGCCCGGCGCTGTAGTCGTAGGTGCCGTAGTGCAGCCCGCTGCACCGGCCCTCGGCGGCCTGCACGATCCGGGCCACCGCGACCCGCCCCTCACTGTCCACGATGGACTGCGCGGTCTCGATCTGCACTTCGAACCGCAGCGCGCCGTCCGGGAGCCCGTAGGCCGCCTCCAGGTGACCGAGCACCTCGGCGGCGGCGCCGACCTGCTCGACCGCCGTCACCTTCGGCAGCGTCACCACGAACCCGGCCGGCAGCTTGCCGTGCTCCAGCAGCCCGGACAGGAACACGTCCAGCGTCCGGATGCCACGACGGCGGGTCGCGCGCTCGAAGCTCTTGAACCGGATGCCGCAGAACGGCGTGGCCGGGTTCTCCGCGATCACGCGGCCGGCCGTGAGAGCCGCTTCGTCCTCGGTGTCGTCGCCGGGGCGGCCGTAGCCGTCCTCGAAGTCGATCCGCAGGTCTTCGATCGGCTCGGTGACCAGCTTGCGTCGCACCCGCTCGGCCACGGCCGGGTCCAGCCCGAGCGCGTCGCCGTCGGAGTCGAACACCGCCCGCGCCTGCTCGCCCCAGCGGGCGGCCAGGTCGGGGGTGTACCGGTGCGCCGGCACGTAGACCGTGTGCACCGGCTGCCGCCCGGACGGCTCACCGGGGTACCGCGCCACGACCCGCGCGTCCACTTCGGACAAGCGCGCGTCGATGCCCGCGTACACGTCCCCGGTGAGCCGTCCGGCCACGGTTACTTGATCCGCTCGTAGGCGGGCAGGGTCAGGAAGTCGACGAACTCGTCGGCGAGCGCGACCTCCTCGAAGATCTCGACCGCCGGGGTGAGCAGGTCGGCGGCGATCTGGCCGTCGAGCTCCTTGCGCACGTCGTCGAGCACCGACTTCACCAGCTCGCGGGTGACCTTTTGGCCGTTGTCGAGCTGAGTGCCGTTCTGCACCCACTGCCAGATCTGCGACCGCGAGATCTCCGCGGTCGCGGCGTCCTCCATCAGGTTGTGGATGCCGGCCGCGCCGTTGCCGCCCAGCCAGGAAGCGATGTAGCGGACACCGACGTCGACCGCGCCACGCAGGCCGGCCTCGGTGGCGCCGCCCTCGGTGCTGGCCACGTCGAGCAGCTGGTCGGCGGTCACCGACACGTCCTCACGCAGCCGGTCGAGCTGGTTCGGCTTGTCGCCGAGGACCTTGTCGAACTCCTCCTTGCACAGCTCGACCATGCCCGGGTGCGCGACCCAGGAGCCGTCGAAGCCGTCGTTGGCCTCGCGCGCCTTGTCGGCGTGGACCTTCTTCGAGGCGTTCTCGTTGACCTCGGGGTCCTTGCTCGGGATGAACGCGGCCATGCCGCCGATCGCGAACGCGCCGCGCTTGTGGCAGGTGCGGACCAGCAGCTCGGTGTAGGCACGCATGAACGGCGCGGTCATGGTGACGCTGTTGCGGTCCGGCAGCACGAACTTCTCGCCCGCGTCGCGGAAGTACTTGATGACGCTGAACAGGTAGTCCCAGCGGCCGGCGTTGAGGCCGGAGGCGTGCTCGCGCAGCTCGTAGAGGATCTCCTCCATCTCGAACGCGGCCGGGATGGTCTCGATCAGGACGGTCGCGCGGACGGTGCCGTGCTCGATGCCCAGCGTCTTCTCGGCGTGGGTGAACACGTCGTTCCACAGGCGGGCCTCGAGGTGGCTCTCCATTTTCGGCAGGTAGAAGTACGGGCCCTTGCCGCGCTCCAGCAGCTCCTTCGCGTTGTGGAAGAAGTACAGGCCGAAGTCGACCAGCGCGCCGACGCCCTTGCGGCCGCCGAAGGTCAGGTTGTGCTCGTCGAGGTGCCAGCCGCGGGGGCGCACCACGATCGTCGCCAGGTCGATGTCCTTGCGCAGCTCGTAGTGCTTGCCGTTCGAGTCCAGCTCGATGGTGCCGCGGATCGCGTCGTACAGGTTGACCTGGCCGCCGACGACGTTGTGCCAGTGCGGGGTGTTGGCGTCCTCGAAGTCGGCCAGCCACACCTTGGCGCCCGAGTTGAGGGCGTTGATCGTCATCTTGCGGTCGGTCGGGCCGGTGATCTCCACGCGGCGGTCGCGCAGGGCCAGCGGCGCCTCGGCGACGCGCCAGTCGCCCTCGCGGATCTCCTTGGTCTCGGGGAGGAAGTCCAGGCGCCCGGTGCGCTTGGCCTCCTCGCGCCGCTTGGCACGGGCGGCGAGCAGCTCGTCACGGCGAGCCGCGAAGTTCTCGTGCAGCCCGGCCAGGAAGTCCAGCGCTTCCCGGGTCAGGATCTCGTCGCCTCGCTCGACGGAGCCACCGAGCACCTCGACGTCAGCCATGCGGAACACTCCCAAGAAGACTTGCGGTTCGGTTTTTACATCCCGGACTATAGTTTCTACATAGCGGAAGCTCAATGTGAGGGAGTCGCGGTGGCCGAGGAGAAGGCGGGACGAGACGGCGGGGTCCAGTCGCTGCGCCGCGCGTTCGAGCTGCTCGAGCGGCTGGCCGACACCGGCGGCGAGGCCAGCCTGTCCGAGCTGGCGGCCACGTCGGGCCTGCCGATGCCGACGATCCACCGCCTGATCCGCACGCTGGTGCAGCTCGGTTACGTGCGGCAGAACACGAACCGGAAGTACGCGCTGGGGGCGCGGTTGATCCGCCTGGGCGAGCACGCGAGCATGCAGTTCGGCACGTGGGCGCGCCCCCTGCTGGCGGAGCTGGTCGAGGCGACCGGCGAGACGGCGAACCTGGCGGTCCTGGAGCGCGACGAGGTGGTGTACGTGTCGCAGGTGCCGTCGAAGCACTCGATGCGGATGTTCACCGAGGTCGGCCGCCGGGTCCTGCCGCACGGGACGGGCGTCGGGAAGGCGATCCTGTCGCAGCTGCCGCCGGAGGACGTGCGGGCGCTGCTGGACCGCACGGGGATGCCCGCGTACACCGAGCACACGTTCACCGACCCGGACGAGCTGCTGGCGCACCTGACCCAGGTGGCGGCGCAGGGCTACGCGGTGGACGAGAGCGAGCAGGAGCTGGGGGTGCGCTGCGTGGCGGTCCCGCTGACCGGCACACCGGCCCCCGCGGCGGTCTCGGTGTCCGGCCCCTCGGGACGGCTGACGAGGGAGGCGGTGGCGCGAATAGCCCCCCTGGTCCAGGCGACGGCGGCCACGCTGTCGACCCATCTGGCGGAAAGCGCCTGATCAGCCGAACCAGCCGCTTGCGAGGGGCCGGTCGTCCATCTGGATGTGGTGATCGGCACCACCGTTCGCGACACCGGTGGCCGTGGCAGTGACGCCGTAGCGCTTGCCCTTGTCGGTGAGCACGCAGCGGGCGCTCGCGCCGGGCTTAGACGGCCACGAGGCCGGGCATCGGAACTCCTAGGCCCAGGCAGCGGCGGGGATGCGGTCGAGGATGTCGCAGCGGAGGTCGAGCGCGGGGACCAGCTCAGCCGGGTCCCGGTGGTCGCGAATCCGGTCGAAGGCGTCGAGGCGGTCGGCGAACAGCGTGAAGCCGCGGAACTTGCGCTGGTCGGTGAGCAGGAACTCGGCCAGCGCCGGGGTGATCGCGTAGGCGAGGAACCGCTCGTCCGGGCCGTTGGCATCGAACCGGTCGTCGAAAGCCGGGTTGCCGGTGCGGAAGTCGCCCTGCCCCACGGCCGCGTTGATCCTGCTGACGACTCCCACGGTCTGCCGCACGTACACCGGCGGACGCGGCGCGGGTGTCCGCACCCAGATGCAGAGTTCCGTGAGGACGTGATGCCGGTAGAAGACCTCGAGCGTCGCCGCGACGAACGGTCGGCCGCGGTGGGTACCGGTGATGACGTCGTGAGCGCTCCTCGCCCGCGGCGGCCGGATGAAGTGCTGCTCCAGCGGGTCCGGCGCGGTGGGCTGGAAACCGGACCGCGATTCGGGCTGGTTCGGTCGCCAGAACTGGCTCTGCTCCGGGCTCCAGAACTGCTCGACCTGCCGGTTGTACGCCTCGGCCAGCGAATCGTCGCGCTCGACGTACGTCCACCCCCGCCGTGGCAACTCCGCCCGCAGCTTCCCGATGGCGACCGCCGCGGCACCGGCTTCCCTGCGGCGCAACCGCATCATCAGCCACCCGAACGCAGCCATGAACAGCACCGATCCGCCGACCGCGATCGCGACGACCACTCCCGCGCTCACCGGCCGGAACCATCCGCGAACAGGTCGGTCTCCTCGAACGGCTCGTCGTCCGGCGCGGGCGGGCGCCGGTGTGCGGCGGGCGGACGTGGTGGCGCGGGCGCAGGAGGCGGCGGCGGAACAGCCGGAGCCGGGCGCTCGTCGAACAGCGCGGCGGCGCTCTCGAACGGTTCCTCGGGCGGCGGGACGAACACGGGAGGCGGCCCGGGGTGCAGCGGCCGCTGGTCGCCGAACGTCTTCTCGTCCGCGTCGAGCACCTTGTCCAGGAGTTCGGTGTCACCGAGTCCCCGGCGGACGACTTCGGCCTGCCGCCTCGCCGCGGCCGCCCTCGCCGCCGCGAGGGTGTGCATCACGGCCGCGGACAGCGCGGCGGGCGGCAGGTCACGGACGCGTTCGCCGAACGTGACCGCCTTGACCTCGCCACCCGCGCCCGCGACGACGCGGACGGCACCGTCAGGCGAGACGACCTCCGCCGTGACGTCCGTCAACTCCGCGGCCATCTGCTCGTAAGCCTCCGCGCGGCGGCGGTTGCCGGCCGCCGCGGTGTCGATCGCTTCGATGCGGCGCAACAGCTGCCGGGCGAATTCGCTCATCGCGTCCCCTCCGGACGGATCGTCGACAGGAACTTCTGGAAGTCGCCGACGACCTGGTCGAACTGCTCGGCGAGCGAGCTGAGCACGATCTGCAGGACGGCGTACCGGCTCGGATCGCTGGTGTCGCGGATCCCGAGGAACACCTGCAACTGCACCACCTGCTCGGGCTTGCCGTTCAGCAACAGGGACAGGCGGACGGCCTGGGTCAGGCCGGGGCCACCGGCCGATCCCGCCTCCTTGCGCCGGCCGAGCTGGGCGTCGGGCGCTCCGCGTCGCAGACGGTCGAGCGCCGCGTCGGCGAGCTCGGTCAGCGACACGTCGCGCGGGTGCAGCTCGCCGCTCATCGTGATGTTCGGCGTGAAACCCTTGAGCGCGGGCGGCCGCAGAGCCACGAACGCGGCCTCGTCGGCCTTGACCTCGCCCGGCGGCACCGACTGCCAGCCCTCGGGCAGCGAGAACTGGATCGGCACCGGAATGGTGGTTGCCACGATGTCTCCGTCTCCGTCCTAGAACAGGAAGTCCGCGACCGCGTCCGCGGCGTTCGCCAACCCGTGCCCGACGTCGGTCGCGATGTCGGCGACGTCGTCCGCCACGTCCGTCACAGTGTCCACGACCTCCTGCGGATCGATCGCGATGTCGAAGCCCACGTCCCCGCCGACGCCGACGGTCAGGCCGAGCGAGGCACCGAGGTGGAACTTGCCGTCGTCGCCCATCCCGAACTGACCACTCGCGTGCGCTCCGAACCCGGCCGAGAGCCCGCCGTGGACGCCCGCGCTGAGACCCGCGACCTCCGCACTCGCCGCCGCATCGACCCGCGCACCGGCGAAACCGCCGATGCTGCCCCGGACACCGGTCACCCCGGCACTTCCCTCGGCCTCCGCCCGCACGCCCACGGAGCCTTCCGCATGTCCCGTCGCACCGGCGTGCTCGCCAAGCTTGACCTGTCCCTCGGCCGACCCCTTGGCCAGCCACGCCTCGGCGTTCGCCGCGGCCGTCAGGCCGAGCGCGTTGACGCTTCCGGAGACACCGGCACTGGCTCCGAGGAGCGAACCGTCGAGCTTCCCCGCCCCCGACAACGCACCGCTACCGAACGAACCGTCCAGGCTGCCGCCCAGCAGGTCGGCGCTGGCGGCCGCGCTGAACGTCTCGTCCGAGAGGTCGAATCCGAGGGCTTCGAGGGTGTCGTCGATGCGGTCGCCGAGCATCCCCTCGGACTGGGAGCCCCACTCGAACCCCTTCCGCCGTCCGGGGTCACGCTCCCTGTCGCCGAACTCCTTGCGGTAACCACCTTCGCCGTCAGGCTCGAACCCGAAGGCCTCCGCGACGGAATCACCGATCTCCGCGACATGGGCGCGCGCCTGGTCGAGCACCGACTGGGCTTCCCGGGCCAGCGCTTCCCCCGGGTCCTGGAACGGGGCGAGGATCTGACCGACGGCCTGGGCCTGCACGGCCTGGGCGTGGTACTGCGCCGCCGCCGCGCGGGAGGCCGCCTGCGCCTGGGTGTACATCTCGATGGCGCGCTGCGCCTCGGCCTGCGCCCAGGTCAGTGCATCGCCGAAGTCCGCGAGCGACTGCCCGCCCCGACCGAGGAGAGCGGCGGTCTCGATCCACTTGGGCGGCTCGGCACCGAACGCCTCACGGAAGGCGTCGGCCGCCGCGCCGGTCCACTGCGCGGGGGCGATCCCGTTGAGCCCCTCACCGGTGGTGGCGATCTGCTCGATGCCGGCGACCAGGTCACGGAGGTCGTTGGCGATCAGCTCCGGTTCGCCCGGGACGAGTTCCCTGGGGCTGGTCGTCTGCCCGAGTTCGGCAGCCATCAGGAGGTCCGCTCATCAGGGTCGATCCGGCTCGAGATGCTGCCCGTCCCGCGAGCACCGGCGAAGCCGCCACCGACCACGCCGCCGAGCGGATCACCGGTCTCGCCGATCAGTTCGCCGATGCCGGTCAGCGACCGGCCGGCATCACCATCGGACTCCCGGTACACACCGGCCGCGACACGCAGGCTCTCCCCGTGCTCCTCCGCCTTGGCGCGCAGCTTCTCGACCTGAGCTTCCATCTCGCGGAGGAACTCGGTCCAGCCCGCTTGCACCCCGGCGTGCCCGTAGTCACCGGCCGGCGCGCGGAAGGCCACCCCCGCCACACCCGAGACGACGTCACCGATGGTGCCCGCGGTCTGCCGCAGCTCGTCCGGCGCGGCGCCGAAGCCCGTCATCACCCACCCCCAGTCCAGGAAAAGGCGCGCCGCCTCCCCTGCGGCGCGCCCTCACAGACTGGCGAAGTTCGACCGGGCTTGTACAGTGTTTTCGACCTTCTCCCCCGCCTGGGGGAGAAGGTCATCCGAGCAGGGCGTCCACGAAGGCGGCCGGCTCGAAGGGCGCCAGGTCGTCCGGGCCTTCGCCCAGTCCGACGAGCTTCACGGGCACCCCGAGCTCCCGCTGGACCTGGAACACGATGCCACCCTTGGCGGTGCCGTCGAGCTTGGTCAGCACGATCCCGGTGACGTTCACGACCTCGCGGAACACCCGGGCCTGCATGAGCCCGTTCTGGCCGGTCGTGGCGTCCAGGACCAGCAGCACCTCGTCCACCTTGGCCTGCTTTTCCACCACCCGCTTGACCTTGCCGAGCTCGTCCATCAGGCCGGTCTTGGTGTGCAGCCGGCCCGCCGTGTCGATGAGCACCGCGTCGACCCCGGCGTCCACGCCCCGCTTGACCGCGTCGAACGCCACGGACGCCGGGTCGGCGCCCTCCTTGCCGCGCACGACCTCGGCCCCCACGCGCTCCGACCACGTCTGCAACTGGTCGGCCGCCGCGGCGCGGAAGGTGTCCGCGGCGCCCAGCAGCACCTCGCTGCCCTGCGCCACCAGCACCCGCGCGAGCTTGCCGGTCGTCGTGGTCTTTCCGGTGCCGTTCACGCCCGCGACCAGCACGACCGCCGGCTGCTTGGCCCCGTCCACGGTGTGCGCGAGCGCCCGCACCGAGCGATCCCAGTCCGGGTGCAGCGCGTCGGTCAGCACGGTCTTGAGCACCGTGCGCGCCTCCGCCGACGTCCGCACCGCCCGCGCGGTCAGCTCGGTGCGCAGGGTCTCCACGATCTCCGTCGTCGTGGCCGCGCCCAGGTCCGCCATCAGCAGCGTGTCCTCGACGTCCTGCCACGAGTCCTCGTCCAGGTCACCGGCGCCGAGCAGGCCGAGCAGGCTCTGCCCGAACATCGACCGGGACTTCGACAGCCGCCCGCGCAGCCGCTCGATCCGCCCGGAGACCGGCTCCGGCTCCTCGACCGCGACCGCCGCCTTCTCCGGCTCCCGCGCGGCAGGCACCTCCGGAGCGGGAGCGGGCGCCGCCGGGACCTCGGTCTCCGGCGCGGGCGCCTCGGCCTCCGGCAGGCCCACGTCGACGATGCCGCGCCGCGGCGAGTCGCGGGGCACGGAGGCGTCGTCGCCGACGCCGGGCTGGCCGTCCACCTCGGTGCGCTCGCCCGCCGGGTGCTCAGGCGGTTCGACCGTCTCCGTCTTCTGCCCACCAGGCGCCAGGGCGATGCCGCCACCCGCCTGGTAGTTCCCGCCTCTCGGGGGCTTGGTCTCCCGCTCCGGCTCCGCCTCGGTCAGGCTGATCCGCCGGCGACGGGCGAAGACCAGGCCGGTGATGAGGAGGATCGCCAGTAGGACGACGACCACCAGGATGATCCAGAACCAGAGGTTTTCCGCCACGGAGCCATCCTCGCATCTGCCGGTTGACCGGGCAGGACACCCCTCGCGGACAAAAACTCACCGGATGCCTTGCGCTCCGGTCAGAAAAGGACTAGACCACTCGGTCATGCGCGTCGTCGGGCTCATCTCCGGCACGTCGGTCGACGGGATCGACGTGGCACTGGCCGAGTTGGCCGCGTCCGGCGACGAGGTCGTGCTCGTCCCGCTCGGGCACTCCTCGCTCCCCTACCCCGATGACCTGCGGCGGGAGCTGCTCGCCGCGCTCCCGCCGTCCGAAACGACCGTCGAGCAGGTCACGCGCCTGGACACCCGGGTCGGCCAGGCGTTCGCCGAAGCCGCGAGCACCCTGTCCGGCACCGCGGACCTGGTCGCCTCCCTCGGCCAGACGGTCTTCCACTGGGTCGAGAACGGCCGCGCCCGCGGCACCCTGCAGCTGGGCCAGCCGGCCTGGATCGCCGAGCGGACCGGGTTGCCGGTGGTCGCCGATCTGCGGGTCCGCGACATCGCCGCGGGCGGGCACGGCGCTCCCCTGGCCAGCACCCTGGACGCGCTGTGGCTGCGGGACCTGGCCCCGGCCGTCGCGCTGAACATCGGCGGCATCGCCAACGTCACCGTCGTCCGGCCGGATGGCGTGGCGGCCTTCGACACCGGCCCGGGCAACGCCCTGCTCGACCTCGCGGCGCACCAGGTCACCCGCGGTGCCCAGAACAGCGACCTCGACGGCGCCATCGCCGCCCGCGGCCGCATCCACCAGGAACTGCTCGACCGCCTGCTCGCCGAGCCCTACTACGCCGCCCCGCCGCCGAAGTCGACCGGCAAGGAACTGTTCCACGCCGGCTACCTGCGTGCGGCGACCGACGGCCTCGACGTCCGGGACGAGGACCTGCTCGCCACCCTCACCGAGCTGACCGCGGTCACGATCGCCCGCGCCTGCGCCGGCGCGACCACCGTGATCGTCTCCGGCGGCGGCGCCGACAACCAGTCGCTGATGCGCGCGCTCGCCCGGAACCTGCCCGGGACCCGGCTGGCGACGAGCGACGAGTTCGGCCTGCCGCGCGAAGCCAAGGAGGCGTACCTGACCGCGCTGCTCGGCTGGCTCACCTGGCACGGCGTCCCGGCGAACCTGCCGGACGCGACCGGCGCGCGCGGACCACGGCTGCTCGGCAGCATCACCCCGGGCGCGCACCCGCTGTCGATGCCCGCTCCACATCCGGTGACCGTCACCCGTCTGCGGGTAGCGGCCGCCCCGGACCAACCGATAGGAGTGCCTGATGCACCCAGTTGACCTGGCGATCATCGTGGTCTACCTGGCCGCGATGCCCGCGATCGGCGTGCTCGTGGGGCGGCGCCAGCGCTCGGCGGCGGACTACTTCATCGGCGAACGCAGCCTGCCGTGGTGGGCGGTGTGCTTCTCGATCGTCGCCACCGAGACCTCGACGCTCACCGTGATCAGCACGCCGGGCCTGATCTGGGCGGCGTCGGGCAACTACAACGGGCTGACCTACCTGCAGCTGCCGTTCGGCTACATCATCGGCCGCACGCTGGTGTCGTTCGTGCTGCTGCCGCGCTACTTCAAAGGCCAGCAGACCACCGCGTACGCCTTCCTCGGGCAGCGGTTCGGCTCGGCCATGCAGGGCGTGTCGTCGGTGGCGTTCATCGTGACGCGGCTGCTGGCCGAGGGCGTGCGGCTGTTCGCCGGCGCGATCCCGATCCAGGTGATCCTCAAGCACTTCGGGCTGCACACCTCGTACTGGCAGATCGTCGTGGTGCTGACCGCGCTGACCGTCATCTACGCGCTGGTCGGCGGCATCAAGGCGGTCGTGTGGGTGGACGTGATCCAGCTGTCGGTCTACATCGGCGGCGCGATCATCGCGATGATCGTGCTGGCCGGGAAGCTGCCGGACGGGTGGACCTCGCGCGCCGCGGACGCCGGGATCTTCCGGCTGTTCGACTTCAACTTCGACGTCCTGCACCTGCTGACCAGCCAGTACGCGTTCGTCACGGCCGTGGTCGGCGGCGCGATCTTCACGATGGCCTCGCACGGCAGCGACCAGCTCATCGTGCAGCGGTTCCTGGCCTGCCGCAGCGTCACCGACGGGCGGAAGGCGCTGATCGGCAGCGGCGTCGCGGTGACCATCCAGTTCGCGTTGTTCCTGTTCGTCGGCGCGATGCTGTGGGCGCACAACGGGTTCCGCACGCTGCCCGAGCTGGGGGTGAAGGGTGACGACGTGTTCACGAACTTCATCACCAGCGAGCTGCCGGTGGGCGTGGCCGGGCTGCTGATCGCCGCGATCCTGGCCTCCACGATGGGCGCGCTGGCCTCGGCGCTGAACGCGCTGTCCAACTCCACGGTCGCCGACCTCTACCAGCGGTTCACCAAGCGCGCGCCGGAGGATTCCAAGCTGCTGCGGCACGGCCGGATCTGGACGCTGGTGTGGGCGGTGGTGTTCGCGGTGTTCGGTTCGCTGTTCAGCAACCGCAACAACCCGGTGATCGAGCAGGGCCTGTCCATCACGGGATACACCTACGGCGCGATGCTGGGCGCGTTCTTCCTCGGCATGTGGGTCAAGCGGGCGCGGCAGCTGGACGCGATCATCGCGTTCGTCGTGACCGTCGCGGTGATGGCGGTCGTGGTGCTCGCGGTGAAGATCCCGCCCGCGCCCGGCGCGAAGCCGGTCGTGCTGGCGTTCCCGTGGTATACGCTGCTCGGCGTACTGATCACGCTCGTCGTGGGCGGCGCGCTGTCCCTGCGGCACCGCACTGCGGACACCACGGCCCCGAAGGAACCGGAGCCGGTTTAGATGGACGCCAACGTCCTGCTGACCACCGCGGAGACCTGCACGGAGTTCCTGTCCGGGCAGCTGGAACGCGACTGGTCCGTCCCGGTGCCGGAGATGGACCTGACGGTCGCCGGGGTGGTCGCGCACATCAGCGACTGCCTGCACTGGTACGCCTACGACCTGACCGCCGGGCCGGTCGAGCTGTCGACGATGGAGTCCCACGTGCGGGCCGGATCGCCGCCGGCCGAGCTGCTGGTCACGCTCGGCACGACGGCGAAGGTGCTGGCCGCGGTGGTGGCGACGAGCGGCCCGGAAGCGCGCGGTTTCCACCCGTGGGGCATCGCCGACCCGGCCGGGTTCGCCGCGATGGCCTGCGACGAGCTGCTGGTGCACACCCACGACGCGGCGCGCAGGCTGGGCGTGGAGTTCGCGGCGCCGGCCCGCCTGGCGGCCGCCGCGCTGTACCGGCTGTTCCCGTGGACGCCGATGGACACCGACCCGTGGCCCACGTTGCTGTGGGCCAACGGGCGGACGTCGTTGCCGGGCCACCCGCGGCTGTCGAAGTGGCGGTGGCACTGCGCACCACTGTCCGAATGGGACGGCAGCGCACCGATCGCCTAGTGTCCTGAGTTATTAATTCGCGTGCAGTAGCGTGCGATGGAGTCAAGGATCTGGTCGGCGGTCTTGGTCCAGACGTAGGGCCGTGGTTCGTTGTTCCAGGTCTCGATCCATGCGCGGATGTCGCGATTGAGCGCGTGGA
>NZ_PQHW01000057.1 GCF_003385215.1 Amycolatopsis thermalba | reverse complement strand
TTACGGTGGTGCATGGACGGGTCTTTCTCTCGGCGGATGAGTGGGTCGCACTTCTCATCCTGCCGCCGAAAGACCCGTCCCCTCGTCTCAAGCCCCCGCAGCCGACACCAACGTCATGACCCGCAACAGCTAGCGGGACCCACCGACATTTTTGAATCGCCGCAGGTCAGCCTGCGCTTCCGGGAGCCGGTCGGGGAACCGGTGCGCGATCACGAACCGCCAGCACACCCCGAACAGATCACGCAGCCGCACCCACGGCGCCAGCTCGTCCGGATCGGGGCCGTCCGGGTACGCGGCGACCGCGGCGCGGCCGTTCATCCGGGAGGTCAGCGCCAGGCACGCCAGGTCCCAGAGGACCGGCCCGGCCCACGTGTCCTCGAAGTCGAGCCAGCGCGGCCCGCTCGCCGTGGCCAGCAGGTTGCCCGGATGCGCGTCGCCGTGCAGAGCCTGCGCCGGGCCGTCGGGCAGGACCGCCGCGAGCGCCTCGACCTCGTCCGCCAGTTCCGCGGGCAGGTCGAACCGCGCGATCCAGGACCGGGCCTCGGCCAGCGGGCCCGGCGCGTCCAGTTCGTCCGGGAAGCCGCGCAGGGCGGCGTGCAGCTCGGCCAGCGACCAGGCTACCTCGGCGGCGGAGAAGACGTGATCGGGGTCGTGACGTGTGAAACGCCACAGTGTCACCGGAAGGCCGTTCGCGAGGTGCGGACCGGGGCTTTCGAACGGCGGTATGACCGGAGAATCCCGCATCTCGAGGAACGACGAAAGTGCCACTTCGCGCGCCAGCGACTGGAGCACCCCGGGCCGCGCGACCAGCGTCGTTCCGGGCACCCTGGCCACGATCGCACCCAGTCTCACCAGCACGTTCGACCGCGTGGCCAGCACTTCCGGGTACTCGGCGGGCAGCTGGAACCTCTTGCCGACCTCGACCGCGGCCGCCACGGCGGCGGTCGTGTACCGGTCTCCCATGGCGTGATCTTCCCAGCCGGTGCGCACCGGTGTCGGGGGCGAGGGATACGATCCGGACTGGTCGCGTCGCCGCGGCCGCTGACACACCGAAGAGGACCTTGGAGGCAGGAGTGACAGCCGTAGCCCCGCAGCCGATTGTCACGCGTCCGTACCCGGCGCGACAGGAGGCCAAGGGTTCGTTGCTGCTGCGGTTGTTCCGCACGACGGACCACAAGCAGATCGGCATCATGTACCTGGTCACGTCGTTCGCCTTCTTCATGGTGGGCGGCGCGATGGCGATGCTGATCCGCACCGAGCTGGCGCGCCCGGGACAGCAGTTCCTGTCGCAGGAGCAGTACAACCAGCTGTTCACCATGCACGGCACGATCATGCTGCTGCTGTACGCGACGCCGATCCTGTTCGGGTTCGCGAACTTCGTCATGCCGCTGCAGATCGGCTCGCCGGACGTGGCGTTCCCGCGGCTGAACGCCTTCTCCTACTGGCTGTACCTCTTCGGCGGCATCATCACCGTCTCCGGCTTCCTGACCCCGGGTGGCGCGGCCGACTTCGGCTGGTTCGCCTACACCCCGCTGTCGGACGCCATCCACTCGCCGGGCATCGGCGCGGACATGTGGATCGCCGGCCTCGCGGTCTCCGGTCTGGGCACCATCCTCGGTGCGGTCAACATGGTCACCACGATCGTGTGCCTCCGGGCGCCCGGCATGACCATGTTCCGGATGCCGATCTTCACCTGGAACATCCTGGTCACCAGCATCCTGGTGCTGCTCGCCTTCCCGATCCTGACCGCGGCGCTGATGGGCCTGATGGCCGACCGGCACATCGGGGCGCACGTGTTCGACCCGGCCAACGGCGGGGTGATCCTCTGGCAGCACCTGTTCTGGTTCTTCGGGCACCCCGAGGTGTACATCGTCGCGCTGCCGTTCTTCGGCATCGTCTCCGAGATCATCCCGGTGTTCTCGCGCAAGCCGATCTTCGGCTACAAGGGCCTGGTCTTCGCGACGCTGGGCATCGCGGCGCTGTCGGTCGCGGTGTGGGCGCACCACATGTACGCCACGGGTGCCGTGCTGCTGCCGTTCTTCTCCTTCATGACCTTCCTGATCGCGGTCCCGACCGGTGTCAAGTTCTTCAACTGGATCGGCACCATGTGGAAGGGTCAGCTGAGCTTCGAGACGCCGATGATCTTCTCGGTCGGCTTCCTCGTCACGTTCCTCTTCGGTGGTCTGACCGGCATCCTGCTGGCCGCCCCGGCCATCGACTTCCACGTGTCGGACAGCTACTTCGTGGTGGCGCACTTCCACTACGTGCTCTACGGCACGATCGTGTTCGCGACCTTCGCCGGCATCTACTTCTGGTTCCCGAAGATCACCGGGCGGATGCTCGACGAGAAGCTGGGCAAGCTGCACTTCTGGACCACGTTCCTCGGCTTCCACGCCACGTTCCTGGTCCAGCACTGGCTGGGTGCGGAGGGCATGCCGCGCCGGTACGCCGACTACCTGGCCAGCGACGGCTTCACCACGCTGAACACGATCTCGACGATCGGCGCCTACATCCTGGGCGCGTCGACCCTGCCGTTCATCTACAACGTGTTCAAGAGCTACCGCTACGGCGAGCTCGTCACGGTGGACGACCCGTGGGGCTACGGCAACTCGCTGGAGTGGGCCACCTCGTGCCCGCCGCCGCGGCACAACTTCACCGAGCTGCCCCGGATCCGTTCCGAGCGGCCGGCGTTCGAGCTGCACTACCCGCACATGGTCGAGCGGATGCACCACGAGGGTGAGATCGGCTTCTTCGGCAAGCCGAAGGTCCACGCCGGGGTCAAGGCCCCGTCGCAGGCCCTCACCGACGCGGTCATCCCGGGCGACCACGACAAGGACAACGCGAGCGAGCAGTGATCCGCGGCGTCCGGGTAGGAACGAGACCATGACCCCGGTGCTGATCACGACGACCGGGCCGGACAAGCCGGGTGTCACCTCGGTCCTCTTCGCCGCTCTCACGCGGCACGGGGTCGAGATGCTCGACGTCGAACAGGTCGTCATCCGCGGCCGGCTCACCCTCGGTGTGCTGGTCGCGGTGGCCGACGACCCGGAGGGCCTGCAGGAGTCCGTCGAGCAGGCGATGGCCACCGTCGCCATGCACGTCGACGTCCGGGTCGGGGACGAGATCGGGGAGGACCCGTTCGCCCCCGCCCGGCAGGGCTCGACACACGTCGCCGTGATCCTCGGGCGGCCGCTGACCGCCCGCGCGTTCACCGACTTCGCCGGACGGCTGGCCGCGCTCGGCGCCAACATCGACGCGATCCGCCGCATCGCCGACTACCCGGTCACCGGGCTCGAGGTGCACCTGTCGGTCGCGGAGGACACCGAGCAGGCCGACACCGAGCTGCGTGCCGCGGTCGCGGACGTCGCGTCCGCCGGTGGCGTGGACATCGCCATCGAGCGCGGCGGGCTCGCGCGGCGGGCCAAGCGGCTCATCGTGTTCGACGTGGACTCGACCCTCATCCAGGGCGAGGTCATCGAGATGCTGGCCGCGCACGCCGGGGTCGAGCCGAAGGTCCGCGAGATCACCGAGGCCGCCATGCGTGGCGAGCTGAACTTCACCGAATCCCTCGAACGGCGCGTCGGGCTGCTGGCGGGGCTCCCCGAATCGGTGCTCGACGAGGTGGGCGAGCAGATCCAGCTGACCCCGGGCGCGCGCACCACGGTCCGCACGCTCAAGCGGCTCGGGTTCCGCTGCGGTGTCGTGTCCGGCGGGTTCACGCGGATCATCCAGCCGATCGCCGACCAGCTCGGGCTCGACTTCGTCGCGGCCAACGAGCTGGAGGTCGTGGGCGGCAAGCTGACCGGGCGGGTCGTCGGCGAGATCATCGACCGCGCCGGGAAGGCGACCGCGCTGCGCCGGTTCGCCGACCACTACGGCATCCCGCTGGCCCAGTGCGTCGCGGTCGGCGACGGCGCCAACGACATCGACATGCTCAAGGCGGCCGGAATGGGCGTCGCGTTCAACGCGAAGCCCGCGCTGCGCGAGGTCGCGGACACCGCGCTGTCCCACCCGTACCTCGACGCCGTGCTGTTCGTCCTCGGAGTCAGCCGGGCGGAGGTCGAGGCCGCGGACGCGGCCGACGGCCTCTCGCTCGCCCGGCCATGAGCGTGCTCGGCCCGCTGGCCGCCCGGTACGCCACCTGGCTCGGGCTGCCGGCGGAGGAGACCGCGCTGCCGGAGGCCGCGCCCGAAGAGGTCCGGGCGATGCCGGTCATCCTGCGGCTGGAGAAGGCTGAACCGCCGTCGCGCACTCCGTTGCTCGAAGCCGCCGCCACCGCGGCGCTCGCGGTCTGCCTGGACGAGCGCGCGCGGCCGGGCGGGGAGTGGCACGAGCCGGTGCACGACTGGGTGTCCGGGCACATCCGCAAGGTCGCCCGGCGGGCTCGCGGTGCGCACTGGGTCGCGGCGCAGGACTTCCCCGGGGTGACCGTGTCGGTCGGCGGGGCCGAGGTGCGGGCGCTGGTGCCGGGCCGGGTCGTCGACGTGCCGAAGGAGATCAGCCGTCTGCAGATCTCGGGCAGCGACCTGCCCGCCGACGAGCCTGGTCCCGCGCCGGACGACCTGCCGTTGTTGCTGCTCAACCCCGAGGTGTCGATGACCGTCGGCAAGGCGGCCGCGCAGGTGGGGCACGGCACGATGATCCTCGCGTCGATGCTGCGCGACGACGAGCTGGCCGCGTGGGCCGAGCGGGGCTACGCGTGCGCGGTGCGGACCGCGACGGTGGCCCAGTGGAAGCAACTGCACCCGGGCGACGATCCCGCGGGCGCCTGGCGTGAGCGGCGCGTCGTCGCCGTGCGGGACGCCGGGTTCACCGAGGTCGACCCCGGAACCGTCACGGTCCTCGCCCAGTGGCGCTGACCCCGACCGAGGAGAGCGTGTGAGCCTGGACGTCCGCCGCGAAGGCGAGCACGAGTTCGTCGGGCGCAATGAACGTGGTGCGTCGGTGCGGATCGGCCGGAAGGGAGCGCCCGGGGCGTTCTCGCCGGCGGAGCTGCTGCAGATCGCGGCGGCCGGATGCGCGGCGGTGACGGCCGAGGAGCTGATCACGCGCCGGACGGACGCGCCACTGCGCGCGGCGGTGAGCGCTGATCGGCGGGAGGGCGCGTCCGAACTGGACGCGGTGCACGTGCTCTTCGACGTCGACCTGTCGACCCTGCCGGCCGACGAGCGCGACAAGCTGGTGGCGGCGGTGGACCGGGCGATCGAGCGGTTGTGCACGGTGTCGCGGACGCTGAAGAAGGGGATCCCGGTGACGGAGGAGTTCGCCGGGTAGGAGCGCCTCGTGGCGGCGCGTTCAGGGTGGGGAAGCGTGACCGCCGGGGGCGGATCCCCTGGGGGTGAGCTCGGAACCCGCGGGGCGTGCGCGGGACCCGTGGCGCGCGGGGCGCGCGCATGGGCGCGGTTCGCAGCCAGGGAAGTGGCTCGCTGCGCGAGCGTGGGACTCGCGGGCGTGAGTGTGGGACTCGCGGGCGTGAGTGTGGGACTCGCGGGCGTGGGTCGGAGCTTGCGAGTTGTCCGCGGTGGTCTCTCGTCAGCTGGCGGCGGCGTCCAGGCGTTTGAGCGCCGCTTTGGCTACCTCTGGGTCGTACGTCGGCCAGAACGGGGGGAGCGAGGAGCGCAGGAAGCCGCCGTAGCGGGCCGTTGCCAGGCGTGAGTCCAGCACCGCCACCACGCCCCTGTCGCCGACCGAGCGGTGCAGCCGGCCCGTGCCCTGCGCCAGCAGCAGCGCCGCGTGGGTGGCCGCCACCGTCAGGAAACCGTTGCCGCCGTGGGCTTCCACCGCCCGCTGGCGCGCCGACGACACCGGGTCGTCCGGGCGCGGGAACGGGATCCGGTCGACGATCACCAGTTGCAGCGACGGCCCGGGCACGTCCACGCCCTGCCACAGCGACAATGTCCCGAACAGGCACGTCCGCGCATCCTCCGCGAACTTCGTCACCAGCAACGACGTCGCGTCCTCGCCCTGGCACAGGATCGGGAACTCGATCCGGTCCCGCAGCGCCTCGGTCGCCTGCTTCGCCGCGCGCATCGACGAGAACAGGCCCAGCGTCCGCCCACCGGCGGCCTCGATCAGCGACGCGATCTCGTCCAGCGTCCGCTCACCGAGACCGTCGCGGCCCGGCGGCGGCAGGTGCTTCGCCACGTACAGGATTCCGTTGCGCCGGTGGTCGAACGGCGAACCGACGTCCAAACCGGACCACTTCAGCTCCTCGTCGTCCGCCGGGGCGGCCTTGTCCGTCGCCGCGCCCTCGGCCTTCACCACCCGAGCCTGCGACGGCGGCAGCCCCCACTGCCGCGCCAGCGTGTCGAACGCGCCGCCCAGCGCCAGCGTCGCCGACGTCAGCACCGTCGTCTTCTGCGCGAACACCCGCTCCCGCAGCAGACCGGCCACCGACAGCGGAGCCACGTGCAGCATCGGCGGGCGGTTGGCGAACGAGAACTTGTCGTTGGACAGCCACACCACGTCCCGCTGGTGCGCGGTGTCCTCGGCGAACGCCTCCAGCAGCCGCACCGCGGTGTCGTGCACCTCCTCCAGCTGCGAGCGCGCGAGCTTGCGGGCCGTGGCCTCCTCGACGTCCTCCTTGCGGTCCGAACCCAGCGCGGTCAGGCACGCGTGCGCCCCGTCCCGCACCGCGGCGACCGCACCGCCCAGCGCCTTCGGCAGCGTGTCCATCCGCCCGGCCGGCAGGTCCTCCAGGATCATCGCCAGACCTTCGGAAGCCTCCTGCAGCCGGTCGGCCGTGTCGGCGTCGATCAGCTTCCCGCAGCGCCGCACCGCCACCGCGACCGCCGACGAGGTCAGCTCGCCGGTCGCGACCGACGTGACCCGGTCGACCAGCTCGTGCGCCTCGTCGATGATCACCAGGTCGTGCTCCGGCAGCACCTGGTAGCCCTGCAGCGCGTCGATCGCCAGCAGCGCGTGGTTGGTGACCACCACGTCCGCCTTGCCCGCCTCGCCGCGCGCCCGCTCCGCGAAGCAGTCCTGGCCGATCGGGCACCGCGCCACGCCCAGGCACTCCTTGGCGGTGACCGACACCTGCCGCCACGCCTGCTCGGACACGCCCGGCACCAGCTCGTCGCGGTCACCGGTCTCGGTGTCGGAGGCCCACTCGCGCAGCCGCGTGACCTCCTTGCCCAGCCGCGACACCGCGAACGGGTCGAACAGCGCCGGGTCCTCCGGCTCCTCCGGCGCGCCCGAGTCGAGCCGGTGCAGGCACAGGTAGTTGCGGCGGCCCTTGAGGATCGCGAACGTGGGCAGGCGGCCCAGCGGCTTCTTCAACGCCTTCGCCAGGCGGGGCAGGTCGCGGTCGACGAGCTGGCGCTGCAGCGCGATCGTCGCCGTCGACACGACCACCGTGGTGTCCTTCTCGACCGCGTGCCGGATGGCCGGGACCAGGTACGCCAGCGACTTCCCGGTGCCGGTGCCCGCCTGCACGGCCAGGTGCTCGCCGGTGCGGATCGCGCGGCCGACCGCCTCGGCCATCTTGACCTGCCCCGGGCGCTCCGCACCGCCGAGCGCCTCGACAGCGGTCGTGAGGAGCTCGTTGACACCGGGGAACGCAGTACGGACGGCCACCAGGACACGGTACCGGGGGCCACCGTCAGGAACGGGCCACCGCCCCGCTCCCGGAAAGATCGAGATCCACTCGTCCGGGTGGCATCCGGCCGGGTGGGTCACGCCGGCCGGGTGTCCTGCCGATTGTCGAGGAGGGATTTCCTCAGGCGAAAGGAGCGGCTCATGCAGCGGGCCAGGCGAATCGTGGTGGTGGCGGCCCTCCTCGGGGCGGCGGTGGCCGTGCCGGCGAGCGCGCAGGCGCAGCCGGAGGCGACCGGCGCCGGTTCGGTGGGGGCGGTCGACATCACGGTCGACGGCGTGTCGGCGCACTCGGACCCGATCGCGCCGTGCGTCGTGGACGCCACCGCGGAGGGCCGCACCGACCCGATCACCGTCGGCACGCGCACGAAGTACGGCCTGAGCAGCACCACGTGCACCCGCAACCCGGACGGCACCGCGAGTGTGAAGGTGACCGGCCAGCGGTTCGAGACGAGCGTGCTGCAGCAGTTCGGCGGCCCGGTGATCAAGGCCAGGACGTTCGGCGCGGGGTGCAACACCACGGCCAACGGCAGCAACGGCTACATGCAGCTGGGCACCGTCACCGGCATCACGGTGCCGCAGAACATCCCGACGAACCACGTGATCACCATCCCGGGCACGACGCCGGGCGCGCCGCCGATGGCGGAGGTCGTGCTGAACGAGCTGATCGTGCCGGTGCCGGCGGACGGCAGCCTGACCACGAACGCGATGCACATCAAGCTGTTCCCGCAGGGCGGCCCGGCTTCCGGGGACATCCTGGTCGGATCGGCGAGCTGCGCGCCGTTCGGGCTCTGACGCGCGCGCCGGGGGGACGGCGGTAGTCGGCGCGGCGGGCCGCAGCGTTGTGGGTTGGTGGCCGGCCGGGCTGCGATGGTGGGGACCGGTGGCGTGGGGCCCGCGCCTGCCGGTCGCGATGCGGCGGGGATGGGGGACCGTTGGCGCTGAGCGCACCCGTGTGGGGTGGAGGCGCCGGGCGCGCCGGAGGCCGCCGGCGCGATGGGGCGCTGGGCCTGCGGCCGGCCGCGTTGCGGCGGTGCCGGAAACCTGCGGCGCCGCCTGCCGGTGCTCGCTAGGCGTAGCGGTCAGCGGTGGTCGCCACCTGTGATGCCCGCTTGGCCAGCTCGTCCAGCCTGCCGCCGTCGAGGGCGTCGCCGAGGAGGGCCGAGCCGACGCCGACCGCGAGGGCGCCCGCGGCCAGGTAGCCGTCTACATCGGACAGCGACACGCCGCCCGCGGGCACCAGCGGCACCTCCGGCAGCGTGGACTGGACCTCCTCCAGGTACCGCACCCCGCCGGAGGTGGCCGCCGGGTACAGCTTCACCGCGGCCGGCCCGTACCGCCAGGCCGCGTCGACCTCCGTGGGCGTCAGCGCGCCGCACACGATCGGCAGCGCGTACTCCTGCGCGCGCCACAGCACGTCGGGCGAGAACGTCGCGCTCGCGATGAAGTCCACGCCCGCCGCGGCGCACCGGTCCACCGCGGACACCGTGCGCACCCCGCCCGCGCCGATCAACGCGTCCTGCCCCAGTTCGACCTGCAGCACCCCGATCGCATCCAGCGCGCCCGGTGTCGCCAGATCGACCTCCAGCACACCGAGACCCGCCTCGTAGAGGACCTGGCCCGCGTCGGCGAACCAGGCCGACGAGTCCGCCCGCAGGATCCCCATGACGCGGCTGGTCGCCAGCCGCTCCCGGAAGCGGTTGTTGTGCTTCCGCAGCACGGTGCGCATCAGCCGACCCGCGGGGTGCCGACGAGGTCCACACCCGCCGCGCGCAGTTGCTCCAGCGCCGCGTCCACGGTCTCCCGCGCGACACCCGCGGTGAGGTCCAGCAGGACCCGCACCGAGAACCCGGCCGCCGCCGCGTCCAGCGCGCTCGCCCGCACGCAGTGGTCGGTCGCGATGCCGGCCACCTCGACCTCGGTGATCCGCCGCTCGCGCAACCAGTCGGCCAGCTTCTCGCCGGCGTCGGTGTGGCCCTCGAACCCGGAGTAGCCGTCGCTGTACTGGCCCTTGGAGAACACCGCCGTGATCGGGCCGACGTCGAGCGCGGGGTGGAACGACGCGCCCGGCGTCCCGGCCTCGCAGTGGCGCGGCCAGGACCGCACGTAGTCCGGGTTGTCGCTGAAGTGCGCGCCCGGGTCGATGTGGTAGTCGCGGGTCGCGGCCACCGCCGAGTAGCCGCCGCGCGCGAGGTGCTCGCTGATCTTCGCGGCCACCTCGGCCCCGCCGGCCACGGCGAGCGAACCGCCCTCGCAGAAGTCGTTCTGCACGTCGACGACGATCAGTGCCTTGCTCATCACGCCTCCTGGGGGAAGACGGTGGGGATCGCGGGTTCGCCGCTGGAGAGCTTGAGCCCCTCCCACGGCAGGCTGACCAGCCCCTCGCGCAGCCGCTGCCTGCTGTCCTCCAGCGTGGGCAGGTCGTCCACCGGCTTGCCACCGCGCACCAGCGGGATCGGCAGCTCGCGGTCGTACTCCCCGGCCTCGGGCCGCTGGCCGGCCGCGTAGACGACCTCCTCCAGCGCCGTCCCGGTCGGCTTGTGCCGGCGCAGCGCGGACTTCTCGCCCCCGCGCGAGGCCTTGTTCTCGCTGCGCTTGGCGACCGGGCGGCCGTCGACCTCGACCAGCTTGTAGACCATCCCCGCGGTCGGCGCGCCGGACCCGGTGACCACCGAGGTGCCCACCCCGTAGGCGTCGACCGGCTCCGCGCGCAGGGCCGCGATCGCGTGCTCGTCGAGGTCGCCGGACACCACGATCCGGGTGTCCTTCGCGCCCAGCGAGTCCAGCTGCTCGCGCGCCTTGCGGGCCAGCACGCCCACGTCGCCGGAGTCGATGCGGATCGCGCCCAGCTCGGTGCCGGCCACGCGCACCGCGGTCTCGATGCCGCGGGTGATGTCGTAGGTGTCGACCAGAAGGGTGGTGTCGGTGCCCATCTTCTCGACCTGGGCGCGGAAGGCGTCCTCTTCGCTGTCGTGCAGCAGCATGAACGCGTGCGCCACGGTGCCGCGGGTCGGGATGCCGTAGCGGCGCCCGGCCTCCAGGTTCGAGGTGGTCGCGAACCCGCCGATGTAGGCGGCGCGCGCGGCGGCGACCGCGGCCATCTCGTGGGTGCGCCGGCCGCCCATCTCGATGATCGGCCTGCCGTGCGCGGCCGAGGACATGCGCGCCGCGGCGGAGGCGATGGCGCTGTCGTGGTTGAGGATGGACAACGCGACGGTCTCCAGCAGGACCGCCTCGGCGAAGGTCCCCCGTACGGTGAGGATCGGCGAGCCGGGGAAGTACAGCTCGCCCTCGGGGTATCCGTCGATGTCACCGCCGAACCGGTAGTCCGCCAGCCAGGACAGCGTGTCGTCGTCCACCACGGCGGTGGCCGCGAGCTGGTCGATCTCGGCGTCGGTGAACCGGAAGTCGGCGATCGCCTCCAGCACCCGGCCGGTGCCGGCGACCACGCCGTAGCGCCGTCCGGCCGGCAGCCGCCGGGCGAACACCTCGAACACGCACTGGCGGTCGCCGGTGCCGTCGGCGAGGGCGCTGCCCAGCATCGTGAGCTCGTAGTGGTCGGTCAGCAGGGCGGTGCTGCCGTGCGTCTCGGGGAAACCCATGGGATCAGACTATGAGGTACTTGCGCGTTCGGCCGAATCACCCGAACAGACCCACCACCGGTCCACGTCATGCCGGTTCCGTGACACCATGGGTCGCATGACCACGCCTGTCGCATCCGAACAGACGCAGGTTGAACCACTCGGCACCGAGGCGGGCGCCGAAGACCAGCCGTGGCAGACGATCGTCTGGAACGACCCGGTGAACCTGATGTCGTACGTGACGTACGTCTTCCAGAAGCTGTTCGGCTACAGCCGCGACCACGCGACCAAGCTGATGCTGGACGTGCACCACAAGGGGCGCGCGGTGGTGTCCTCGGGTACCAAGGAGAAGGTCGAGGCGGACGTGACGAAACTGCACGCCGCGGGGTTGTGGGCGACGATGGAGCACGCTTCGTGAGGGGCTGGCAGCGCAAGGGCGGCCGCGTGCACGCCGGGTTCGAGCAGCAGGAGGCCGCGGTGCTGCGCGGCCTGGTGAGCCAGCTCGAGGACATGCTGCGGGCGCGCGCCGAGGAGGCTCCGCAGGACCCGCTGGCCGAGCTGACCGGCATCCGCACCGGCCCGTCGCAGTCGCCGGACGACCCGGTGCTGTCCCGCCTGCTGCCGGACTACCACAAGATCGACCCGGACACGCCCAGCCAGGAGGTCCTGGACTCGGCGAGCGCGCTGCGGTCGCTGCACGAGCCCGAGCTGGTCGACGCGAAGGTCGGCGTCGCCACGGTGGTCCTGGAGACCCTGCCGCGCGACGGCGGTGACGTGAAGCTGACCTACGAGCAGGCCGACGCGTGGCTGTCCGCGCTCAACGACGTCCGCCTGGCGCTGGGCACCGCGCTCGACGTCACCGAGGACATGCCCGACGAGCTGCCCGAGGACGATCCGCGGGCGCCGCACCTCGGGGTCTACCACTGGCTGACCTGGGTGCAGGAGAGCCTCGTCCAGGCGCTGACCGCGTGATCACGGACGTGCCCGGGGTGCTCGTGGGGCACCACCACCGGATCGGGGACGGCTGGGCGACCGGGACCACCGTCGTCCTCACGCCGCCGGGCACGACCGGCGCGGTCGACCAGCGCGGCGGCGCGCCCGGCACCCGCGAGACCAACCTGCTGGAGCCGGAGAACCTGGTCCGCCACGTCGACGCGATCTGCCTGTCCGGCGGCAGCGCCTACGGGCTCGCGGCCGCCGACGGGGTGATGCGGTGGCTCGGGGAGCAGGACCGCGGGTTTCCGGTCGGCACCGAACCGCACGAGGTGGTGCCGATCGTGCCCGGCGCGGTGATCTTCGACCTGCCGCGCGGCGAGTGGGGCAACCGGCCGGACGCCTCCTTCGGCTACGCCGCGTGCGAGGCGGCGGGTGTCGCGGTCGAGCAGGGCAGTGTCGGCGCGGGCGCCGGGGCGGTGGTCGGGTCGCTCAAGGGCGGGGTCGGCACGGCGAGCGAGCGCGTGGGCGGCTTCGTGGTCGGCGCGCTGGCGGTGGTCAACGCGCGCGGCGAGGCGGTGTCGTTCGAGACCGGGCGCCCCTTCGCGGCCGACCACGAGGTGGCGGGCGAGTTCGGGGCGCGCTGGCCGGACCGGGCGGCCTCGGTGCCCGGGCGGGAGACGGACCTGAACACCACGATCGGCGTGGTGGCGGTCGACGCGGACCTGTCGAAGGCCGAGTGCCGTCGCCTCGCGGTGGCGGCGCAGGACGGCCTGGCGCGCGCGGTGCGCCCGGCGCACTCGATGTTCGACGGCGACACCGTGTTCGCCCTGGCCACGGGCGCGCGGGACCTGCCGGCGGCCGAAGGGCCCTTCGGGGTGACGACACGCGCGGCCGGGCTGGACGAGCTGTGCGCCGCCGCGGCGCGGGTGTTCGCGCGGGCCTGCGTGCACGGGCTGGTGAGCGCCCGCGGCGTGGCCGGGGTGCCCGCCTACCGGGACGTGTGGCCGGAGGCGTTCGAGTAACGCGGCTGCCGTGGGGGCGATCTGATGGCCGTGAAGCGGGAACGGGAGTGGGCGGTCGTGGTGCACAACGACCACGTGAACTCCTACCAGTCGGTGGTCTACGCACTGCACGGCACGCTCGGGATGCCGGTCGAGCGGGGCATGGAGTTCGCCGGCGTCGTGCACCACCAGGGGATCGCCGAACTGACCCGGTTCGCCTCCCGCGACCAGGCCGAGGCGCTGGTCGCCGAACTGCAGGTGCTCGGTCTGCACGCGACGCTGCAGGGTGTCTGACGTGGACTTCCTGAACGCGCACGCGCTGCCGGACGGCCAGGTCCTGGTCGAGATGTCCCCGAACGTCGCCCAGTGCCTCTACGCGATCGCCGGGGAGCTGCTGACCGCGCTGGAAACCGGCCACCGCGGCCGGCGTCCGCTGCGCGACGAGGACCTCTTCCCCGACGCCTACCTGCTCATCCGCGAGGCCAGGGGGTTCCGCGAGCGGCACGGCGCGGCGATGCGCGAGCGCGTGACCACCGCCGTGCGGGCGATCGTGCGTGGCTGGCCGGGCACCCCGGCGTTCACGCTCGACCCGGCCTCGCTGCGGGCCTGGATGATCACCTTCGGCCACGCCCAGGTGCTCTACCTGCGGAAACCCCGGTGGCGGGACGGCCGTGCCTGGGACCGCTTCCCGGTCACCGAGCGGGACGTCACCCTCGGGTGGCTCGCCCACGCCCAGGACGCCGTGGCGCTGGCGTGCGCAGTCTCACTCTGTGAACCCCCGGTGTCCGGCACGTAAGATGTCCGTCGTGCTTCGGATCCGCCGTGAACTCGTCGACGAGATCGTCGCCCACGCCCGCCGGGACCACCCGGACGAGGCGTGCGGGGTGATCGCCGGTCCCGAGGGCTCCGACCGCCCCGAGCGGTTCATCCCGATGCTGAACGCGGCGCGCTCGCCGACGTTCTACGAGTTCGACTCCGGTGACCTGCTCAAGCTCTACCGCGAGATGGACGCGAACGACGAGGTCCCGGTCGTGATCTACCACTCGCACACCGCGACCGGGGCCTACCCGTCACGCACCGACGTGTCCTACGCCTCCGAGCCCGACGCGCACTACGTGCTGGTCTCCACCCGCGACCCGGAAACCCACGAGTTCCGGTCGTACCGGATCGTGGACGGGGTCGTCACCGAGGAGCCCGTGGAGATCACGGAATAACGCCGGGCAGCCCGACGTCTGTCCTGGAAGAAACCCAAGCGGAGGTAGTTACCCATGGCCGTGACCGTGTCCATCCCCACCATCCTGCGTACGCACACGGGTGGTCAGAAGTCGGTCGAGGCGTCCGGCAAGACCGTGGCCGAGGTGATCGACGACATCGAGTCCCGGCACGGCGGCCTCAAGGCCCGCCTGGTCAAGGAGGACAAGCTCCACCGCTTCGTGAACGTCTACGTCAACGACGAGGACGTGCGCTTCGCCGGTGGCTTGGACGCCGAGGTCAAGGACGGCGACACGGTCACCATCCTGCCCGCGGTGGCCGGCGGCGCCAGCTAGGTCATGGCCCGGTACGAATCGCTGCTCGAAGCCCTCGGCGGCACGCCGCTGGTGGGGTTGCCCCGGCTGTCCCCGACGCACGACGTGCGCCTGTGGGCCAAGCTCGAGGACCGCAACCCGACCGGCTCGATCAAGGACCGGCCCGCGCTGGCCATGATCGAGGCCGCCGAGCGCGACGGCAGGCTGCGCCGTGGGTCCACGATCCTCGAGCCGACCTCGGGCAACACCGGCATCTCGCTCGCGATGGCCGCCAAGCTCAAGGGCTACGGCCTGGTGTGCGTGATGCCGGAGAACACCTCGGCCGAGCGCAAGCAGCTGCTCCAGGCCTACGGCGCGCGGATCGTGTTCTCGCCGGCGGCGGGCGGCTCGAACGAGGCCGTGCGGCGCGCCAAGGAGCTGGCCGAGAAGAACCCGGACTGGGTGATGCTCTACCAGTACGGCAACCCGGCCAACCCGGACGCGCACTACCGCGGCACCGGTCCCGAGCTGCTCAAGGACCTGCCGACGATCACCCACTTCGTCGGTGGCCTGGGCACCACGGGCACGCTGGTCGGCGTCGGCCGGTACCTGCACGAGCAGAAGCCGGACGTGCAGATCATCGCTGCCGAGCCGCGCTACGGCGAGCTGGTGTACGGGCTGCGCAACCTCGACGAGGGGTTCGTGCCGGAGCTGTACGACCCGGACGTGCTCAACGGCCGCTACTCGGTGGGCGCCTACGACGCGCTGCGCCGCACGCGTGAGCTGCTGGAGCACGAGGGCATCTTCGCCGGCATCTCGACCGGCGCGGTGCTGCACGCCGCGCTCGGGGTGGCCGAGAAGGCCGCCGCGAAGGGCGAGAAGGCCGACATCGCGTTCATCGTCGCCGACGCCGGCTGGAAGTACCTGTCCACCGGCGCCTACAGCGGCACGCTGGACGAGGCCGCCGAGCGCCTCGACGGGCAGCTCTGGGCCTGAGCGAGACCGGGGAACGCCCCTCTTCCGCCTCGGGAGAGGGGCGTTTCGCTGCTCGGCCAATTCAGGGTTTTCACCCGATTCCGCGGGTCCGCGCCGCTCGTACCGTGGAGTCATGAGCACGTTGCCCGCACCTCAGGCCGACCAGGCGAAGCGCGTCCTGCCGGCGAAGCCGAAGACCGCCGCGCTGGTGGTGCTGGCGTTCACCGCGCTGCTGTACCTCGTCGAGGGTCTCGACGTCGTGCTGAACAACCGGCTCGACGCCGAGGGCATCGCGCCGCGCTCGCTCGGCGGGCTGGACGGCGTGGTGTGGGCGCCGCTGCTGCACGGCAGCTGGGCGCACCTGCTGGCCAACACGCTGCCGGTCGTGGTGTTCGCCTTCCTCGCGATGGCGAGCGGAATCGCCCGCTGGGCGCTGGTGACCGCGACGATCTGGCTGGTCAGCGGGCTGGCCGTGTGGCTGACCGCGGAGCCGGGCACGATCACCATCGGCGCGTCCGGCCTCGCCTTCGGGTGGCTGGCGTACCTGCTGGTCCGCGGCCTGTTCAACCGCGCGTTCTGGCAGATCGTGCTCGCCGCGGTGCTGATCATCGGCTGGGGCGGGATGCTGTGGGGCGTGCTGCCCGGCCAGCCCGGCATCTCGTGGCAGGCGCACCTGTTCGGTGCGCTCGGCGGGGTACTGGCCGCCTGGTTCGCCGCGCGATCCGGGCGGAAGCGGGCGGTACCCTCGACTCCGTGAGCAGTCGTGAGGCCCCGATCGGTGTGTTCGATTCCGGCGTCGGGGGCCTGACGGTCGCCCGCGCGATCCTCGGCCAGCTGCCGTCCGAGCAGCTGCGGTACGTCGGGGACACCGCGCACAACCCGTACGGTCCGCTGCCCATCGCGCGGGCGCGGGAACTCGCACTCCAAGCGCTGGACAAGCTCGTCCAGGACGGGGTGAAGGCCCTGGTCATCGCGTGCAACACGGCGTCGGCGGCGTGCCTGCGGGACGCGCGGGAGCGCTACGACGTGCCGGTGATCGAGGTCGTGCTGCCCGCGGTGCGGCGGGCCGTCGCCGCCACCCACACCGGCCGGGTCGGCGTGATCGGCACCGAGGGCACCATCCGGTCCCGCGCCTACGAGGACGCCTTCGCCGCCGCGCGGGACGTGTCGGTCACCAGCGTCGCGTGTCCCCGGTTCGTGGACTTCGTCGAGCGCGGGGTCACGTCCGGGCGCCAGGTGCTCGGCCTCGCCCAGGGGTACCTCGAACCGCTGCTGCGCGCTGAGGTCGACACGCTCGTGCTCGGCTGCACGCACTACCCGTTGCTGACCGGGGTCCTGCAGATCGTCATGGGCCCGGACGTCACGCTCGTGTCCAGCGCCGAGGAGACCGCCAAGGACGTCGTCCGCGTGCTCACCGAACGGGACATGCTGGCCGAACGGGACACCCCGCCCCGGCACGAGTTCATCGCCACCGGCTCGCCGGAGCCGTTCGTCCGGCTCGCGCAGCGTTTCATGGGATTCGCGCCCGGCGTGCTCTCGCCCCTCAGCGCCTGAGCTGGCAGGGTGTTCTTCCGTGCGACTGACGATCCTCGGTTGCTCGGGCAGCGTTCCCGGCCCGGGCCAGCCCGCGTCCGGGTACCTGCTCGAAGCGGACGGCTTCCTGCTCGGCCTCGAGTTCGGCAACGGCGTGTTCGCCGAGCTGCAGAAGTGGTGTGACCCGTTCGACCTGGACGCGCTCGTGCTGTCGCACCTGCACCCGGATCACTGCGCGGATTTCAGCGCGCTCACCGTGCTGCGCCGCTACCACCCGGCCCCGCCCCACGACACCACCGCGCGCCGGCTGCCGGTGCACGGCCCGGCGAACGCGCCGGTGCGGCTGGCGATGGCGTACGCGCCGAACGAGGCGGAACTGGCCGAGACCGACCTGTCCGACGTCTACGAGTTCCACGCGCTGTCCGCCGAGCCGGTGAAGATCGGACCGTTCGAGGTGACCGCGGTCCCGGTCGACCACCCGACCGAGGCGTTCGGGCTACGGGTGCGCCACGCCGGCCGGACGCTGGCCTACACCGGCGACACCGGGCCCTGCGACACCCTCGCCGACCTGGTCCGCGACGTCGACGTGCTGCTCGCCGAGGCGTCCTGGACCGACGCCGCGGACCGGCCGCCGGGCGTGCACCTGTCCGGCAAGCAGGCGGGCGAGCTGGCGCGGGACGCGGGGGTGGCGCGGCTGCTCATCACGCACGTCGCGCCGTGGAGCGACTCCGACGCCATCCTCGCCGAGGCGCGGGCGGTGTTCCCGGGCGCGACGCTCGTCGAGCGGGGCGCGGTCTACGACATCTGAGGCCCGCCGCAGCGCCGCCCAGCAGGCCAGGCCGATCGGGATGATCAGCCAGCAGGACAGCAGCCGGTAGATCAGCGCGGCCGCGGCGGCGGCCGGTTCCGTGGCACCCGCCGCGACCAGGCCGGTGAGCAGGCTGACCTCGATGACGCCGATGCCGCCCGGCGTGAGCGGGATCTGCCGCACGAGCTGCACCGCGAGGTAGAGCGTCGCCAGTTCGAGCGGGCCGAGGCCGATGCCGGCGGCGCGGGCAGGCCGCGATCAGGCAGACCAGGTCGCCGAGCCAGTTCGCGGTCGCCGCGGCCAGCGCGAGCGCCGACAGGACGCCGGAGAGGACCATCACCGCGGCCGCCGCCTTCCGGTCCGCGCCACCGGCCCGGAACTGCTGGAAGGCGTACGCGGCGGACACGGCCGACCCGGCGGGGAGGCTGATCGAGATGGCGGAGCGGCTGTAGGTCAGGGCCAGCACGCGCCGGCGTCGCAGGGTCACGCCGAACGCGGTGAGCAGCCGTCGCTGCTGGCGGGCGAACATGCCCATCGACACGAACTCGGCGGCCGCCGCGACGGCCAGCCAGCGGGGGTCCGCCTCGCGCAGCGCGGCGCCGACCGCCGACGGCGAGGGAAGGCGGTCGCGCAGGGGCAGGACCACGATCGCCAGGACGGCCACCAGCCCGAGGCCGGTCCAGAGTCCGCGCCGCATCACGCACCCCCCTAATTCACTATACGATGAATTCTCCTCTCGTGCGCGAGTTTGTCAACGGGCGATGAATTACGCCGGGAGGTAGTCCTCGGCCAGGGCATCCGCGTAGGCGGCGAACAGCGCCAGGAAGTTCAGCGTCCCGCCGGGCACGTCGAACTCGGCGAGGTCGTAGGCCAGGTGCGAGCCGCGGTGGGCGGGGACGTCGTTGGTGACGTCGGTGAACCAGTCGAGGAAGGTCAGCTGCCGCTGGTCGCCGGGGCCGACCGGCGGGGTCAGCAGGTCGAGCAGCATCGGGCGGTTGCGCAGCGTCCAGCGGTAGAACTCGGAGAACTGGTAGAAGCGCTCCTCGACCGGCGTCGCCGCGACGCCGTGCACCCGTTCGGCCAGCGCCACGCCGTACTCGGTGGAAGCCTGCTCGGCCTCGCTCCACGCGCGGTCGTGCACCGACCGCAGGGACAGGCGTCCGTCACGCAGGCGGGTGAGATAGCTCGCCCACAAGGACGCACCGGGGTTGCCGAAGGTGTCCGTGCTGTCCCCGCGGGCCAGCGCGATGCCCCGTTCGATGCCCTCCAGGATCCCGGCATCCACATAGGACACCCAGGTGCCCGGTTCGCCCAGCTCGCGGTCGGCGAAGAACCGCAGCACGCCCTCGATGTTGCGCCAGCGCGGCGCGTAGCCCGGCACGATGTCGGCCGCCGGGCCGGCCGAGAGCGCGCGCACGAACGCCAGCCGCTGCGCGATCGTCATGCCGTTGATGTCCTCGGCGGTGCAGGTCAGCGTGTTCGCGCAGGTGGTCGTGGCCGCGGTGGCCGGCGCGGCGGTCAGGCACAGCAGGCAGGCGAGCAGGGTCGCGAAGGCGGCGCGCATGAACAGGCACAGTAGCGGGGTTCTACGCTGCACGCGTGGTGCGAAAAGACGGCAGGAACGACGACCAGCTCCGCGACGTGAAGATCACGCGGGGATTCCAGCAGTGGCCGGCCGGCTCGGTGCTCATCGAGTTCGGCAACACGAAGGTGCTCTGCGCGGCGAGCGTCAGCGAGGGTGTGCCGCGGTGGCGGACCGGATCAGGCCTGGGCTGGGTCACGGCCGAGTACGCCATGCTGCCCTCGGCCACGCACGACCGCAGCGACCGCGAGTCGGTCAAGGGGCGCATCGGCGGGCGGACCCACGAGATCAGCAGGCTCATCGGCCGCTCCCTGCGGGCCTGCATCGACCTGGCCGCGCTCGGCGAGAACACGATCCAGCTCGACTGCGACGTGATCCAGGCCGACGGCGGCACCCGCACGGCCGCGATCACCGGCGCCTACGTGGCGCTGGCCGACGCCGTCACCTGGCTCGCGGCGGCCGGGCGGCTGGCCGACCCGCAACCGCTTTCGGCGATGGTGTCCGCGGTCAGCGTCGGCGTGGTGGACGGGCGCGTGCGCCTGGACCTGCCCTACGAGGAGGACTCGCGGGCCGAGGTGGACATGAACGTCGTGGCCACCGACGCCGGGACGCTGATCGAGGTGCAGGGCACCGGCGAGGGCGCCACCTTCACCCGTTCCACTTTGGACAAGATGCTGGACCTGGCGCAGACCGGGTGCGCGGAGCTGACCCGGTTGCAGTCGGCGGCGCTGGCCGAGCCGTACCCGTACGAGCTGCCGGAGCCGGTGGCGGGCAAGAAGAAGGGCTCGAAGTGACCCGGGTCCTGCTCGCCACGCGCAACGCCAAGAAGCTCGGCGAGCTGCGGCGCATCCTCGCGGCGGAGGGCATCGAGGGGCTCGAGGTGGTCGGCCTGTCCGACGTGCCGGAGTTCCCCGAGGCGCCGGAAACCGGCGCGACGTTCGAGGAGAACGCGGTCGCCAAGGCCAGGGACGCCGTCGCGGCCACCGGGCTGCCCGCGATCGCGGACGACTCCGGCCTGGCGGTCGACGCGCTGAACGGGATGCCCGGTGTGCTGTCCGCCCGCTGGGCCGGCCGGCACGGCGACGACCAGGCGAACCTGGACCTGGTGCTCGCGCAGCTCACCGACACGCCGGACGAGCGCCGGGGCGCGGGCTTCGTGTGCGCGGCCGCGCTGGTGCTGCCGGGCGGGGAGGAGACGGTCGTCCGCGGCGAGTGGCGCGGGCGGCTGGTGCGGAAGCCGCGCGGTAGCAACGGCTTCGGGTACGACCCGGTCTTCGTGCCGGAGGGGGAGACCCGCACGTCGGCGGAGATGGCACCGGCGGAGAAGGACGCGGCCTCCCACCGCGGCCGCGCACTGCGAGCGCTGCTGCCCGCGTTGCGCGAGCTGGCCGGAAACTGAGGTTGGAGCCCGGGAGCTACGTGGCTCGGGTGGCTCCCGGGGAGTTCGCGGGTTGCGCGCGGTGCTGCCCGCGGTGCGAAGTCGCTGGACGCTGAAGTTCGAGCCTGGCAGCCACCTGGCCCGGGTGCTCGGGGGAGTTCGCGGGTTGCGCGTGTTGGCGGCGCCGTGCGGGCCGCTCCCGCTATAGCGCCTGCGAGCCGGCCGGACGCTGAGCAGTGGAGCCCCGGAGGCCACCCAGGGCAGGTGGCCTCCGGGAGTTCAGGCGGCCGCCGGGAGATCGGCGGGCACGAGGCGGAACGAGACGGTCTGCCCCGGCCGCGCCTGGGCCATCACCGGCAGGTCGTCGGTCAGCACGACGCCGATCACCGGGTACCCGCCGGTCACCGGGTGGTCGGCGAGGAACACCAGCGGCAGCCCCGAGGGCGGCACCTGGATCGCGCCCGGCACCATGCCCTCGCTGAGCAGCTCGCCCTCCCGGGACCGTTCCAGCGCCGGACCGGTGAGCCGGACGCCGACGCGGTTGCTCTCCGACGTCACCTCGTAGGTCGCCGTCGAAAAGGTCTTCAGCGCCTCCGGGGTGAACCAGTCGTCCCGCGGGCCGGGCATCACCCGCACCGTCAGCGCGAACCCGGCCGGATCGGGCACCGGCGCGACCTCGACCGACGGCAGCGGGCCGCACTCGTCGGTGCCGATGGGCAGCACGTCGCCCTCGCTCAGCGCCGCCGGGCCGAGCCCGGCCAGCAGATCCGTCGAGCGGGACTCCAGCACCTTGTCCACCCCGATCCCGCCGCGCACCGCGAGGTAGGTGCGCAGCCCGGAGGTCGGCGCACCCAGCGTCAGCTCCTCGCCCGGCCACACGGTGAACGGCGCGTTCATCGCCTCTCCGCGGCTGCCGCGCCGGATCGGGCACGGCGCGCCGGTCACCACGACCCGCGCGACCTGCCGGAACCGCAGCACCAGACCGCCGAAGGTGGTCTCCAGCACCGCGGCGCCGTCCAGGTTGCCGACGAGCCGGTTGGCCAGCGCGGCCGACCGCCGGTCGGCCGCCCCGGACCGGCCGACCCCCAAGGCGGCCAGTCCGGGACGTCCCAGGTCCTGCACCGTGGTCAGCGGACCCGGCCGCACCACCTCGATCATCGAACCTCCCGGAAGCGGATGCGGGTGCCCGGCCGCAGCAGGGCGGGCGGCCTGCGGGCCGGGTCCCACAGCGGGACCTCGGTCCGGCCGACCAGCTGCCAGCCACCGGGCGACGACCGCGGGTAGATGCCGGTGAACTCACCGGCGATGGCGACCGCCCCGGCCGGCACGTGCGTCCGCGGCGTGGCCCGCCGCGGCAGGTGCAGCTTCGGGTGCAGCCCGGTCAGGTAACCGAAACCGGGCGCGAACCCGCCGAACGCCACCGTGTACTCGGCGGCGGTGTGCATCTCGACGACACCGTCCGCGCCGAGGCCGGTGTGCTTGCCGACCTCGGCCAGGTCGGCGCCGTCGTAGTACACGGGGATCTCCACCAGCTCGCCGCGCATCGCCTGGGCGGGCACCGGTTCGGTGCCCGCCAGCAGCTCCGCCAGCTCGCCGGCGCCGATCACGGCCGGGTCGAAGCGCACCAGGAGGGTGCGCGCCGCCGGCACCAGTTCCGTCACGCCGTCGGGACGAGGGTCGGACAGCGCGGAGTACAGGCCGAGCACCGCGTCGATCCCGCCGGTGTCCCCGACGTCCACCAGCAGCGCCTGGTCCCCGCATCGCCGGATGTTCATGCGAAGCTCCGCACCTCGACCCCGGCCGACACCAGCGCGGTCCGGGCCGCGGTGGCCAGTTCCACCGCGCCCGGGGTGTCGCTGTGCACGCACAGCGAGCCCGCCTGGAGGGGGATGACCGTGCCGTCCACGGCCACCACCTCGCCGTCCCGCACCAGCCGCACGCACCGCCGCGCCACCTCGTCCGCGTCGGTCAGCACCGCCCCCGGCTCGCGCCGGGGGAGGAGCCGCCCGTCGGGCGAGTAACCGCGGTCGGCGAACGCCTCGGCGATGGTGGTCAGCCCGGCCTCGGCGGCCCGCGCCAGCCACCGGGACCCCGGCTGCCCGAGCACGGGCAGCGTCGGGTCGTACTGCCACACCGCCTCGGCCACCGCGCCCGCCTGCTTCTCGTGCGTGGCGATGGCGTTGTACAGCGCGCCGTGCGGCTTGACGTAGGCGATCTCGCCGCCCGACGCGCCGGCCAGCGCGTCGAGCGCGCCCAGCTGGTAGAGGATCTCGTCGATCAGTTCGACGGGGTCCACGTCGAGGAACCGGCGGCCGAAGCCGGCCAGGTCCCGGTACCCGACGTGGGCTCCGATGGTGACCCCGCGCTTCACCGCCGCCTCGCACACGTGCCGCATGGTCGAGGGGTCACCGGCGTGGAAGCCGCAGGCCACGTTGGCGCCGGTCACGACGTCCAGCAGGGCTTCGTCATCGGCGATCCGCCAGGCGCCGAACCCTTCGCCCACGTCGCAGTTCAGATCGATGGTGGCGGTGGTCGCGGGGGCGCTCATCGTGCGACTTCCACCGTCTCGGCCGTGGTCACGACCGGCTCCTCCTCGGGCGCCTGGCGGGACAGCGCGATGCCGATCCCGGTCAGGACCGCGGTCGCCACCAGGTACAGCGCCACCGCGAACCACGAGTCGTAGGCGGCCAGCAGGGCGGTGAAGATCAGCGGGGCCACGGCGCCACCGATCGGGCCGGCCAGCGTGTAGGCCAGCGAGCTGCCGGTGTAGCGCAGCCGGGCGGTGAACTGCTCGGTGATGAGCGCGGCCTGCGGGCCGTACAGCAGGGCGTGGATGGCCAGCGCGATCACCATGCCGACCGCGACGGCGAGGAACGACCCGGTGCTCGCCATCGGGAAGAAGATGAACGGCCACACGGCCGCGGCGATCGTGCCCACCGTGTAGAGCGTGCGCCGGTTGATGCGGTCGGACAGCGCGCCCGCGGCCGGCATCAGGAACAGCTGGAAGGCCGAACCGATCATCACCGCGGTGAGGCCCTCGCTGCGGCTCATGCCGAGCTCGGTGGTCATGTAGGTGAGGACGAAGACGGTGAACAGGGAGTAGAGGACGTCCGGGCAGACGCGGACCAGGATGCCGGCGATCAGGGCCCGCGGCTCCTTGGTGAAGACCTCCTTCAGCGGGGCCGTCGGCGCCTCGCCCTTCTCGGCGATCTTCTTGAAGACCGGGGTCTCCTCGAGCTTCATCCGCAGCCACAGGCCGAAGATGACCAGGACACCGGACAGCAGGAACGCGATGCGCCAGCCCCAGGACTCGAACGCCGCCTTCGACATCACCGCAGCCAGCAGCGCGATCACACCGTTGGCCAGCAGGTTGCCCGCCGGCGGGCCGATCTGGGCGGCGGAGGCCCAGAAGCCGCGCTTCTTCGGATCGCCGAACTCACTGGACAGCAGCACCGCGCCGCCCCACTCGCCACCGACACCGACACCCTGCGCGAACCGCAGCAGCACCAGGATCACGGCGGCCCAGCCGCCGATGGAGGCGTGGGTCGGCAGGATGCCGATCAGGAAGGTGGCGATACCGGTCAGCAGCAGGGTGAACACCAGGACCTGCTTGCGGCCCAGCTTGTCGCCGAGGCGGCCGAAGATGAACCCACCGAGCGGCCGGGCCAGGTAACCGACGGCGTAGGTCGAGAACGCGGCCATCGTGCCGACGAGGGCGTCGCCCGACGGGAAAAACAGCGTGCCGAACAACGTCGCGGCCGCCACCGAGTAGGCCGCGAAGTCGTAGTACTCGAGAGTGGTGCCGGACAGGCTAGCCACGAACGCGCGGCGCAGTGAGCGCTTGTCCGTGGGCTCAGTCGAAGCGGTCATCACGATGTCCATCCATCGAAGGGGAGTGAGGTAGGTCATGAAGTTAGGGATTGTTGAACGATCCGTCAATACTTTCGAGGAACATCGATCTGGCTTCGAAGCGTCTGGATAGACTTTTCGTAGAACAAGTCGCAGGTTGGACCGTCCTTCGATGGACTGGTTAAGTTTCCGTTACACGGTCCGACCCCTGAAAACACGGAGGCCCCGCGTGACCACCGACGCCGAGTCCACGGGCTCGATCCCCAGCACCGGGCTCGAGGCCGATCGCCTGCTGCTGGGGCGCACCAGCACGGCCGAACGGCTGGCGGACATCCTGCGGGGGCGCATCACCGAGGGCTTCTTCGAGCCCGGCAGCCGCCTGTCCGAGGAGGCGATCGGCGGGGCGCTGGGCGTCTCGCGGAACACGCTGCGTGAGGCGTTCCGGCTGCTCACGCACGAGAAGCTGCTGGTGCACGAGCTGAACCGGGGCGTCTTCGTGCGGCGGCTGTCGGTCGAGGACGTGATCGACCTGTACAAGGTGCGCAAGCTCGTGCAGTGCGCCGTGCTGCGGGAGATCACCAGCCCGCCGGGGGACAAGCTGCAGGCGGTGGAGGCCGCGGTGGCCGACGGTGAGGACGCCAAGAAGCGTCAGGCCTGGCGCGAGCTCGGCACCGCCAACATCCACTTCCACCAGGCGCTGATCACGCTCGCCGGCAGCCCCCGGGTGGACGAGCTGGTCCGCGGGCTGCTCGCCGAGCTGCGGCTGGTGTTCCACGTGATGGCCGACCCGCAGCCCTTCCACGAGCCTTACCTGGAGCGGAACCGGGAGATCCTGGAGACGCTGCGCGCCGGCGACGGCGCCACGGCGGAGCGCCAGCTGGCCGCTTACCTGGACGACGCGGAGAAGCAGCTGGTGGAGGCCTACCGCCGGGTGATGTGAGCGCAGAACTCGCACTCCCGAGTGCAGAACTCACGCTCCCGAGCGTGGGACTCGCGTGCGGGAGCGTGGGACTCGCGGCCGCCGCGAGTCCCACGTTCGGGGCGGTGAGTCCCACGCTCCGAGTGGCGAGTTCTGCGTTCGGGGTGGCGAGTTCCGCGGTCAGGCGGAGATCTTCAGGTCCTTCAGCAGCTTCGCGACGTGGCCGGTCGCCCGGACGTTGTACATCGCCTTGACGATCGTGCCCTCGGGGTCGATCACGAACGTCGAGCGGATCACGCCCTGCACGATCCGGCCGTAGTTCTTCTTCTCGCCGAACGCGCCCCACTCCGTGAGCACCGTCTTGTCCGGATCGGACAGCAGCGGGAACGTCAGCCGCTCCGCCTCGGCGAACTTCGCCAGCTTCTCCGGCTTGTCCGGCGACACGCCGAGCACCTGGTAGCCGGCGCCGTCGAGCTCGCCGAGGTTGTCCCGGAAGTCGCAGGCCTGCTTGGTGCACCCGGGCGTGCCCGCCGCGGGGTAGAAGTACACGACGACGTGCCTGCCCCGGAAGTCCGACAGCGAGACCTGCGTGCCCGTGCTGTCGGGAAGGGTGAAGTCGGGGGCCTTGTCGCCGGCGGTGAGACGCTGGGGGTCAGTCATGCCCCGAGCGTATCCGGGCGCCGGTCAGGCGGGCCCGCAGTACACGGCGATCACCGGGCTGGTCGCGGTCGGCCGCAGGGTCAGCCGCATCTCGGCAGGCTCGGGCGGCGCGGCGAAGGCCAGGTTCACCCGCACGTCGCGCCCGGGTTGCACGTCCTTGCCCGCGTCGACGATTCCGCTGTACCCCTGCGTCGAGTCCACCACCTGCTTCGACGGCACGTCCCCGACGGTCGCCGTCACGCTCAGCCCGGACAGCCGGTACGGCTGGTCGCCGTCGTTGCGGATGATGATCTCGAACGCCACCGCCCGGTCGCTGCGTGGATACGCGCTCTCGCTGGGCTTGAACGGCTTCGGCGCGGACACCGACACCGCGACCCCGTCGCCGAACCGGAACTGGCCGCCGAAGTCCAGGGTGGGCAGCGCGGGAACCGCCTGCGGGATGGCCACGTCGCCACCGGTGCTCGTCGACCCGCTCTCGACCTGCGCCGGCGCACCGCAAGCGGTCACCGCCACCAGGACGAGGGCGGCCATCGCGTGCCTCGGGGTGCGCACAGGGGCCACTTCCTCACTTCTTCAGCCGCCCGGCTGGTCCGTTCGGGGTAGGTATTTCCGCCGGGCGCGCTCCACTCTGTCCCTACTCGCGAGTGCGTGCGAGTCACCGCGCGGGGTTGACGCGGACCTGGTGTCGGGATGTGGCCGATCCGTGACCGGAGCGGCACCAGCCGTGATCGCGCTCACCCCGGCGGGTTCAGACCGCCATCGCGAGGAAGAGGATGAAGGTGCCGCAGCCGACCAGCCACGCCACGATCAGCCAGCCGAAATCGCGCCACGGGTCGACCGTGTGGTTGTCCTCGCCGGGCACGTAGACGCCGCGTTGCTCGAACCAGTCCGCCACGCTGCTCACCCACTTCAAGGGGTTGCGGTCCGCCACGTTCACCTCCGCCTGCTGCGCGATCACGGTCACAGTAACTGGCCGTCTGAGCTATCGGTTTGTCACCGTGCGTAGGACATTCGGCCTATCGGATGTGAGCTCGATCACGACCTGAGGCAACGAACTGATAACAACAGTAATCATGTCGCGGGCAGTAAGCGGATTCGGAGAGGTTCAGCGTGACGAGCGACGACAAAGACACTCGGGCGAGTGCCACGACGCGGCAGATCAGTGTCGCGGAGTTGCTGCGCCGGGAAGGCGTCACGCAGGAGTTCACCGCGATCAAGCTGCCGAAGGAGCCCGTGGACGACTCCGGCATCACGCCCGAGATGGCCGAGGCGCCCACCGTGCGCATCCCGGCGGCCAGCATCCTGCGCCGGGAGAGCGAGCCGGGCAGCCGGTGGGACAAGCGCAAGGCCGGCCGCATCGGCGCGCTCGCCGCGGGCGTGGCGGCCCTGGCCGGTGTTGCGGTCAGCACCCTGACCACCGGCCAGCTGCACGACGCGGCCGCGCCGGGCGGAGCGGGCGGCGGCCCGGACACCAGGACCGGCCACACCCCGACGAGCACGATCGCCGCTCCCCAGCAGCAGTTGCTGGCCAGCAGCACGCCGACCCCGACCAGCAGCGCCGAGCTGCCGCCGTCGGGCAGCGCGTCCTCGCAGGCCCAGCCGCAGGCGGCCCAGCAGGGCGGCGCCGCCGGCTCGAACGGCCAGGCGCGCACCGGCCAGTCGACGAGCAGCCGTGGCACGACGGCCGCGCCGACGACCACCTCGGCCGCCCCGGCGTACACCGCGGGCACGAGCCGGACCCAGCCCCAGACCACCACTCCGCGGACGACCACGACGACGCCGACCACGACCGAGCCGACCTCGGAGCAGCCGAGCAGCTCGCCGGGAACGACGACCCAGCCGACCAGCAAGAGGAACGGCGGCCTGCTGGGCACCGTGGGCGGCCTGGTCGGCGGTCTGCTCGGCGGCTGACCCCTCGACGCGAACCGAAGGCCACTCCCGCGGGAGTGGCCTTCGGCGTGTTCAGCGGGGCATGCGCCGCCAGATCGCGCGCGGCAGCAGGCGCATCAGGAAGAACACCGGGCGCAGCACGGGCGGCACCCAGACCTCCCCGCGTCCCCGCCGCAGCGCGCGCACGGTCGCCGTCGCGACCTGTTCGGGCGTGCTGGAGAACGGGGCGGGCGACATGCCCTCGGTCATCCGCCCGATCACGAACCCCGGGCGCACCAGCAGCAGCCGCACGCCGCTGCCGTGCAACGCGTCGGCCAGGCCGCCGGCGAACCCGTCCAGCCCGGCCTTCGCCGAGCCGTACACGTAGTTGGCCCGCCGCACCCGCACCCCGGCGACCGAGGAGAACACCACGAGCTGCCCGCTGCCCTGCGCGCGCAACAGGTTCGCCAGCTCGGTCAGGACGCTCACGTGGGCGACGTAGTCCGTGTGGATCACGGCCATCGCGTGCGCCGCGTCGCGCTCGGCCCGCTCCTGGTCGCCCAGGATCCCGAACGCGACCACGACCGTCTCCAGTGGACCGTGCTCGGCGACCACCGCGTCCAGCACCTCGCGGTGCCGCGCCACGTCGTCGGCGTCGAACTCGACCCGCGCCACCTCGGACGCGCCGGCCCGGCGCAGCGACGCCTCTTCGTCATCGAGGTCGCCGCTGCGCCGGGCCGCCAGTACGAACTTCCGCTCGCCGTCCACGAGTTTCCGTGCCACGGCGAGGCCGATCTCACTGCGCCCGCCGAGCACCAGCACCGTTCCGCTCACGCGGGGCAGTCTGCCCGACGATCAGTGGGTGGTGTGGCCCGGCCGGTGCATGCGCCACCGCGACGGGCGGTGCCGTCCGGTCTGCTGCTGGGCGGCGGCCTCCGGCGACCCGGTCTGCTGCGGCACCGGACGCGTCGGGACGTCCGCGTTGCCGGGCACGTCGCCGGTGGCCATCGGCTGCTGCATCGTCGCGGCACCGCTGTCGGTGCTCTCGACGTGCACCTTCTTGCGCGCGGGCATGACTGCCATGATCAGGCCCAGCACCGCGCTCGCCCCGTGCAGCCAGTTGTCGGCCGCGTTGAGGTTGAGCGGGTTGCCCAGCCCGGACACCGGGTTGGACGCGATCACCCCGGTGATCATCAGGCCCCAGATGGTCACCAGGCCGAAGCCGATGAACAGGATCCAGCCGAAGGTGCGGGCCGACGCCGACGACGCGGCGAACAGCAGGCCCAGCACGCCGACCACCACGTGCACCAGGTTGTGCAGCGGGTTGATCATGAAGCCCATCAGCATGTGGTCCGGGTTGCCGGTGAAGTCACCGAAGCCGGTGCGCACGAACCCGATGATGCCGATCACGAGGTAGACCAGACCGACGAGCGCGGCGAGCACCTGGACCGGCTGGAAGCCGGCCGCCCGGACGCGGGCTTGTTCCGAACGAGACATGTCGCCTGTCCCCTTTGTCCGACGGACACCACGGTTGCGTGATGTGCCCGACGGGTTACCCGGTGGTGGAATCGGGCAAACTCACCGGACCAGCCGCCCGAGCAGGGCGGACGCGACCCCGATGGCGATCGCGGCGGAAGCGGCGAGCACCCCGGAGTCCACCCAGACGTGGGAGGGGGTGCCGATCAGCAGCCCGCGCAGCGCGTCCACCTCGTAACTGAGCGGATTGACGTGGCTGAGCACGCGCAGCCAATCGGGCATCAGATCCACCGGGTAGAGCGCGTTGGACCCGAAGAACAACGGCATCGTGATCGCCTGTCCGATGCCCATCAGCCGTTCGCGGGACAGCACGAGCCCGGCGATCACGATCGACAGGCAGCAGAAGAACGCCGAGCCGAGCACCACGGTGAGCGCGGCGCCGAGCAGCTTCAGCGGGTTCGCGGTGAGGCCGACGCCGAGGACCGCCGCGAGGATCAGCACGATCACCGCCTGCGCGAACGCCCGCACCCCGGCCGCGAACGCCTTGCCGGTGACCAGCGCGGCGCGCGGGGTCGGCGTGACGAGCAGCTTGCCGAGCACACCGGCGTCGCGTTCCCAGATGATCTGGATGCCGTAGAAGATCGCGATGAACAACGCGGACTGCGCGAGGATGCCGGGGGCGAGGAAGTCCAGGTAGGGCGTGTCCCCGGTGGGGATCGCGCGCAGCCGGGTGAAGGTCTCGCCGAAGATCAGCAGCCACAGCGCGGGCTGGATCGCGCGGGTGATGAGTTCGGAGCGGTCGCGGCGCAGCTTCTGCAGCTCCACCAGGCACATCGTGCCCACCCTGGACAGCAGGCGGCGGACCGGCCGCGGGTCAGCCCAGGCGGCGTGCGGTGCGGCGAGCGGCGCGGACATCGCGCATCCCTCCCTTGTCGGCGTCGTCGAACGCGTCACCGGTGACCGCCCGGAAGACATCGTCCAGAGTGGACTCCGGCCCCAGCCGGGCCCGGAGCTCCGCCGGGCTGCCCTGCGCGCGGATCCGGCCGCGGTGCATGAGCGCGACCTGGTCGCAGTGCTGCTCGGCCTCGTCCATGTAGTGCGTGGTCACCAGCACGGTCATGCCGGTCTCGGCGCGGACCTGTTCGATGCGCTCCCACACGCCGGTGCGGGCGACCGGGTCGAGCCCGATGGTCGGCTCGTCGAGTATCAGCAGTCGGGGCGCGCTGACCAGCGCCTGCGCCAGTTCGAGGCGGCGGATCATGCCGCCGGAGTAGGTCGCGGCCGTGCGGTCGGCGTCGTCCAGCAGGCCCACGGCGCCGAGTGCGGTCTCGACCTGCTCGGCGCGCTCGCGTCGCGGGACGTCGAAGAGGCGGGCGAACAGCGCCACGTTCTCCCGCCCGCTGAGCGAGCCGTCGGCGGAAAGTTGTTGCGGCACATAGCCGATCAGCCGCCGCACGCGCATCTTCCGGTGCGTGGCGTCGAGGCCGAACACCTCGATCGCGCCGTCCTCGAGCGGCAGCAGCGTGGTGATCATGCGGATGGTGGTGGTCTTGCCCGCGCCGTTGGGGCCGAGCAGCCCGAAGACCTGGCCCGCCGGGATCTCCAGGTCGACGCCGTCGACGGCGACCGCGTCACCGAAGGCGTGCCGGAGCCCGGTGCAGCGCACCGCGGGTGTGGTCATTTCCCCTCCTGGATCGCGGCGATCAGCAGGCCGGGCGCGGGCAGCGCGGCTTCGAGCGCGTCGCGGTCCCCGGCCGGCAGGCGCGCGATCGCCGAGGTCACGAACTCGGCGCGGGTGCGCCGCCAGTTCGCCAGCCGGTCCCGCGCCGGGCCGGTCAGCTCCAGCCGCGCGGCCCGGCGGTCGCCGGGATCGATCCGCCGGTCCAGCAGCCCGGCGTCGACGAGCTGGTTGACCAGCGAGCTGACCGAATTGCCGGCCAGGTGCAGGGCACGCGCGGCGGCGGCGACGCCGATGCCGGGGTGTTTCTCGACCACGCGGAGCAGTTCGATCTGCGCCGGACGCAGGGGCGCGTGCGGCAGCGTGTCCCGCACGCGCCGTCGGACGACCCGCCGCAGCGCGGCCGTGGTCGTCATCAGGTTCTCGGCCAGTTCTCGCACGTCCGCCAAGGTAGCTCTGACTCGGAGCTATTAGCAACACTCACTAATTTCGCTTTCCGGAGGAAGCGGAGTATTCGTGAAGGGTGAATCCTGATCGCAAGAAGCGCGCGGCCGACGCGTTCCACCGGTTGGTCAACCCGCTGGCGAAGCGCATGCCCGGCCAGGTGGTCCTCGAAACGATCGGCAGGCGCACCGGTCAGCCCCGGCACACTCCGGTCGGCGGGAAGGTCGTCGACGGCGCGTTCTGGTTCGTCTCCGGCGACGGGCGGCGGGCGTCCTACATCCGCAACATCGAGGCCAACCCGAAGGTGCGCGTGCGGCTGGGCCGCGTCTGGCGCACCGGCACCGCCCACCTCCTGCCCGGCGACGACCCGCACGAGCGGCTGAAGAAACTGCCGGCGGGCAACAGCATGATCGTGCGCCGCCTGGGGATCGCGCTGCTGACGGTGCGCGTCGACCTCGATTAGGGCAGGTGGAAGACCGCGCCGGGAGCGGCGTAGGCGACCGGGCCGTCCGCCTCGCACAGCAGCGCGTCGCAGTTCTTGGCGCGGCCAGGTCGAGGTCGGCGAACAGGGCGCCGTAGTACGCGGCGTGCAGGTGCGAGATCCAGATGCCGCCCAGCCGGTCCAGGCCGGTGTGGCGGCGCAGCTCGGCGAGCGTGCCCGGGCCGGCGCCGAGCCACACGTGCGTCCCGCCGCTGGTGACCAGAGCTGAGCCCGCCGCCCATGATCGACTTGTCGACATCTCTACTGTGGACGGAAACACCCGTCCGGGTGGCGGGGCCTGCTCGCTAAAGTCCTGCGGGTGAGTACCGGAATCTCCACATTGGCGAGTCAGTGCCCCGCGCTGTCCCGGACGAGGGCCCTGGCGAGCTGGGTCGGCGACGGGAGACCCGTTACCCCCAAAGGAGTTCTGCGGCCCGCCGACGTTCCCTCGGCCGCCGGGGCGCTGGGCGTCGAGGTGGGGGAGAAGGTCCGCTCGGCCGCGGACGTCGTCACGATCCACCGGCCGTGGGTGGCCGCGGAAGGCGCGGGGCTGATCGAGGTCGGTGTCGCGGAGGCGGTCGCGCGCCCGCCGCACGACGATCCGGCGCAGCTGTGGCTCAAGGGCCTCGACGCGGTCCTGCGGGCCGAGTCGGCCGATCCACGCCGTCGTGGCGCGTTCGCGTTGTGCCGGGCGGTGCTGACCGCGCTGGCCAACGGCCCGCTGCTGGACGACCTGGTGTTCTCGGTGCACCGGCTGCTCAAGGGCAGCGAGGACGGCGACGCGGTCGCTTCGAGTTTCGGTGGCGCGGAACTGTTCCCGCTCGACGCCGCACTGGACGTGCTCACCGAGTTCGGCGCGCTGGACGGCGACCGGAAGGTCACGCCGCTGGGCCACTGGGCGCTAGACGAGTGGGCCGCTCGTGAACCGCGGCCGGTCACGCCCGAGCTGCGCGCCGCGCAGCTGCTGGGCCGTCTCGCGCCGCTGCCCGCCGACGAGGCGTGGCACCAGGCACTGCGCTGGTTCGAGGGCAGGCGCCCGGTGGACGGCGCCGCGCAACTGCTGCACGCCGCGGAGTTCGCGTCACCGGTCGAGCGCGTGGCGGCCATCGAGGTGGTCGCCGGTTTCGGCGACGAGGTGCTGCCGGCCTGGCACGTCGCGCTGAGTTACCGCAACGTGCGCCCGCACGCCGCGGCGATGCTGGAGATGTGGGACGAGGGCCCGGGGTTGTCCGGAGCGGAGCGGCGGCGGCTGGTCACCGAGTACGCGTTGTCCGCGCGGGAGCGCAGCGGGGTCGAGGAGGCGTACCACTACGTACGCGACCGCGGCGGGCTCGACGCGCTGGAGCCCGAGGCGACGGCGTTGCGCCGTGAGCTGCGGGCGTTCGCCGAGTCGGTGCGGCTGACCGTGTACCAGCTGAAGATCACCGTGACCGGCCGGAAGCCGCCGCAGTGGTGGCGATTGGTGATCCCGGCGAGCGTGACGCTCGGCGTGCTCGCCGAGGCGCTCGACGCGGACGGCGAGGAGCACCACTTCGAGGCCGACGGTGTGCGGTACGCCGACCCGTTCTTCGGCCTGGGCGAGGACCGCGACGAGCACGACGTGCGGTTGTCGCACGTGCTGGTGCGGCCGGGGACGAGCCTGCGGTTCTTCGTGGGCGCGGTCGAGCACTCCGTCACGTGCGAGAAGATCCTCGACCCCGACCCGCAGCTGAGCTATCCGCGCTGCACGAGCGTGTCCAAGGCCGGGGAAAGCGTTTCCGCCCGGAACAAGCGCCTGGCCGCCGTGCGCATCCCGCACCCCGCGCACCCCTGGTGATCAGCCGTCCGCGGCATGGCGGGCCAGCCTTTCTGCCAGTGCCCGGACCAGGTCGCGGAGCGCGCCGGGCTGCTCGACGACGAACGGCTGGTCGAGCGCCGCGAGCAGGGGCGGTATCCAGTCGAGCCGCTGCGCCCGGATCCGGGCCCGCACCCAGGGCTCGCCGCCGGTGATCGTCTCCAGCGACGCGACGGACGGCGGGAAGACGGAGCGGATCCGTTCGGGCGCCGAGCGGATCCGCACGGACACCTCGTGCTCGTACGGCGTCTCGGCGAGGGCGCTGAGCACCCGCTCGGCAGGGTCGAATCCCGCCGGCACGTCGAATGTTCCGGCGCCGATTTCGACGGTCCTGATCCGGTCGATCCGGAACGTGCGCACCTGCCCGCCGGCGGAGTCGAAGCCGCTCAGGTACCACCGCCCGGAGTGCGCCACCACCCCGTACGGGTGGACGACGCGTTCGCTGGCGCCGCCATGGCCCGCGGTGTAAGCGATTTCGAGCGGCCGGCGATCCCGCGCCGCCTCCGCCACGGTGAGCAGCACCCCGGCCTCCGCCGTGAGCGCCGGTCGTGGGGGCGCGGTGAAGCCGGCGATCTCCAGCAGCGCGTCGAGCCGCTGCCCGACGGCGTCGGGCAGCACCCGCCGGATCTTCGCGACCGCGCTCTCGGCGGCCGCGACCGACGTGGTGATCAGGCCGGCTCGCCGCCCCGCGACCAGACCGAGCAGGACGGCGAGCGCCTCCTCGTCGGTGAGCATCAGCGGGGGCATCCGGTAGCCGGGCGACAGCCGGTATCCGCCGTGCCGTCCGCGCACCGCGCGGACCGGGACGTCGAGGTCGCGGAGGTGATCGACGTAGCGGCGGACGGTGCGCTCGTCGACGTCGAGCCGCCCGGCGAGCTCGGCGACGGTCCGGGTCCCACCGCTCTGGAGGATCTCCAGCAGGGCCAGCACGCGGGCGATCGGCCGGGTCACCCGAAGATCCTCGCAATACCGGGCGGATCCTGTCCACTATCGCCTCTAGCGTGGCCGGTGTCCCTCCGCAGAAAGGAACCCGCCGTGCAGCTTCTCTCCGTCCGCGTCATCACCGACGACGTCGCCCGCCTCGCCGAGTTCTACGAGCAGGTGACCGGCCTCCGGGCGCGGTGGCTCGCCGAGCAGTTCGCCGAGTTCGCCGGATCTTCGTGCACGCTGGCGATCGGCGGCGCCGAGACGATGGCGCTGTTCAGCCCCGGGGCGGCCGTGCCCGAGTCGAACCGGAGCGCGATCCTGGAGTTCCTCGTCGAGGACGTGGACCGGGCGTACGAACGGCTGACGGCGCTGGCGGTCGTCCCCGAGATCGTGCAGAAGCCGACGACGATGCCGTGGGGCAACCGGTCGCTGCTGTTCCGCGACCCCGACGGCAACCTGGTCAACTTCTTCGCGCCGCTCACCGAAGAGGCCAGGGCGAGGCTCGCGCGCTGACCGGCTTCAGCCGCGCGCCAGCCGCTCCAGGATGAAGGCCCGCAGCCCCTCCAGCTCGGTGTCCACCGCGACCTCGATCCGGCCGGGCGCCACATCGCCTTCCGCGTCCTCGCGCAGGGCCTGCCGGCGCCGGTCGACCAGCGTGGCGCCGCGGGCCGGGCCCAGCGAGCACTCCACCTCGACCGGGTAGGTCTCGGTCCGCAGGATGCCGGGCCGGATCGCCTCCGCGACGGCGACCGCGTCGTGCAGCACCACGCCGTCCCACCCGAGGGCCTTGCGGTAGTGCGCGACGTAGTCCGGTGTCAGCGCCTCCAGTGCGGCGCCGATCGGCCCGGACGCGGCCAGCTTGCCCAGCCACGTGCGGTCCACCGCGCACCGGTAGGTCAGGTCCATCGGCACCAGCACGCACGGCACGGTCTCCTCGACCAGCACCCGCCGCGCCGCCTCCGGGTCGCTCCAGATGTTGAACTCCGCCGCACCCGTCGTGTTGCCGCCGGCCAGCCCGCCGCCCATGACGACGATGCGGCCGATCTTCTCCCGCACCTCGGGGTGCGCGGCGAGCAGCAGCGCGATGTTCGTCAGCGGCCCGATCGGCGCGATCGTCACCGGCTCGTCGGCGGCCTCCAGCAACGACACCAGCAGGCTCATCGCACCGCCCGGCTCCAGCGCCCGGCCCGGCTCGGGCAGCGCGGCCGAGCGTCCGGACAACCCGTCCGACCCGTGCACGTGGCTGGCGCGGTGCAGCTGGGCGTGCACCAGCGGCCGCGCGGCCCCGGCCGCCACCGGCACGTCCGCGCGCCCGCACAGCGCCAGCACGCGGCGCGCGTTGCGGGTGGTCGCTTCGAGCGGGACGTTGCCGAAGACCGTCGTGACCCCCAGCAGGTCGACGTCCTCGCTCAGCGCCGCCAGCGCGATCGCGAAGGCGTCGTCCACGCCCGGGTCGGTATCGATGATCAACGGTGTCGGCATACTGTCAACCTATGACATCGATGTGGGGATCGCCGGTGCTGTCCCGGGTGCAGGCGTGGCGCCGCGCCCGGCGCGACCCTCGTCAGGCGAAGTTCCTGACCGCCGATTCGCTGCGCTGGGTCCTGCGCAACCGCGCCTACACCCCCTGGTACCTGGTGCGGTACTGGCGGCTGCTGAAGTTCCGGCTGGCGAACCCGCACATCATCCTGCGCGGCATGGTGTTCCTCGGCAAGGACGTGGAGATCCACTGCCGCCCCGGTTACGGCCGCCTGGAGATCGGGCGCTGGGTGCACATCGGCGACGGCAACGCGATCCGCTGCCACGAGGGCTCGCTGCGCATCGGGGACAAGGCCGTCTTCGGGCGCCAGAACGTCATCAACTGCTACCTCGACATCGAGCTCGGCGCGGCGACCCTGGTGGCCGACTGGGTCTACATCTGTGACTTCGACCACATCACGGCGGACATCAACCTGCCGATCAAGGACCAGGGGATCGTGAAGACCCCGGTCCGCATCGGGCCGGACACCTGGATCGGCACGAAGGTCTCGGTGCTGCGCGGCACCCGCGTCGGCCGCGGTTGCGTCCTCGGCGCACACGCCGTGGTGCGCGGCGACATCCCCGACTACGCCATCGCGGTCGGCTCCCCGGCGCGCGTGGTGCGCGACCGCCGCGCCGACTACGAGGCCGACGCCGAACGCCGCGAGGCCATCGCCGACATGGCCCGCAAGGCGAACAAGGCGCTGCAGAAGACCCTCGAGCAAAGCTAGCGCCGCGTAGCGGCTCCGTTGAGGGTGGCGGTGGGCGAGGGCTGGCCACAAGGGCCTAGCACGGGTTGGTCCCCTGGTCGCCGACCTAGGTCGCGAGCACACGATCGGCCCGGTTCGGCTAGGTCCTGGCCGCAGGCGACCGCGCCACCGCGACGGCGGCGGCTACACCTTCCTGCACACCCGCGCTGGCCGATCACTCCCGCCCTCTAGCGGGTCGCCAGCGCGGTCAGCGCCTCCCGCACCCGCTGCCGGATGGTCTCGTCCCCGATGAGGCCGTCCGCGCCGATCGCCTCCCGCGGCACGGGAATGTGCACGCAGGCGTCCTCGACGATCCGCGTCCCCAGATAACCCAGGACGGTCCGCAGCGACTCGTGCGCCCCGGCCGCGCCGGTGACCGAGGACGACACGTTGATCCACGCCGCCGGCTTGCCGCCCATCGCGTCCGAGCCCACCGCCCAGTCGAGCAGGTTCTTGAACGACCCGGGCAGCGTGCCCGCGTACTCCGGCGTGCAGAACAGCACCGCGTCCGCTTCCTTCAGCTGCCCGCGCAGGCCGGCGACGGCGTCCGGCAGCGGGTCCCGGTCGTCGTCCGGATCGAAGTGCGGCAACGACCGCAGCCCGTCGTAGATGTCCACGACCGCGCCCTCCGGCGCGACCGCCCGCGCGGTGGCGAGCATCGCGGAGTTGGTCGAGCCCGCTCGCGTGCTCCCGCTGACGGCCAGGATCCGGAAGAGCGTCGTCATGCGCCCACGCTATCCCTTGGGCACCGCCGGGTACGGGACGAAGGTGCTGGTGTTCTCGTCGACCGTGAGCTGCTTGCCGATCGTCGGGAACGCGCGCTGCGGGCAGGCCGGCCGTTCGCACACCTTGCAGCCCATGCCGATCGGCGTGGCGGCCGCCTTCGCGTCCAGGTCCAGGCCGGTGGAGTAGATGAGCCGCCCGGCGTGCCGGAGTTCGCAACCGAGACCGACGCTGAACATCTTGCCCGGGCTGCCGTAGCCGCCGATGTTGCGCGAGACCGTCCGCGCGATCCAGAAGTAGCTCTTGCCGTCCGGCAGGGTCGCGATCTGGGTGAGGATCTTGCCCGGTGAGCTGAACGCCTCGTAGACGTTCCACAGCGGGCACGACCCGCCGACGCGGGAGAAGTGGAAGCCGGCCGCCGACTGCCGCTTCGACATGTTGCCCGCGCGGTCCACCCGCACGAACGAGAACGGCACCCCGCGCCGCTTGGGCCGCTGCAGGGTCGACAGCCGGTGGCACACCGTCTCGAACCCGACGCCGAAGTGGTCGCACAGCCGCTCGATGTCGTAGCGGAAGTTCTCCGCGGCGGACAGGAACGGGCCGTAGGGCAGGATCAGCGCCCCGGCGAAGTAGTTGGCGAGGCCGACGCGGGCCAGCGACCGCGCCGCCGGGCCGGAGAACGCCCACGAGTCGGCCAGCTCGGTGATCAGGTCGTCGTACTCCAGCAGGGCGATCTGCGAAGCCATCCGGAACGCCCGCTGGCCCACGCGCAGGCTCGGCGCGAGCCGCAGGATCTTCGCGTCGGGGGAGTAGCGGTGCTGCTGGCCGGCGGCCTCGTCGATGCCCTCGCTGGTCACCTGCACGCCGTAGTGGTTGGCCAGCCGCTCCAGCAGGGTGTTGTGCACGCCGCCGCGCCGCAGCCCGATGTCCTCGGCCATCCGCTCGGCGCGTTCGTCCAGCTCGGCGACGTAGTTCTCGCGCTCGTAGAAGAAGTCGCGGACCTCCTCGTGGGGCAGGGGCGCGGCGGCGCTGCCGTGCGGGCCCATGCCGTTCTCGGTGACCAGCGCGGCCGTGCTCTCCACCGCCGCCCGGTAGCTGCGGTGCAGCCGGACCAGGGCCTGCGCGATGGTCGGCAGGTTGGTGGCCAGCTCGTTGAGTTCGCTGGTCGTCGCCTCGACGCCGAGCGACTCGTCGAGCAGTGCTTCGCGCACGTCGGCGACCAGTCGGCTGGTGTCGTTGTTGGCGAAGAACTCGGTGTCGACCCCGAACGCCTCGGTGATGCGCAGCAGCACTGGAACGGTCAAGGGACGCGAGTTGTGCTCGATCTGGTTGAGGTAGCTGGGGCTGATTTCCAGCAACCTGGCCAGGTCAGCCTGGCTCATCGACCGGCTCTCGCGCAGGTGACGCAGCTTCGCGCCGGCGAAAGTCTTCTCCACGACAGGCCCTTTCCGAAGAGCTTTTCCCGACCGCACCGATCACGTGACCGATTCAGTCCCCGGACTTTGCGGCGGCTGCGAAACCTGGTTTCACAACCTTCACAACATGCTACGCCAAAATTTGCAGAAATTGGCAAATTGGAGCGCTGGCGGTGTTTGCGCAGCGCATGTCATGGTCGTTGCAAGCAAGCGAGTCATCGCAAAGTTCGCAAAGGTGGAGAACTCCCATGGCAGAGCAGCCCAACGAGTTGCAGCAGGAAGCCGCGAAGCTCGAGCAGCAGTGGGCGTCGGACCCCCGGTGGAAGGGTGTCAAGCGCTCCTACAGCGCGGCCGACGTGGTGAAGCTGCGGGGCAGCGTCGTCGAGGAGCACACGCTGGCCCGCCGCGGCGCCGAGAAGCTCTGGAACCTGCTGCACACCGAGGACTACGTCCACGCCCTCGGCGCGCTGACCGGCAACCAGGCCGTCCAGCAGGTGCGCGCCGGCCTCAAGGCCATCTACCTGTCCGGCTGGCAGGTCGCGGCCGACGCGAACCTCGCGGGCCAGACCTACCCGGACCAGAGCCTGTACCCGGCCAACTCGGTGCCGGCCGTCGTCCGCCGCATCAACAACGCGCTGGGCCGCGCCGACCAGATCAACTGGGCCGAGGGCAACACCGACATCGACTGGTTTGCGCCGATCGTCGCCGACGCCGAGGCCGGCTTCGGCGGCCCGCTGAACGCGTTCGAGCTGATGAAGGGCATGATCGCGGCCGGCGCCGCCGGTGTGCACTGGGAGGACCAGCTCGCGTCCGAGAAGAAGTGCGGCCACCTCGGCGGCAAGGTGCTGATCCCGACCAAGCAGCACGAGCGCACCCTGAACGCGGCCCGGCTGGCCGCCGACGTGCTCAACGTGCCGACGCTGGTCGTCGCCCGCACCGACGCGCAGGCCGCCACGCTGATCACCAGCGACGTCGACGAGCGCGACCAGAAGTACATCACCGGCGAGCGCACCTCCGAGGGCTTCTACAAGGTCCGCAACGGCATCGAGCCGTGCATCGACCGCGGCCTGGCCTACGCCGAGTACGCCGACCTGCTGTGGATGGAGACCTCCACGCCGGACCTCGAGGTCGCCCGCCAGTACGCCGAGGCGATCAAGGCGAAGTACCCGGACCAGATGCTGGCCTACAACTGCTCGCCGTCGTTCAACTGGCGCAAGCACCTGGACGACGCGACCATCGCGAAGTTCCAGCGCGAGCTGGGCCACATGGGCTACAAGTTCCAGTTCATCACGCTGGCCGGCTTCCACGCCCTGAACTACTCGATGTTCGACCTGGCGCACGGCTACGCCCGCGAGGGCATGACCGCCTACGTCGACCTGCAGGAGCGCGAGTTCGCTTCGGAGGAGCGGGGCTACACCGCCACCAAGCACCAGCGCGAGGTGGGCACCGGCTGGTTCGACCTGGTCAGCACCGCGCTGAACCCGGAGAGCTCGACCACCGCGCTCACCGGTTCCACCGAAGAAGCCCAGTTCTAGAAGAAGTCGCGAGCGGCCAGGGCGCGCTCGCCCTGGCCGCCTCGCGGCCCCTCCAGGAAGGCTTGCCATGTCTCACAGGTTCACCTCGCAGATCGAGGTCGCCGGCCCGGCCGGCGAGCGGTACGACGAGATCCTCACCCCGGCGGCGCTGGCCTTCATCGCGCGGCTGGACAACGAGTTCGCCGGACGGCGGCGCGAGCTGCTGGACGAGCGGCGGCTGCGGCGGGAGAAGCTCGCCAGCGGCGAGGACGTGCTCGACTTCCGCCCGGAGACCCGCTGGATCCGCAACGACGACTCGTGGCAGGTGGCGCCCGCGGCGCCCGGCCTCGAGGACCGGCGCGTGGAGATCACCGGCCCGACCGACCGCAAGATGACCGTGAACGCGCTGAACTCCGGCGCGAAGGTGTGGCTGGCCGACTTCGAGGACGCGACCTCGCCGACCTGGTCAAACATCGTCGGCGGGCAGCTGAACCTGTTCGACGCCATCCGGCGCGACATCGACTTCACCACCGGGTCGGGCAAGCGGTACGCGATCTGCGACAACCCGGCGACGATCGTCGTCCGGCCGCGCGGCTGGCACCTGGTCGAGAAGCACCTGCGCATCGACGGGCGCCCGGTCTCGGCGAGCCTGGTGGACTTCGGGCTGTACCTGTTCCACAACGCGCGCCAGCTGCTGGCGAGGGGCAGCGGGCCGTACTTCTACCTGCCCAAGCTGGAGAACCACCACGAGGCGCGGCTGTGGAACGACGTGTTCCGCCTCGCGCAGCAGGAGCTGGGCATCCCGCAGGGCACCATCCGGGCGACGGTGCTGATCGAGACGATCACCGCGGCGTTCGAGATGGACGAGATCCTGTACGAGCTGCGTGAGCACGCGGCCGGGCTGAACGCCGGGCGGTGGGACTACATCTTCTCGATCATCAAGAACTTCGGCGACGCCGGTGCGGACTTCGTCCTGCCCGACCGCGCCGAGGTGACGATGACCGCGCCGTTCATGCGGGCCTACACCGAGCTGCTGGTCCAGACCTGCCACAAGCGCGGCGCGCACGCGATCGGCGGGATGGCGGCGTTCATCCCGAGCAAGGACCCGTCGGCGAACGCGCTGGCCTTCGAGAAGGTCCGGCAGGACAAGGAGCGCGAGGCGCGCGACGGCTTCGACGGTTCGTGGGTCGCGCACCCCGGCCTGGTCCCGGTCTGCCGCGAGGTGTTCGACGAGGTGCTCGGCGGGTGGCCGAACCAGCTCGGCCGGACGCGCGACGACGTCTCGGTGACCGCCGAGGATCTGCTGAACGTGGCCAGCGCCGGCGGTGAAGTCACCGAAAAGGGTTTGCGGGCCAACATCAACGTCACTCTGCGCTATGTGGACTCGTGGTTGCGGGGCACCGGCGCCGCGGCGATCTTCGGCCTGATGGAGGACGCGGCGACCGCGGAGATCGCGCGGGCGCAGGTGTGGCAGTGGATCCGCAACGGCACGAAGCTCGACGACGGCACGGCGGTGACCGACTCGCTGGTCCGGTCCATGCTGGACGAGGAGCTCGCCGCGGTGCGGGCGGATCTGGGTCCGGAGGCCAAACTGGACGAAGCGTGGGAGATCTTCGTCGAGACCGCGCTGGGTGAGAAGCTGCCGAGCTTCCTGACCACGGGCGCGTACGCGCGCTACCTGACGGATCTGGCCTGAATCTCCTGAAAGGACCCCGGTTTTCCCTCTCCTGACGGGGAGAACCGGCTCGCGCTGGCTGTGGCCGGACAGCGCGGACACTCGGGCCCGGTAGGTATGCTCCACCTACCGGGCCCGACCCGTCCCCGAAAATTTCTGCCTTTAGGTAGATGTGTAGAACCCTCCGAAAGCGCAATCCTGGACTGCGACACCGTTCACCAGGGCGCCGAAGGAGCTGGTAATGATCCCTGTAGTCCGCCGCTTCACCCGTTCGATCGTGGTTTTCGTGAGTGTGGTCGCCGCGTGTGTCTGCGTGCCGGCCGCGCAGGCGGAGCCGGGGATCGTCGGGGGCACGCCCGCGAACATCGCGGAGTATCCGTTCACCGTGGCGCTGACCGATGCCACCGGCCTCCAGTTCTGCGGTGGCACGCTGGTCGCGGCGGCCAAGGTGCTGACAGCGGCGCACTGCGCGCAGGGGGAGAGCCCGACGGCGCTGCGAGTCGTGAGTGGACGGACGCAGCTGAGCGGCCGTGACGGGACGGTGTCCACTGTGTCCCACGTGTGGGTGCATCCGCAGTTCCGGGACGCCACGCAGGGCTACGACGTCGCGGTGCTGACCCTGACGCAGCCGTTGTCCGCGCAGCCACTGCCCCTGGCGAGGAAGGACGACCCCGGCTACCAGGCCGGCACCGAGGCGACGATCCTGGGCTGGGGCAACACGAAGCCGATGGGCGATTCGTCGGACGTCCTGCTGAAGGCGACGGTCCCCATCACGAGCGACGACTACTGTGCGAAGGCGTACCCCCAGCAGTACACCCCCGAGGCGATGATCTGCGCCGGCTACCCGCAGGGCGGAGTGGACACCTGCCAGGGCGACTCCGGAGGCCCGCTGGTAGCCGCCGGACGAGTCGTAGGAGTGGTCTCCTGGGGCGAAGGCTGTGCCGAACCAGGAAAGCCCGGAGTCTACGCCCGAGTCGGCTCCTACCACGACGAGCTGCAAGCTCAGCTGACACCCCCGCCACCGGCGGTGCTCCCGTAACGCCCCCACGGCAACCCCCGG
>NZ_PQHW01000056.1 GCF_003385215.1 Amycolatopsis thermalba | reverse complement strand
TGTTGATAAGAGACAGGTGGGGGTGTGGGGCGTGTTCGGTCCGCTCGCGTTGCCGGCCGGCGGTTTGTTGGGCTGCCGCGCGGACAGCCGAGTGCCGGTTCCCTTGCATTGCCGGCCGCCGGCAGTGCCAGGTCAGCTGACCCAGCGGCCCACCACCGACAGCAGCCACAACCCGAACAGCGTCGCCGCGAAGAGTACGCATGACCAGCGCAGCAAGGGGCGGTACTCGGTGCCTGCTGCGCGTACCCGGCGGAGCGCGTAGAAGCCCAGGCCGAGCACGGGGAGCGGGATCAGGGGCAGCGCCGAGAGCCGCACGGGGGCGGCGATCACGCAGGCCGCCGTCATCAGCCCCAACAGCACCAGCGTGACCTTGTACAGCGCCGCGCTGCTCAGGTACGGCGCGACGATCCGGAACGTCAGATCGCTGATGCCGCGCACGTCGTCCCGCCCCTCCGGAACGACGGTGTCCCCGGCCTCGGCCGGAGCGGTGCCCTCGCCGGCACCCGAACGGGGACCAGCCCCCTCCACGCTCATCGGACTAGCTTAGCGAGCGCGGCGGAACCGCCTTCACGCAGATCAGGCCGTTTTCTCGCCACGTTCGCTGCTGCGGCGCCGCGAGGGCTGGCGCGACACGATCGTGGGATTGACGTTCTCGCGGACCGTCTGCTCGGTGATGACGACCTTGGCGACGTCGGTGCGGCTCGGGATGTCGTACATCACCGGCTGCAGCACCTCCTCCATGATCGCGCGCAGGCCGCGGGCGCCCGTGCCACGCAGCACTGCCTGGTCGGCGATGGCCTCCAGCGCCGTCTTGGTGAACTCCAGCTCGACGTTGTCCATCTCGAACAACTTCTTGTACTGCTTCACCAGGGCGTTGCGCGGCTCGGTGAGGATCCGGACCAGCGAGTGCTTGTCCAGGTGCGTCACGTTCGCCACGACCGGGAGACGGCCGATGAACTCCGGGATCAGCCCGAACTTGATCAGATCCTCGGGCATCGTGTCGGAGAAGACGTCGCTCTCGTCGATCTCGGCCTTCGTGCGGATCTCGGCACCGAAGCCCAGGCCGCGCTTGCCGACCCGCTCGTTGATGATCTTCTCCAGGCCCGCGAACGCACCCGCCACGATGAACAACACGTTCGTGGTGTCGATCTGGATGAACTCCTGGTGCGGGTGCTTGCGCCCGCCCTGCGGCGGCACCGACGCCGTCGTGCCCTCCAGGATCTTCAGCAGCGCCTGCTGCACACCCTCACCCGACACGTCCCGGGTGATCGACGGGTTCTCCGACTTGCGGGCGATCTTGTCGACCTCGTCGATGTAGATGATGCCCGTCTCGGCGCGCTTGACGTCGTAATCCGCCGCCTGGATCAGCTTCAGCAGGATGTTCTCGACGTCCTCGCCGACGTACCCGGCCTCGGTCAGCGCCGTGGCGTCCGCGATGGCGAACGGCACGTTCAGCATCTTGGCCAGGGTCTGCGCGAGGTAGGTCTTGCCGCAGCCGGTGGGCCCGAGCAGCAGGATGTTCGACTTCGCCAGCTCGACCGGCTCGTCCTTGGCGTCCTTCGGACCGGTCTTGTCCTCGGACTGGATGCGCTTGTAGTGGTTGTACACCGCCACGGCGAGCGTCCGCTTGGCGTCGCTCTGGCCGATGATGTACTGGTCGAGGAACTCGTGGATGTCGAGCGGCTTGGGCAGCTCGTCGAGCTTCACCTCGCCGGCCTCGGCCAGCTCCTCCTCGATGATCTCGTTGCACAGGTCGATGCACTCATCGCAGATGTAGACGCCAGGTCCGGCGATGAGCTTCTTCACCTGTTTCTGGCTCTTCCCGCAGAAAGAACACTTCAGCAGGTCCCCGCCGTCGCCGATCCGTGCCATGACCGTAGACCTGTTCCCCTCCGGTGCACCTGCCGGCACACCTGATCGTGTTCCTGCCCTCACCGCCGAGCCAGCGGGAAAAATGGCCGCTGCCCCTAGACGGTACCCGCCCGGAGCGCCGCGCGGGAGGACCAGCGGGCGCCGGGCGCCCCGAGACCCTAAACCGGGGGACGGGGCGTGCCGGGTAGGACACGCACCGGCCCGGGCCAGAGTCCCGGGGCCAGGACTCAGCCGATCTGCGACGCCTTGCGGTACGGCAGCACCTCGTCGATAATGCCGTACTCCTTGGCCTGCTCGGCCGTCAGGATCTTGTCCCGCTCGATGTCCGCGCGGACCTCGTCGGCGGTCTTGTTCGTGTGCTTGGACAGCGTGGTCTCCATCAGGCGGCGCACCCGCTGGATCTCGTTGGCCTGGATCTCCAGGTCCGAGACCTGCCCGTAGGTGCCCTCGGTGGCCGGCTGGTGGATCAGCACGCGGGCGTTGGGCAGCGCGAGCCGCTTGCCCTTGGTACCGGCCGCCAGCAGGACCGCGGCCGCGGAGGCGGCCTGGCCCAGCGCGACGGTCTGGATGTCCGGGCGCACGAACTGCATGGTGTCGTAGATCGCCATCAGCGAGGTGAACGAGCCACCCGGCGAGTTGATGTAGATCGTGATGTCGCGGTCCGGGTCCTCGTGCTCGAGGTGCAGCAGCTGGGCCATCACGTCGTTGGCCGACGCGTCGTCCACCTGCACACCGAGGAAGATGACCCGCTCCTCGTACAGCTTGTTGTACGGGTTCGATTCCTTGACGCCGTAGCTGGTGCGCTCCACGTACGACGGCAGGATGTACCGGGACTGCGGAAGCTGGAAGTTGTTCATGAGAGCTTTCTCCTCGTCAGGCCCGGTCAGCGGCTGCCGTTGCTGGACGGGAGCTGGTTCTCCCGGGTGAGGACGTGGTCGACGAAGCCGTACTCCCGCGCCTCCTCGGCGGTGAACCAGCGGTCCCGGTCGCCGTCGGCGATGATCTGCTCGACCGTCTGACCGGTCTGATCGGCGGTGATCCGGGCCAGCTCCTGCTTCCACTTGCCGAAGACCTCGGCCTGGATCGCGATGTCGGATGCGGTGCCGCCGACACCGGCCGACGGCTGGTGCATCAGGATGCGCGCGTGCGGGAGCGAGTAGCGCTTCCCGGGGGCGCCCGAGGACAGCAGGAACTGCCCCATCGAGGCGGCCAGGCCCATCGCGTAGGTCGCCACGTCCGGCTCGATGAGCTGCATCGTGTCGTAGATGGCGAACCCGGCGGTCACCGAGCCGCCCGGCGAGTTGATGTAGAAGCGGATGTCCGACTCGGAGTCCTCCGCGGACAGCAGCAGGAGCTGCGCGGTGATCCGGTTCGCCACCTCGTCGTTGACCTCGGAGCCGAGGACGACGATGCGCTCCTGGAGCAGCCGCTCGTACACCGAGTCGGTCAGATTGAGGCCCGCGGTCGAGCTGCGTGCCTCTGCCTTGTGCTGCGTCACGTCTGCCTGCCTTTTCACCGCTGTGGCTCTCCCGGGGAGGGAGATCCACTGTGCACTGTCGAAGATGCTGAGATCTTGTAACCGACCCTAACGAACTCGGGCGGCCCGGCATGCCCGGTACCGCCCAAGTTCGCTGACAGCTTTATTTCTCGGAAGCAGCCGCGGGTTCCTCGGTGACCTCGGTCTCAGTGGTGGCCGCGGGGGCCTCCTCCTCGTCCCCGAAGAGGTCGCTCAGGTCGATCTCGGCGCCGGAGGCGTCGGTGACCGTCGCCTTGCGCACGATCGAGGCCAGCGCCTTGCCGCGGCGCACGTCGGCGAAGATCGCGGACAGCTGGCCGGACTGCTGGGCCCGCTGCACGTACTCGTCCGGGCTGATGCCGAAGCGCTGGGCCTGGTAGATGATCCGCTCGGTCAGCTCGGCGTCGCCCACCTGGACCTGCTCGGCGTCGGCGACGGTGTCCAGCAGCAGCTGGGTGCGCACCGCCTTCTCCGCCTCGGTCTGCAGCTCGGCGTGGAACTCCTCGAGGGTCTTGCCCTGGGTCTCCAGCACCTTGGCGAGGTTCTCCTCGCTGTGGTCCAGGTCGTGGATCGCGTCGTGCTTGCGGTTCTCGACCTCGGCCTCGACGACCTTCTCCGGCAGCGGGACGTCGACGGTCTCCAGCAGCTCGTCCAGGATCTTGTCGCGGGCCTGCACGCCCTGCTGGACCTTCTTCATCTTGCCGAGGCGCTCGCGCAGGTCGGACTTGAGCTCGTCGATGGTGTCGAACTCGCTCGCCAGCTGGGCGAACTCGTCGTCGGCCTCGGGGAGCTCGCGCTCCTTGACGCTCTGCACGGTCACCGACACCTCGGCGTCGCGGCCGGCGTACTCACCCGCCACCAGCTTGGTGGTGAAGGTCTTGGTCTCGCCCTCGTTCGCGCCGATGATGGCCTCGTCGATGCCCTCGACCAGCTGGCCCGAACCGATCTCGTAGGACAGGCCGGTGGTGGCGGCCTCCTCGACCTCCTGGCCGTCGACGGTGGCCGACAGGTCGATCGACACGAAGTCGCCGTCCTGGGCGGGGCGCTCGGCGCCCTTGAGGGTGCCGAAGCGGGCCCGGAGGTTGTCCAGCTCGGCCTCGACCTCCTCGTCGGTCACCTCGACGTCGTCGACGCTGACCGACAGGCCGCTGAAGTCGGGGAGGGTGATCTCCGGGCGGATGTCCACCTCGGCGGTGAACTCCAGCACCTCACGGTCCTCGAGCTTGGTCACCTCGAAGTCGGGCTGGCCGAGGGTGCGCACCTCGCCGGCCCGGACCGCCTCCAGGTACTTCGCCGGGATGGCCTCGTTGACGACCTCATCGAGCACCGGCGCGCGGCCGATCCGGCTCTCCAGGACGCGGGCGGGCACCTTGCCGGGCCGGAAGCCCGGGATGCGGACCTGCGAGGCGATCTTCGAGTAGGCGCGGTCGAAGTTCGGTTTGAGTTCGTCGAACGGCACCTCGACATTGATCTTGACTCGCGTCGGGCTGAGCTGCTCGACGGTGCTCTTCAACGTGTTCTCCTCGAGCCGTGAAAACCTGGTTTTCGGGTGGTAGCCGACAAGCGGGCACGGCGGTGCCCAAAGGCCGAGTCTAGGCCAGCGACTTGACAGCACCGGCCGGACCCTGCTTCCCCGGCCGCCGGGTCCGGGCGCGGACTCTCCGTTTACATTTCCACACGCTTTGTCTACCGTCTTGGTCCAGCCGTCCCGCCGTCCCCAGGAGCCCGGTTCGTGACAGCCGATGCCCAGGTCCAGGGCGTTCCGCAGGCTCTGGCGGAACCCCGGACGCGCCTGCCGGTGGTGGTCGTGCCGACCGCCGGGCTGCTGGTCGCCGGGCTCGCGCTGTGGGGCTGGGCGACGCTGCTCGCGCTCGTCTGGCACTCACCGGCGTGGGTGACCGTCCCGCTGCACACCCTCGCCGTGGTCGCCCTCTTCACCGTGCTGCACGAGGCCGCGCACCACGCGGCGGGCAGCCTCACGTGGGTGAACGAGGTGCTCGGCCGGCTGACGGTGCCGTTCGTGTCGCCGTTCGGCGGCTTCCCCGCGGCCCGGTACGTGCACCTGACCCAGCACCGGTCCGGCTCGCCGGAGCACCTCACGCCGTGGAACACGCGCGGCCCGGCGTGGACGCTCCCGGCGCGCTGGGCGACCGTCGACCTCTGGTACGCGTGGCGCTACCTGTCCACACCCGGGCGGCCGACCGCGGAGAGCGCCGAGATGCTCGCGATGCTCGTGTTCCTGCCGTGCGTGCTGGCCGCCGTGGTCGGCACCGGGCACGGGTGGGAGCTGGCGGTGGTCTACCTGCTGCCGCAGCGGCTCGCGCTCACGCTCGTGTCGTGGTGCCACGACTGGCATCCCCGGCGGCGGCCGACCGGCTACCACCGGATGCACGCCGAGCGGCCCAGCCAGCCGTTCTACCGCTACGCCGCGATCCCCGCGCCGCGTGCGCCGGAGCCGCCGGCGTCGGTCGCCGAGGCGCCGCCCGCGGAGTTCCACCCGCTGACCGTCACCGGCGTGCGGTGGCTGACCGGGGAGGCCGTCGCGGTCACCCTCGCCGTGCCGGAGGGGCTGCGCGAGGTGTTCCGGTTCGCGCCGGGGCAGCACCTGGTGCTGCGGGCCGAGATCGGCGGCGAGCCGGTGGAGCGCAGCTACGCGATCTGCGCGTGCCCGGACGAGCCGGAGCTGCGGGTGGCGATCAAGCGGGTGCCCGGCGGGCGGTTCTCGGAATACGCGACGGGGTTGCGGCTCGGCGACCGGGTCCTGGCCCGGCCGCCGTCCGGGACGTTCACCCTGCGCTCGCGGCCGCGGCACGTGGTGGCCGTGGCGGCGGGTTCGGGGATCGCCCCGGTGCTGCCGGTCGTGGTGCACCTGCTGGAGACCTCGCCCCGCAGCCGGGTGACGCTGCTGTACGTGAACCGGTCGGGGGACGACGCGCTGTTCGCCGACGAGCTGTCGGAATACACGCGCCGCTTCGAGGGGCGGCTGCGGGTGACCCACTACCGGACCGACGAGCGCGACCCGTCGCTGCGCTACTCGCGGGGGTCGCGGCCGTTCGACAGCATCGGGCAGGCGCTGGCGATCTCGTACGAGCGGTACGTGCCGGGCGGGCTGGACCCGGGGCGCATCCGGGCGCTGCTGGAGGTGCGCCTGCACCCGGCGAAGGTGGACGAGTGGCTGGTGTGCGCGCCGTCCGAGGTCGCCGGGCCGGTGCGGGCCGCGCTGGCCGAGCACGGGGTGCCGGACGACGTCGTGCACGTGGAGCACTTCCACCGGCCCTGAGCGCTCACTCGCAGAGCGCGCGCACGGTCTCCAGTTCGCCCCGCACGACCGACGCCTGCTCCGCGACCGCGGTCTCCGGCGTGCCGTCCGGGAAGAACATCGTGAACTGGTACTCCGCGCCCGGGCCGTTGGGCAGCACGCGGGTGTAGACGCCGGCGTCCGGGTTGTCGGCGGCGAAGAAGTCGACGGTGCCGTGCTCGCGGGAGGCGCGGACGTTCACCCGCGTGGCGTCCACGCCGGGAGCCCACTTGGGCAGCTGCCCGGGGTCGGACACGAGGTCGAAGACGGTCTGGGGCGCGGCGGCGATCGAGATGGACTCGGTGATTGTCTGCATGCGCAGGTCGTACGCGCTTGCGTATCGTTTTGTCACTCTACGATTCGGGGCGTGACGGATCTCGGCGCTTCGCTGGCGCGCATCGTGCGGCGGTTGATGAAGGCGGAAGAGCCCGTGCTGCGTGAACACGGGCTCTCGATGTGGGCGTACGCGGCGTTGTCGAGCCTCGCCGAGCGCCCGGCGACGTCGCAGCTCGCGCTGGCGAAGGCCATCGGTTACGACAAGACCCGCCTGATCGGCCTGCTGGACGAACTCGCCGAGGCCGGTCTGGTCGTGCGCGAGCGGGACCCGGCCGACCGGCGCTCCCACATCGTGCGGCTGACCCCGGACGGCGAAGCCCGCCACGCCGCGGCCCGGGCCGGCATCCGCGCGCTGGAGGACGAACTGCTCGGCGCGCTGAGCGCGGCCGAGCAGCGTGCGTTCCGCGCGATGCTGGCCCGGATCGCGGACGAGGCCTAGCGCCGGTCGAGCCGGATCAGCGGCACCGCGGCGGCGGCGAGCGCGGCCCCGATCAGGCAGACCGAGGTGAGCGGCGCGCCCCGGCTCAGCGCGGCGGCCGCCAGGACCGGGGTGATGCTGATGCCCAGCTGGAACGCCGACACGGTGGTGGCGCCGGCCAGCGTCGGCGCGTCCGCCGCCACGGTGAAGACGCGCCCGTAGATCGCCGGGTTCAGCACAAACGCCGCCACGCCGAGCAGGAAGACCACCGGCACCACCACCCATCCGTGCCGGACCGCGACAGCCATCACCACCGACAGGACCACGATCGCGGCGGCACCCGTGACCAGCGCGAGGTGCGGACGCCGGTCGGACACGCGGCCGCCGATCGACAGCCCGGCGAACGCGCCGGCCCCGAAGAGCGCGAGGATCGCCGGGATCCACACCCCGGGCACGGTGAGCATGGCCGCCAGGTAGTTGAACGTGATCATGTAGGCGGCCGTGGTCAGGATCGTGATCGCGAACAGGCGCCACAACGCCGGTTTCCGCATGGTCGCCAGTTCGCGCGCCACGCTGGGCCGGGCCGCGTGGTTCGGCGCCGCCGGGATGCCGAGCAGGCACCCGCCGATCCCGGCGACCGTGAGCGCCGCCACCGCCCAGAAGCCGCCGCGCCAGTCGGTGAAGTGACTCAGCAGCGTGCCCGCGGGCCCTCCGGCGACCATCGCCACGCTGAGCCCGCTCACCACGACCCCGGAGGCGCGGGCGGTCCGGTCGGGTGTCACCAGGCTGATCGCGGTCACCGACGCCACCGCGAAGAATCCGGCGTAGGCGATGCCGGAGACCGCCCGGCTGACCAGCAGCACGGGGTAGTCGCCGAGCAGCCCGGCGACCACGCTCGCGGCGAAGACGGCCTGGGTCACGACCAGCGTGGCGCGGCGGGGCCGGCGCAGGCTGAGCACGGCGAACGGCGGCCCGCCGAGCACCACCCCGAGCGCGAACGCGGTGATCAGGAACCCGGCGGACGACAGCGGGACGTCCAGGTCGGTGGCCACCGCGGGCAGCACCCCGGCCAGCAGGAACTCCGCGGTGCCCATCGCGAAGAGGCTGAACCCGAGCAGGTAGACCCCGGCGGGCAGCCGGTTGCGGGTCTGCGTGGCGATCATCGGGCCGCGCCCCCGGCGAGCTCCCGCTCCAGCAGCCAGGAGGACATGGCGATGGCCGCGGTGCCACCCGCCCCCGCGGCCGCGACGACCTGCGCCCTCGGGTTGACCACGTTTCCGGCGGCCCACAGGCCGGGCACGTCCGTGGCCCCCTGGCGGTCGACGTCGACGAGCCCGCTCCCGGGGTCACGGCGCGCCCCGAGCGCGTTGAGCACGGCGTCGTGCGGCACCGGCCGGGACTGGACGAAGATCGCGTCGCAGGTGAGCGTCCCGCCGTCGTCGAGGTCAAGGGTGAGCCCGTCGCTAACCCGCGTGACGCGCGCGTCGACCACGCGCACGCCGTACGCGGTGAGGCGGTGCCGCTCGGCGGGGCCGACTTCGGTGCCGTGGGGGCAGAACGTGACCGAGGGGCTGTGCCGGCGCATCAGCGCGGCCAGATGGGCGCTGCCGATGACCACCACCGCCCGCCCCCGCACCTCGTAGCCGTGGCAGTGCGGGCAGTGGTGCACCTCGGACGCCCACCGCTCGGCCAGCCCCGGGATGTCCGGCAGCTCGTCGGTCAGCCCGGTGGCGACGAGCACCGAGCGCGCCCGCAGGACGCGGTCGTCGCCGAGCCGGATCTCGAACGTGCCGTCCGGGTCGCGCCGGGCGGCGGCCACCGCGGCCCGCTCGACGGTGCCGCCGTAGCGGGTGAACTCGTCGCGCCCGGTGGCGAGGAACTCCTTGGGCGCCATGCCGTCCCGGGTCAGGTAGCCGTGCATGTGGCCGGCGGGCCCGTTCCGCGGCTCGCCGGCGTCGACGACCAGGGTCGCGAACCGCGCCCGCGCCAGCACCACCCCCGCCGACAGACCGGCCGCCCCGCCGCCGATGATCACCGCGTCCCACAGTGTGTTCTCCATGTCGGATCACCTCCGCCACGAGCATCCGGAGATCCGGCCGGTCCCGACAACGAACGTTGCCAAAACCGGGACGCCTTGGTTCACTGCGTGCCGTGGACTCACAACCGGCCGTCGGCGCCGTCATCGAGCAGATCGCACCCCGGCTGCGGCGCGCCCGGGAACGGAAGGGCGTCAGCCTGACCGATCTCGCGCGGACCACGGGGATCTCGACGAGCACCTTGTCCCGGCTGGAATCGGGGCAGCGCAAGCCGAGCCTGGAACTGCTGCTGCCGGTCACCACGGCGCTGGGCATCCCGCTCGACGAGATCGTCGCCGCGCCCCGGATCGTCGATCCACGCGTGCCGCAGGAGCCGACGCGCAAGGACGGCCGGGTGCTGATCCCGTTGTCGCGGCACCAGGGCGAGCCGCGGGCGTACAAGATGATCATCCCCGCGCACGACGAGGAACCGCACCTGCGCACCCACGCCGGCTACGAATGGCTCTACGTGCTGCGCGGGCGGCTGCGGGTCCGGCTGGGCGACCACGACTTCGTGATGGCCGCAGGCGAAGCGGCCGAGTTCGACTGCCAGATCCCGCACTGGTTCGGCGCGGCCGGCCGGGGCGGCGTCGAGGTGCTCAGCCTGTTCGGCCGGCAGGGCGAACGCATCCACCTCCGCGCGCGGGCCCGCTAGCGGCGCAACCACGGAAGTCGTGCTCCACACCGGCCACCGTCGCGCCGTGGACCGAGGTCAGCTCGAACCCGAGTCCGCGGTGCCGTCGTCGCGGCGTGGGAGGACGCCCTGCTGGCTGCCGCCGGGGGTGCCGGTGCCGGCCTGGTCGCCCTCGGTCAGCGTGTGGGCGGTGTAGCCGCCGTTGCCGTCGGAGACGACGTACTCGCCGTGCAGCGCGTTCCGTCGCCGAGGCGTCGGCCGACCCGCCGGCCGCGTAGATCGCGACGGCGATCGCAGCGACGGTCTTGCGCGTCGACCACTTCAGCGGCTCCGCTGTGCGCGGACTGTGGGAGCGCCAAAGGATTTCTGTGCCCGGCCGGACACAGCCGCCGCACAGGAACTCCACAAGGACTCCACACGATCCGGGCGGATCGTCGTGGCATGACCCCGCACCCGCGGGCCGGGACGCGACCGCGGCGCGTCCGGCCGCTGCGGACCAAGCTGATCGCGGCACTCGTCGCGCTGCTCACCGTGGTGTGCCTGGTGGTCGGCGTGATCAGCGAGTTCGCGCTGAGCAGGTTCCTCACCCAGCAGGTCGACGCGCAGGTGCGCGACGCGGTCGAGCGGACCCGGCACTTCGACGGGCCGGCCGGCGACGATCCGCTGCACATCCCGGGCACCGCGGAGGGCACGCTGTACGCGCAGCTCTCCGGCGGCCAGGTCCGCGCGGCGGCGACCCTCGCCCAGATCCCGGGTTCGCCGGAGAACGAGGCCCAAGCGCTGCCCGCCACCGACGCCGTGGCCCTGCTGGAGGTGCCGGTCGACGGTCACGCACACACGATTTCGCTGTCCGGCGGCGACTACCGGGTGATCGCGACGATCGACGACGGCGCCGTGCTGATCCTCGGCCTGCCCTTGGACCAGGCCGAGGACACGCTGGTCACCGTCGGGATCATCCTGGCCGCGGTCGCCGCGATCGCCGTGCTGGGCGCGGGGTTCGTGGGCGCGTTCGTCGTGCGCCGGACCCTGCGCCCGCTGGACCGCGTGGCCGCGGCCGCGGCGCAGGTCGCCGGGCTGCCGCTGGACCGCCGCGACGTCGCGTTGTCGGTGCGCGTCCCGGTGACCGACACCGATCCCTCGACCGAGGTCGGGCAGGTCGGCCACGCACTGAACCGGATGCTCGTGCACATCGACAACGCGCTCGACGCCCGTGCGAACAGCGAGATGCGGGTGCGCCAGTTCGTCGCGGACGCCGGCCACGAGCTGCGCACCCCGCTCGCCGCGATCCGCGGGTACGCCGAGCTGACCCGGCGCGGCGGCGGGCGCGTGCCGCCGGAGATCGCGCACGCGATGAGCCGGGTCGAGTCCGAGGCCGACCGCATGACGACGCTGGTCGACGACCTGCTGCTGCTCGCCCGCCTGGACGCGGGCCGCCCGCTCGACGCCGGGGATGTCGACCTCACCCGCCTGGTCGCCGACGCGGTCGGCGACGCGCACATCACCGGGCCCGAGCACCGGTGGCGGCTCGAACTGCCGCCGGACCCGGTCGTGGTGACCGGCGACGCCCAGCGCCTGCACCAGGTGCTCGGCAACCTGCTCACCAACGGCCGCACCCACACCCCGCCCGGCACGACCGTGACCACGCGGCTCGCGGTGTCCGCGGACGGCACCGCGGTCCTGACCGTCACCGACGACGGCCCCGGGATCGCCCCCGGCCTGCTGCCGCACGTCTTCGAACGCTTCGCGCGCGGCGACTCCTCGCGCTCCCGCGCGGCCGGCAGCACCGGTCTCGGCATGGCGATCGTCGCCGCGGTGGTGCACGCGCACCACGGCACGGTCGGTGTCCACAGCAGACCCGGCCGCACCGAGTTCGAGGTGCGGCTGCCACGCACAGGTGTCGCACAGGAACGCCACAACGACGACCAAGCTCGGCCGGTGACAGTGACGTCATGACGGCCCTCGCCGAGCGTGACTCCGCACCCCCGACCCCCGAACCCGCCAGTCCGCGCCCCCGGCCGGTCTGGGTGCGCCCGGCGCTGGCCGGGCTGCTGCTGGTCACCACCGTGCTCTACCTGTGGGGACTGAGCGCGTCCGGCTGGGCCAACGCGTTCTACTCGGCCGCCGCGCAGGCCGGTGGCGAGAGCTGGCAGGCGTGGTTCTTCGGCTCCAGCGACGCGGCCAACGCGATCACCGTCGACAAGACGCCCGCCGCGTTGTGGGTGATGGGCCTGTCGGTGCGGCTGTTCGGGCTCAGCTCGTGGAGCGTCCTCGTGCCGCAGGCGCTGATGGGCGTCGGCTCGGTGTGGGCGCTGTTCGCGGCCGTGCGCCGGGTGTCCGGACCGGCCGCGGGCCTGCTGGGCGGCGCGGTGCTCGCGCTGACCCCGGTGGCCGCGCTGATGTTCCGGTTCGACAACCCGGACGCGCTGCTGGTGCTGCTGCTCGTGCTCGGCGCGTACTGCGTGGTGCGGGCGCTGGAGAAGGCGAGCCCGAAGTGGCTGGCGCTGGCCGGGGTCGCGGCCGGGTTCGGCTTCCTGGCGAAGATGCTGCAGGCGTTCCTGGTGCTGCCCGCGTTCGGGATCGCTTACCTGCTCGCGGCGCCCACGTCGCTGGGCAAGCGGCTGCTGCACCTGCTCGGTGCGCTGGGCGCGGTGGTCGTCTCGGCCGGCTGGTACCTCGCGGTCGCCGAGCTGTGGCCGGCGTCCGCGCGGCCCTACATCGGCGGTTCGCAGACCAACAGCATCCTCGAGCTGACCCTGGGCTACAACGGCGTCGGCCGGATCACCGGCGACGAGGTCGGCAGCCTGGGCGGCGCGCAAAGCGACGGCAGCTGGGCGCGGCTGTTCGGCAGCGAGATGGCCGGCGGGATCGCCTGGCTGCTGCCGGCGGCGGCGATCGCGCTCGGCGCGCTCGTCTGGCTGACCTGGCGCGCGCCGCGCACCGACCGCACGCGTGCCGCGGCGGTGCTGTGGGGCGGCTGGCTGGTCGTGACCGGTGGCGTGTTCAGCTTCATGAGCGGGATCATCCACCCGTACTACACGGTCGCGCTGGCCCCGGCGGTCGCCGCGCTCGCCGGGACCGGGGCCGTGCGGCTGTGGCGGGCGCGGGCGCACCCGACCGCGTCCGGGTTGCTGTCCAGCGGTGTCGGGCTCACCGCGCTGACCGCGTACTTGTTGCTGACGCGGGAATCCACGTGGCTGCCGTGGCTGAAGTACGTGGTGCTGCTGTCCGGGCTGGCCGCCGCGGTGCTGATCCTGGTGTCCGACCGGCTGCCGCGCGCCGGTGCCCGCGTGGTCGCGGTGGTGGCGCTGGTCGCTTCGCTGCTCGGGTCCGGCGCGTACACCGTCGCGACCGCGGCCACGCCGCACTCCGGGGCGATCCCCTCGGCCGGGCGGGACAGCGGCGGGTTCGGTGGGTTCGGCGGACGAGGCGGTCCTCGCGGCGGCGGTGTCGGCAGCCTGCTCATCACGACGACACCGAGCGCGGAGATGACCGCACTGCTGCAGGCCGACGCGGAGAACTACACGTGGGTGGCGGCCACGGTCGGCTCCAACCCCGCGGCGAGTTACCAGCTGGCGTCCGGCTTCCCGGTGATGGCGCTGGGCGGGTTCAACGGCACCGACCCGTCCCCGACGCTGGAGCAGTTCCAGGCCTACGTCGCCGACGGGCGGATCCACTACTTCATCGGCGAACCCACGGAGATCAACAGCACCGGCGGCAGCGACGCGGCGGAGGAGATCGCCGCATGGGTGGCGGCCACGTTCACGGCGACCACTGTGGACGGTGTCACGGTGTACGACCTGACTTCCTAGGCAGCACAAGACTTCTGCAAAGTCAGCGCACAGCCCCGGCACCACCAGCATCGACACCCGGACCGCCAACCCGGTTCTCGACGTCGTCATCCCGGTCCACAACGAGGAAACCGACCTCGAACCGAGTGTCCGCCGGCTGCACGCGCACCTGGTCGCCACCCTGCCCTACCGCTTCCGCATCACCATCGCCGACAACGCGAGCACCGACACCACCCTGCTGGTGGCCGAACGGCTCGCGCGCGAGTTCGCCGAGGTCGAGGTGCACCACCTGGACCTCAAGGGCCACGGGCGCGCGCTCAACGCCGTCTGGTCCGCCTCCGACGCCCAGGTGCCGGCCTACCTGGATGTCGACCTGTCGACCGATCTCGCCGCGCTGGCGCCGCTCGTCGCCCCGCTGATCTCCGGGCACTCGGACGTCGCGATCGGCTCGCGGCTCGCCCGCGGCGCGCGTGTGGTGCGCGGAGTGCTGCCGCTGGTCGAGGACACCGGCTGGTTCTTCGAGACCGAACTGCTCGTCCTCGCGCAGCGCGCCGGCCTGCGCATCCACGAGGTCCCGGTGGACTGGGTCGACGACCCGGACTCGTCGGTGGACATCGTCGCGACCGCCACCGCCGACCTCAAGGGCGTGGCCCGCCTGCTGCGCAGCGTTCCCAAGGGCACGCTGCCGATCGGTGTCTCGGCGCCCGGGGTGCCACCACGGCTCGCCACGCAACTGGTCCGCTTCGCCGCGATCGGCGTCGGCAGCACGCTGGCCTACCTCGTGCTGTTCCTGGTGCTGCGCCTGGGCACGGGAGCCCAGCTCGCCAACTTCCTGGCCCTGGGCGTCACCGCGATCGCCAACACGCCGCCAACCGCCGGTTCACCTTCGGCGTGCGCGGCGCGAAGGGCGCGGGACGGCACCAGTTCGAGGGCCTGATCGTGTTCGGGCTCGGGCTCGTCCTCACCAGCGGATCGCTCGCGCTGCTGCACGGCCTCACCGCGCCCGGGCTCGCGCTCGAGCTGACCGTCCTGGTGCCGGCGAACCTCGCCGCCGTCCTGCGATTCGTCCTGCTGCGCGGCTGGGTGTTCCACCCGCGCCGGCAGCGCTGACCCGGTCCACCAACGAGCGGGAGTTCACCCCATGACCCCAGCTTCACCGTGCTGGCGCCGCAGGCGCTGATGGGCGTCGCCTCGGTCGGGTTGCTGTACGCGACCGTGAAGCGCACGTCCGGTCCCGTGGCAGGGTTGTTCGCCGGGGCCGCGTTCGCGCTGACACCGGTGGCCGTGCTGATGTTCCGGTTCAACAACCCGGACGCGCTGCTGGTGCTGCTGCTCCTCGCGGGCGCCTACTGCACCGTGCGGGCCACCGAGAAGGCCAGCGGGAAGTGGCTCGCGCTGGCGGGTGTGGCGATCGGCTTCGCGTTCCTGACCAAGATGATGCAGGCGTTCCTGGTGCTCCCGGCGTTCGCGCTGGTGTACCTGGTGGCCGCCCCGGCTTCGGTGCGCCGCCGGGTGCTGCACCTGCTCGGCGCCCTGGTCGCCGTGGTCGTCTCGGCCGGCTGGTACGTCGCGCTGGTGGAGCTCTGGCCCGCGTCGGCCCGGCCCTACATCGGCGGCTCGACCACGAACAGCCTGCTGGAGCTGGCGCTGGGCTACAACGGCCTGGGCCGCATCTTCGGCGGTGACGGCAACACGGGCGGCGGCGGCACCGGCTTCGGCGGCCGCACCCGCGTCTTCCGGATGTTCGGCTCCGCCTTCGGCACCGAGTTCTCCTGGCTGCTGCCCGCCGCGGTGCTCGGCCTGGTCGCCGGGCTGTGGTTCACCCGGCGCGCGCACCGACCGCACCCGGCTGTCGCTGCTGCGGTGGGGCGGCTGGCTCGTGGTGACGGCGGGCGTGTTCAGCTTCATGAGCGGCACGGTCCACCCGTACTACTCGGTCGCGCTGGCCCCGGCGATCGCCGCGCTGATCGCGATCGCGGGCCGGGCGCTGTGGCGGGTCCGGGCGAACTCCTCCGCCCGCGCGGTGCTGGCCGTGCTGGCCGCGGTCGCCGCGGTGTGGGACTAGATCCTGCTGGCCCGCACGCCGGACTACCTGCCGTGGCTGAAGTTCGCGGTCGTCGCGCTCGGGCTGCTGGTGTCGACCGGGTTGCTGGTCGGCGTAACGCAGTTCAAGCGGATCGGGACCGTGCTCGTCACGGCGGCGGTGCTGGTTTTCGGCCTGGGCGGCGCGGCGTATGCGGTGACTACCGCGAGCGTCGCGCACACCGGCTCCACCCCGGCGTCCGGCCCGGTCAGCAGCACGATGAGCGGCCTGGGCCGGGAGCTTTCCTCGGCGGAGCTCACCACGGCGCTGTCCCAGACCACGACCAAGCGGGCGGCGGCGGGTCGCAGTCGGCGGCAAGGCGGTCATCGCCATCGGCGGCTGGGACGGCGGCGACGACTCACCGACGCTGGAGCAGTTCCAGGCCTCCGTCGCGGCCGGCGAGATCAAGTACTACCCCGCCGACGGGCAGGGCATGCGGGCGCCGGTGAGTTGAGCTGACTCACAGCCCGGGTTCACGCCGGTCACAGGCTGACCTCAGGCGCGACGCGGAAAGTGGAGGTATAACAGCACGAAGGAGGTCACCATGTACCGCCTCACCTCCAGCCCCGTGTGGGCCACCGCGACCGCCCGCGGCCCGCGTTCGGTGAACGCCGACGCCACCGCGGCCTACACCGACCCGAGCACCGGGGAGGTCGTGTTCGCCCTGGCCGACGGCGTCGGGGACGAGCGGTCCGCCGCGCGGGCCGCCCAGGTCGCGGTGTCCACCGCCGTCCAGGTGCCCGCGTCGCAGGGCCCCGCGGCCGCGCTGGCCGCCGCCCAGCGGGCCGTGCGGGCGGAGGCGGCCGGCGACTGCGTGCTGGTGGTCGCGACCCCGTTCGACGGTGGTTACCGGGTGGCGTGGGTCGGGGACGTGCGGGCCTACGCCTGGAACGGCGGCTCGCTGCGGCAGCTGACCAGGGACCACACGGTGGCCCAGTACTTCCGCGATCGTGGCCAGGTGCCCACCCCCGGGATGGAGCACCTGGTCACGACCAGCGTGCGGACGGCGCGGCCGGAGGAGTTCGGCCGCGCGGAGGCGGTGGGCCCGGCGGGGCTCCTCCTGACCAGCGACGGCGTCCACAAGCCGCTGGCGCGTGCCGCGATGGCCGAGCTGCTGCGGGTGCCGGCGAACAGCGCGCAGGCCCTGGTGGACGCCGCACTGGCCGCGGGCGGCCGGGACAACGCGACCGCCCTGATGGCCGACCTGGCGCCCGCCCTGCCCGACCTGACGACCACCCCACTGCCGACGGCCACCCCGGCGTGAGCCGGCGGCATGCGGAAGGATCTCCACGATGACCACCGATCCCTCCCCCGTGCCGGACCTCGTCGTGCCCGACCAGGGCCTGGTCGAACAGCTCCTGGACCAGATCGACCTGAAGCACGCCCTCGACGAGGACGGCGACCTCGGCGCCGCGTGGGAGCACTACCGCATCTACTTCCTCTTCCGGGGCGAGCAGGAGAACCAGACCTACGCCGTGCGCGCCTTCTACGACCGCCCGCACGCCATCGAGCACAAGCCGATGCTGCTGGAGGCGATCGACGACTGGAACCGCCGCACGCTGTTCCCCAAGGTCTACACCCACACCGACGACGACGGGACGGTCCGCCTGATCGGCGAGGAGTCGATGCTGATCGGCACCGGTGTCGCGCTGGAACACTTCGTCAACAGCACGGTCAGCTGGATCCGCGCGTCGATGGAGTTCGACAAGTGGCTCGTCGAACACCTGGGTCTGGCGGCCGACCTCGACGGCGATTCGAAACCCGACGACGAGTGACGAGGCGCCGTCACGACGTGACCGGCACGGCGTTGGCGCGGATCACCTGCGCGTAGAAGTGGGCGCTGCGCTTCATCGTGCGGACCTGCGTCCGGTAATCGACGTGCACCAGGCCGAACCGCTTCGAATAACCCTCCGCCCACTCGAAGTTGTCCAGCAGCGACCAGTACGAGAACCCCCGCAGGTCGACCCCCTGCGCGAGCGCCGCGTGCGCCGCCCGCAGGTGCGCGGCCAGGAACTCGACCCGCTCGACGTCGTCGATCCAGCCGTCCGGCCGCACCGAGTCGTCGTAGGCCGCGCCGTTCTCCGTGACGTACAACGGCACCGCCGGGTACTCGCGGTGCACCCGCACCAGCGTTTCGGTCAGCCCCTCCGGCTGCACGGACCAGCCCGAGTGCGTCACCGAGGCCGCGGCGTCGGGCACGAACCCGATCCCGTCCGCGCCCACCCACTCCAGCCCGCCCGGCTCGACGCCCGGCCGCAGCGTGCCGGTGACCTCGTAGCCGCGGTAGTAGTTGATCCCCATCTGGTCGATCGGCGCCACGATCAGCGCCAGGTCCCCGTCGCGGACGCACTCGCCCAGACCGAACGGCTCCAGGTCCGCCAGCAGGTCCGCCGGGTACCGGCCACGCAGCACCGGGTCGAGGAACAGCCGGTTCTGCAACCCGTCCACCCGCCGCGCCGCGTCGGCGTCCGCCGCCGAATCCGAAGCCGCCCGCACCGGGTACAGGTTCACCGTGATCCCGGCCTGGACGTCCGCCGCGCGCCGGATCTCGGCGAGCCCGAGCCCGTGCGCGAGCAGCAGGTGGTGCGCGGCCGCGACCGCCGCCCGCGGCTCCTGCCGCCCCGGCGCGTGGATCCCCTTGGCGTAGCCCAGGAACGCCGAGCACCACGGCTCGTTCAACGTGGACCAGAAGGGAATGCGGTCCCCCAGCCGGTCCGCCGCCGACGCCGCGAACTCGGCGAAGCGGTAGGCGGTGTCGCGGACGGCCCAGCCGCCACGCTCCTCCAGCGCCTGCGGCAGGTCGAAGTGGTACAGCGTGGCCCAGGGCGTGATGCCCCGGTCCAGCAACGCGTCCACCAGCCGCTCGTAGAAGTCCAGCCCCTTCGGGTTGACTTCGCCGCCGTCGGGCCGCACCCGCGACCAGGCCAGCGAGAACCGGTACACCCCGAGCCCGAGTTCGGCCATCAACGCGACGTCGTCGCGGAACCGGTGGTAGTGGTCGGCCGCCGGTTCCCCGGTGTCACCGCCCGCGACCGCGCCCGGACGGCGGCAGAACGCGTCCCAGATCGAGTCGGTGCGACCGTCCACAGTGGTCGCCCCCTCGATCTGGAAGGCCGCCGTGCTGGCCCCCCACGCGAACCCGGGCGGGAACTCCAGCCCGGCGGTGACCTCTTCACCCAGAACCGACATGCTCACCCTTTCACCGCGCCCTGCATGATCCCGGACACGATCTGGCGCCCGAGCAGCAGGAAGACGATCAGAACCGGAATGGTCGCCAGCGTGGTCCCGGCCAGCACCAGCGAATAGTCGACGTAGTGACCGCTCTGCAGCTTCTCCAGCGCGACCTGCACGGTGGGGTTGCCCGCGTCGAGCACGATCAGCGGCCACAGGAAGTCGTTCCACGACATCATGAACGTGAACATCGCGAGCACCGCGGCCGCCGGGCGGATCGCGGGCAGGCAGACGTGCACGAACGTGCCGAACACGCTGCACCCGTCCACCCGCGCCGCCTCGATCAGCTCGTACGGTACGGCGTCCACGATGTACTGGCGCATCCAGAACACCCCGAACGCGGTGACCAGGTTCGGCACGATCACCGCCTGCAGGTGCCCGGCCCAGCCGAGTTCGGACATCATGATGAACAGCGGGATCACGCCCAGCTGCGTGGGCACCGCGAGCGTCACCACGATGAACACGAACAGGCCGTTGGAGCCGCGGAAGCGCATCTTGGCGAAGGCGAACCCGGCCAGCGCGGAGAACAGCACCGTCGTGAGTGTCACCGTGCCCGCCACGATGAGGCTGTTGCCCAGCGCCTTCCAGAACGGCACCGCGTCGAACACGCGGCTGGCGTTGGCCCAGAAGTTGCCGCCCGGCAGCAGCGGCGGCAGGTGGTCCGACAGCATGCCGGTGTCGCGGCTGGCCACCAGGAACGACCAGTAGAACGGGAACAGCGAACCGGCGACGAACGCGATCAGCGTGGCGTAGACGAAGAAGCGCGACCCGCCCCGCCGCCGGGGAAGTATCCGTACGGTCATCGTTTCAGTCCCGTCGTCGCGGCGAGCCGCCGGGTGATCAGGAAGTTGACCAGCGCGATGAGGACGATCAGCAGGAACAGCAGCCACGCGATCGCCGACGCGTAGCCGAGGTCGAAGCTCTCGAACGCGGACTGGTACAGGTACAGCGTCAGCGTCTGGAACTGGTGCTGCGAACCACCGTTGTTCGACCCGGGCATCGCGTCGAACAGCTTGGGCTCGGTGAAGATCTGCAGCCCGCCGATCGTCGAGGTGATCACCACGAAGATCAGCGTCGGCCGCAGCATCGGCAGCGTGATCGAGAAGAACCGGCGGACCGCGCCGGCGCCGTCGACCACCGCCGCCTCGTAGACGTCCCGCGGCAGCGCCTGCATCGCCGCCAGCACGATCAGCGCGTTGTAGCCGGTCCAGCGCCAGTTGACCATCGTGGCGATCGCCAGGTGGCTGGCGAACCGGTTGGCCTGCCACTCGACCCGGTCCAGCCCGAACGTCTCCAGCATCGCGTTGACCAGCCCGTAGCGCGGGCCGAACAGGTTCGCGAAGATGATGCCGAGCGCGACCAGGCTGGCCGAGTACGGCAGCAGGATCCCGACCCGCCAGCTCGCCGGGAAGCGCAGCCGCAGCGACAGCAGCGCCGCGAGCAGCACCGCGATCACCAGCTGCGGCCCGCTGGACAGCACGAAGATCGAGATCGTGTTGACGACCGCGTTCCAGAACTGCGGGTCACCGAGCAGCGTCACGAAGTTCTGCAGCCCGATGAACTTCGGGTCGTCGTCGCCGATCTCCCAGTCGAACAGCGACACGTAGCCCGTGTAGAGCAGGGGGAACAGGCCGGTCAGGCCGAACACCACGAAGAACGGCGCGATGTAGAGGTACGGCGAGAACTTGACGTCCCAGCGCGAGAGGCGTTGCCGCAGCGTCGGTCTCGCCGGTTCCGGCGGCACGTCCTGCCTCGGCGGTTTCTCCGCCACGGTGGTCATCGGCCTGTTCCCCCTCGGCTCACTTCACGATCTTCTTGGCTTCGTCGACCACCTGCTGCCAGGCCTGGTCGGGCGGTGTCCCCTGCTCGACCGCCTGCAGCGCCGGGCTGGTGACGTTCTCCTGGATCTGGCCGTCACCCGGGCCCTTGTACTGCGCGCGGGTCACCTTCCTGGCCTGCTCGGAGTAGAGCCGGCCGACCAGGGTGTCGCCGAAGTACGGCTCGGTCTGCTGCAGCAGCTGCGGCGAGGACAGCGCCTGCGTCTGGCTGGGGAAGTTGCCGCGTGCCTGGAACGCCTTGAGCTGCTGCTCCGGCGCGGTCAGCCACGCCGCGAACTCCGCGGCCTCCTTCGGGTGCTGGCTCTGCTTGGGCACGGTCAGGTAGGAACCGCCCCAGTTGCCGCCGCCGTTGGGGAAGGCGTCGGTGACCGCCCACTTGCCCGCGTTGCCCGGCCCGGCGTTCTCCTCGACCACGCCGAGCATCCACGACGGGCACACGGTGGTGGCGAAGGATCCCTGCTGGAAACCGGTCTTCCACTCGTTGCCGAACGCGATGAGCCTGGCGGACTGGCCGCGCTGGATCGCGCCGGTGATGCGGTCCCAGGCCGCCTTGATGCCCGGGTTGGACTCGATGGTGAGGTCGTCGTTGCGGTCCAGGTAGCCGGTCTCGAGCTGGTTGACCATCGAGTTGTACAGCTGCGAGGACGCGTCGAACCACGCCTTGCCGCCGGTGCGCTGCACGTACTGGTCACCGGCCGCGAAGTAGGACTCCCAGGTCGCGAACAGCGACTTGACGCCCTCGGGGTCGGACGGCAGCCCGGCGGCCTGCAGCAGGTCCTTGCGGTAGCACAGGGCCAGCGGGCCGATGTCGGTGCCGTAGCCGATCAGCCTGCCGTCGGAGTCCTTGCCCGCCTCGTACTTCCAGTTCAGCCACCGGTCGGCGGTCACGTCCTTGGGACCGATCTCGGTGAGGTCGTTGAACTTGGACGACTTGTCGATGATGTCGGAGAAGTGGCCCTCCTCGACCGCGACCACGTCCTCCAGGCCGTTGCCCGCGGCCAGCTTGGTGATCAGGTTCTGGTGGTAGGGGCCGCCCTCGCCCGTCTTGTGGTGGGTGATCTTGATGTTGGGGTGCAGGCGTTCGTACTCGGGGATCAGTTCCTCGTACCCGAACTCGGTGAAGGTGCCGATGGACAGCTCGATCCGCCCGTCGCCGGAGGTTCCGGACGAGCCGCCGCCACCACAGGCGGCCAGGCTCGCGCCGAGCACAGCCAGGCCGATCGCGAAGCTCACGCCCTTGTGAAGATGTCGCACGTCGTTTCCCTAACTCGTGGGGTTCCGGGGAGAGAGATTTTGGGAGCGCTCCCAGAACGGGGTTGAGTGTGTCGCTAGTCACCAGCCGTGTCAAGATGCGCTATTGTTGGAAGCGCTCCCATCAATGGCGGAAGGTGACCCGGTGACCGCACACGGCAACCACGAGGGCCGGCCGACGCTGGAGGACGTCGCCGCGTTCGCCGGGGTCTCCCGCTCGACGGCGTCCCGGGCGCTGAACGACGACCCGAACGTCAGCGCGCGTGCCCGGGAGGCGGTGCGCGCGGCGGCCGCCGATCTGGGCTATTCGCCGAACCAGGCGGCGCGGTCGCTGGTGACGCGGCGGACGGGCGCGGTGGCGGTGGTGCTGTCCGAGCCGGAGGAGGTCCTGCTCGGGGACCCGTACCGGACGGCGGTCATGCGCGCCGGGTACCGGGAGCTGGCCGCGACCGGGATCCAGATGGTGTTGATGTTCTGCGACGGGCGCGCCGACCTGACGCGGACGCTGCGGTTTCTGGAGGGCGGGCACGTCGACGGCGCGCTGGTGTTCGCGCCGCACCAGGCGGACCCGTTGCCGCGGGCGCTGCGGCTGCTGCGGTTGCCGGTGGTGTTCGGCGGTCCGGCGGGCGGGGTGGCGCGCGGGGTGCACGTGATCGACTTCGACAACGAGTCCGGCGCGCGGCTCGCGGTGGAGCACCTGGTTTCCCGGGGCCGCCGTCGCATCGCGACGGTCGCCGGCCCGCAGGACCAGACCGCGGCGGTCCACCGGCTGTCCGGGTGGCGCAAGACACTGGCCGACGCGGGACTGGACTCGGCGGGCCTGGCGGAGGAGGCGGATTTCACCCTGGACGGCGGCCGGATCGCGATGGACCGCCTGCTGGCCCGGGAGCCGGCGCTGGACGCGGTGTTCGTCGCCAGCGACGTGATGGCCGCCGGGGTGCTGCAGTCACTGGGCGCCGCGGGCCGCCGAGTCCCGGCCGACGTGGCGGTCGTCGGCTTCGACGACCACCCGGCACTGGCCGCCGCGATGAACCCCCCGCTGACGACGGTGCACCAGGACCCGGCCGCCCAGGTGCGCCAGATGGTGGCCACCCTGACTACCCTGCTGGCCAGCGAAACGCTGCCCCCGCGGCGGCAGGTGCTGCCGGTGTCGCTCACCCTGCGGGAATCGGCCTAGGGACGTGTCCCCAAAGTCGGTGTTTCGATCTGGTTTGATCTTGGGTTGTGGTGCGTAGGCGCGAGCTGACCTGCCGGGGTCGGGGGCGAAGGGGCGCCCACGGGTTGATGACCGCCGGGTGATCAACGGGATGTTGTTCATGGCCAAGACCGGGGTGGCATGGCGTGACCCGCGAGGTCTCGGTCGATTCCGGCATCGTGCGGGCGCATCAGCACGCTGCCGGTGCCCGCCGCGTGACCGCGTCCCACACAGGGGGAATCGCACTCGTGCGGCGGACACAGCGAACCAGATGATCACGCCATCGGCCGGTCCCGCGGCGGCCCCACCACCAAGATCCACCCCGCCTGCGACGGACACGGACGGCCCTTGTCGATCGCGGTGACCGGCGGCAACGTCCACGACTGCACCATGTTCACGCAGGTCATCGCAGGCATCGAGTTCCGGCTACTCCAGCCGCGCCATTCGCTCTTACCTGCGCCGACGGCGCATCCCAGCGACCATTCCTGAACGCCGGGACCAGCAGGCCAACCGGCCGCGCCAGCTACACACGCCGCAACATCGTCCAACGATGCTTCAACCGCCTCATACAGTTCCGCGCCACCGCCACCGGAGCACGATCGACCTCGCCACACCGCTCATCTGGCTTTGAGGACGCGCCCTAGGGACGTCCGGCAGCGGGGCGCCACCGGACGTCCGCCGGTCAGCCGCCTGCGGGTCCGATGTGGACGACCTTCGTGACGGTCATCTCGTCCAGCAGCTCGGGTCCGTAGCCGAACCCCTCGCCGCTGGCCTTCCGCGGGTGGGCCGCCCCGGCGGGCGCGCCGCCGAAGACGTTGTTCACCTTCACCGTCCCCACCGGCAGCTCCCGCCACGCGCGCTGGGCGTGCGCCATCGACTCCGTCAGCACCGTCGCCGTCAGGCCGTACCGGTCGTCGGCCGCCTCCTCGAGCGCCTGGTCGAAGCTGTCCACCACGCGCACCGGCGCGACCGGCCCGAACGTCTCCTCCGTCAGGACCCGCATCGACGGCGTGCATCCACTCAGCACGGTCGCCGGGTAGTGCGCGCCCGGCCCGTCCGGCAACGTCCCGCCGGCCAGCAGCGAAGCACCCTGCGACACCGCGTCCTCGACGTGCGAGTGCACGTGCTCGCGCTGACGCTCGTCCACCAGCGGCGCCATCGGCACCTCCGACGGGCGCTTGCGCGCCTCCGCCACGAGCGCGTCCAGGAACTCGCCGGCCACCGCGCGGTGCACGTAGATCCGTTCCACCGACACGCAGATCTGCCCGGCGTTCGCGAACGCCCCCAGCGCGGCCTGCGCGGCCGCCCACCGCGGATCGACCCCGGTGTCGACGATCAGCGCGTCGTTGCCGCCGTTCTCCAGCAGCACCTTCGCCCCGGTCCGCGCCGCGGCCACCGCCACCGACCGGCCGGTCGCGGTGCTGCCGACGTGCGCGATCACGTCCACGTCCGCCGACTCCGCGAGCCACGCCCCGACCCGGCCGTCACCGTCCACGCAGGACAGCACGTCCACCGGCAGGTGCCGCGCCAGCAGCTCGGTCAGCATCCGTCCCACGTGCGGGCACCGCTCGCTCGGCTTGTGCACCACGACGTTGCCGGTCGCCAGCGCCGCGCCGAGCAGCCCGCACGCGACCGCGACCGGATCGTTCCACGGCGTCAGCGCCACCACGACCCCGCGCGGCTCGGGCACCATCAGGTCCGTCGCGTCCCAGCCGCCCTGCAGGCTCCGCCCGCGGTGGGCCGGGCCCAGCTCGGCGTACTGCTCCAGGGTTCCCGCTCCGGCGAGCACGCCCTCGCGCGCTTCGTCGAGCAGCTTGCCGGTTTCGCGGTGGTTCATCGCGGCCAGCTCGTCCGCCCGCTCGCGCAGCTCGGCCGCCGCGGCCTTCAACGCGGTGGCCCGCTCCCCCGCCGCGGTCCGCGCCCAGTCCGCGAACAGCGCCTGGGCCGCGCGCACCGCCGCGGCGGCCTGCTGCTCGGTCGCGCTCGGCACGCGTCCCACCAGCTCACCGCTCGCGGGGTCGTGGACCTCGATGGCCGCGTCTTCCCGGGTCATCAGCTCAGTCATCGCACCTCCTGTCCGCGGTGCGAGTACCCCTGCTTCTCCTCCGCGACACCCGGGCGGGTCAGTCCTCGGCGATCTGCTGCGCCTTCGCGTAGGCCAGCTGCAGGAAGTCGGCGCCGGTCAGCGCGGCCAGCGCCGACGCGACCAGGCGGGTGAGGCGGGGGGCGAAGACGTGGCCGATGGTGAACCCGGTCACCACCCACATGTCGAGGCAGAACGGGCAGCTGAGCAGTTCGCCGACGCTGTGCCGGAGCCCGGAGGGCTTGCGCACCTCCTCCATGACCTCGGCGGGGCCGCCGGTGTCAGCGTATCGGGTGAACGGGGCGCGCAGGGGGCTGGTGACGGCGTCCTTGCTGATGGTCCGGGCCAGCTTGTGGGTACCCATCGCCATCAGGGCGATATCGGAAACCCGCAGGTCACGGGGCAGCTTCCGGCCGGTGAGCACGGCCGCGAGTGCCGCCGCCACCACGAGCGAGGTGTAGACGATCATGACGACGAGATAGCCGCCCAGCGGACGGTCGTGGTCGCCCCGGTAGGCGTCGGCCTCGGCGCGACCCGCGGCGGCGAGGTCCCGGAGTCCGGCGTGCTGCGCCATTCGTTCTCCTGTTGCTCGGCTGTTCGTGCGGCCACCGGGTACCCCCGAGGTCCGCGGGCAACCACACCGCCGCGAAGGAGGAGAAATGCCGCAACACAAATACCTCTTCCGGCGCGCGACGCCCGAGGACGCCGACGCGATCCGGGACCTGGTCCACGCCGCGTACGCGAAGTGGGCGGATCTGATCCGGCGCGAACCCCTGCCGATGCAGACCGACTACCGGCAGGCCGTGACCGCCCACCGGATCGACCTGCTCTACGACGACGACCAGCTGGTCGCGTTGATCGAGATGATCCCGGCGGTGGACCACCTGCTGATCGAGAACGTCGCCGTGCGGCCGTCGGCGCAGGGCACCGGATACGGGCGGCTGCTGATGCGGCACGCGGACCTCCTGGCCCAGTCGATGGGCCTGCACGGCGTGCGGCTCTACACCAACGCGCTGTTCACCGAGAACATCCGCTTCTACCGGCGGCTGGGCTACCGGGTCGACCGCGAGGAGCCGTTCCTCGACGGGGCGCTGGTGCACATGAGCAAGGCGGTCTGATCACTTGTCCTTGTGCGGCTTCTTCTGCTGCCCCTTGTCCTTGTCCTTGCCCTTGTCCTCGCCGTTGCCCCGGTTGTCCGGGGCGGCCGTGGTCTCCTCGGCCTGGGTGACCGGGGCCGTCTTCGCCACCGGTGCCGGCGCGTCGCTCGTCACCGGCGGCGGGGCGGCCGAAACCGGGGCGGGCGCCGGAACGGACGTGGCGGGGACCTCCGCGGTGGACCCGTTGAGGAGTGCGAAGGCGAGAGCGGCCGCGGCGGCCGTCACCGCGGAGCCCGCGGCCACCGCCAGCCGGCGACGCGGCTTCACCACGGCCAGCGGCCGCGTCACCCCGCCGAGCACGGCCGACACTTCCCGCGCCGACGGCCGCGCGTCCGGGTCGCGATCTCCCATGCGCCGCAACAGGTCCGCGAGGTGCGGTGGGAGGCCGTCCGGCACCGCGGGCGGGCGGAGCAACCGCGCCACCGCCGACTCGGTGAGCGATCCCGGGTACTCGCGCCGCCCGGACAGGCATTCCAGCAGCACCAGCGCCAGCGAGTAGACGTCCGCGGACGGCCCGACCGGTTCCCCGCGGACCTGCTCGGGCGCCATGTACGCGGCGGTGCCCACGACGGTGCCGATGGTGGTGAACCGGGTGGTGTCGTGGCCCTGCGCGATGCCGAAGTCGCCGAGCACGGCCCCGTCCGGGGCGAGCAGGATGTTCGCGGGCTTGACGTCCCGGTGCGTGATGCCGGCGCGGTGGACGTAGGCCAGCGCGTCCGCCAGCCGGGCGCCCAGCTCGATGGTCTCGTCCACGGAGAGCGGTCCCTCGGCGATGCGGTCCGCCAGGGTGGGGCCGTCGACCAGGCGCATCACGAAGAAGACGCGGCCGTCGCGGACGCCGGAGTCGTACAGCGGCACCAGGGCCGGGTGCCGCAGCCGGTCCAGGATGCGGAACTCCCGCGCCTGCCGCCGCTGCTGGGCGGGCGTCGGGCGCGCGTGGAAGAGCTTGACCGCGACCTCGCGTTCGGCGACGCGGTCCCACGCGCGGTGCACGTCGGCACTGCCACCGCCGCCGATCCGCTCCCCGAGCCGGTACCGCTCACCCATGTCCACGAGGAATCGCTACCCCTGCGCGGGTGCGGGCAAACCCCGCCAGGGGTGGCCGCGGCGACCCGGATCGGCAAGAGTGGGGCCATGAGCAGCGCAGAGGTGCGGGACGGCGTGTCGTTGACGAACCTCGACCAGTCACTGTTCGCCGATGCCGGCGCCACGAAGCGCGATCTGGTCGACTACCTGGACGCGGTCGCCGACCGGATGGTCGCGGCGTTGCGGGACCGGCCGCTGTCGGTCGTGCGGCTGCTGCGCGGCCAGGACCCGTTCATGCAGAAGAACCTGCCGAAGTACACGCCGGAGTGGGTGCCGCGGGTGAGCATGTGGGCGGAGAGTTCGCACCGGCAGGTGTCGTACGCGTTGTGCAACGACCGCCGCACGCTGCTGTGGTTCGGCAACCAGCGGGCGATCGAGTACCACCCGACGCTGGGCCTCGCGGGGCACCTGGAGACGCCCACGCATCTGGTGCTGGACCTGGACCCGCCGGAGGGGTCGGCGGCGTTCGGGCTGGCGGTGCGCGCGGCCCACCTGGTGCGCCAGGCCCTGGCCGACTGCGGGCTGGCGGGCGCGGTGAAGACGAGCGGGTCCAAGGGCGTGCACATCTTCGTGCCGGTGCGCGGCGCCGACGCTGAGCAGGCCGCCGCGGCGACCCGGGCGCTGGCCGCCCGCGCCGAGAAGCTCGACCCGGACCTGGCGACGACGGCGTTCATCCGCGAGGACCGCGGCGGCAAGGTGTTCCTGGATTCGACACGCGCCGGCGGCGCGACGGTCGTGGCGGTGTACAGCCCGCGGGTGCGCCCCGGGCTGCCGGTGTCGTTCCCCGTGCCATGGGACGAGCTCGACAACGTGCACCCGGCGACGTTCACCCTGCGCGAGGCCGTCCGGCTGCTGGGTTCCGGGGATCCGTGGGCCGACTCGCTGCCGGAGCCGCAGAGCCTGCCGGAAGAGTTGATCGAGCACGGCCGCACCATCCCGATCGCCCGGGTCCAGGCAATGCACGAGGGCAAACGCCGAGCCCGAGCCCGCCGGGAGCAGGACTCCTGACGGCTGGTGGTTCGCGGGGTCAGCGCCATCCCCGGGAAGAGCAGCCAACGGCAGCGCCACGAGCAGCCCGAGGCCACCTCCGCACCAATGCACGGCCGTCGCCACCTGCGCCAGCGGGACCACATCGCTAACTCCGCGGCGTCTCCGAGCGGAAGCTGTGCCCCAGCTCCGGCCCGAGGCCGAAGTAGTGCCGGAAGTTGTAGATCAGCGGGCTCCACTCCCCTGGATCGACGTGCTGCGTCCCCGGCACCACGAGCCGTGACTCGCAGTGCACGCGCAGCACCTCCGCCTGCACCACGACGAAGCCGCCCGTGCAGCCCTCCCGCACCTCGGCCGCACGCGCTTCCATCGCGATCGGGCAGTCCGCCACCCGCGGCGGCCGGACCAGGTCGGAGTCCACCGGCTGCAGCCCAGCCGCCCCGAACTTGTCCGGTTCGTGGCGGAAGGCGCCGCGCTCGTGCTCCGGCACCGGGTCCGCCCCGGTGAGCGGGGTCAGCCGCTCCACCGCCCGCCACTGGTCCGGCCCCGGCAGGTTGATCACGAGGTCCGGACGGACGCGAAGGTTGGCCACCGTGTGCGACGCCGCGGCCAGCCCGAGCACGACCACCTGGCCGAGCGCCCAGGCCGAGGACATGGGCGCGAGGTTGGCGCTGCCGTCGGCGTTCCCGGTCGACAGCAACACGACCGGGGTGCCGAAGTAGAGGATGCTCGGGCTGATCACGACGTGCTCGCCTGTGACGTTCATGCCGCCCACGCTAGAAACGGATCAGGTCGGCCCCGGCCGAACAGCCCCAAGGACCGCGAGCCGGCCGGCGTGGTCGGGATGACAGGATTTGAACCTGCGACCCTCCGCTCCCAAAGCGGATGCGCTACCAAGCTGCGCCACATCCCGGTCGCCCCAGAGCCGGGGCGGTGCGATCACTCTAGCGTGGCCCGCTAGACTCGCAGACGCGCCCGTACGATGCGGGTGCATGCGGGCGTAGCTCAATGGTAGAGCCCCAGTCTTCCAAACTGGTGGTGCGGGTTCGATTCCCGTCGCCCGCTCTCACTGTCTTCGCAGGTCAAAGCATGCAACGTGCGGCGGTCCTCGGTTCTGAGGGCCGCCGCTCGCTGCTGTCGTGCCATTACCGTGCCATTAGCTCCCGCCCTGCCGGTAGCGCTCCACCCGTGCGTTGAGCTCGTCGGCGATCTGCCGGTCCCGGGCGCTCGTCGCGTGCTGGTAGATCAGCGCTGCCCGCGCGGTGCTCTGCCCCATCCGCTGCATCAGCTCCCGCGTGGTCGCGCCGGCCTCCGCCGCCATCTGGTTGCCGGTGTGGCGGAGATCATGGAAGTGGAAGCCGTCCGGCAGCCCGGCCTTGGCCAGAAGCTTCTTCCAGTCCACCTCGCGACGGAAGTTCCCCCGGCGCAGCACCCCTCCGCGCTTGCCGACGAACAGCAGCCCGTCCGGCCCCGGTTCGGCGAACTCGGCCAGGTGCTCCGCCAGCTCATCGGCCAGGAAGCGAGGCAGCGCCACCGTGCGCACACCGGCCGCGGACTTGGTGGGCCCCACGTCGAGCCGCCCACTCCGCAGCTCAGCCGTCCGGCGGGCCACCCGCGCCACCAGGTTCACCCGGTCCAGGTCCCGCACGCGCAGGGCGATCAACTCGCCCCAGCGCAGCCCGGAGAACGCGGCCAGCAGGATCAGGAACCGGTACCGCCGCGGCATCAGGTCCGCCAGCCGGTACACCTCCTCGATCGACGCGTGCGGCCGCTCCGGTGTGCGGTGCTGGTCCGCGCCCTTGATCCGGCACGGGTTCCGCTTGATCCGCCCGTCGTCGACCGATCCCGCCGAGGAAGAGGATTCCGAATGTGCGCGTCCATCAGCGACCACCCGCCTTCGTGGTGATCGGCAGCGGCAGTCGGCCGGCACACGCCGCGCATTCGGTGTCGCCGGGGGCCAGTCGGGTGAACTTCTTGCGTGCGGCGCACCGCGTCGGGGTGCGGCCGGTTGACACGGCTCGGTTGCCGTTGTCTATCGTTGCCGCTTGTCTGCTCCCAGAGGGTGGACAGCTCAGGAGCGGCACGGTTGGTAGCCAGGTTCCGCTTCTGCGCCTTATATTTCGAGGTTTCTTGCATGAGGGGGTGCTTGATCGCCGCACGTGCCCACGTGCGTTTCGTGTCTACTGTGGACCTTCCTCTAGAGACCTTCGCTGCCGCGGCCCGCACAGGTCCGGCACACGTACGCCTTGTCCCGCATCAGGCGATGGGTGCGTCCGCACAGCCAGCAGCGCCGCCGGACCAGCCACCGGCGACGAGGCTTCCGGGGCCTGGATGGCACTTCGTTCACCTCCTTCCACTGGGAGAGCACGGGAACGGATGCGTCATCCGTTCCCGTGCCGATCTCAATCACTCTTGGCGTTCCGCGGGGCGACGAACGTGCCCTTGGACCGGATCGTCATGACGAACCCGCGCTCCCGCAGAATCCGAGTCGCGTGGCGGGCCGATCCCAGCGAAACGCCGTACTCCACTGCCAACCGCTTCTCACTGGGCAGCCGCGCATACACAGGAAGCTCGCCCGAGTTGATGCGGTCGGCGATGTAGGCCGCCACCCATTCGTAGACGTAGCCCGGCTCCCCACCCTCCGGCCGCCTCCATGCGCGGGCCGGGGGCGCGTGGTCCTCACGCGTCATCATCAGCGCTCCTCCCCCACTCACGCGGCCTTCGCCGACTGCTCCGCCGGAGCCTTCCCCGCTCGTCCTCCGCCGCTGTTCGCAGCCTTGAAACCGGTCGCGCGGAAGACGAAGGACTGGTACTTGAACTCGCCGTTGCCAGCCACTCGTGGCTCCGCGGTCAGCCCCTCCAGCTCCACCGGCCGCATGCCGGGAAGCACCTCGCTCGTCGTCGGCACAGGCTGGACGTCGGCGAGGAACGTGAGCTCGAAGGACGCGCGCTTGGCGTTCGGCTCCGACGGGTCGGTCACCGTTGCCTTCCACTGGCGCTTGCCCGTCACCTCGTCGACGCGCTGCCGAGCGGGACGACCGGCCGCCCTGTCCTCCCGGGACTGGTACTCGTTGTCCGGGGAGATCTCGCCCACCATCACCAAACCCTGCGGGAACGCGTCATCGAACTCGATCGGGAAGCGGTGTCCCCTGGAAATAGCCATGTCGATACCCCTTGTGTGCCTTCGTGTTCTGTGGTCGAGCGCGACCAGTCATTCGGTGTCGTTCGAGCGGCGACCATCCGCGGAGTTGAACGGGAACGAGCGCGAACGGTTCTGCGTCTCGCACCAGTCCCCGAACTCGATGGCAGCGACAGCCAGGCTCCGCGCGAACCGAGCGGCATCGGTCAGCCCGCCGATGCGCGCGGGAACCTGGATGACGAAGGTGGCGTCCTCCCCACCGGCGATGAGTTGCCGGATGCCGGGTGACGGTGAAACGACCTCAGCGCCGTACCCGGCGGCGGGCTGGATCACCACGTGAATGCCCATCTGCTCTCCTGGGGGTCTTGGCTCTCCCGCGTCCGGTGGGGCGCGGTATGACCCAGGAGACACCCGGTTCAGGGCGATCACCCGGACAAACTGTCCGGGTAGGTGCTGGGGAGGACTAGCGCGAGGCGGGAACGGCCTCGTTCACCGCGTCGAGCACGGCCGACCAGGGCAATTCACGCCCCGGCGCACTGCGCGGCTCGTGGAGCGGCCAGACGTCATCACCGTAGACGAGGCGCACGCCCGCCCGCTGGAGCGCGGCGATATGGAACTCCCACGACGGGTGCCTCGCGTGCGCAGCGTTCACCCGCGGAAACACGACGACCGGCAGGTTCCGAGTACCAATGGCCTCGTTCACCTGCGTCAAAGCCTGGTTGTCCGCGATACCCATCGCGAGCTTGGCGACCATGTTCGCCGACGCCGGAGCGACCAGGTAGCAGTCAACGGGAGGGTGTGGGCTCTTCTCATCCGGGTCGCGAGGCTCAACGCGTACCGGGTAGCCAGTCGCCTCCTCGATCTCAGCGAGCGCCCCGGACTTCTGGAGCCAGCGGCCGGCAGTGGGCGTCAGGGTGACGACGACCGTCCATCCTGCTTTTTGCGCAGGCTTGATGACGCGCGGAAGCAGCTCCTCGACGCCACCCGCACCGGAACCGATCAGACCGAGCACCCGCGAACCCATGCAGCTACCTCACCGCTCCACAACGCTCAGCCAGCGCCAGGAGCGCCGACGACTTCCGCCCAGCCGTGGCCGGCGCACGACGGTACATCGACCGCACAACCTCACGGACCACGGTCGAATGCCGCACGATGGCCGGCGACTTCTGCTCAGCCGAGAGCAGCGTCTGAAGTGCCTCGTCGTCCTTCGCCATCAGACTCAGCGCCCGCGCGTAGTCGATCAGGTACGTGACCTGCCGTTCCGCGGGTAAGTGATCGACGTCGACCTTCGGAGCCTGCTCGATCACCTGCGTCACGTCGCCGAGGTCGAGGGCCGCCGAGAGGCGGTGCAACTCAACATTCACCGGTCCGAAGCCGGTGTGCCAGTAGTTCGCATCCACGCCGAGCTGTTCGCCAGCACGGGTGGCGTGCGCGAGCAGGTCATTCGAGGTCGCCCGGTCCTGATGACGGGCCGCGGCCACCGCCGTCCGCAGGTAGAGCATGCCGTAGAGGCTCAACGCCGCCGGATCACCAGCAGCCATCCGCGGAAGCAGCCACTTCGCCGCAGCTTCTCCCAGCTCAAGCGCGTCTTCAAACCGGCCGACAGCCAGGAGCGCATGAGTACCGGACCTCGCAGCCGAGGCCAGCACGAGCGGATCGTCCGCCTCGTCGGCCGCCTGCATAGCCCGCTCAGCAGCGATCCACGACAGGTCGGCCTCACCGATCTTGCTCAACGTGGTCGCGGTCAGGTGATGAATCCGCGCCGAGAGCGCCGCACAGGTGCGCCGGTAGGCCGGATCATCCGCCGAGGCCGCTTCCATCTGCTGCGTGGTCTTGATCAGCCCAGGAAGAGCCTGGACAACCCGGCCGAGGTCGCCTTTCTGGTAGCTCGACCAGGCCCCCTCCACGAGCTGCTGCACCGGGGCCGGGTCGATGTACTCAGGCAACATGGACGACGAGAACAGCGTGCGGGACAGCCGACGCGGAGCCATGAGCGCATCCCGGATCGCCGGAACGTCGTCATTGCGCTCTTCGTCCTCCATGAGCACGGGCTCACCAAGCAGGTCCCCAAGGGTCACCCGCAGCGCACGAGCCACATCCGCGAGCACGTCCAACCTGCGGATATCGCGCTCACCACGCTCGATCTTGCTGAGCCAGTCCTCAGAGCGGCCGACCAGATCAGCCAGTACGGCCTGCGACAACCCCCGCCGACGCCGGTAGAAGGCAATACGCTCCCCGATGCTGAGCTGATCACCCGCACCACGCATAGAGCCAGGCTAGCAGTGCGCACGCCACGGCACGCTGTCCAACTTTGGCACAGACGATTTGCCGGACAGTTGCCGATACCTTCCCGGGCAAAACTGGCGACGATCCTCGAAAAAAGTAGCTAATTCGAGGTCAAATAGAGTTCGTCTATTGGGTGACACCTTATCGGTTCGTTCACGACCAGCCGACCCTTGTCCTTGACGACGTCGCCCTCCACAAGCACAGGTCGCGAATCTGAGTGCCATCTCAGCGCGTCCTGATAGCGCGAATATGGCAATTGCACGCGGATTTCTGACATGCGACCATTTCGCGGAGTTGAAATGGTGACATAACCGACAGGGTCGTTCTCCTCGTGTCGTAACTCAACGATTGACCCGCTAAAGACTCGAGCAGGCTCAACCCGCACTTCGCGCAGCTTCTCAGCAGCTTTGGATAGCAAATCTCTTGACTCGGCCGGGATAACTACCTGCTTCGGGGAATTTCGCGCTGGCGGCACGATGCCTCCCCACGAAAATTGCGCATCCAGCGCCGTGACAACCGAATCCGACGTAATGCTAACCAACGCTGAACACAATTGTCGACTCACGCCAGCCTCAACAGCATCATGAAGGCGTTTCAGCGTTGGCTCACGACCCGGTTGTATTACAACTTCCTCCACAGCCTTCAGCGACTGCGCCAAAGTGCGAACTATTCGCCGTTCGTAGGGCTCAGGCGCGCTGCGAGTCACCTCGACGAGAGTAGGTTCAGCGGGCGTCGGGATTTCCGTTTCACCTAAGGGAATAACCACAGGGAACACAAACGATCCACGTTTTGTATGACCCATTCCAGCTTGCCTTGTAAAATCACGAACGCTACGCGAGTAGCCTGATTTCAAATCAGCCTGCGGGCGATATGCCGTCATCCCGGAGCAGCGGAACAGCGTCCTAATCGATGATACAATGTTGACAGCGGAATCGAGCGGTATAGTGTCCACAATTCCCCGATTAATCAAGGATCGAAAGTTCGTTACGTCCATCCGGTAGTACCTAATTGAGTCCGAAAGGTCAGCGGAATCTTTGTTCTCGAATTTCGCAATGCGTTCCAGTGTTCCGCGCACCAGTTCTTGGTCGTCGAACCTTGGGACGGCAACGGAAGCGCCATCTCGAAACCAAAGACTCCCGGCGGGACCTTCTGGGCCTTCGTCCCAATTCTCGTTTTGCATGTAGACGATCAAATCGTCAAGCGACGGGACGGGAAAACGTATCACGCTATTATCCCCTCGCGTGCCGGTGGCGCAAAGCATGCCATAAGCTCTCGATGCCAGGTAGAAAAGGTCTCTACAGTTAGCCGATTCGATTTTGGCACCGAGATCGACCCATGTTGATCCAACTTGTCGACTCGCGTCCAAAACGCTGCCGACCGGTGCAGTGTTCCTTGCTCATGGTGGGTTAGCCAGTCGGCTCGCAATTCAGGATCGATGATAACCAATATTAGATAGACCGGGACTTGGCTGCGATTCCATTTCTCGCGCCATTCTGGCTCAATAACCCAACTGGCCGACTTGCCCGATATTTTAAACTTCGATGTGCATTTAATTTGAAACCGAACATTGGCCTCGAAGAACTTTACCTCACCGTCAACAGCCGCAACATCTTCATCGGGGTCCGTCTCGCCGAACCCAACGCCCGCCTGGCTACAAAGAGACCGAAGATAGGCTACGCCGTACCGTGCCTTTGCCGCATTGTCGCTTAGCGTCGCAACCTTTCTTGGCGCGCGCCATTCCATATCTACGATAGCCATCGCAACCCTTCGGCCTCGACGTCACCAGTTACGAATTCAGGAGACCTTGCAGATAGGATACGAGGTCGTCGTATCTCGCTTTGTATGGTGGATGTCCGGGCTCTTTCGGCCTCAATATCAGGCCGTAGTCACGAAGGTATTTTTTTCCACCCGACTCCCGGTGGTACATCATGCTCGCTACGCTGCCGAACATGTCTCTGCTCAGCTCAGTGGTCGGCCCGTTATTGCTGTGATTGACTACCCACCGCAGACTTCCAAGTACGATATCGACAGCGGAACTCAAATGGGAGGCACCATCGCAGGTCGTGGCGTACAGAAGAACGCGGTCAAGTTCGATTTTGCTACCATTTGATGCTATTTCTAGCCCGGTCTGAAATTTCCGCCTCAACATATCGTACGCTCGCGCTTGGTCTGGAAGTCTGTCGACGATAACAACACCAATGTCGCTCTTTTCGCGAAGAAATACGCCGTCGAACCTAACCAGAACACTATTGAGCGCGTATTCTCCTATAGTTTTTGGGTCTTTCGCTATCTTGTGGAGGATCATGTAGGCAATGAATACGACACCAGCGTTAAGGCAGGATTGAATTACCTGCTTCTTGGCTGCCGTATAACTTGAGCGATCGACGTTCGCAGGCCTGCTATTAGTATCGAATTTTAGCTTATCTTCCGGCGCAAATCCATACGTGTCACGTATCGCTTGGATGTCGCTACTGATAATGCCCATTTGCTCGGGGCTGAAGACGAGGCCGCCGTAGATGAAGAACTCGCTATTTTTCGACTCCTGCGTGTTCGTCTCATCTGTTATGAGTGTGTACATCCGTGTCTCCGCTTGGTCTCCTGAGCGCGCATGGGATTGCCGAATTCGCCTCTATGGGATCAAGGCGCGCCGCCGGCGGCGACGCGCTCTGCCCGTTGCCTTGGGTGCCGCAGCAGATCCCGGGCGCGGCTTACGCCGGGCTGCCGCTCCGCTCCGCCCGGCGAGCCGCGTGGCGCGGCAACCCAGCCGGGCACTTCGCCACCGCCGGCGGCGCGCCGATACAGCCGGACCGAGCGCAGCAGCTCATCACCTGGGCAGCCACCCGCCGCCTGCCTGGGCACTCTCACGCTCGGTCTCCTTGCGTCAACGCTATGGATTGAACGTCGTTCGCCAGGAGCCGCGCATTACGCAAGCGCGGGTCACAAGTCGATCACCACCCCGACAGCCGATCGTGACTACGGCCGGTGGCACCGCGTCAAGGCTGGAAAGCGTGCCTTGACCCGGCACCACCGGCCGTGTTCTTGGCTGTGTGTCGGGGTGATGGGAGGGGTGTGGGCAGCTCAACCGCGTGCCATTACCGTGCCAGTAGCCCCGGTCAACAGCGGTCAACCGGAGACCTCAGCGGACCAGGAAGCAGCAGGTCACGCGCACCGGCCGGGCAGCAGACGCAATCTTCCAAACTGGTGGTGCGGGTTCGATTCCCGTCGCCCGCTCTCGTTGTTCGCGGGTCGTTGGTACCGTCGCCCGGTGCCGCGGCTGATCTTGCTCAACGGGCCGCCCGCGTGTGGTAGGTCGACGCTCGCCGGGCGGTATGTGGACGAGCATCCGCTGGCGCTGAACCTGGACGTCGACCGTCTACGAAATCTGATCGGCCGCCGGCGCGACGACCCGCGCGCCGCCGGCCGGCTTGCTCGCGGTGTCGCGCTCGCTGCCGCACGCACCCACCTGGCATCCGGCCACGACGTGGTGATTCCGCAGTTCCTGGGCCGGACGCCGTTCATCGAACAACTCGAGGGCCTCGCCCGAGGTGGACGCCACGTTCCACGAGATCGTGCTGCTCGGCAGCAAGGAGAACACGGTGAGGCGCTTCGTTGAGCGCACGCGCGCGGCGGCGGATCCGCTGCACGTCGAGGCCCAGGAGATGATCGAGCGGTGATCCCGCACGGCCGGGGGCGCGGATCGTCCACGTCGAGGAAGGCCAGGTGGACCTGACGTACCAAGCACTGCTGCGCAACCTCGCGTGAGGCAGACGAGCGACGTGGACGAACAGCTGCGCGCCGACGCCGAGGTTCTCTGGCGCTACCACCACCTGCGCCACGAGCCCCGGCGGACGGATGTCGGCATCGGGCTCGGGAGTCATGATCTCGGCGTCGCCGGGTACGTCGCTGAGCTGTACCACGCGGGCCGGTTTCCGCTGGTCGTTTTCACCGGGGCCAACGCGCCCACCACCGTCGGGCTGTTCCCGCGTGGGGAAGCCGTCCACTTCGGCGAGCACGCGCGCGCCCTGGGGGTGCCGGCGTCGGCCATCCGGGTCGAGACCCGCGCCACCAACACCGGCGAGAACATCACCTTCGCCCGCGATCTGCTCCGCGACCACGACATCCGCGAAGTCACCCTTGTCTCGCGCCCCTACCAGCAGCGCCGCGCCTACGCGACCTGCCGCAAGCTCTGGCCCGAGGTCGACGTCGTCTGCGCCGCCAAGCCACAAACCCTCGACGAATACCTGCACACCATCGCCGACGACGACCGGGTGATCAACATGCTCGTCGGCGACACACAACGCATCACCGCCTACGCCGAGCGCGGGTTCGCCATCCCGCAACCGCTCCCGGCGACCGTCCGGGCCGCCCTGCAACGCCTCATCGACGCCGGTTTCACCAAGCGCCTCGTCTAGCCACGCAACCCGTGGACCTGCTCCCCTTCGACGAGTACGTCAAGGCACTCCCCCGCAAGCGCATGGCCGCGGGCGTCCTGTTCCGCGACGACGCCAACCGCGTGCTGCTCGTCGAGCCGTCGTACAAGCCGTACTGGGACCTCCCGGGCGGCACGGTCGACGCCGAGGAAGCACCGTGGGCCGCCGCGACGCGGGAGGTCCGCGAGGAGCTCGGCCTGCGACGCCGGCGCGGCGATCTTCTCGTCATCGATCACCGCCGGTCCGACGAGCGTCTGCCGGAAGGGCTCTACTTCGTCTTCGACGGCGGGCTCATCACCGAAACCGAGGTCGATTCGCTCGAACTCACCGATCCCGAGATCCTCTCGGCCCGCCTGTTCACCCGCGACGAGCTGCCCGCGAAGACCCCACCGTCACTGGTGGCCCGGGTCGAGGCGGCCTTCGAGGCCCTGCGCAGCGGCCGCCCGGTGCTGCGGGACAGCCGGTGACGCCAGGCATCGCGGGAGGTTGCTACGCGCCCGCTGCCTACCCGCTCACCTGCCGCGCCGTCGCCATGGCGCGTTCCGTCTCCCAGAACGCCCGCATCGATCGGACCAGCCCGTCCGCCCCCACGCGGTACACGAACACGCCGTCCGTATCCACCCGGTACCCGCCGGGCAGGTACGTCGTGATCGTGCCGACGTTGGCCACCTCGTCCCCCGCCGCGAAGGAATCCTTGATCACGAACTCGAACCGCTCCACCTTCGCGATCGTCAGGTCCCAGAACGCCGCGATCCCCTGGTGCCCGTGGTGCCCGCGACCCTCCTCGTCGAACATCGACTTGCCGACCGGGTCCTCGACCACCGCGTCGTCAGCGAACAGCGCCAGCCACTCGTCCTTGGCGCCGCGGCAGGTCGCGTTCATCGACCTCCACGAAGCGACCCGCGCCGGCGGCTGCTCGGCATCGACGTCCCAGCACACCTGAACACCCATGGCACACCCCTTCAGAACCGGGAAATGATCTCGTCGGCGAACTTGCGGATCGCGTCCTTCTTCGGGCCGATCGGGTCGCCGAACCCGATGCCCTCGAACACCCAAGGCTGCGTCACGATGTCCGTCACGCCGATCTCGGCCTGCTCGCGGTAGCCGTCCAGCCCGAACCGGTCGATGCACACCGCCTGGACCTCGAACGGCACGTCGGCCCGCCCGTACTCGGCGCGCAACTCGGCCAGCCGCGCGATCGTCGAGCGCAGGTCGTCGAACTTCATCATCGCCGAGGACCAGCCGTCGCCCACCCGCGCGGCCCGCTTCAACGCCACTTCGGTGTGCCCGCCGATGTAGAACGGCACGTGCTCCGACGGCGCCGGGCTCATCTGCAGCTTGTCGAAGTCGAAGAACCTGCCGTGGTACTCGACCATCCCGCCGTCCAGGATCAGCCGCAGCACCTCGATCGCCTCGTCCACGCGTTTGCCGCGGTTGGCGTACGGCGCGCCGCACCACTCGAACTCCTCCGGCGACCAGCCCACCCCGAGCCCGAGCCCGAACCGGTTGCCGGACAGCACCGCGACCGACCCGACCTGACGCGCGAGCAGCACCGGGTTGCGCGAGCCGAGCTTGAGCACCGACGTGTAGAACTCGATCCGCTCCGTCACCGCGGCCATCGTCGCGACCGCCACCAGCGGGTCCGCCCACGGCGTGTCCGCGGTCCAGAACCGGCTGCCGTCGGGCGTGTACGGGTACTCGGCGGACACGTGCTCGGAGTAGAACAGCGAGTCCGGCAGCGCGATCGAGGAGAAGCCGCACTCCTCGGCGGTGCGCGCCAACTCGGTGAACTGGTCCAGGGGGTTCATCGCGACCGAGAGGGTGAACTTCATGCGCCCGAGACTATAACCTGTTCTAGTTTTCGTCGAGAGCGGAACCGCTTGCGCCGCGATTCCCGCAGGTCACAGACTGGGCGGATGATCCAGGAATTCGCCGGCGAGGTGGCGTCGAACTACGCGAAGTTCCGCCGCGGGTACCGGCCGGAGGTCTTCGACCTGCTCGCGGCGGAGTTCCCGCTCGGCCGGGTGCTCGACCTGGGTTGCGGCACCGGGCAGCTGACGGTGCCGATGGCCGCCAGGGCCGGCGCGGTGATCGGCATGGACCCCTCACCCGACATGCTCGCGCAGGCCCGCGCGGCGGAGCTCCCCAACGTCGTGTGGGTCGTCGGCGCGGACAGCGACGTGCCGGCCCTGGAGCCGCTGCTCGGCGGCGGCAGCCTCGATCTGGTCACCGTCGGCCAGGCGCTGCACTGGATGGATCCGGGGCCGCTGTTCGCCGCGCTGACCCGCCTGCTGCGGCCCGGCGGCGGGGTCGCGGTGATCGCCAACGGCACGCCGGTGTGGACGCAGCGCAGCCCGTGGGCGGCGGCGATCCGGCAGGTGTCCACCCGCTGGCTGGGCGCGCTGGAGTTCCCCGCGTGCGGCAGCAGCGAGGACGAGCGCGCGCGCTACCGCGACCTGCTCGAACGGGCCGGGTTCACCCGGGTGCGGGAACATCGTCTTGATCACACCGAACGGCTCGGCCTCGACGAGGTGGTCGGCGCCTTCTACTCCGCAGGCGCCCTGGAGAAGCTCGACGCCGCAGGTCGGCGCGCTTTCGACACCGACCTGCGGGCCGCGCTCCTGGCGGCCGAACCCGAGGGCGTGTTCACCGAGGAAGTGCCGGTGCGGGTGCTGTGCGGAAGCTGGGAACCATCGGCGTAGCGCCCGCGTTGTCCGGTTCAAGACACCGAACTTCCGGGAGTAAGCCATGGGCACCACGATCACCGTGATCGTGCTCCTCGTCCTCATCGTGGGCGGCATCGCCTACTTCGCGAAGGCTCAGGCCGCCACCCGGCGGCGCCAGCTCGACGACGCCAAGGCCGACGCCCGGCGCCTGGTCGAGCGCCTCGGCGGGCAGGTGCTGAACCTCGTGGGTTCGAACGAGCCGGCGAAGCAGGCGCTGGCCGACGCGTCCGAGCGCTACAACGCGGCGGGCTCGCAGCTGGAGCAGGCGCAGACGGCCGAGCAGGCCAAGCTCGTCAAGGAGACCGCCCTGGAGGGCCTCTACTACGTGCGCGCGGCCCGCGAGGCGATGGGCATGGACCCGGGCCCGAAGCTGCCCGAGGAGACCGAGCGCGAGCGCGCCGGCAAGGTCACCGAGCACCGCAGCGTCGATGTCGAGGGCAGGCACTACGAGGCCTCGCCGAAGCCGGGCGACAACACCCCGTACTACTACCCCGGCGGCCGCGTGGCCGGGCGCCCGGTGCCGCAGGGCTGGTACAGCGAGCCTTGGTGGAAGCCGGCGCTCGTGGCCGGCGCGTGGGGCCTGGGCTCGATGTTCCTGTTCAGCGCGATGTTCAGCGGCATGGCCGGCATCGCGAGCGCCTCGGCGTGGGAGTCCGGCTACGACGCGGGCCAGGAGGACGCCATGGCCGACGCGGGAGCCGACGGCGGCGACATGGGTGACGCCGGTGGCGACGCGGGCGGCGACATGGGCGGCGACTTCGGCGGCGGGGACTTCGGCGGCTTCGGCGACTTCTGATTCACCCGACGGCGGGCCGGACGCGCAGTCCGGCCCGCTCGGTCATGCCGTCTGGCAGACCGGGCACCAGTAGAGGTTCCGCCCGGCCAGCTCGGTGTGCGCGACCGGCGTGCCGCACACCAGGCACGGCTGCCCGGTGCGCCGGTAGACGTACACCTCGCCGCCGTGCCGGTCCTGCCGCGGCGCGCGGCCGGTGACCTCGGGCAGGTGCTCGTCGTCCACGGTGTCGATGCGGCCGATCCGGACGCCCTTGCGCATGAGCGCCACGAGGTCGGTCCACATCTCCTTCCACTGCACGTGGTCCAGCGCCCGGCCGGGCACCATCGGGTTGATCCGGTGCCGGAACAGGACCTCGGCCCGGTACACGTTGCCGACACCGGAGATCACCGACTGGTCCATCAGCAGCGCGGCGATCGAGGTCCGGGAGGCCGAGATCCGCTGCCACGCCTCATCCGGGCGGGCGTCGCGGCGCAGCGGGTCCGGGCCGAGGCGCGCCTTGATCGCGTCGACCTCGTCCGGGGTCAGCAGCTCGCAGCGGGTCGGGCCGCGCAGGTCCGTCCAATGTGTCCGGCCGGTCAGCCGCAGCCGGACCTGGCCCACCGGCGTGGTTTCCGGCAGTTTCGCCTCGGTGAACGTGCCGTAGAGTCCCAAGTGGACGTGCACGGACCCGAGCGGTCCGAAGTCGTGGAACAGGTGCTTGCCGTAGGCCTCGGCCCCGAGCATGACCCGGCCGTCCAAAAGGGCCGCCTCGCTCGCGAAGCGGCCCTGCGGACTGGAGACGCCCACCGGCGCGCCCGCGTAGCGCCGTTGGTGCAGGCGGGCGAGCCGGTGGAGGGTGTGCCCTTCGGGCATCAGGCAGGCAGCGGCGGCGGCGTGCCGGTGCGCTCGTAGTCGAGCATCTGCTGCACGCGACGGCCGTGCCGCGCGTCCTCCGACGGCGGGGTGGACAGGAATGTGTCGACGATCGCGGTGGCCTCGTCGACCGTGTGCATGCGGGCGCCGATGCCGATCAGCTGCGCGTGGTTGTGCTCGCGGGCGAGCGCGGCGATCTCCGGCTTCCAGGCCAGCGCGGCCCGGGCGCCCTTCACCTTGTTCGCGGCGATCTGCTCACCGTTGCCCGAACCGCCGATGACGATGCCCAGGCTGCCCTCGTCCGCCACCACTCGGCGGGCGGTCTCGATGCAGAAGGCCGGGTAGTCGTCGGCGGCGTCGTAGACGGCCGGGCCGATGTCGGTGACCTCGTGGCCCTGGCCCTTCAAGTACTCGACCAGGTGGTTCTTCAGCTCGAAGCCGGCGTGGTCTGATCCCAAGTAGACGCGCACGGGTTGGAGTCTCGCATCCGGACCCGAGCCGGGCATGCTGGGGGTGTGGACGTGTTCGCCCAGGACGGGTATGACCTGCGGGTGGAGTGGGGCGCGGAAGGGGTCGCCGGGCTGGGGCGGGAGTGCGCGGTGCTGGTCATCGTGGACGTCCTGTCGTTCAGCACGACGGTGGACCTCGTGACGGGCCAGGGTGGCCG
>NZ_PQHW01000055.1 GCF_003385215.1 Amycolatopsis thermalba | reverse complement strand
TGGGCTCGGAGATTTGTATAAGTCACAGACCGGCGTCGGTGACGTCCCGCCGCCCCCGCCGCCGGTCGCGCGCCGCCGCCGCCGCCGCCGGTTCGGCCCGGGCAAGGTCCTGCTCACCCTGCTGTCGGTGTTCGTGCTGTTCCTCGCCGGGGTGTGGGTGTACCTGGAGTTCTCGATCAACCGGATCGCCGCGCTGGAGGACTACGAGGGCCGCCCCGCCGCCGGGGCGGGCACGAACTGGCTCATCGTCGGCTCGGACAGCCGCGAGGGCCTGACCGCCGAGGACGAGCAGCGCCTGGTCACCGGTGACGTCGCGGCCGCGGGCGGCGGTCAGCGCACCGACACGATGATGATCGCGCACCTGCCGGACAACGACACCAAGCCGACGCTGGTCAGCCTGCCGCGCGACTCGCAGGTCGCCATCCCCGGCCACGGCACCAGCAAGATCAACGCCGCGTTCTCCATCGGCGGCGCGCCGCTGCTGGTCAAGACGGTCGAGCAGGCCACCGGGCTGCGCATCGACCACTACGCCGAGATCGGGTTCGGCGGGTTCGCCAACATCGTCGACGCGATCGGCGGCGTGCACATGTGCGTCGACAAGGAGATGCACGACACCGTCACCGGCATCACGATCCCCGCCGGGTGCGGCGACCTCGACGGCGCGCAGGCGCTCGGGTTCGTGCGCATGCGCCACAGCGAGGCGACGCCACGGTCGGACCTGGACCGGGTGGAGAACCAGCGCAAGTTCATCGGCGCGCTGGTCAGCGAGATCTCCAGCCCCGGCACCCTGCTGAACCCGTTCGACGTCTTCCCGCTGCTGAGCGCCGCGCCGGACGCGCTGACCATCGACGAGGGCGACCACCTGCACAACCTGGTCGGCCTGGCCTGGGCGATGCGCGGCATCTCCTCCGACGGCGTGCTGTCCACGACGGTGCCCGTCACGTCCGCCTCGGCCGAACGCTGGGACAAGACGAAGTCGAAGCAGCTGTTCGACGCGCTGCGGAACGACACGGTGGTGCCCGAGAGCGCCATCATGACCTAGGGCGTCTCTGACGTTGAAGCGGCGTTCCCTGCCCGGCGGGGAGCAGGGTGACCAGGGGTCTGCCGTTGCCCCGCCACGCGATCCGAACGCATCGCAAACCGCGACACCACCAGCAGAACCCACCAACCACCCGCGATCGTCGTCAGGCCTTTCCTAGGGCCGGCCGAGGTCGGTGAGCAGGTCGTCGAGGGCCTGGGTGAGCGCGGCGGCGTTGGCGGGGGTGAACCAGGTCGTGCGGATGCGCTCGTTGTTCCCCTTCGGCGTCTCGTGGTCGGCCGCGAGACGCTCCAGCGTGCGGGTCCGGTCGCTCAGGGCGCGGCCGGTCTCCTGGAAGAGGCTCCGGACGTAGCGGTCCGCGTCCTCGGCGGCGATGCCGTGTCCGGCGGCCCACGCGGTGATCGTGGCGAGGTACCGGTAGTGGCTGGTCAGCGTTCCCGTCACCGCGGAGAGGACGTCGAAGGCCGCCTCGTCGCCGATCGGGAGCACCCCGCCCAGCCGCTCGAAGAACGCATCCGCCACCGGGTGGGACGGGTAGGTCGCCGTGAGGGAGCGGCGTTCGCGGATCGCGGGCAGCGGGATGGCCCGGACGATCGGGGCCTCGGTGCCCAGCGTCGCACGCAGGTCGTCGTTGGCGACGCCGGCCATCACGTTGATCACGATCTTGTCGCCGGCCACCGTCATGCCGTCGAGTGCCTCGTGCCGGTCCTGACGGCGCACCGCGATGATCACGATGTCCGCGCGGTCGGCCACCGCCTGGTTGCCGGGACACACCTGAACGCCGGGGTAGCGCTCGGACAGCTCCGCGGCGGTGCGGGCTCCCCGCGGCGAGAGGAACACCGCGGGTGCGTCGCCGCCCCCGTGGTGCAGGCCGTCCACGATGGCCCGGCCGATCTCGCCCACCCCGATGATGCCGATGCTGTTCACTGCGCCTTCCTCTCCGAGTGTTTCCACAACAGTGCGACCGCCACGATGCCCGCCAGGCAGGGCGCCATCCCGGCCCAGCCCAGCGCCGGCGGCAGCCCCGGCTCGCCCGAGACGTCCCTGATGAACAGCCCGGTCAGCCCGGTGCCGATGCCGAGCACCAGCATCACGGTCGCGGCGGGCCGGGCCCACCGCTTGCCGGCCCGGACCGCCCAGGTCGTCCAGAGCCAGCCGCCGGCGCCGAGCGCTCCGAGGACGGACAACAAGACGAGGTAGGCGGTGACGGCCGAATCGACCTGCGCCGGGGTGTAGGCCGGATAGCCGGCCCGGACGTGGCCGGCCAGGACCGCAGTGCTGAGGTACGCCAGGACCGTCACGGCGACGGTGAGTCCCAGCCCCGTGTACATCGCGGCGAGCGCCGATCGCCGCGGAGGTGATTGCGTCATCAGAACGCCTCCCCGCTCGGCACGAGGGCGGCCCGGAGGAACTCGAGGATCTCCGCCCGCGCGGTCGCGGCCTGGGGTTCCACCCCGGGCAGGGTGAGGAACGCGTGCCCCGCTCCCGGGTATTCGCTCAGCCGCGCCGGTGTCCCGGCCGCGTGCAGCCGTTCGGCGTAGCGGCGGCCGTGATCGGCCACCGGGTCGCGGGTCGGCACCACCACGAGCGCCGGGGCCAGCCCGCTCAGGTCGTCGGCGTACAGCGGTGAGACCGCCCGCGCGTCGGCTCCCGGTGGCACGCCGAGCCGCCGGATGAGCCGGAGCTGGGGCAGCGCGAGGGCCGGGGTGTGGGCGTACTCGGTGGCCGAGGGGTGGTCGAGCATCGTGCCGGTCGTGTCGGTGACGGGGTTGACCAGCACCTGCGCGTCGAGGCGCAGGCCGGCGTCCCTGGCCCGGATCGCGGTCAGGGCGCTGATCAGCGCGCCGCAGCTCTCGCCGAACACGGCCACCCGCTCCGGGTCGACACCCCACCGCGAAGCGTGCCGCACCACGTGCTGCAGCACGTCCCAGCCGTCGTCGGCGGCCGCCGACAGCGGCGTGTCGAAGTCCAGGAGGCGGTGTTCGACCGAGACGACGACCGCGGGCAGCTGGGTGGCGACGTGGCTGTTGGTCCAGTCGCACTGCACGGCCGTGCCCGTGAAGCCGCTGCCGTGCACGTGGACCACGAGCGGCAGCGCGGTTCCGGCCCCGGCCGCCGGACGGTACACCCGGACCGGCAGCTCGCGGCCGGGCAGCGGCACCTGCTGCCATTCGATCGTGGCGCCGGGGTCCGGGTGCCCGAGCATCTCCCGGGCCGCCTCGGACGCGCGGAAGCGGTTCTCCGCGTCACTGTAGGCACGCAGTTCCTCCGGCGTGATCGTGTCGAAGTCCGGTGCCGGTGGTCGCGTGACGGTTTCGCTCATGGTTGCTTCTCCTTCCCCAGAGGCATGTGTCCCCATTATGCACGCGGTGCGTGCAACGGCAAGTGCATAGGTTAGACTCGCTCCGGACGGAAGGGGCGAGATGACGGGCCGCAGGCGTTGGTCGACCGAGGAGATCCTGGACGTGGCGGCGGAGCTGCTGCGCACGAGCGACGCCGAGTCGTTCAGCGTGCGCAAGCTCGCCGTGGCGCTCGGGACCGATTCCTCCAGCCTCTACCGGCACTTCCGCAACAAGACCGAGCTGCTGCGCGCGGTCGCGGACCGGATCCTGCTGGCCGCCGTGGAAGGTCATCGCCCCGAGGGGGACTGGAAGCAGCGCATCACCGCCCTGGCCCTGCGGCTGCGGGAGGCGTTCGGCCGGCACCCGCAGCTCGCCACGATCTGGGGCCGGTACGCCTCCAGCGGCACCGGCTCGCGGCTGGTCATGGAGGAGGTGCTGCAGGCCCTGCGCGCGGCCGGCCTGCCCGACGAGGAGATCCCCGCGCGCTACCACCGGATCGTGGTCCTGCTCGCCGCGCTGATCTCCGCCGACGCCGGCGTCCGCACGCTCACCCCCGAGGAGTACGAGCAGGGCGTGGAGCTGTTCCGCGTCGCGGTGCTGGGCGCCGACCCCGGACGCTTCCCCGCCCTGGCGCACTTCGCCCGCGACGTCCGGCCGCTCGGGGCGGACCGCGGCGCCGCGTTCGAGGACATCCTCGCCGCGCACCTCGCCCACATCGAGGCCGGTCTCGGCTGACGCGGCGGAAAGTCCCGTGCGGGCCACGGCGGCGGCGTGGATGATCGGGGGATGCAGATCCCTGCGGAGACCCTCTCGGACGGGGTGATCCTGCTGCGCCGGTGGTGGGCCGGCGACGCCGAGCTCCTGCACCGCCTGGTGAACGAGTCCCTGGACCACCTCGCGCCGTGGATGCCGTGGGCGGTGGACGGCTACACCGAGCGCGACGCGCGGGACTTCCTGACGCTGTCGCGGGAGAGCTGGCTCGCGGCGGAGACCTTCGACTACGCGATCGTCGCGCCGGACGGGACGCTCGCGGGCAGCTGCGGGCTGATGGCGCGCATCGGCCGGGGCGGGCTGGAGATCGGCTACTGGCTCGCGAAGGCCTGCACCGGCCGCGGCTGGGCCACCCGCGCGGCGCGGCTGCTGACCACCGAGGCGTTCCGCGTCGGCGCCAACCGGGTGGAGATCGTCCACGACGTGGCCAACCACCGCAGCGGCGCCGTCCCCGCCCGGCTCGGCTTCACGCGCCTGGAAGAACGCCCGACGCGGCTACCGGGCGGCACCGCGGCCACCGGGAGGGTCGCGGTGTGGCGGTTGACGGCGCCCGGCGGATCGCCGCTCGGGGTCGCCTCCCGCGCGGCCGGGCAGGGCTGGGGGAAGGTCTGATCCGAGGGCGGGGGACCACCACTCCCAGTTGCCTTCCCGGCCTCCGGACACCGCCTGGGGCACGGCTGATCTGTTGACCGCGCCTGGACGCGGTAGCCGAAAAAATCACCAGCGGTGACGACATCTACACTGATCATCACACGTTCGGCCGGTAGACAAGTCTGTCCGTGCGTGATGGCGTGGCATGACTCCGGGACGGATCCGGCCCGGAGTGGGCTTGTCGGCGCCCAGACCGGGCCTGACCTGGCCGTTGTCGTTCTCCGGAAGAGGTGGAGCGTGTCGGAACCTGGTGCCGCACCAGGGTGGGCGGACGTGGCCCGTCGCTGGGCCGCGCGGTTGGCTGACACGGACGGAGTATCACTTCCCCCGGAAGAGCTCGAACGACTCCTGCACGACTTCGCGCGGACCGCCGTCGCCGAGGCCGAAGCGGCCCGCGACGCCGCCCTGCGCCGCTTCACCACGCTCTACAGCACCGCACCCATCGGCATCGCGATGGCCGATCCGGACGGCACGATCGTCGAGGTCAACAAGGAGCTCGGCAAGTTCCTCGGGCACAAGCCCGACCGCCTGCGCGGCCGCCGCCTCACCGAACTCGGCTTCGACGACCGCGACTGCCAGAAGCTCGCCACCGCCCTGGCCGAGCTGGCCGAGACCGAGATCGAGGAGTTCGCCGACCGGATCCGCCTCGCCCACGCCGACGACGCGGGCGTGTGGGCCGACATCGTCCTCACCCGCCTGCCCGGCGACCGCCCCGGCACGCTGTACCCGGTGCTGATGGCCGCCGACGCGAACGAGGTCTACACGCTGCAGGAAACCCTGCGGCACCAGAGCATCCACGACTCGCTCACCGGCCTGTCCAACGCCTCCCGCTTCCGCACCCTGCTGGAATCCGCGCTCAGCCCGTCGGCACGCGGTCAGATCGCGCTGGTCTACCTCGACCTCGACGGGTTCAAGGTGATCAACGACGGGCTCGGCGCCGGAGTCGGCGACGCGGTGCTGCGCGGGGTCGCCAAGAAGCTCAAGGAAGCCTTCGCCGACCACGACGCCCTGGTGGCGCGGCTGTCCGGTGACGGGTTCGCCGTGCTGCTGCGCGGCGAGCTGACCCCGCCGCAGGTCATCGCCCTCGTCGAGACCGCGCTGGAGGACCTGGCCGAGCCGATCTACATCGGCGAACACGGCGTCGGGGTGAGCGCCAGCGCCGGGATCGTGGTGCGGGACGTGCGCGACGGCGGTGTCGAGGACATCGAGCGCGCCGCGGAGATCGCGCTGCACCGCGCCAAGGAGGCCGGCAAGGCGCAGTGGATGCTGTTCGACCCGGAGCTCGACGCGCGGGACCGCGCCCGCTACCGGCTCGGCGCGGAGATCGCCGGCGCGCTGGAGAACGGGCAGTTCGAGCTGATCTACCAGCCCACCGTCAAGCTGGCCAACCCCGACGAGATCGCCGCCGTCAACGCGGGCCTGCGCTGGCACCACCCGGAGCTGGGCGAACTGCCCGCCGAGGAGTTCTTCCCGCTGGCCGACACCACCGGCATGACGATCCCGCTCGGCAAGTGGCTGCTGACCGAGTCGCTGCGGGCGACCGCGCGCTGGCGCGAACGCTACGGCGACGCGGCGCCGGACGTGTGCATCCGCCTGCCCAACCGGCTCGCGATCGAACCGGACCTGGTGGCGATGGTCAAGGACGAGCTGGACCGCAACGAGCTGCCGGCCAAGGCGCTGCGGCTGTGCGCGGACCCCGCGTCGATCCTCGACCCGCGCGGCGAGGTGCTCGACTCGCTCACCGTGCTGGCCGACCTCGGCGCGAAGCTGGTGCTGACCGTGCAGGGTTCGGCGGATCTGGAGCTGATCCCGCAGCACCAGCTGTCGGTGCAGCACGTGATCCTGTCCGGCCCGGTCGTCGACGCGCTCGCCGACGGTGAGCCGGAGACCGCGGCGCGGCACCTGGACCAGCTGATCACGCGGGCGCGTGAGCTGAAGCTGCGGATCGGCGCCGAGGGCGTGCGCAGCCACGAGCAGGCCGAACGGCTGCGGCGGCACGGCGTGATCGCCGCGCGTGGCGCGTTCGTGGCCGAGACCGCGACCGGTGACGAGGTCGACCAGCTCATCGAGCAGCACACCGACGCGACGGTGACCGGATGAAGCCCGGTGAGATCGTCCCGGACTTCACGCTGCCGGACGAGCGGGGTGAGCCGCGCTCGCTGAACGGGTTCCTGGAGTCGGGGCCGGTGGTGCTGTTCTTCTACCCGGCGGCGATGACGCCCGGCTGCACCGCGGAGAGCTGCCACTTCCGGGACCTGGCGAAGGAGTTCGCGGAGGTCGGCGCGCAGCGGGTGGGGATCAGCCCGGACCCGGTGGCGCGGCAGCAGGAGTTCTCGGCGCGGCACGGGTTCGACTACCCGCTGCTGTCGGACACCGAGGGCGAGGTGGCGCGAACCTTCGGCGTGCGGCGCTCGTTCGGCCCGCTGCTGACGAAGCGGCACACGTTCGTCATCGACACCGACGGGCGCCTGCTGGAAGTGATCAAGAGCGAACTGCGGATGTCCGTGCACGCCGACAAGGCGCTGGAAGTGCTGCGGGCGCGCAGCCGCTGATACGGCCGTTCCCGAGAGATCCCGGCTGGCCCGGAACCTGGCGGCGCGCCGACGCCGGATGCGGCAGCCGTCTCGGCCTCATCGGGCGAAGGGCCGCGGACTCGCGTGCCCGAGCGCGGAACTCCGTGCCCGAGCGCGGAACTCCGTGCCCGAGCGTGGGACTCGCGTGCCCGAGCGTGGGACTCGCGTGCCCGAGCGTGGGACTCGCGTGCGTGAGCGGAGTCCCGCCAGTCAGCGCAGGCGCTGCAGGCGTACCGTCAAGCCGTCCACCGGGACCGGTAGCGACACGTAGTCCCACTTGATGCGGTATCCCTCGGGCACCGACCAGCGGTACGTGCGCAGCATCTCGTGCAGCAGGAGCTTCACCTCGTTGTTCCCGAAGTGCATCCCGATGCACTTGTGCGCCCCGCCGCCGAAGGGCATCCACGCGAACCGGTGCGACTTGTCCTCCCGCCGCCCCTCGGCGAACCGCTCCGGGTCGAACGCGCGCGGGTTCGTCCAGTGCTCCGGCGAATAGTGGTTCGTGTTGGGCGACACGCTGCACATCGTCCCGGCCGGGATGTAGTGCCCCAGCACCGATGTGTCCTTCACCGTCTTGCGCGGCAGCGACGGCACCGGCGCCGTCAGCCGCAACGCCTCCTTGATCACCAGGTCCAGCGTGGTCAGCTTCTCCAGCGCCGCCAGATCCGGCAGGTCGTCGCCCAGCGCCAGCGACTCCTCCCGCGCCCGCTCCTGCCACTCCGGGTGCTTCGCCAGGTGGTAGGCCACCGCGGAACTGGTGATCGTCGCCGTGTCGTGGGCCGCCATCATCAGGAAGATCATGTGGTTGATGACGTCGTCGTCGGTGAACTCGGCCCCGTCGTCGCCCCGCGCGTGGCACAGCGCCGAGAACAGGTCGGCGCCCTCGCTGCGGCGCTTCGACGGCAGCTTCTCGGCGAAGTACCGCTCCAGCACGCGCCGTCCGTGCAGGACCGCCGCCCACCGGCCGCCCGGCACCGGCACCCGCACCAGCGCCGTCGCCGCCCGTACCGTGCCCACGAACGCCCGGTTGATCGCGTCGGCGTCCGCGCCCGGCGGCATGTCCATGAACACCCGCGACGCGACGTCCAGCGTGAGCCGCTTCAGCAGCCAGTACAGCCGCGGCCGCTCGGCACCGGCCCACGCCGCCACACCCTCGCGCAGGACCGGCGCCGCCTGCCGCATGTAGCCGGCCAGCTTGTCGCGCGTGAACGCCTCCTGCATGATCCGCCGGTGCAGGTGGTGCTCCTCGAAGTCCAGCAGCATCAGCCCGCGGTGGAAGAACCGCTCGATGAAGAACTGCCAGCCCTCCTGCGAGAACGCCTTGTCCTTGTTCACCAGCGCGGCCTGGGTGGCGTCCGGGCCGGCCAGCACGACGATCCGCTGCCCGAACGCCCCCATCCACGACACCGGCCCGTACCGTTCGAACCGGTGCAGCGCGAAGTCCAGCCCGAACCGCATCGACTCGATGGCGTGCCCGACGACCGGCGCCCCCGCGTCGCCGATGACCGGCTCCAGCCCGCTGCCCGCGGGCGGGGCCGCCAGCTCCCGCACCGGCCACCGCTGGTCCAGCAGGCGGCGGTCGACGGCCCGGGGGAGGGGGATGGCGGTCAGAGGTGGAACACGTTCCCGGAACGCCCGGACGACGGCACTGGTCACGATCGCGCCTCCTTGCGAAAACGTGGCTGATCACCACGGTCCCGCACCACCCCCTCACCCGGCAAGGGTGAATCTTCAAGGAGTCGATCGGCTTTCGTAGCGGTGCGGGTAGCGGAACCTCAGACGCCCCCTCGCTGTGGGATCGCCTCCTCATGAATGCCACTTCACCACGTCGGCGCTGTCCTCGCGAGGGGACGTCTGAGAACCCGCGGCGGTGCCGGTTGCGCACGCCGGAGCACCGGGCTCCGCCACGGGATCGAGGTGTTCAGTCCCAGGCGAGCGATCCACCCGTCTGGTACTCGGTCACCCGCGTCTCGAAGAAGTTCTTCTCCTTGCGCAGGTCCATCGCCTCCGACATCCACGGGAACGGGTTCTCGTTCTCGCCGAAGATCGGGGCCAGCCCGAGCTGCTGGGCGCGCCGGTCGGTGATGAAGCGCAGGTACTGCTCGCACAGCGCCGCCGACAGGCCGAGCATCCCGCGCGGCATCGTGTCCCGCGCGTAGGCGACCTCCAGCTCACACGCCTCGGTGAGCATCTCCCGCACCTCGGCCTGGAACTCCGGCGACCACAGGTGCGGGTTCTCGATCTTGATCTGGTTGATGCAGTCGATGCCGAAGTTCAGGTGGATCGACTCGTCGCGCAGGATGTACTGGAACTGCTCGGCGATCCCCACCATCTTGTTGCGCCGCCCCAGCGACAGGATCTGCGCGAACCCGGTGTAGAACCACATGCCCTCGAACACCACGTAGAAGGCCACCAGATCGCGCAGGAAGTCCTGGTCCGCGGCCGCGGTGCCGGTCGCGAAGTCCGGGTTCTCCAGGTTCCGCGTGTACTTCAGCGCCCACGCGTCCTTGTCGGTGATGGACGGGACCTCGCGGTAGGCGTTGAACAGCTCGCCCTCGTCCAGGCCCAGGCTTTCGCAGATGTACTGGAAGGTGTGCGTGTGCACGGCCTCCTCGAACGCCTGGCGCAGCAGGTACTGGCGGCACTCCGGGTTGGTGATCTGCCGGTACACCGCCAGCACCAGGTTGTTCGCCACCAGCGACTCGGCCGTGGCGAAGAAGCCGAGGTTGCGCTTGACCATGCGGCGCTCGTCCTCGGTCAGCCCGTCCGGCGACTTCCACAGCGCGATGTCGGCCTGCATCGCCACCTCGGTCGGCATCCAGTGGTTGCTGCAGCCGGCCAGGTACTTCTCCCACGCCCAGTGGTACTTCAGCGGCAGCAGCTGGTTGACGTCCGCGCGGGCGTTGATCATCGCCTTGTCGTCGACGCTGACCCGGTCCGCGCCGCGGCTGATCGCGCCGAGCCCGGTCGCGTCGGTTTCGGTGGTGGTCACTGGCAGGCCTCGCAGTCGGGGTCGTCGATCCGGCAGGCGGCGAACTCGGGTTCCGGAACCGCAGCGGGCACGGCGGCCGGAACGGTGGCGGGCACCGCGTTGAGCTTGCCGTCCGTGCCGCGCAGCGTGCTCTTCTCCACGCTCGTGGCGGCCTTGGCCCGCAGGTAGTAGGTCGTCTTCAGGCCCTTGTGCCACGCGTACCGGTACAGCTCGTCCAGCTTGCGGCCGCTCGGCGCGGCGATGTAGAGGTTGAGCGACTGGGCCTGGTCGATCCACTTCTGCCGGCGCGAGGCGGCGTCCACCAGCCACTTGCTGTCGATCTCGAACGCGGTCGCGTAGAGCCGCTTCAGATCGGCCGGCACCCGGTCGATCCGGGCGAGGCTGCCGTCGAAGTACTTCAGGTCGGCCACCATCGCCTCGTCCCACAGGCCGCGCTCCTTCAGCGCCGCGACCAGGTGCGGGTTGACCACGGTGAAGTCGCCGGACATGTTCGACTTGACGTAGAGGTTCTGGAACAGCGGCTCGATCGACTGCCCGACCCCGCAGATGTTGGAGATCGTCGCGGTCGGCGCGATCGCCATGACGTTGGAGTTGCGCATCCCGCCGCGCACCACCTCACGCAGCGCGTCCCAGTCCAGAGTGGACGACGAGTCGACGTCGAGTGCGTCGCCCTGGCGTGCGTCGGCCAGCAGCCGCAGCGAGTCCAGCGGCAGCACACCCTGGCTCCACAGCGAGCCCTCGAAGGTCTGGTACGCGCCCCGCTCCCGCGCGAGCTGCGCCGACGCCGCGATCGCGTGGTAGCTCAGGTGCTCCATGCTGCGGTCGGCGAACTCCACCGCCTCCGGGCTGTCCACCGGCAGGCCGAGCGTGAACAGCGCGTCCTGGTAGCCCATCAGCCCCAGTCCCACCGGGCGGTGCCGCAGGTTGGACCAGCGCGCCTCCGGGATGGTGTAGAAGTTGATGTCCACGACGTTGTCCAGCATCCGCACCGCGGTGCGCACCGTGCGCTCCAGCTTCGCGGTGTCCAGGCCCTCGGCGGTGACGTGCCGGGCCAGGTTGACCGAGCCGAGGTTGCACACCGCCACTTCGTCGGCGCTGGTGTTCAGCGTGATCTCGGTGCACAGGTTGGACGAGTGCACCACGCCCGCGTGCTGCTGCGGCGAGCGCAGGTTGCTCGGGTCCTTGAAGGTGATCCACGGGTGCCCGGTCTCGAACAGCATGGTCAGCATCCGCCGCCACAGCTCCACCGCCCGCACCCGGCGGAACACGCGGATCTCGCCGCGGTCGGCCGCGGCCTCGTACTCGCGGTAGCGCTCGGCGAACGCGTTGCCGTAGAGGTCGTGCAGGTCCGGGGTCTCGTCGGGGGAGAACAGGGTCCACTGCGCGTCGGCCTCGACGCGGCGCAGGAATTCGTCGGGCACCCAGTTCGCGGTGTTCATGTCGTGGGTGCGGCGCCGGTCGTCGCCGGTGTTCTTGCGCAGGTCGAGGAACTCCTCGACGTCGATGTGCCAGGTCTCCAGGTACGCGCACGCCGCGCCCTTGCGCTTGCCGCCCTGGTTGACCGCGACCGCGGTGTCGTTCGCGATCTTCAGGAACGGCACCACGCCCTGGGAGGTGCCGTTGGTGCCCTTGATGTGGGCGCCCAGCCCGCGCACCGGGGTCCAGTCGTTGCCCAGCCCGCCGGAGTACTTCGCCAGCAGTGCGTTGTTCTTGTAGGACTGGAAGATCGCGTCCAGGCTGTCCTCGACCGTGGTCAGGAAGCACGACGACAGCTGCGCCCGGGTGGTGCCGGAGTTGAACAGCGTCGGCGTGGAGGCCATGAAGTCGAAGCTGGACAGCAGGTCGTAGAACTCCACCGCCCGGGCCTCGCGGTCGTCCTCGCGCAGGGCCAGGCCCATCGCCACGCGCAGGAAGAACGCCTGCGGCAGCTCGAACCGGGTGCCGTTCTCGTGCAGGAAGTACCGGTCGTAGAGGGTCTGCAGGCCGAGGAAGCCGAAGTCCAGGTCGCGGTCCGGGCGGATCGCGGCGGTGACGCGGTCCAGGTCGAAGCGGGCCAGCTCCGGGTCCACCAGCTCCAGCTCGATCGCCCGGTGCAGGTAGTCGCGGAAGTAGCCGGGGTAGTCCAGTTCGGCGTGCGAGGCCTGGCGCGGCTCGCCCGCGAGGTGGCTCAGCGCCTCGCCGCGCAGCTTGTCCAGCAGCAGGCGCGCGGTGACGGCCGAGTAGTTGGGCTCGCGCTCGACCAGCGTGCGAGCGGCCATGATCAGCGCCAGGGCCAGCTCGTCGGCGCCGATCCCGTCGTAGAGGTTGCGTTCGGCCTCGGCCAGGACCGGCTCCGCCGCGACGTCGTCGATCCCGGCGACAGCCTCGCCGACGACGCGGGCCACGCGCTCGCGGTCCAGCGGGCGCAGCTCGCCGTCCGGGTGCTTGACGCGGATCGCCGCCGGGGCCGGGGCGGTCTCGCGGGCCTTGGCGTGCTCCTCGCGGTAGAGCACGTAGGCGCGGGCGACCTTGTGGTGGCCGCCACGCATCAGCGCCAGCTCCACCAGGTCCTGGATCTGCTCCAGGTGCACGGCGTCCCCGGTGGCGTGGCGGCGCAGCGAGGACTCGACCTGCGCGGTCAGCTCGCCGACGACGTGGTGGATCCGCGACGACGCGGCGGCCCCGTCACCCTCGGCGGCGAGGAAGGCCTTCGTCAGCGCGACGGAGATCCGGCTCGCGTCGAAGGGCGACGCCTCGCCGTCCCGGCGGATCACCCGCAGCGTGGCTGCCGGCGCCGGGGAGGTTTCCACAGACATGCATCACTCCGTTTTCGGGCGCGTTTCATCGGCACACCGGCCTGGTCGCCGGCGTGCTGGGGTGGGCACGACTCGTACCGGACGGGCCCCCGCTCGCTTCCCCTGGCGTCGGGCCCTACCGGTGATCGAAGACTACATCTTGGGGTTGGCCTGTCCAGTGACCCCAAGATGCGGGCGTGTCGGCGCGCCGTGCTAGGCAAAACAATCAAGCGTGCTTGATTTTTCCGTTCCGGGGTGCCACGCTCGGCAGCAAGCGTGCGCGAGGAGGCGGATGGCGTGGCGGACCCCGGACCGATCCTGCGGGACCTGGCCGACGAGAGCCGGGAACTGGACGACCTGGTGAGCGAGGCCGAGTGGTCGGTCCCGACCCCGGCGGAGGGCTGGACGATCGCGCACCAGATCGCGCACCTGGCGTGGACCGACGCCAAGGCGCTGATCGCGGTGCGCACCCCCGACGAGTTCCCGGCCGAGGTCCAGCGGGCCTTGGCCGCGGGAGAGGACTTCGTCGACCAGGGGGCGCGGGAACTGGCCGGAAAACCGCGCGAAGAGCTGCTCGCGCTGTGGCGGTCCGGGCGTGACGAGCTGGCGAACGAGCTGGCGCGGGTTCCGGACGGGCAGAAGCTGCCGTGGTACGGGCCGCCGATGAGTGCGGCGTCCATGGCGACCGCGCGGCTGATGGAGACCTGGGCGCACGCGCAGGACGTCTACGACGCGTTCGGCCTGCGGCGGGAGCCGGCCCGCCGGCTGTGGCAGATCGCGCGGTTCGGGGTGCGCACCCGCAACTTCGCGTTCTCGGTGCACGGACTCGCCCCGCCCGCCGAGGAGTTCCGCGTCGAACTGTCCGGGGTGGACGGTGAAGAGTGGACGTTCGGCCCGGAGGACGCCGCACAACGCGTCACCGGGTCCGCGCTCGGGTTCTGCCTCGTCGTCACGCAGCGGCGGCACCCGGCCGACACCGACGTCGTGGCGGCCGGTCCGGACGCGGAGAAGTGGCTGGAGATCGCGCAGGCCTTCGCCGGCCCGCCCGGTTCCGGGCGGAAGGCGGGGCAGTTCGCATGACCGTGCTGCGCATCGGCAACGCCTCCGGCTTCTACGGCGACCGGTTCTCCGCCGTGCGCGAGATGCTCACCGGCGGCCCGCTGGACGTGCTGACCGGCGACTACCTCGCCGAGCTCACCATGCTGATCCTCGGCCGGGACCGGCTCAAGGACGCCACCCGCGGCTACGCCAAGACGTTCCTGCGCCAGATGGCGGACAACCTCGCACTGGCGAAGGAGAACGGCGTCAGGATCGTCACCAACGCGGGCGGGCTGAACCCGGCCGGGCTGGCCGCCGCGATCCGCGAGCTGGCGCGGGAGCAGGGCCTGGACGTCGCAGTAGCCCACGTCGAGGGCGACGACCTGCTGTCCCGGGTGGACGAACTGGGACTCGGGAAACCGTTGACCGCCAACGCCTACCTCGGCGCCTGGGGTATCGCCGCGTGCCTGGAGCGCGGTGCGGACGTCGTCGTCACCGGACGGGTCACCGACGCCTCGCTGGTCGTCGGCCCGGCCGCCGCGCACTTCGGGTGGGCGCGCGACGACTACGACGCCCTCGCCGGCGCGGTGGCCGCCGGGCACGTCATCGAATGCGGCGCCCAGGCCACCGGCGGCAACTACGCGTTCTTCACCGAACACGACACCGGCACCCCGGGTTTCCCGATCGCGGAGATCGCCGCCGACGGCTCCAGCGTGATCACCAAGCACCCGGGCACCGGGGGAGCGGTGACCGCGGGCACCGTCACCGCCCAGCTGCTGTACGAGATCGCCGGCGCGCGCTACGCCGGACCGGACGTCACCGCGCGGTTCGACACCCTGACGCTCACCGAGGAGGGCCCGGACCGCGTGCGGATCTCCGGCACCCGCGGCGAGCCGCCACCGCCGACGCTCAAGGTGTGCCTGAACACCCTCGGCGGCTTCCGCAACGAGACCACCTTCGTGCTGACCGGGCCGGACATCGAGGCCAAGGCCGCGCTGGTGCGCGACCAGCTCGAAGGTGCGCTCAAGGCCAGGCCGCCCGCGGAGATCCGCTGGACCCTGGCCCGCACCGACCACACCGACGCCGACACCGAGCAACGGGCCAGCGCCCTGCTGCACTGCGCGGTCAAGGACGCCGATCCGAAGGTGGCCGGGCGCGCGTTCAGCGGCGCGGCGATCGAACTGGCCCTGGCGAGCTACCCCGGCTTCCACGTCACCGCGCCGCCCTCGGACGCCTCGCCGTACGGCGTCTACACGGCGGCCTACGTGGACGCCGCCGAAGTGCCGCACGTGGCCGTGCTGCCCGACGGGTCCCGGCTGGACATCGCGCCCGCGACGGACACCCTGGACTTGTCCGAAGTGGATGATCCGGAGCTGCCGGAACCGTTGCCGGACGGGCCGACCCGGCGCGTGCCGCTGGGCACGATCCTCGGCGCCCGCAGCGGCGACAAGGGCGGCGACGCCAACCTCGGCGTGTGGGCACGCTCGGACGAGGCGTGGCGCTGGCTCGCGCACCACCTGACCGTCGCGGAGTTCCAGCGGCTGCTACCGGAGACCGCGGATCTCACCGTCCGCCGGTACGCGCTGCCCAACCTGCGCGCGCTCAACTTCGTCGTCGAAGGGCTGCTCGGGCAGGGGGTCGCGTCGCAGGCCCGGTTCGACCCGCAGGCCAAGGCGTTCGGCGAGTGGCTGCGCGCCCGCCACGCCGACATCCCGGAGGTGCTGCTGTGACCGACCCGTTCGCCACGCCCGAGCGGACCGCGCTGCGCAAGACCGTGCGCCGGTTCGTCGAGACCGAGGTGCTGCCGCACCTGGACGACTGGGAGCGCGCCGGTGAGCTGCCGCGCGACCTGCACCGCAAGGCCGGCGAGATCGGCCTGCTCGGGGTGTCGTTCCCGGAGAGCGCCGGTGGCGGGGGCGGGAACTTCCTCGACGCGATGACCGTCACCGAGGAAATCCTGTACGCGGGCGGCTCGGGCGGGCTGATCGCGTCGCTGTTCACCAACGGCATCGCGTTGCCGCACATCGTGACCGCGGGCGGTGCCGAGCAGATCGAACGCTGGGCGCGGCCGACGATCGAGGGCCGTCTCATCGGGTCGCTGGCGATCACCGAACCCGACGGCGGCTCCGACGTCGCCGGGATCCGCACCACCGCCCGCCGGGAAGGCGACCACTACGTCGTCAACGGCGCCAAGACCTACATCACCTCCGGCACCCGCGCCGACTTCGTGACCACCGCGGTGCGCACCGGCGGTCCGGGCGCTCACGGCGTGTCGCTGCTGGTCATCGAGCGGGACACGCCCGGCTTCACGGTCAGCCGCAAGCTGGAGAAGATGGGCTGGCACTGCTCGGACACCGCCGAGCTGTCCTTCGCCGACGCCCGCGTGCCGGTGCAGAACCTGGTGGGCGAGGAGAACACCGGGTTCATCCAGATCGCCACCCACTTCGTCACCGAGCGGCTCTCCCTCGCCGTGCAGGGGTACGCGACCGCGCAGCGCGCCCTGGACCTGACCCTGGAATGGTGCCGCCTGCGGGAGACGTTCGGCCGCCCGCTGATCTCCCGCCAGCTGGTGCAGCACAAGCTGGTGGAGATGGCCCGGCGGATCGACCTCGCCCGCGTCTACACGCGACACATCGCGCAGCGGTTCGTGGCCGGCGAGGAGGTCATCGCGGAGGCGTGCTTCGCGAAGAACACCGCGGTCGAGACGGCCGAGTGGGTGGTCAACGAGGCGGTCCAGCTGCACGGCGGCCTCGGCTACCTGCGGGAGTCCGAAGTGGAACGGCACTACCGCGATGTCCGCATCCTCGGCATCGGCGGCGGCACCAACGAGATCCTGGCGGGTCTCGCGGCGAAGAGATTGGGGTACACGGCTTGAGCGTGATCCGGTCCGGAGCGGACACAGGGAGCGCGGAGTTCGCGGCCAACCGGGAGGCGATGGCGGCCAAGCTCGCCGAGCTGGAGGCCGAGCACGGGAAGGCGATCGCGGGTGGCGGCGAGAAGTACGTCGAACGCCACCGCAAACGCGGCAAGCTGCTCGCCCGGGAGCGGATCGAGCTGCTCATCGACGAGGACTCGCCGTTCCTGGAGCTGTCGCCGCTGGCCGCGTGGGGCACGAACTACCACGTCGGCGGCAGCGTCGTCACCGGCATCGGCGTGGTCGAGGGCGTCGAGTGCATGATCGTCGCCAACGACCCGACCGTGAAGGGCGGCGCCAGCAACCCGTCCAGCCTCAAGAAGGGCCTGCGGGCGGCCGAGATCGCGGCGCAGAACCGGCTGCCCACGATCAACCTGGTCGAGTCCGGCGGCGCGGACCTGCCCACGCAGAAGGAGATCTTCATCCCGGGCGGGGCCACCTTCCGCAACCTGACGACCTCCTCGGCGGCGCGGATCCCGACCATCGCGCTGGTGTTCGGCAACTCCACCGCCGGCGGCGCCTACCTGCCCGGCATGTCCGACTACGTGGTGATGGTCAAGGAACGCGCGAAGGTGTTCCTCGGTGGCCCGCCGCTGGTCAAGATGGCCACCGGCGAGGAGTCCGACGACGAGTCGCTGGGCGGCGCGGAGATGCACGCGCGCACCTCGGGCCTGGCCGACTACCTCGCGCACGACGAGCAGGACGCCATCCGCATCGGCCGCGGCATCGTCAAGCGGCTCAACTGGCACAAGCAGGGCCCGTCGCCGAAACCGGACTACGCCGAGCCGGTGCTGGACGCCCAGGACCTGCTCGGCATCGTGCCCACCGACCTGAAGATCCCGTTCGACCCGCGCGAGGTGATCGGCCGGATCGTCGACGGCTCCGACTTCGACGAGTTCAAACCGCTCTACGGCACCAGCCTGGTCACCGGGTGGGCCAACCTGCACGGCTACCCGATCGGGGTCCTCGCCAACGCCCAGGGCGTGCTGTTCAGCGAGGAGTCGCAGAAGGCCACCCAGTTCATCCAGCTGGCGAACCAGACCGACACCCCGCTGCTGTTCCTGCACAACACCACCGGCTACATGGTCGGCAAGGAGTACGAGCAGGGCGGCATCATCAAGCACGGCGCGATGATGATCAACGCGGTGTCCAACTCGAAGGTCCCGCACCTGTCCGTCCTCATGGGAGCGTCCTACGGCGCCGGGCACTACGGCATGTGCGGGCGAGCCTACGGGCCGCGGTTCCTGTTCGCCTGGCCCAGCGCCAAGTCCGCGGTGATGGGCCCGGCGCAGCTGGCCGGGGTGCTGTCGATCGTGGCCCGCCAGGCCGCGGCCGGGCGCGGGCAGCCCTACGACGAGGACGCCGACGCCGCGATGCGCGCCATGGTCGAGCAGCAGATCGAGGCCGAGTCGCTGCCGATGTTCCTGTCCGGCATGCTCTACGACGACGGCATCATCGACCCGCGCGACACCCGCACCGTGCTCGGGCTGTGCCTGTCCGCCATCCACAATGGACCGATCAGGGGCGCCGAGGGCTTCGGCGTCTTCCGGATGTGAGTGACGTGATCGACAACGTTCTGGTCGCCAACCGCGGGGAGATCGCCCGCCGCGTGTTCCGCACCTGCTCCGCCCTGGGCATCGCCCGCACGGCCGTGTTCTCCGACGCCGACGCCGGATCCCCGCACGTCGCCGAGGCCGACGCGGCGGTCCGGCTGCCCGGCAACACCCCGTCCGAAACCTACCTGCGGGCCGACCTGCTGGTGGCGGCCGCGCGCTCGGCGGGCGAGGCCGCCGTGCACCCCGGCTACGGGTTCCTCTCCGAGAACGCCGGGTTCGCCCGGGCCGTGATCGACGCCGGGCTGACCTGGATCGGCCCGCCGCCGTCCGCGATCGAGACCATGGGCTCCAAAGTGGAGTCCAAGCGGCTGATGGACGCCGCCGGGGTGCCGGTCCTGTCCGAACTGGACCCGTCCGCGGTCACCGAGGACGACCTGCCGGTGCTGGTCAAGGCTTCCGCCGGGGGCGGCGGCCGGGGCATGCGCATCGTGCGGTCCCTGGACGAGCTGGCCGACGCCGTGCGGAGCGCGAGCGCGGAGGCGGCCTCGGCGTTCGGCGATCCGACCGTGTTCTGCGAGCGGTACCTGGAAACCGGGCGGCACATCGAGGTCCAGGTGCTCGCCGACACCCACGGCACGGTGTGGGCGCTGGGGGAGCGGGAGTGCTCGATCCAGCGGCGGCACCAGAAGGTGGTCGAGGAAGCACCGTCCCCGCTGGTCGACGACGCGATGCGAGCGGAGCTGTTCGACGCCGCCCGCAAGGCGGCGAAGGCCATCGACTACGTCGGCGCGGGAACCGTCGAGTTCCTCGCAGTACCCCGCGGGACACCCGCACCCGGGGAGACGACGGCAGATTTCTACTTCCTGGAGATGAACACCCGCCTGCAGGTCGAGCACCCGGTCACCGAATGCGTCACCGGCCTGGACCTGGTCGCGCTGCAGATCCGCATCGCCGAGGGGGAGCGGCTGCCCGCCGAACCGCCCCCGTCGCGCGGGCACGCCATCGAGATACGACTGTATGCCGAAGACCCGGCCGCCGGGTGGCAGCCGCAGAGCGGGGCGCTGCACCGGTTCGACATCCCGGGCGTGGACACCGAGTTCGCGCTCGGCGGCGAGGCCGGGCTGCGGTTGGACGCGGGGGTGGCCGACGGCTCGGTGGTCGGCGTGCACTACGACCCGATGCTCGCCAAGGTGATCGCCTGGGCGCCGACCCGGGCGGAGGCGGCCCGGCGGCTCGCGCGCGCCCTGGCCGGGGCGCGCATCCACGGCCTGCGCACCAACCGCGACCTGCTGGTCAACGTGCTGCGGCACGAGGAGTTCCTGGCCGGGCACACCGACACCGCGTTCCTGGACCGGCACGGGCTGGACGTCCTGTCCCGCCCGCTCGCGGATGCCGCCGCGGTGCGGCTGTCGGCCACGGCGGCGGCGCTCGCCGAGGCCGCGGCCAACCGGGCGTCGGCGCGGACCCTCGGCCGGCTGCCCGCCGGGTGGCGCAACGTGACCTCCGCGCCCCTCCGCAGGCGCTACCTCGCGGGGGACATCGAGGTCGAGGTCGAATACCGGGCCGGTCTGCGGGCCGACGGCGCGGACGTGGTCGAAGCCACACCCGAGCGGGTCGTGCTCGACGTCGACGGGGTCCGGCGGGTGTTCACCGTCGGCCGGTACCCGGGGCTGGTGTGCGTGGACTCCGCGCTCGGGGCCGTCGACCTGGTCCCGGTGCCGCGGTTCACCGACCCGGAGGCCGCGCTCGCCGCGGGCTCGCTGGTCGCGCCGATGCCCGGCACCGTGCTGCGGATCGCCGTCGCGCTCGGCGACACCGTGTCCGCCGGCGACCCCCTGTTGTGGCTGGAAGCCATGAAGATGGAACACCGGATCACCGCGCCCGCCGACGGCGTGGTCACCGACCTGCCCGTGTCGGTGGGGCAGCAGGTCGAACCGGGCGCCGTCCTCGCCGTCGTCACCCCTGAGGAGCAAGCATGAACTTCGTCGAGTCCGAAGAGCGGATCGCGCTGCGCAAGGCGGTCGGCGACCTGGCCCGCGGCTACGGGCACGAGTACTACGTGAAGGTCGCGCGCAGCGGCGGCCACACCAGCGACCTGTGGAACGAGGCCGGGCGGCTGGGCTACCTCGGCGTGTCGGTGCCCGAGGAGTACGGCGGAGGCGGCGCCGGGATCGGCGACCTGGCCGCGGTGTGCGAGGAGTTCTGCGCGGCGGGCACGCCGATGCTGCTGATGGTGGTGTCCCCGGCGATCTGCGCCACGGTCATCGCCCGCTACGGCACCGAGGAGCAGAAGCGCTCGTGGCTGCCGCGGTTCGCCACCGGCGAGGTGCGGATGTCCTTCGCCATCACCGAACCCGACGCCGGGTCCAATTCGCACCGTCTCACCACGACGGCCAAGCGCGACGGTGCCGACTGGATCCTCAACGGGCGCAAGGTGTTCATCTCCGGTGTGGATGAGGCCGACGCGGTGCTGGTCGTCGGCCGCACGGAGGACGCGAAGACCGGCAAGCTCAAGCCGGCGCTGTTCATCGTGCCCACGAACACGCCCGGGTTCGAGTACCGGCAGATCGAAATGGACCTCGTCTCGGCCGACAAGCAGTTCGGCCTGTTCCTCGACGACGTCCCGCCGCCGGCCGAGGCGCTCGTCGGCTCCGAGGACGCGGCGCTGGCGCAGCTGTTCGCGGGCCTGAACCCGGAGCGGATCATGGGCGCGTCGTTCTCCATCGGCATCGCCCGGTACGCGCTGGACAAGGGCGTGGCGTACGCGAAGGAGCGCAGCGTGTGGGGCGCGCCGATCGGCACCCACCAGGGCATCGCGCACCCGCTGGCGCAGGTCAAGATCGAGCTGGAGCTGGCCAAGCTGATGACCCAGAAGGCCGCCGCGCTGTACGACTCGGGCGACGACTTCGGGGCGGGCGAGGCCGCGAACATGGCCAAGTACGCTGGCGCGGAGGTCGCCATCAAGGCGGTCGACCAGGCGATCCAGACCCACGGCGGCAACGGCATGGCGTCGGAGTACGGGCTGGGCACGCTGCTCGCGGCCGTCCGCGTGGGCCGGATCGCGCCGGTCAGCCGCGAGATGGTGCTCAACTTCGTCGCCCAGCACTCCCTGGGCCTGCCGAAGTCGTACTAGGGAGGAACCGAAGGTGCCGGAGCCCCGCCAGGAGCGCAGCCGGACCACCCGCCGCAAGCTCATCGAGGCAGCCGTGGACTGCATCGGCGAGGTCGGGTGGGCCGGCACCACGGTCGCGCTGATCGCGCAGCGCGCGGGGGTCTCGCGCGGGGCCGCCCAGCACCACTTCCCGACGCGGGAGGACCTGGTCACGGCCGCGGTCGAGTACGTCGGCGAGGTGCAGATCGCGGAGATGCGCCGCGGCGCCGAGGGGCTGCCGTCCGGGCGGTCCCGCATCGAACCGGTGGTCGACATGCTGCTCAACCTCTACACCGGCCCCATGTTCCGCGCCGCGCTGCACCTGTGGGTGGCGGCCTCCAGCGACGAGTCGTTGCGCACCGTGCTGGTGCCGCTGCAGGCGAAGGTCGGGCGGGAGGCGCACCGGCTGGCGGTCGACCTGCTCGGGGTGGAGGAGACGCGGCCCGGGGTGCGGGAGCTGGTCCAGTCGACCCTCGACCTCGCGCGCGGGCTCGGCCTGGCGAACCTGCTGGCCGACGACACCACCCGGCGGCGCCGGATCATCCGCCAGTGGGCCCGGGTGCTGGGCCCCGCGCTGCCCGAGCCCGAGGTCACCTCGGTGGGTGGCTGACGGCGTGTCGGGGGACCGGTCGTTAACACTAATGGACCAGTGTGCGATAACAGAGGCAACAGCAGGTGACGAGGCAAGGGGGTAGATCCCGGTGTCCGGTACAGGTGAAGAGCTGTCCCATCGTGCGATGGCGATGTTGCGAGCGGTGGCCCAGGGCCGCGCCGTGATGTCGTCGAGCGTCGAGCCGGACCTTTTCATCGACGGAGTCGCCTGCTGCGACCAGATGGCCGCGCACGCCCTCGCGCACGGCGGCTACATCCGCCCGGCGCGCACCGGGGAGCGCCTGGTGCCCGCGGTCCTGACCGAGGCCGGGCAGGCCGTGCTGGCGCCCGCGGTGGGCCACGTGGCCTGACGCACCGCCGGCTCACCTCGGCCCGGCGCCGGTGCCGGGCCCGATGCCTGGGCCACACGACGGCCCTGCCTGGCTGCGGGCCCGTGGCGGAAGGTCCGCGCTCACGCGGGATTCTCGGCGTGCTCGAGCAGGCCCGGATCTCACGGGCCGACCGTTGTCCGGCCCGGCTTGCCCGGGCTGATCGGTCCCGTGATCAATCTGCCGACGAAATCCTGTCCACCACCCGCGCCGTGTGCAAGCGCCTCGACGTCACCCGGTCCGTCCCGCGGCGCCTCATCGAGGAGTGCGCCGACCTCGCCACCCAGGTCCCGACCGGTCGCAACCGCGGCCTCGGCACGGTCTGGACCACCGCGCACGCGCCGCTGGAGAAGGAACTCGCCGCCACCCTCGGCGTGCCGCACGACGAGATCATGCTGGCCGCGCTGATCCCGCTCGCCTTCACGCTCGGCACCGACTTCCGCCCCGCGCCCCGCATCGGCCGCGGCGAGGTCCTGCACTGGGACCGCTGGTGAGCCTCAGCCACGCACCCAGCGGCGGCCCAGCACCGCGTAGAGCCCGGCCGCCAAGCCGAAGCCGGCGAAACACGTCACGTCGCCCACCGCCGGCACCGCCCGCGGCACCGGCCCCGCGTACAGCGTCTGGTTCGCGAACAACACGATCGACACCACCGCCGCGACCAGGAACGCCACCAGCCCCGGCCACCCCCACCGCCCGGTGTCGGACAGCAGGCGGTCCAGCCCCGCCTGCCCGCGCCGCATCAGCTGGTCGGCGAACACCACGCCCAGCCACGGGCTCACCCAGTACGCGATCACCAGCAGGAAGTGCTCGTACGCCGTCCCCGCGTCGGCGAGCCCCAGCCACGCCAGCACGAACCCGACGACGCCGAACGCGAGCGCCACCAGCGCCCGCCGCCACGCCAGCGGCAGCTGCACGCCCAGCGTGAGGAACGCCAGCGCTCCCGAGTAGACGTTGAGCGCGTTCGCGGCCACCGCCCCGAGTGCGATCGCCAGCAGCGTCAGCGCGGCCAGCCAGCCCGGCATGTGCCCGGTGAACGCCGCGGTCGGACTGCCCTCCCCACCGCCCAGGGTCGCCGACGCCGCGCCCGTCGCCATCAGCACCGTCGTCGCCACGAACAGGCCACCGCCCGCGGCCCAGCCGACCGCCCGGCCGCTCACCGACTCCGGCAGGTATCGCGTGTAATCCGCGGCGTAAGGGTTCCAGCCCGCCGTGTACCCGAACGCCGCGCCGACGGTCAGCAGGAACCCGCCCACTCCACCGGTTCCGGCGACCGCACCCGGCGACGCCCGCGCGAACGTGACCACCGCCCCGGCCGCGAACACCACCGCCAGCACCCCGAAGATCCAGCGCTCGTAAGCCTGCACCAGGTTGTGCCCGAAGAACGCGATCCCGATCTGCAGCACCACCACGATCACCAGGCACAGCAGCACCGGCATCCCGGTCAGCGTGCCGAGCGCGAACGCCCCGCTGACGCTGTTGACCGCGAACCAGCCGATCCCCGCCGTCACCGACATCAGCGCCGCCGGCACCGTGTTGCCGCGGTAGCCGAACGCCAGGCGGCTCAACACCATCTGCGGCACCCCGAACCGCGGCCCGCGCGCGGACAGCACGCCGTGCGACACCGCGCCCAGCCCGTTGCCGATCGCCACCGCGATCACGGCCTGCGCGAAACTCAGCCCGAACGCCGACACTGCCAGCACCCCGACGAAGATCGTGGCGAACTCCAGGTTCGGCGAGGCCCACGTCCAGAACAGCTGACGCGGCCTGCCGTGCCGGTCGGCCGCCGCCACCGGCTCGATACCGCCCGGTTCGACCGCGACGACCTGTTCGCCGTATCCGCCCGTTTTCCGCCCCGCCGTGGTCGCCATGGCAGCACCGTAGGCACCCGATGTTGCGTCCGTGTTGCACCATCGGGTGAACCGCGGAACTTTCCCGCACCGCCCCGCGACCCGGACTGCGAACCCCATCCGAGGAAAGGGACGCCATGGAGAAACCGGGCAACTGCAACTGTGGCAACTGCTGTGACTGCGGCGGGGAGTACGGCCGCAACTGACGCCGTCGCGCCCCCTGGTCCCAGTGGGGTCAGGGGGCCACGGTGATCGCGTCGAGTTTCCCGCGCAGGTACTCCGACGCCACGACCTCCGGGTACGCCGTGCGGCCCAGCGGCGGCGCCAGCGAGGTGATCCGCGCGTCGTGGTCGGTTTCGTAGAAGAAGATGAGCGACACCAGGTCCTCCTCCGGCGCGTCGGCCGAGGGCGGCAGCACCCGGTGCCGCGTCGAGCGCCAGCGGTCGCCCGTCCAGCGTGCCATCAGATCCCCGATGTTGACCGTGAACGCCGCCGGGTCGTACGGCGCGTCCACCCACTCGCCGTCACTGGTGCAGACCTGCAGCCCGCCCACCCCGGCCTGCCGGTCCAGCACCGTCACCGTGCCGAAGTCGGTGTGCGGCCCGATCCGGAACTGCCCCGGCGCCGGCGCGCCGACCCGGTTCAGCGCCGGGTACCAGTTGATGTTGAACGTGTACGTCGGGTGCCCGGTGTGCCGGGTGAAGTGGTCGGACGGCAGGCCGAGCGCGGCCGCGAACACCGTCAGCAGCTCGTCCGACAGCTCCCGCATCCGCCGCAGGTACTCGCGCGACGCGGTGGCGAACTCCGGGACCTCCGCCGGCCACACGTTGGGCTGGAACCAGAACTCGTCGACCTCGGCGATCCCGGTCGCGGTGTCCGCGCCTGCCGAGTAGGACTCCTTGAGGTCCGGCGGGGTTTCGGTGCCCTCGGCGTAGCCGTTGGCCTCCACACCCGGCGGCAGCCACCCGCGCCCGCCGACCGTCACCGCGTACCGCCGCTTGACCTCGGCCGGCAGGGCGAAGAACTCCCGCGCCCGCGACCGCACCCGCGCGCGCAGCTCGTCCGGCACGCCGTGCCCGGTGATCAGCAGGAAACCGGACTCGCGCAGCGCGCGGTCCACCTCGGCGGCCACCCGGCCGCGGCCGGAACCGTCGAACCAGGACGTCAGGTCGATCAGCGGAACGGACGGCGGCATGGCTGCTCCTTCAGGAAGTCTCGACCCCGATGTCCTCGAACCACAGGTCCGGGCGCTCTTCGATGAACTCCGTCATCAGCGTGACGCACGCGGGGTCGTCCAGGATCGTGATGCCGACCCCCAGCCCGGCAAGCCAGTCGTGGCCACCGGAGAAGGTGCGGGCCTCGCCGATCACCACGTGGGAGATGCTGAACTGCCGCACCAGGCCGCTGCAATACCAACAGGGTGACAGTGTGGTGACCATCACCGTGTCGCGGTAGTGCGGCCGCCTGCCCGCGTTGCGGAAAGCCGCGGTCTCGGCGTGCATCGACGGGTCGCCGTCCTGCACGCGCCGGTTGTGACCCCGGCCCAGCAGCTCACCGTCCACAGTGAACAGCGCCGCGCCGATGGGCACGCCGCCCTCGGACTTGCCGAGCAGGGCCTCTTCGCGGGCGACGGCGAGCAGCCGGCCGGGATCGGGTTTGAGCATGCGCCCCACTCTAGAGCGAACCGAAGAACTCCAGAACGTCTTCGGCGAACAGATCCGGTTCCTCCATCGCGGCGAAGTGCCCGCCCCGGTCGAATTCCGACCAGTGCACGATGTTGTTGTCGCGCTCGGCCAGGCGGCGCACCGGCAGCACGATGTCGTGCGGGAACACCGCCACCCCCATCGGCACGTCCAGCCCGGGCTGCTTGCCCCGGCTGCGGGCCGATTCGTAGTACAGCCGCGCCGAGGAGCCCGCGGTGCCGGTCAGCCAGTAGATCATCACGTTGGTGAGCATCAGGTCCCGGTCGACGGCGTCCTCCGGGGTCTCGCCCGAATCGGTCCACTCCTGGAACTTCTCCACGATCCAGGCGAGCTGGCCGACGGGGGAGTCGTGCAGGGCGTAGGCCAGGGTCTGCGGGCGCGTCGACTGCTGTTTCATGTAGCCGGACAGCTCGCGCTGGTAGCGCTCGAGCCGGCCGAGCCGCTCCTTGTCGGCCAGGGACAGCTCGTCCAGCTCGGCGGGGTTCCCGGACGGGACGGTGCCGAGCATGTTGACGTGCACCCCGGCGACGTGCTCGGCGTCGTCGATCCCCAGCCGGCGGGAGATCGCCGAGCCCCAGTCGCCGCCCTGCGCGCCGTAGCGGTCGTAGCCCAGGCGGCGCATCAGCTCGGCGAACGCGCGGGCGACGCGTGCCACGTCCCAGCCGGCGCCGGTGGTCGGGCCGGAGAAGCCGTAGCCGGGGATGGCCGGGATGACCAGGTGGTGCCGCGCCGACAGCGCCTCGATCACCGGCAGGAACTCCACCACCGAACCGGGCCAGCCGTGGGTGAGGATCAGCGGCAGGGCGTCCTCGTCGGCGGCCCGGACGTGCAGGAAGTAGATGCGTTGCCCGTCGATCTCGGTGGTGAACTGGCCCAGCTCGTTGAGCCGCCGCTCGTGCGCGCGCCAGTCGTAGGACGTGCGCCAGTACCGGGTCAGCTCCTGGACGTAGCCGAGCGGGATGCCGTAGCTCCAGCCCACGCCCGGCAGCTCGTCCGGCCAGCGGGTCAGGTCGATGCGGGCGTGCAGGTCGTCGAGCTGGGACTGCGGGACGGCGAGGTGGAACGGGCGGATTTCGCTCATGCCGTGACGGTAGCGAGGAACCGCACCCACCGTCCGGTTCGTCGCCGGCGGCCGCACGTGCGCGGCCGGCGCCGGTAACGCCGCGCGGTACCGCCGTTTCCCGGCCCGCGCGGACCTCCCGCTGCCTCTGTGCCGACGAGGCGGCAACCCTCACCGACGCGGCTCGGCCCTTCTCGGTGGCCTTCCCGCTCTTCGTCCGGCTCGTCGAACCGCACGCGTCGGTCGAGGTCACGGCGGCCCATCCGGTCCACCACGCGCTGCCGGCGCACCCTCGCCGCCGACGCCGAGCACGCCTCGCGGGCCGGCGTGCTGAGACGTGCCGAAGGTGGGGACGGAGGTTACCGACCGCTTAGTATGTGAGGTACGGTGAGCGTCGTGGCACCGTCGCTGTCAGGGTTGCGCGCCGAGCATGCGCAGCGCGAGATCCCCGTACTCGCGGCCGAGCGCCTTGGGCGTCTTCCCGGTGCGTTCGGTGTACCAGCGCGCCACGTCGACGCCGAGCGACAGGACCGCTCGCGCGGCGGTCTTGACATCGGCCACCACGAACTGGCCCTGCGCCACGCCCTCCTCGATGACGCCGCGCACCAGGTGCTCGATGCGGCGCCGCAGGTCGGCCACCACCTGGTACTCCTGCTCCGGCAGCGCCTGCAGCTCGTACTGCACGACGCGCGCCACGGTGTGCCGCCGGGCGTGCCAGGCGACGAAGTCGGCGACGATCCGGCGCATCCGCTCCTTCGGGTCGTCGGCGCGCTTCGCGACGTCCTCGACCAGGTCGAGCGTCTGCTGGTGCCCGCTCTTGCTGATGGCGAACAGCAGCGCGGCCTTGGACGGGAAGTGCACGTACAGCGCCGCGGGGCTCATCGCGGCCGCGCCGGCGATGTCGCGCGTCGTGGTCGCGTGGTAGCCGCGGCGGGCGAAGGACTCGACTCCGGCCAGCATCAGCCGCCGCGCCGCGTCCGGCTGCACGTCCGGCCAGAGTTCGGCGGACAGCGAGATGGTCATGGCGGAATCCTCCCAGTCGGGAACCGCCTGGCGGGAGACTTGACACGGCGGTCCGGCCGTTCTCATTGTAAGCGAGCGCTTAGTCAAGGTGGACAGGAGACAGGAGCCCGATGGTGAACTCGTTCAAGGACCGCGTCGCGATCGTCACCGGGGCGAGCCGGGGCATCGGCTTCGGCATCGCCCGTGAGCTGGTGCAGCGCGGCGCGCGGGTGTGCATCACCGCCCGCAAGCCCGAGCCGCTGGCCGACGCGGTGAACGAGCTGGGCGGGCCCGGGGTGGCGATCGCGGTGCCCGGCAAGGCCGACGACCCGGCGCACCAGGAGGAGGCCGTCGCCAGGACCGTGGAGACCTTCGGGCGGCTGGACATGCTGGTCAACAACACCGGCATCAACCCGGTGTACGGCCCGATGCTTGACATCGACCGCGACGCCGCGGCGAAGATCCTCGCCGTCAACGTGCTCGCGCCGCTGGCCTGGCTGCGTCAGGCGCGCGACGCGTGGATGGGGGAGCACGGCGGCTCGGTCGTCAACGTCGCCTCGATCGCCGGCCTGCGTGCCTCGCCCGGGATCGGCATGTACGGCGTGAGCAAGGCGGCGGTGATCCGGATGACGCAGGAGCTGGCGGTCGAGCTGGGCCCGAAGATCCGGGTCAACGCGGTCGCGCCGGCCGTGGTGAAGACCAAGTTCGCCACCGCGCTGTACGAGGGCCGCGAGGAGGAGGTGTCCGCGGCGTACCCGATGAAGCGGCTCGGCGTGCCGGAGGACATCGCCGGGGCGGTCGCGTTCCTGCTCTCCGACGAGGCCGGGTGGATCACCGGGCAGACCGTGGTGCTGGACGGCGGCGTGACGCTGGGAGGCGGGCTGTGAGCTTCGAGCTGAGGGGCGCCGGGGTCGTCATCACCGGCGGTGGCGGCGGGATCGGGGCGGCGCTGGCGCGGCGGTTCGCGGCCGAGGGCGCGCGGATCGTGGTGGCCGACCTCGACGGCCCGGCCGCGGAGGCGGTGGCCGCGGAGGTGGGCGGGGTCGCGGTCGCCGGTGACGCGGCCGGGGTGGACGGGGTCGCGTCGCTGATCTCGCGGGCCACCGGCGAGCTGGGCGCCATCGACCTGTTCTGCGCCAACGCGGGCATCGCCCCGCACGGCGGGCCGGAGGCGCCCGAGGAGGTGTGGGCGCGGGCGTGGGACGTCAACGTGATGGCCCACGTGCGGGCGGCTCACCTGCTGTTGCCCGCCTGGCTGGAGCGCGGGCGGGGCCGGTTCCTCGCGACGGTCTCCGCGGCCGGGCTGCTGACCAGCCTCGGATCGGCGCCGTACTCGGTGACCAAGCACGGGGCGCTGGCGTTCGCGGAGTGGCTCTCGGCGACGTACCGGCACCGGGGCATCACGGTCCAGGCGATCTGCCCGCAGGGCGTCCGGACGAACATGCTCGCCGCGACGGGCGTCGGCGGACAGCTGATCATGGGCGCGTCGGCGATCGAACCGGCCCAGGTGGCGGACGCGGTGATGGAGTCCTTCTCCGACGACCGGTTCCTGATCCTGCCGCACCCGGAGGTCGCCGAGTACTACACCACCCGCGCGACGCAGACGGACCGCTGGCTGGGCGGGATGAACAAGCTGCAGCGCAAGGTGGAGGCCGCGCAGGGCGAGTGACGTGCTCCGGTCGCACATCGCCGGAAGGTGTGCGACCGGGGGCGCGGTTATGCTGTGCCGGTCGAGGAAGGACGTTGCGGATGACCGAGGAGCCGGTGCCGGCGAGGCTGCTGTCGGCGGCGACGCGGTTGTTCGCCGAGCGCGGGTTCGACCGGACGTCGGTGCAGGAGATCGTGGCCGCGGCCGGGGTCACCAAGGGCGCGATGTACCACTACTTCGGCTCGAAGGACGACCTGCTGCACGAGATCTACGGCCGCGTGCTGCGGTTGCAGACCGAGCAGCTGGAGAAGGTGGTCGCCAGCGGTGAGCCGGTGGCCGCGCGCCTGCACGCGGCCGCTTCCGACGTCGTGGTGAGCAGCATCGACAACCTCGACGACACGACGATCTTCTTCCAGTCCATGCACCAGCTCAGCCCGGAAAACCGCAAGGCGGTGCGCGCCGAGCGGCGCCGGTACCACGTGCTGTTCCGGTCGCTGATCGAGGAGGGGCAGCGGGAGGGCGTGTTCCGCACCGACAAGCCCGCGGACATCGTGGTGGACTTCTTCTTCGGCTCGGTGCACCACCTGGCGGTCTGGTACCGCAGCGACGGGCGGCTGAGCGCGCCGGAGGTTGGTGCGCACTACGCCGATCTGCTGGTGGGCTCGCTGCGGCCCTGAGGTTGTTGCGCTGCCTTTCTGGTGGCGGGGCGCGGTTGGTCCAGTGGTGCCGGCACGAGGTGACGCATTCGTGTGGGTACGAGGCGACCATTCGTGTGGGTACGAGATGGCCATTTGTGTGGGTGGGTACGAGATGCCCTCTCGCGGGGCCGTGAGGCGGCCACTCGTGGGGCTACGAGGTGCCCGCTCGTGGGCGTGCGAGATGCCCTCTCGTGCGAGGTGACCGTTCGTGCGGCCACACGAGGTGTCCACTCGTGCCCGCGCGAGATGTCCGCTCGTGGGCGTGCGAGATGTCCGCTCGTGGGCGTGCGAGATGCCCTCTCGTGCGAGGTGACCGTTCGTGCGAGGTGACCGTTCGTGCGGCGGCGAGGTGACTGTTCGTGCGGCGGCGAGGTGACCATTCGTGCGGTCGCATGAGGGGGCCACTCGTGCGAGTGCGAAGTGTCCGCTCATGGGGCGTTGGGTGTCCACCCGCGGGGGTGCGAGATGCCCTCTCGTGGGGGTGCGAGGTGCCCTCTCGTGGGGGTGCGAGATGTCCTCTCGTGGGGGTGCGAGGTGCCCTCTCGTGCGGGTGCGAGATGTCCTCTCGTGCGGGTGCGAGGTGTTCTCTCGTGGGGGTGCGAGATGTCCTCTCGTGCGGGTGCGAGATGCCTGCTCGTGCGGGTGCGAGGTGCCCGCTCGTGCGGGGGCGACATGCCCGCTCGTGCGGGTGCGACGCGACCACCTGCCTCGCCTGGTGTGGCTGGTCCCTTCGTACACCTACGACTGGGTGCTTTCGTGCGCCGAAGTCCGTGGCTGGGCCTTTCGTGCGCCTGCGAAGTGTCCACTCACGCGGGAGCCACGCGCCGACGACACAAGACAAGGGAGGCCGGCGCCACAGCACCGGCCTCCCGAAAAACCACGCTCCAGCAATCCGCCTCAGGCCGGCGGCAGGTTCACCAACCCCGCCAGCGCCGCACGGTGCCGCCCCGGCGTGCCGAGCGCCAGCTCGTCGCTCTTGGCGCGCTTCAGGTACAGGTGCGCCGGGTGCTCCCACGTCATCCCGATCCCGCCGTGCAACTGCACCGCCTCCTCCGCGGCGTGCAGCGCCACCGTCGAGCACGTCGACTGCGCCACCGCCACCGCGACGGGCACATCCGAGTCACCGGTAGCGAGCGTGTCCGCCGCATAGCGGGCCGTCGCGCGGGCGGACACGATCTCCAGGTACAGATCCGCCAGCCGGTGCTTCAGCGCCTGGAACGAACCCACCGGCCGCCCGAACTGGTAGCGCTGCTTCAGATACGCCACCGTCTCATCGAGACACCACTGCGCGACCCCGACCTGCTCCGACGCCAGCAACCCGGCGCCCACCAGCAACGCCTGCCGCAGCGCCGCCTCCGCCCCGGCACCCGACACCAGCAACCGCGACGACGCGTTGTCCAACGACACGTCCGCCAGCCGGCGCGTCAGATCGAGCGACACCACCTCGGTCACCGTCGCCGCGGTCTTCTCCACCGCGTACAGCCCCGGGCCGTCCGGGCCCACCGCCGGCACGATCAGCACGTCCGCCACCGACGCATCGGCCACCGTCCGCACCGCGCCGCTCAGCGCGCCCTCCGTGTTCGCCGACACGCCACCCGGGAAACCCGCGTCCGGCGCCGACGTCAGCGGCACCGCCAGCGCGCCGACGACCTCACCGGCGGCCAAGCGCGGCAGCAACTCCGTGTCACCCGCGGCCTGCAAAGCCGCCGTCGCCAGCACCGCGCTGCCCAGGAACGGCACCGGCGCCACCGACCGGCCCAGCTCCTCCAGCACGACCGCCACCTCGCGGTACGACGCGCCCTGCCCGCCCAGCGACTCCGGCACCGCGAGCCCCGCCAGGCCCAGATCCGTCGCCAGCGTCCGCCACAGCTTCAGGTCGTACGGCTCGGCGCTCTCCGTCCGTGCCAGCACGGCCGAAAACCCGGCCTGGTCGCCGAGCAGGTCCCGGACACTGGCGCGCAGGTCCTCCTCGACCTCGGAGTACAGCAGATCGCTCACCGCGGCAGGTCCTTCCACGCGACGTCCTTGTCCACCCGTGGCTCGGACGGCAGCCCGAGCACGCGTTCGGAGATGATGTTGCGCAGCACCTCGGAGGTGCCGCCCTCGATCGAATTGCCCTTCGCCCGCAGGTAGCGGTACCCGGGCCCGCGGCCGAGCATGTCGACCTTCTCCGGCCGGCGCAACGTCCAGTCGTCGTAACGCAGACCGTCCTCACCGGACAGTTCGATCTCCAGCCCGGTCAGCGCTTGCTGCAGCTTCGCGAACGCCAGCTTCATCGCCGAACCCTCCGGCCCCGGCGCCCCGACCGCCAGCTGCTGGCGCAACCGCGTCCCGGCCAGGCGCGCCGCTTCCGCCTCGACCCAGAGGCGGAGCAACCGGTCGTGCAGCTCCGGCGTGCGCAGCTCCGGCCGGTCCCGCCAGGTCCGCGACACCATCCCGATCAGGCCGCCCTCGCGCGGGATCGCGTTGCCGCCGATCGCCACCCGCTCGTTCATCAGCGTGGTCTGCGCGACCTTCCAGCCCTCGCCGACCGCGCCGAGCCGGTTCGCGTCCGGGATCCGCACCCCGGACAGGAACACCTCGTTGAACTCGGCCTCGCCGGTCAGCTGCCGCAGCGGCCGCACCTCGACACCGGGATCGGTCATGTCGCAGATGAAGTACGTCATGCCCTGGTGCTTGGGCACGTCCGGATCCGTGCGGGTGACCAGGATCGCGAACCGGGCGATGTGCGCGACCGACGTCCACACCTTCTGCCCGTCGACCACCCACGTGTCACCGTCGCGCACCGCGCGGGTGCCCAGCGCGGCGAGGTCCGATCCGGCGCCCGGCTCGCTGAACAGCTGGCACCACACCTCCTCGCCGGTCCACAGTGGACGCAGATAGCGCTTCTTCTGCTCCTCGGTGCCGAACCGCAGGATCGTCGGCGCCGCCATGCCCAGCCCGATGCCGATCCGGCGCGGGTTGTTGTCCGGCGCGCCGGCCTTCGCCAGCTCGGCTTCGACGACGTTCTGCAGCTCGCGCGGCGCGCCCAGCCCGCCCAGGCCCTCCGGGTAGTGCACCCAGGCCAGGCCGGAGTCGAACCGGGCTCGCAGGAACTCCAGCCGCTCCGTGCTCGCCGGCGGGTGGGCGGCGAGCAGCTCGCCCACCCGCGCGCGCAGGTCGTCGGCGGTCAGCGTGCTCATCGGGCCTCCGATCGGTACTTCTTCAGCTCGCGGTGGGCCAGCGAGCGCTTGTGAACCTCGTCCGGTCCGTCGGCGAACCGCAGCGTGCGGATCCCCGCCCACATCTCCGCCAGCGGGAAGTCCTGGGACAGCCCGCCCGCGCCGTGCGCCTGGATCGCCTTGTCCAGGATCCACTCGACGGTCTTCGGGGTGGCGATCTTGATCGCCTGGATCTCGGTGTGCGCGCCGCGGTTGCCGACGGTGTCCATCAGCCACGCGGTCTTGAGCACCAGCAGCCGCAGCTGCTCGACCTTCACCCGCGCCTCGGCGATCCAGTCCTGCACCACGCCCTGCTCGGCGATCGGCTTGCCGAAGGTCGAGCGGCTCAGCGTGCGGCGGCACATCATCTCGATGGCGCGCTCGGCGATGCCGATCGAGCGCATGCAGTGGTGGATCCGGCCCGGCCCCAGCCGCGCCTGGGCGATGGCGAACCCGTCGCCCTCCTCGCCGATCAGGTTGTCCGCGGGCACCCGCGCCTCGTCGAAGACCACCTCGGCGTGCCCGCCGTGCGAGCCGTCGGTGTAGCCGAAGACGTGCATCCCGCGCGTGACGTGCACGCCGGGCGTGTCCCGCGGCACCAGGATCTGGCTCTGCTGGCGGTGCGGTTCGGCGTCCGGGTCGGTCTTGCCCATGACGATGAAGATCTTGCAGTTCGGGTTCATCGCGCCGGTGATGTACCACTTGCGCCCGGTGATCACGTACGAGTCGCCGTCGCGGCGGATGCTGGTGGCGATGTTGCGGGCGTCGGAGGAGGCCACGTCCGGCTCGGTCATCGCGAACGCCGAGCGGATCTCGCCGTCCAGCAGCGGCTGCAGCCACTGCTTGCGCTGCTGCTCGGTGCCGAACATCGCGAGCACCTCCATGTTCCCGGTGTCCGGCGCCGAGCAGTTCAGCGCGACCGGGGCCAGGTGCGGGCTGCGGCCGGTGATCTCGGCCAGCGGCGCGTACTGCAGGTTCGTCAACCCGGCGCCGTGCTCACCGGGGAGGAAGAAGTTCCACAGGCCGCGTTTGCGCGCCTCGGCCTTGAGGTCCTCCACGACCGGCGGGAAGGTCCACTCGTTGTCCCGCTGCGCCAGCTGCTCCTCGTGGACCGGCTCGGCGGGGTAGATGTGGGAGTCCATGAACTCCAGGAGCCGCTCCCGCAGCTCCTCGGTCTTGGCGTCGAACGCGAAATCCATGATCAGTCCTTGAGGGTGTCGAGTCCGAGGGTGACGAGCGGGACCACCGCGGCGCCGATCTGGTCGAAGCCGGCGCCCACGGTCTGGCCCTGGCTGAACCGGTAGTAGATGCCTTCCAGGATCACCGCGAGCTTGAAGAACGCGAACCCGACGTACCAGTCCAGCGCCGAGACGTCCCGGCCGGACCGCGCCGCGTACCGCGCGATCATCTCGTCCGTGCCCGGGTAACCGGGCGCGGTGCTGACGTTGGAGACGATCTCCAGGTTGACCTTGCCGCGCTCGGCGTAGGCGATGAGCAGGGCCAGGTCGGTCAGCGGGTCCCCGAGCGTGGACATCTCCCAGTCCAGCACCGCGGTGATGCGGTCGGTCTCGTCGACCAGGACGTTGTCCAGCCGGTAGTCGCCGTGCACGACGGCCGCGGGCCCGGACGCCGGGATGGCGCGGGCCAGCTGGTCGTGCAGGTCGTCGACGCCGGGCAGGTCCCGGCTGCGGGAGGCGTCCAGCTGCTTCTTCCAGCGGCGCACCTGCCGTTCCAGGAACCCCTCCGGGCGGCCGAAATCGGCGAGCCCGACCGCGTCCGGGTCGACGGTGTGCAGGTCGACGAGGGTGTCCATCAGCGACTCGGCGATCGCCCGCGTGCGCTCCTCACCGAGCGCCTCCAGCTCGCTCGCCGCGCGGTAGGGGGTGCCCGGCACGAACTCCATCACGTAGAACGGCGCGCCGAGCACCTCGGTGTCCTGGCACAGCGTGATCGTCCGCGGCACCGGCACGGGCGTGTCCGCGAGCGCGCTGATGACGCGGTGCTCGCGGGCCATGTCGTGCGCGGTGGGCAGGACGTGCCCGAGCGGGGGCCGGCGCACCACCCAGCGGCCGGCGCCGTCGCCCACGATGTAGGTCAGGTTCGACCGGCCGCCCTGCACCACCTCACCGGTGAGCGGGCCCTGGACGAGCCCGGGGGAGTGCTCGTCCAGGTAGTCCCGCAGCCGTGCGAGGTCGAGTCCGGGCAGGTCCTGCTGCGTCACTGGGCCTCCTTGTCCAGATAGCTATACCGACCAGTCGGTATGTCCCACCGTAGCGGAAGCCCGCCCGGAGGCGGGCTCACGTCTCAGGCGATCAGGCGCGTCACCCACTCGGCGACGCACGCCGGCTTGGCCTCGCCGTCGATCTCGATCGTCCACCGCGTCACCACCTGCTTGCCGCCCGGCACGTCGGTGACCTCGGCCAGCTCGGCGACCCCGCGGATCTTCGAGCCGACCTTGACCGGCTGCGGGAACCGGACCTTGTTCAGGCCGTAGTTGATCCCCATCTTCAGCCCGTCGACGCGGTAGGTGCCCGCCGACAGCAGCGGCAGCACCGACAGGGTCAGGAAACCGTGCGCGATCGGGGCGCCGAACGGGCCCTGCTTGGCCTTCTCGACGTCCACGTGGATCCACTGGTGGTCGCCGGTGGCGTCGGCGAAGGTGTTGACCTGCTCCTGCGTGACGGTGTGCCAGTCGCTGGTGCCCAGCTGCTCGCCGACCGCGGCGGTGAACTCGTCCAGTCCGTTGAAGACGCGCATGATCTCAGTCCTTCGGTCCGCCGGCGACGTAGACGACCTGGCCGGAGACGAACCCGGCGCCCTCGCTGACCAGGAACGACACGGTGTTGGCGATGTCCTCGGGCTTGCCGACGCGCTGCACCGGGATCTCCTTGGCCGCGAACGCCTTGAAGTCCTCGAACGGCACGCCCAGGCGCTCCGCGGTGGCGGCGGTCATGTCGGTCTCGATGAAGCCCGGCGCGATCGCGTTCGCGGTGACGCCGAACTTGCCCAGCTCGATCGCCAGCGTCTTGGTGAAGCCCTGCAGGCCGGCCTTGGCCGCGGAGTAGTTGACCTGGCCGCGGTTGCCCAGCGCGGAGGTGCTGGACAGGTTCACGATCCGGCCCCAGCGCTGCTCGGTCATGTGCTTCTGGACCGCTCGGGTCATCAGGAACGAGCCCTTGAGGTGCACGTTCATGACCGAGTCCCAGTCCTCGTCGGTCATCTTGAAGAGCAGGTTGTCCCGGGTGATGCCGGCGTTGTTGACCAGCACGGTCGGCGGGCCCAGCTCCTCGGCGACCCGGGCGACGGCGGCCTCGACCTGCTCGGTGTTGCTGACGTCGAGCGCGACCCCGATGGCCTTGCCGCCGGCCGCGGCGATGTCCTCGGCGCCCTGCTTCACGGACTCCTCGTTGAGGTCCAGCAGGGCGACGGCGAAACCGTCCGAGGCCAGCTTGCGCGCGACAGCGGCGCCGATGCCTCGGCCGGCGCCGGTCACGATGGCGACCCGGGAGTGGGACTCGGTCACGGGAACTCCTCCTCGTCGTTGAGCGCGTCGGTAAGCGAGCGCTTAGAAAGCTACTCGCCTCCGGCCCGGAGCGCCTAAGTGACCTGGGTCACCCCGGTTCGGTTCGATCGTAGTAACGGGACGGCCAGCGTGGCGAGCGCGAGCAGTTCGGTGGCCGCGAGCAGGCGCTCCACCAGGCCCAGCGGGATCGTGCGCCACCACGGCCCGCCCCCGGCGAGCATGTAGCCGACCGCACCGAGGATGAGCCCGAACCAGGCGAGCGAGACGATCGCCAGCGCGCGGGCCGCCCAGCGCCAGCCCGGCGAGTCCGGGAAGATGCGGCGCGCGGCGAACAGCAGGCCGACCGGCAGGCACACGAACCCGACGACGCTCGCGTACCGGTGCACCACCCCGCCCAGGCTCGGCCCGACGGACCAGTCGGTCTTGGGGAACGCGACCACCACCAGCAGGCTGACCGTCCACAGTGCACCGAGCACGACCGCGGCCGAGCGGACCGGCAGGGCCCGCATCAGCACGTGCGCGGCGAACAGCACCGCCGAGCCGAGGGCGATCAGCAGGACCGCGATGTCGAAGATCCACTTGTTGGCGCTCAGGGCGTACTCGCTGATCGTGCGGCGCACCGGGCTGATCTGGTCGGTGGGCGGGAGGAACTGCAGCAGGAGCACGAGCGCGGCGCCCCCGGCGATCGCGGTGAGGCAGCCCAGGGCGAGGAGCCGCGGCGCGCGGGTGGGGGCCGGAGTGGTGGTCACCCGGCCCAGTTTATGCGCGCACGTGTGGGGGTTTTGTGATCTCGTGGGCGGTTTCGGCGCGTGCCCGGGATTGTCGGTGGGGGCCCTTAGGATCGTCGGCATGGAGCAACGGGTTCTCGGCCGGACCGGCCGTGCGGTGTCGGTGGTCGGGCTCGGCACGTGGCAGCTGGGCGCGGACTGGGGCGAGGTCGGCGAGGCCGAGGCGTTCGCGGTGCTGGAGGCCGCGGTGTCGGCCGGTGTCACGTTCTTCGACACCGCCGACGTCTACGGTGACGGCCGCAGCGAGCAGATCATCGGGCGGTTTCTGCGCGACCACCCGGACGTGTTCGTGGCGACCAAGATGGGCCGTCGCGCGCCGCTGGACCCGGGTGAGTACACGCTGGAGAACTTCCGGGCGTGGACCGACCGGTCGCGGGCCAACCTCGGGGTCGAGGTGCTGGACCTGGTGCAGCTGCACTGCCCGCCGGCGGCGGTGTACTCCAGTGACGCCGTGTTCGACGCGCTGGACACGCTGGTGGCGGAGGAGCGGATCGCCGCGTACGGGGTGAGCGTCGAGACGTGCGCGGAGGCGCTGACCGCGATCGCCCGCCCGGGCACGGCGAGCGTGCAGATCATCCTGAACCCGTTCCGGCTCAAGCCACTCGACCGGGTGCTGCCGGCCGCCGCCGAGGCGGGGGTGGGGATCATCGCGCGGGTGCCGCTGGCGTCCGGCCTGCTGTCCGGCCGCTACACGAAGGAGACGGTGTTCGCCACGGACGACCACCGGACGTTCAACCGGCACGGCGAGGCGTTCGACCAGGGGGAGACGTTCAGCGGGGTGGACTTCGCGACGGGCGTCGAGGCGGCCGCGGAGTTCAGTTCGCTGGCCCCGGCCGGCGTGACGCCCGCCCAGACGGCGTTGCGGTGGATCATCCAGCAGCCGGGCGTCACGTCGGTGATCCCGGGGGCGCGATCGGCGGAGCAGGCGCGAGCGAACGCGGCGGCGGCTGGGGTCGAGGCACTGCCGGAGCCGACGCTGGAGGCGGTGCGGGAGCTGTACGACCGGCGGATCCGGGCGCAGGTGCACGAGCGCTGGTAGGGCTCGTGCGTTCCGGCCGGGTGACCGCGCCAATGGCCGGCGCCCGGCCGCGGCGCGCTGCCCGGAGCCGGCCAGGCGTCATCACCGGCCCCGGCAGGGGTGCGCGTCCGCCGTGGCGGGAATACCGCGGGCGGCGGCCGCCTTGTGGCAAGCGTGAGTGATCACTTCGAAGGCGAGTACGCGCCGAGCCCGACGGACTGGGTCCGCGAAGCGGTGGAGCAGTTCGAGTCGTCCGGCGGGGAGGTCAGCCTCAACGAGCCCGGCGGGGCCCCGATCGTCGTGCTCACCACGGTCGGCGCCAAGACCGGCAAGATCCGCAAGTCGCCGATCATGCGGATCGAGAAGGACGGCAAGTACCTCGCGGTGGCGTCCAACGGCGGCCGCCGCGAGAACCCGGGCTGGGTCGCCAACCTCCGTGCCCACCCGACGGTGGAGCTGCAGGACGGCCCGGTCAGGAAGACCTACGTCGCCCGCCGGCTCGACGGCGAGGAGCGTCGCCAGTGGTGGGAGTACGCTGTCGCGCTCTGGCCGACGTACACCGAGTGGCAGGAGAAGACGGACCGCCGGATCCCGCTCTTCCTGCTGGAGGAATGAGGCGGCACCCGGATCGACCGGCCGCGCACCGCCGCGGCGAGCGGGTTCCGCGGTCAGCCGGTCGCGCCGAGGGTGCGGATGATGAGCTCCCGCGTGCCGGCCGGGTCGATCACGTCGTCGATCTCGAAGACCGTCGCCGTGTTCAGGGCCTTGCCGCGCTCGTAGTACTCGGCCACCAGCTCGGCGTAGCGGGCGTGCCGGGCCTCCGGGTCGGCGATCGCCTCCAGGTCCGCGCGGAACCCCAGCCGCACCGCGCCCTCCAGCCCCATGCCGCCGAACTCGCCCGTCGGCCACGCCACCGTCAGCGCGGGCGCGTGCAGCGAGCCGCCGGTCATCGCCATCGCGCCCAGGCCGTAGGCCTTGCGCAGCACCACCGCGACCAGCGGCGAGGTCAGCCGCGCCCCGGCGACGAACAGGTCACCGAACCGCCGCACCGTCGCGGTCTTCTCCGCCTCCGGGCCCACCATGAACCCCGGAGTGTCCACGAAGGACACCACCGGCAGGCCGTGCGCGCGGCACAGGTCCAGGAAACGTGCCGCCTTGTCGGCGGCGTCGCCGTCGATCGCGCCGCCGAGGTGGGCCGGGTTGTTCGCCAGCACCCCCACGGGGATCCCGCCGATCCGGGCCAGCGCGGTGATCACCCCGATCCCGAACCCGGCGCGCAGTTCGAGCAGGCTGCCGGGATCGGCCACTGTGGACAGCACCGGCCGCACGTCGTAGACGCGGACCCGGTTCTCCGGCACCAGGTGCCGCAACCGGCGCTGGTCGTGTGGTTCCCCGGCCTCGGCCGGGCCGGCGAAGTAGGACAGGTAACGCTTGGCCACGTCGACCGCCCCGGCCTCGTCGGCGACCAGCACGTCCACGACCCCGTTGGTGTACTGCACCGGCATCGGCCCGACGTCGCCGGGCGCGACGACTCCGAGCCCGCCGCCCTCGATCATCGCCGGCCCGCCCATGCCCAGTGAACTGCCCTCGGTCGCGATGACCACGTCGCACACCCCGGCCAGCGCCGCGTTGCCGGCGAAGCAGTAGCCCGACACGATCGCGACCGTCGGCACCTCGCCGGCCAGCTGGGCGGCCATGCGGAACGTCGGCACGTCCAGCTGGGCGACCGCGGAGGTGTCGGTGTCGCCCGGCCGCCCGCCGCCGCCCTCGGCGAACAGCACCACCGGCAGGCCGCGGTCCCGGGCCAGCCGCAGCATCCGGTCGGTCTTGCGGTGGTTGTGCACGCCCTGCGTCCCGGCCAGCACGGTGTAGTCGTAGGCCAGCACGACGACCGGCCGCCCGCCGACGGTCGCGGTGCCGGTGACCAGGCCGTCGGCGGGGGTGCGGCGGATCAGGTCGCCGAGGTCCCGGCGGCGGCGCTGCGCGGCGATCGCGAGGGCGCCGTACTCGGTGAAGCTGCCGGGATCGCACAGGTCCTCGACGTTCTCCCGCGCGGTCCGCTGCCCGGCGGAGTGCCGCTTGCGCACCGCGTCCGGGCGCGCGGCGTCCAGGCCGATCTCGTGCCGCGCCACGGTTTCCGCGAGGTCCGGCCGGATGTGGTCGAGGTCGGTCTCGGTCGCCTCGGCGGCTCCGGTCACCTCGCCGTTCTCTCGCAGGGTGACCAGGACCGCCCCGGCCGTGACGGTGTCACCGGGCTTGACCACGACCCCGAGCACCGCGCCGCCCCGCTCGGCGGTGATCAGGTGTTCCATCTTCATCGCCTCGAGCACGACGAGTTCCGCGCCCGCCGGCACCGTCTCGCCCTCGGCCACGCACACCTGCGCCACCACGCCCTGCTGTGGCGCGGTGACCGTGCCCGGCGCGGCCGCGGGCTCGGTGATCTCGTCCACCAGGTCCGGCAGGCGGCGGTCCACGAACGTGGTGTCGGCCGTGCCGAGCGGCTCGGCCAGCAGCGCCCGGAGCAGGGCGAGGTTCGTCGGCGGCCCGGTGATGGCGAATTCGCCCAGCGCGCGACGCAACCGGGCGGCGGCCGAGGCGAGGTCGTGTCCGGTGACGATCACCTTGGCCAGCAGCGAGTCGTAACGCGGGTTGCCGGGATAGCCCGGGTAGCCGTGGGTGTCCACGCGGACGCCGCGGCCGGTGGGCGGCTGGAACGTGGTGAGCGTGCCGCCGCCGGGCAGCACGGTGCCGTCCGGCCGGACCGTCTCGGTGTTGACCCTGGCCTGGATCGCCACGCCCCGCGGCTGCGGGACGGTGCGGTCCAGTGGTTCGCCCGCGGCCAGCCGGAGCCCGATCTCGACCAGGTCGAGCCCGGTGACCTCCTCGGTCACGGTGTGCTCGACCTGCAACCGCGGATTCACCTCCAGGAACACGAATTCGCCGCCGTCGACCAGGAATTCCACAGTGGCCAGACCAAGGTACACAGTGGACCCGACCAACCGCGTGGCGCACTCGTGCAAGCGCTTTCGGAGCTCCGCCGGGAGGGTCGCGGGCGCGATCTCGATGAGCTTCTGGCGGCGGCGCTGCAGGCTGCAGTCCCGGTCGCCGAGCGCGAGCGTCGTCTCGCCGTCGGCGGCGATCTGCACCTCGATGTGGCGGGCGTGGGGGAGGAGCCGTTCCAGGTAGACCGAGCCGTCGCCGAACGCGGCCCGGGCTTCGGAGGCGCAGCGGCGCAGTGCGGCGGGCAGGCCGGCCGCGTCGGTCACCGGTCGCATGCCGCGTCCGCCGCCCCCGGCCAGCGCCTTGACCATCACCGCGCCGTGCTCGGCGAAGAACGCCTCGGCGGTGGCCGGATCGGTCGGGCCGTCGGTGCCCGCGAGGACCGGAATGCCCAGCTCCCGGGCTCGTGCCCGGGCGCGGGTCTTGTCGCCGAACAGTTCCAGGGCGTCCGGGGACGGTCCGGCGAAGCGAATCCCGGCGTCCGCGCAGCGGCGGGCGAGGTCCGCGCTCTCGGACAGGAACCCGTAACCGGGGTGCAGGAACTCGCATCCGGTGCGCTGCGCGGCGGCGACGATCGCGGCGGCGTCGAGGTAGGTGCCGTCGAGGCGTTCGGCGTGGTCGGCGCGGGTGACGTGGGCGCAGTCGGCGTCGTCCCCGGGATACACGGCGACCGTGCGGAAGCCCAGCGCGGCGGCGGTGCCGAGGATCCGGACGGCGATCTCGCCCCGGTTCGCGACGAGCAGGGACGGCACCGTCTCACCTCACCGTGTCGATCACGTCCTCGGTCTCCCCGGACGCTACCGGGCGGGCGGTGCCGCTACCAGGGCCGCCGGTGTCGCCAGATCGGGACGGGCGAGACCGGCGGCCGAGTTGTTCAACGATCCGCGGGGATGGCGAATTCCCGGCCATGATCACCAGGGCGGCCACCGAGACCAGCACGTAGGAGGACCCGAGCAGGTGCTGCCACCAGGTCCAGTGCATCTCCAGGTCGTGGGTCTGCGGCAGCCACGAGTGCGGCCCGACGGCGAAGACGAGCAGCACCGGGCTCCAGCGCGGGGCGCGGACCAGCACCACCACCGCGGCGGGCAGCACCCAGACCCAGTGGTGCGACCAGCTCACCGGCGAGGCGAGCAACCCGCCGGCGGCGATGGCGAGCAGGGCGGTGACGTCGTCGCGGGCCCGGCGGGCGGCGACCGCGGCCAGGGCCATGACCGCGGCCGCGAGCACGGCCCAGAGCAGGGTGTTCTCCGGGAACAGCCGGACCAGGATCGCCTGGATGTTCTGGTTGAACGCGTAGGCGAGGCCGCCGATGCGCCCCGGGTCGAACAGGGTGTGCAGCCAGTACTGCGCGGAGTCGGCCGGCGCGAGCAGCAGGGCGGCGAGCCCGCAGGCGGCGAACGAGGCGACCGCGGTGGCGGCGGCGCGGTATTGGCGGCGGAGGAGGAACAGCAGCACGAAGACGGCCGGGGTGAGCTTGATCGCCGCGGCCACGCCGACCAGCAGGCCGCGGGGCCAGCGGGTGCGGGGGAGCAGGCAGTCCGCGGTGACCAGGGCCATCAGGATCAGGTTGATCTGGCCGAAACCGATGGTCTGCCGGGCCGGTTCGAACAGCGCCCACAGGGCGGCGACGCTCATGCCGAGGGCGTTCGCCGCGGCGCGATTGGCGAGGAGGCGGCGGGCGGTGAGCGTGGTGGTGAGCGCGAGGGTGGCCGCGGAGGCGAGGCTGACCGCGAACTTCGCCACGTGCCAGGGCAGGAGCTCGACGGGCGCGAACAGGATCGCGGCGAACGGGGGATAGGTGAAGGGCAGCGGCATGCCCGGCACCATGGCCGCGAAGGCCGGCGTGTACAGCCCGGCGCCGGTCCGCCAGGCGAGGCCGCCGGTGCGGTAGACGTGCAGGTCGAGAAACCCCTGGAAGAGCAGCACCCAGCCGACGACGGTGAGGAGGAGCAGCGCGGCCGCGCCGCGGGTGATCCACCGCAGGCGCGTGCCGGTGAGCCGCGGGTGGTCGTGGGCGTGCAGGTGAGCGGCCATCGTGTCCCCCCGTCCCGGCGCGGCCCCCTGCCGCGTCCCCCAAGATCGTCATCTTGGCACCGGCACGCGCGGGCGCGGCGGCAGGTCCCCCGGTCCGGTGACGGGCGCCGGGGTGGGGAGGGCCGGCGGCGGCGCCTGATGGG
>NZ_PQHW01000054.1 GCF_003385215.1 Amycolatopsis thermalba | reverse complement strand
TCGACCAGGCCGTCCAGTCGTTGGGCCACGAACCGGGAACGCCATTTCGCGACCATCGCGCGCCCGACGCCCAACTCCGCGGCGATCTCGCTGTTCGAGCCGCCCTCGGCGCACCGCAGCACGATCCCCGACCGCAACGCCAACGCCTGAGCCGTCTTCCGCCGCTGCACCCAGTTCCGCAACGTCTGTGCCTCATCAACGGACAAGGCCAACTCAGGCAGCTTCGGATTCGGCATACCGCACCCTACAGCTGAACTCGAATTAACGACTCAGGACACTAGGCCCCCGGCGCCAGGTCGAGGGCCTCCTTGCTGATGCGCTGCAGCGTGGCCTCGTCGGAGTGGCCGTCGAAGAACGCGGACAGCACGATGGTCACCGAGCTGCCCGTCACCCGGGACAGGTAGTCGCCGCCGGCGAGTTTCGGCGCGCCGGGGATCTTCGCGGTGCCGTCCCGCACGAGGTCGTTGACGTTGCCGGTGCCGTCGGTGTCGGCGAGCTTCTTGAGCTGCTGCGCCTCCTCCGGGGTGGCCATGGTGACCACCGCGACCGACACCAGCGCGCGCGAGGCGCCGCTGGCGGTCGTGTACAGGGCGCGCGACAGCCGCTGGCACGGGTGCTCCGCGAAGAACTGCTTGACCTGCGAATACGAGTTCGCGGCGCAGTCGGTCGCGGCCACCGGGCCCTCGGTGACGGTGAACTGGAACTCCTTGGCCGGGGCCTGCGCCGCCGGCGGGGCCTCCTCGGCGGAGCCGCCACGCACCAGCCACCACACCAGCCCCGCCACGACCGCGACGGCCACCAGCCCGGCGATCTTCAGCACCGGGGCGCGCCGGGGCGGCGACGGTTCGGCCGGGATGCGGGGCAGCGGCGCGGTGTCACCGCGACCGGGAGGGAACTGCGCACCAACCACGGAGGGACACCGTAGCTCACTCCTCCGGGTGACTCACCGCAACGCGTCCAGAACCCGTTCGACGTCGTCTTCGGTGTTGTAGAGGTGGAAGCCGACCCGCGCCTTGCCCGCGCGGACGCTGGCCGTGACCCCTGCCCGGGTGAGCGCGGCCGGGTCGGCCGCCAGCGCCACGATCGCGCTGCCGCGTCCGGGCAGGCCGAGCCGGGTCAGCAGGGCGTCGGCCAGCTCGACGTTGTGCGCGCGCACCGCCGCCAGGTCCAGCGACGCCAGGTACGGCAGGGCCACCGCGGCGCCGGCGTGCGCGAACCACACCGGGGACAGGTCAACGCGGCGCGCACCCCCGGCCAGGCGCAGCGGCATGCCGTAGGTGGTCTGCCACGGGTCCTCGCCCGCGTACCAGTTGGCCGAAACCGGCACCGTCCGCTCGGCGACGCGCGGGTGCACCGCCAGCCAGGCGCAGCCGCGCGGGGACATCAGCCACTTGTACCCGGCGGCCACCACCCAGTCGGCCCACTCCAGGTCCAGGGGCATCCAGCCGGCGGCCTGGGTCGCGTCGAGGACGACCGGGACGCCCGCGGCTTCGGCTTCGGCGCGCAGCGCGCCGAGGTCCACCAGCGCCCCGTCCGCGGACTGCGCGACGCTGACGGTCACCAGGTCGTGCCCGCGCACGGCGCCGGGCAGCTCGGCGAGGCGCACCTCGGTGATCCGCGCGCCCCGGGCGGCGAACGGGAACGTGGTGCTGGTGAACTCCCCGGCCGCGGTGAGCACCCGGGCGCCTTCGGGCAGCCCGGCCGCGACGCTCGCGAGCAGCTGGGACACGGTCGAGCCGATCGCGATCCGGCCGGACGGCACGCCGACGAGACGCGCGAACGACTCCCGCGCCCGCGCGACGAGCGGCTCGAAGTCGCCCGGCTGGTTGCCGCCGGTGCGCCAGGCTTCGACGGACGCCGCCACCGCGTCGGCCACCGCCGCGGGCGGGATCCCGATGCTCGGGGTGTTCAGGTACCCGGTGGGGACGTCGAAATCGGCTCCGAAGGCTGTGCGCATGCCCGGACGCTAACCGGCCACCCGGGCGGTGGTCACCGCGTTTTCGCCGCGGCCGGACGCCACTGCTGGTCGTGGTGCGCTCGTCGCTCACGCACCACGACGCCGAGGTCCTGGATCTGGTCGCGGAGCGCCACCGCGGTGCCGGCCTCGCCGTCGCGCAGCGCCCGTTCGCGTCGCCGGAGCAGGTCGTGCACCTCGGCCGGCAGGTCCGGCGTGCCGTCCACCCAGGGCCGGAACCGGTCCTCGTCCGGGTCCCGGGTGCCGCGCCAGGGATAGCCGGCGGCCGCGAAGGCCGCCGCGAGACGACGGGCGCCGATGTCGGCCTCGCGGCGCAACAGCTCCCGCCCGTCCGCGCCGCGCAGCACGAGATCCCGCGGGTCGGTGTAGACCGCCGCGATCCGCTCACGCGCGACGAACACGCGGGAGCCGTCCCGCTCGACGGTCACGCCCCGCCCCGTGATCTCCACCGCGGTGGTCTCCGCCAGGACCCGCGCGGCGAGCAACGCCGTGGCGACCAGGCCGGCGGCGGCACCACCGGCCACCAGCCAGGGCACCGGCACGCGGGCCAGCAGGCGCAACGGCCCCGGAGCCGCGCCGAACAGGCCGATCACCCAGCCGGTGACCGGCCGCACCAGGAGCGCCGCGCCGGCGCCGAGCGGCAGCCCGGCCAGCGCGATCCCCGCGACCAGGGCCCGGGAGACGCGCAGAACGCGCCCTGACTCCGGCATCGTGCTCCCCTTTCCGCCGACGGGGAGACATTAACAGAGTAGCTACTCCACTAACTAGGATGGGGTCATGCCACGCCCCATCGATCCGGTGCGACGGCGAGCCCGGCGGCTGCAGATCATCGACGCGGCGCTCACCGCGTTCGCCTTGCACGGGTACGCCGGTGCCACGACCGCGGAAATCTGCCGGATCGCCGGAATCGGGTCGGGCACGTTCTTCCACCACTTCCCGACGAAGGACTCGCTGCTGGTGGCGATCCTCGAGGAGGGCACCGAGGAGACGCGCCGGTTCTTCGCCGCGCGCGAACCCGGGACCCCGGCGCGGCAGGTCATCCTCGGCTACGTCGGCCACGCGGTCGCCGACCTGGCCGACCCCCGGGCAGCGGGCTTCATCACGGTCGTCGGCGGGCTGACGTCCCACCCGGACATCGCGGCCGCGCTCCGGGCCGACGAAGACACCCTCCGCGCCGCGCTCCGGGAGGTCGTCGCGGAGGCTCAGCACGCGGGCGAGGTGCGGACCGACCTTCCCGCCGACCGGCTCGCCGTCTGGATCATGCTGCTCATCGACGGGTTCGCCGGCCGGACCGCGGGCGGCGGCTTCGAGGCCGCCGCCGAGGCTCCGCTGCTCGTGGAACAGGTCGGGCTGCTGCTGGACGGGCCGCCGGCGGACTGACCCGGCTGCCCGCGCTCGAAGCGTGGTGATCTACCTCATAGACGCGCCCGGATCGCCGCGCGCCGCGGGATGCCGGGCTGGTGGCGGTGGTTGTGGCGGCCCGCGTTCCCGTCGCCCGCCGGGCGCGGTGACCGGGCGCGGCCCTTGGCGGGATCGGCGGCGCGGTGAACGATGGGGGCATGCACTGGCTGGAACTGGAGGGGGCGGCCAACGCCCGCGACGTCGGTGGCCTGCCGACCGAGGACGGCGGCACGATCGCGCCGCGGCGGCTGCTGCGGTCGGACAACCTGCAGGGGCTCACGCCCCGGGACGTCAAGGTGCTGGTGGAGGACCTGGGCCTGACGACGGTGGTCGACCTGCGGGGCACGCCCGAGGTGACGCAGGAGGGCCCCGGGCCGCTGCGGAGCGTCGAGTCGGTGCGGCACCACCACTTCTCGGTGCTGCCGGAGAGCGGCACGGCGACCGACGCCGCCGCCGAGGACGTGGGGGACGCGCTCTACGCGAGCCGCAGGCAGCGGACGCTGGAGCGCTTTCCGGACGACGTGATGACCGCGCTGTACCTGGGGTACCTGGAGGACCGGCCGGACAGCATCGTGGGCGCGCTGCGCACGATCGCCGCGGCGCCGGGGGCGGCGCTGGTGCACTGCGCGGCGGGCAAGGATCGCACCGGGGTGGTGACGGCGTTCGCGCTGACGGTCGCGGGTGTGCGGCGGGAAGCGGTGATCGCCGATTACGCCGCGAGCGGTGAGCGGATCCGCGCGATCCTGGACCGGCTGCGCGCCTCGCCCACATACGCGCCGGACCTGGACAAACGCCCGGACGACGAGGACCACCGCCCCAAGCCGAAGACGATGGAGCTGTTCCTGACCGAGGTCGGCAACCGCTACGGCGGCGTGCTGCGATGGCTGGAGGCGCACAACTTCGGCGAGGCGGACGCGGCCGCGCTGCGAAGCAAGCTGCGCGAGGACTGAGGGGCGCAGGGCGCATCCCACCGGAGCGCACGGCGTGCGCAGACACCCTGCAAGGCAGTGGCGCGCCCCAGCGCAGTGGCGCGGCACTCGCCCAGCGCAGCGGTGCGGGCTCGCGCCACGGCGGCGGCCCCAGTCGCTACCGCGCCACCCCTCCGGCGGTCGTTCCGCCCAGTGGCATCGGGTCCAGGCCGAGTTTGCGGTGGTCCCACGAGCGCACCCGCACCGGGTCCACCCGCACCACCACCCGCTTCCGCAGCATCATCTCCACCGCCGGGCGCAGCTCCTCGCTGTACGGCCCGTAGTACCGCTCGAACACGTTCACCCCGACGGCCCACACCTCGTCCGGGTCCTCGCTGATCACCCCGTGCCCCTCGATCGACACGCCCCGCAGCGCGTCGTACGTCTGGCCGTCCTCCAGCAGCACCGTGATGCGCGGGTCGCGGCGCAGGTTCACCGCCTTCTGCGACTTCGCCTTCGTCTCCAGCCAGATCGCCCCGTCCAGCACGGCGAACCACATCGCCACCAGGTGCGGCGTGCCGTCGGGCCCCACCGTCGCGATCGTCGCCGTCCGGCTGCCCGCCACGAACGCCGCGATCTCCTCCGGAGTCATGCGGATCCCGGCCCGCTGGTTCACGCCCACAGCACACTCCCGTTCACCAGGGTCAGGATCCGCGCCACCGGATCGGGATCGCCCGGCCGCACCACCAGATCCGGCGCCACCGGCGCCTCGTACGGATCGTCGATGCCGGTGAACCCGCGGATCTCCCCCGCCCGCGCCTTCGCGTACATCCCCTTCGGGTCGCGCGCCTCGCACACCTCCAGCGGCGTGTCCACGAACACCTCCAGGAACGGCAACCCGGCCCGCTCGTGTACCTCCCGCACCTGCGCCCGGTCCGCGCGGTACGGGCTGATCAGCGACGCCACCGCCACCACCCCGGCGTCGGCGAACAGGCGCGCCACCTCCCCGACCCGCCGCACGTTCTCCGCCCGGTCCGCGGCGCCGAACCCGAGGTCGGCGTTCAGCCCGTGCCGCAGGTTGTCCCCGTCCAGCAGGTACGCCGGCCGCCCCGCCGCCACCAGGCGCCGCTCCAGCTCCACCGCGATCGTCGACTTCCCCGACGCCGACAACCCGGTCAGCCACACCGTCAGCCCCCGCGTCGCCCGCTCCTCCCGGCCGACCGCCGCCGCGTGCCACACCACCCGGGACGCGGGCAGCGCCGGTCCGGTGATCATCCCCGCCGCCACCGTGTTCCCCGTCGTGTCGTCGACCAGGATGAAGCTGCCGGTGGCCCGGTTGCGCCGGTAGGCGTCGAACAGCAACGGCTTCCGGGTCCGCAGCTGCACCCGCCCGATCTCGTTCAGCGCCAGCGACGTCGCCGACTCCTCGCGGTGCAACGTGTCCACGTCCAGCCGGTAGTCCAGCTTCTGCACCGCCGCGGTCGTCTCCGCCGTGGTGTGCCGGATCGTGTACGTCGCGCCCGGTGCCAGCGAACCGGATTCGGCGAGCCAGCACACCATCGCGTCCAGGTCCGGCCCGGTGTGCGGCCGGTTCGCCGGGCGGCAGATCAGGTCGCCGCGGCCGACGTCCAGCTCCCCGGTCAGCTGCACCGTCACCGCCTGCGGCGGGAACGCCTCGGTGACCGGCATCCCGCCCGGCCCCCAGATCGCGGCCACCCGGCTGGACAGCCCGGACGGCGACACCACCACCTCGTCCCCCGGCTTGAACACCCCGCCCGCCACCGTGCCGGCGTAGCCGCGGAAATCCCGCCCCGCCTGGCGGATCACGTACTGCACCGGCAGCCGCGCGTCGATCAGGTTCCGGTCGGAGGCGACGTGCACCTCCTCCAGGTGGTGCAGCAGCGACGTGCCCTCGTACCAGGGCATGCTCGCCGACCGGTGCACCACGTTGTCGCCGTGCAGCGCGGACAGCGGGATGAACGACAGGTCCGCCACGTCCAGCTTCATCGCGAACCGGCGGAAGTCCTCGCGGATCTCGGAGAACCGCTCCCGCGACCAGCCCACCAGGTCCATCTTGTTCACGCACAGCACCAGGTGCGGGATTCCCAGCAGCGAAGCCAGGAACGCGTGCCGTCGCGACTGCTGGAGCACCCCCTTGCGCGCGTCCACCAGGATCAGCGCGAGGTCCGCTGTGGACGCTCCGGTGACCATGTTGCGCGTGTACTGGATGTGGCCCGGGGTGTCGGCGATGACGAACTTCCGCCGCGGCGTGGCGAAGTAGCGGTAGGCGACGTCGATCGTGATGCCCTGCTCGCGTTCGGCGCGCAGGCCGTCGGTGAGCAGCGCCAGGTTCGGGTAGTCCTCGCCGCGCTGCCTGCTCGCCCGCTCGACGGCGGCGAGCTGGTCGGTGAACAGCGACTTGGAGTCGAACAGCAGCCGCCCGATGAGCGTGGACTTGCCGTCGTCCACGCTGCCGGCCGTGGCCAGGCGCAGGAGCTGGGGCATCAGAAGTAGCCCTCCTTCTTGCGGTCCTCCATGCCGGCCTCGGAGATCCGGTCGTCGGCGCGGGTCGCGCCGCGCTCGGTCACCCGCGTGGCGGCCACCTCGGCGACGACCTCCGCGGGAGTGCTCGCCGTGCTTTCCACGCAGCCGGTGCAGGTGGCGTCCCCGACGGTGCGGAACCGCACGGTCGCCTCATAGGGCTCCTCGCCGTCCAGCAACCGGAGGAACCCGGTGTGCGCCAGCAGCATCCCGTCGCGCTGCACCACCGGGCGGCGGTGCGCGTAGTAGATCGGCGGCAGCTCGATGCGCTCGGCCGCGATGTAGGACCAGATGTCCAGCTCGGTCCAGTTCGACAGCGGGAACACGCGGATGTGCTCGCCCCGGCGGTGCCGCCCGTTGTAGAGGTTCCACAGCTCCGGCCGCTGGTTGCGCGGGTCCCACTGGCCGAACTCGTCGCGGAAGCTGAACACACGCTCCTTGGCGCGGGCCTTCTCCTCGTCGCGGCGGGCGCCGCCGAACACCGCGTCGAACCCGCCCTCGCGGATCGCCCGCAGCAGCGTGACGGTCTGCAGGCGGTTCCGGGACGCGCGCGGGCCGGTGTCCTCGGTGACGCGGCCGGCGTCGATGTCGTCCTGCACGCGCGCGACGTGCAGCCGCAGGCCCATCCGGTCCACCACCCGGTCGCGGAAGGCGATCACCTCGTCGAAGTTGTGGCCGGTGTCGACGTGCAGCACCGGAAACGGCAGCGGCGCCGGCCAGAACGCCTTCGCCGCCAGCGCGAGCATGACCACGGAGTCCTTGCCGCCGGAGAACAGCAGCACCGGGTGCTCGAAGGTGGCCGCCACCTCGCGGAAGACGTGCACCGACTCCGCCTCGAGCAGTTCGAGGTGGGACAGCTCGTAGAGCGTGGTCACCGGGAAAAATTAGAACACGTTCTTGCCAGCGGTCAACCGGGCGAGCATGCTGGTGCGCATGGACCTTGCCGCGATCGAGGCGATCCGCCGGACCAAGCACGCGTACCTGCGCTGCGTCGACCTCAAACGCTGGGACGAGATCGGCGGAACCTTCACCGAAGACGCCACGGCCGACTACGGCACCCCCACCTACGGCGACCCGATCCGGCTGTCCGGCCGCGCCGCGATCGTGGACTTCCTGCGGACCCGCCTGGGCCCGGAGATCATCACGGTGCACCTGGCCACGCAGCCGGAGATCGACGTGGACGGCGACACCGCGACCGGCACGTGGGCGTTCCAGGACCAGGTGATCGCCACCGAGCACGACGTCGCGATCATCGGCGCCGCGTTCTACGAGGACCGCTACCGGCGAGAGGCCGACGGCGTCTGGCGGATCGCGCACACCGGCTACGTCCGCACCTACGAGGCGATGCTGTCGCTGGCGGACCTGAAGAGCTTCCGGCTCACCGCGAACCGGTGGGCCGTCCCGTCCGCATAGAACCCGTTCTAGGAGTCGCCGGTGCTCACGCAGCCGTTCGCCGAAGCCCTCGCCGAGGCCGAGAAGATCATCCGCGAGGCCCCGCACGTCGACAGTGAACAAGACCTGGTCGAGGGCCTGGACTACCTCGCCGGCAGCATCCGCGCCTCGCTGCAGATGGCCTGGGCCTACGAAAAGGACTTCCCGTTCTTCGTCCGCTCCACCGGCCCGTACACGAAGATGGGCCTGGACAACCCGGACACCCTGTACTTCCACTCCTACCTGCGCGACGACGCCGAATACGTGGTCACCGGGCAGCGCGGCACCACCGCCGACCTGAGTTTCCAGGTGCTCAACGGCAACTACTCGCCGGTGGAGGTGCCGGACAGCCTCACCGCGTTCGACGACCGGGCGTTCGACATCGGCGACGACGGCCGGTTCGAGATCCGGTTCGGGCCGGGGCTCAGCGGCCGCAACCGCTTTCCGCTCGGGCCGGGCTCGGCGATGCTGATCGTGCGGGAGGTGTTCAGCGACTGGGAACGCGAACGCCCCGGCATGATCCGCATCCGGCGCGCCGGCGCCGAAGGGGCCGCTCCCCCGCCGCTGTCCCGGGACACGCTGACCAAGCGCTACGGCGTGGCGGGCAAGATCCTGCTGTCGCGGCTGCGGACGTTCCTGGCCTTCCCCCGGTGGTTCTACCTCGACCTGCCGGTCAACACGATGACCGAGCCGCGCGCCACCCCGGGCGGGCTGAGCACGCAGTTCTCCTCGGCCGGGCACTACGACCTCGACGACGACCAGGCGATGGTCGTGACCGTGCCGCGCTGCGCGGACGCGCCCTACCAGGGCATCCAGCTGGGCAGCATGTGGTACGTCTCGCTGGACTACGCCCACCACCAGACGAGCCTCACCGCGGACCAGGCGCGCGTCGATCCGGACGGCAAGATGCGGTTCGTCATCAGCGAGCGCGACCCCGGGGTGGCGAACTGGCTGGAGCGCACCGGCCACCGCCGCGGGTACGTGCAGATCCGGTGGCAGCGGCTGTCCCGGGATCTCAAACCGGAGGACGGGCCGGAGGTCGAGATCGTGCCGGTGCGCGAACTGCCCGGGAAGCTGGCCTTCTACGAGCAGGCGAAGGTGACCCCCGCGGAGTGGTCCGCCCGGATCGCGGCCCGGCAGGCCGCCACGGCCGCGAGGATGCTGGGCTGATGTTGTTGCGCGACAAGGTGGTCGTGGTCTCCGGCGTCGGGCCCGGGCTCGGCCGGTCGATCGCGGTGGCGAGCGCGAAGGCCGGCGCCGACGTGGTGCTCGCGGCACGCACCGAATCCCGGCTGACCGACATCGCCAAGGAGATCGACGAGCTGGGCCGCCGCGCGATCTCGGTGCCTGCGGACGTCACCAGCGAGGCGGACGCGCGACGGCTCGTCGAGGCCACTGTGGACGCTTTCGGCCGGGTGGACGCCCTGGTGCACAACGCGTTCGCGATCCCGCCGATGACCGATCTGGCGAAGGTGGAGCTGGACGGGGTGCGCGCCGGGTTCGAGGCCGGCTCGATCGCCGCGCTGCGGCTGACCCGGTTGTTCCTGCCCGCGCTGGAGACGGCGGGCGGCTCGGTGGTGATGATCAACTCGGCGGTGCTGCGGCATTCCCGGCAGCCGTACGGGCCGTACAAGATGGCGAAGGCGAGCCTGCTCGCGCTGGCGCAGAGCCTGGCGACCGAGCTGGGGCCACGCGGCATCCGGGTCAACTCGGTCGCGCCCGGCTACATCTGGGCGGACACGCTGAAGTGGTACTTCGGCTACCTCGCCGAGCAGCGCGGCATCACCCGCGACGAGGTCTACGCCGAGACCGCGTCGGGCATCGACCTGCGCCGCCTGCCCGAACCCGACGAGATCGCCGACGCCGTGATCTTCCTGGCCTCACCGATGGCGCGGGCGATCACCGGGCAGTGCCTGGACGTCAACTGCGGCGAGTACCACCACTGAGGAGGCATCCGGTGAGCATCGGGCGCGACAGCGTCGGCACGGTCGAGGACCTGCACGAATCGGCCACCCGGTTCTGCGGCTTGTCCGATTTCGGGGGCGACGAGTACCGCGAGGGCCTGGCCGTGCTGCTGGAGTCCTACGCCCGCGACGCCGGGCTGACGCCGTTCGGCAACAAGATCAAGCGCGCGTTCCTTCGGCAGGCGCTGGTGGCGCGGCTGCTCAGCGAACAGGCGTGGAAGCGGAACCCGGCGCACGCGGACGTGCGGATCGAGCGGCCGATCTTCGTCACCGGGCTGCCCCGCACCGGCACCACCGCGCTGCACCGGCTGCTCACCGCGGACCCGGCGCACCAGGGCCTGGAGGTGTGGCTGACCGAGGTGCCGCAGCCCCGGCCCCCGCGCGAGACGTGGGCGGACGACCCGGTGTTCCAGGGCATCCAGGCAGGGTACGAAAAGCACCACGTCGAGCACCCGGAGTTCCTCGGCGTGCACCACAGCTCGGCCGAGCAGGTCGAGGAGTGCTGGCAACTGCTGCGGCAGTCGGCGAAGTCGGTGTCCTACGAGTGCCTGGCCCACGTGCCGACGTACTCGCAGTGGCTGGCGGCGCAGGACTGGACGGACGCCTACGCGCGGCACCGGCGCAACCTGCAGCTGATCGGGCTGCCGGACGCGGACAAGCGGTGGGTGCTGAAGAACCCGTCGCACCTGTTCGCGCTGGACGCGCTGCTCGCGGTCTACCCGGACGCGCTGGTGATCCAGACCCACCGCGCCCCGGAGACGATCATCGCGTCGGTGTGCAGCCTCAACCAGCAGGCGTCGGCGGGCTGGTCGACGGTGTTCTCCGGGCCGGTGGTGGGCCGTGCGCAGCTGGAGCTGTGGTCCCGCGGCGCGGCGACGTTCAGGCGGGAGCGGGCCAAGCACGACCCGGCGCAGTTCCACGACGTCGACTACGCCGACTTCGTGGCCGACCCGCTGCGGGTCGTCGCGTCGGTGTACGACCACTTCGGACTGCCGTTCACGGCCGAGGCGGAGTCGGCGATGCGGGCGGTGTACGCGGAGAGCACGACCGGCGCGGCGCGCCCCTCGCACCGCTACACGCTGGCGGAGTTCGGCCTGACGGCCGAGGAGGTGCGGGAGCGCTTCGCCTGATCTAGATGAGTGAGTCCTGGGTCTGGGCAGTGTCGGGAGAGGGGTGAAGGGTGTTCGAGATCGGTTTGTGACGACCGACCTGAACACCCTTGTGACCGCACTGCAGGTCGAGATCGATGACCACCTCGGTAAGCCCGCTCGTGTCGGCAGGCCATCCCGGCTGTCGGATGCTGAACTGCTGACCCTGGCCGACAAGAGCTACGCCTCCCGCGAACCGGACACCTACCTCACCACGCGGGGCGGCACAACCCCGCGACCAGCCAACCCACCACCCGAACCCTGATCACCAACGACCACTGACCAAGGTCGGACTCACTCATCTACCGGACCGCGTCGAACCGCTCGGTGCCCACCACGCCGAGCAGCTTCAGCTTCTCCGCCGCCTCGGTGCGCGGCGGGGCCGTGAGCACCAGCAGCATCTGCGACTGGTCCTCGGTGAACAGCACCTGGCAGTCCACCTCGATCTCGCCCAGCTGCGGGTGCACGAGGATCTTGTGGTCCACGAAGCGTTTGGCGACCTCGTGGCGTTCCCACAGGTCCGCGAACTCCGGGCTGGCCTTCGACAGCACGCGCACCAGCTCCCCGGCGCGGGACCGCGGGCCCATCGACCCGAGGGCGGCACGCAGGCCGGCCACCAGCGCGCGGCCCTGGCGGGCGCGGTCGTGCTCGGGGTAGATCAGGCGCTCGGCCGGGTCGGTGAACCAGCGGTAGATCTCGCTGCGTGCCCACCCCGTGAGGTGGGACCGGTCGCCGTAGAGGGCGTCGGCCATGCTGTTCTGCACGAGCACCTCGCCGAGGTTGGACAGGATCAGCGCGGGCGTGTCCGACAGCCGGTCCAGCACCCGCTGCAACGCGGGCGCCACGTGGGCGGCCGCGGCCACCGGGGTGGGGGCGTTGCGGCCGGCGATCCGGAACAGGTAGTCGCGCTCGGTGCCGGTCAGGCGCAACGCGCGGGCGAGTGCGGCCAGCATCTGCTCGCTCGGCTGCGGGCCGCGCTGCTGCTCCAGCCGGGTGTAGTAGTCCGTCGACATCGCCGCCAGCGCCGCCACCTCCTCCCGCCGCAGGCCGGTCGCGCGGCGGCGGGGCCCGGCGGGCAGCCCGACGTCGTCGGGCCGCAGCTGCTCCCGGCGTCGGCGCAGGAACGCCGCCAGCTCCACACGATCCATGCCCCCAGTATCCGCACCCGCCCGGCGCGAACCAGGGATCGCCGATCCCCCGATGAGCGATCTCTTCTTCGCGTCCGCCCCGCTGGACAGACTCGGGGCATGGACATCAGCGGAAACACCGTCTTCATCCCCGGATCGACCAGCGGTATCGGCCTCGCGCTCGCGCGGCGGCTGCGGGCCAAGGGCAACACGGTCATCATCGGCGGCCGCCGCACCGAACTGCTCGACGAGCTCGCCGCCGACGGGTTCGACACCGTGCGGATCGACACCGCCGACGCCGGCAGCATCCGCGCCGCGGCCGCCGAGGTGATCGCCAGGCACCCGGACCTCAACGTGGTCGTCGCGATGGCCGGCATCATGCGTGTGGAGGACTGGCACCACCCGGACGGGTTCCTGGCCTCGGCCGAGGAGACCGTGACCACGAACCTGCTCGGCCCGATCCGGCTGATCGCCGCGTTCGTCGAGCACCTGCGGGCCCGGCCGGACGCGACGATCGTGACGGTGTCCTCGGGCCTGGCGTTCGCGCCGCTGGCGGCCACGCCGAGCTACAACGCGAGCAAGGCGGCCATCCACATGCTCAGCGAGTCGCTGCGGCTGCAGCTGGCGGACACCACCGTGCGGGTGGTCGAGCTGGAGCCGCCGTCGGTGCGGACGGCGCTGCTGCCCGGCCAGGAGGACAGCGGCTTCGCGATGCCGCTGGACGAGTTCGCCGACGAGGTGATCAAGCTGTTCGAGTCCCAGCCGGACGCGAAGGAGATCCAGGTGGAGCGCGTGAAGTTCCTCCGCTACGGCGAGGCCCGCGGCGACTACGAGCAGGTCGTGGCGACCCTCAACGCCGCCGACCCGCACGGCAAGCACTAGGTCGCCAGCCGCCGCCAGGACAGCAGGAACACCAGCGCCGCGACGATCGACCCGGCGGAGGCGAACGATCCGGCGCCCAGGTGGATCACCCACTCGTCCGCCCCGGTTAGGCCCTCGCGCGCCAGCGGGACTCCCCAGAGGATGCCGCCGAGGGTCAGGCCGGCCAGGGCGGCGACCACGGCGAGGGAGCCGATCACCACCCGGCCGACCCGCCGCTTTCCCTCGTACGGGCGCACCGCGCCCCGCCGCGCCAGCCACCACGACGCGAGCGCCGCCAGCGCGAGGGCGATCGCGTCGGCGGCGAGGGTGTCGGACAGCCGGTGCCACTTCGCGGTGAGCGTGTACTGCCCGATCCCCACCGCCCACGGCAGCACGACCAGCATCACCGCCCCGCGCCACCGGTACGGCGCGACGATCACCGCGGCGAACAGCACGGTCATGGCGACCGTGGTGTGGCCGCTGGGCAGGCTGTTGCCGGCGAAGTCGCCCGTCACCGGCACCAGCGCGGGCCGGACCAGCACGAACCGCTTCAGCACCTGCACGACCACCTGGCCGAGCACGATCACCCCGGCGGCCGCGACCGCCAGGTCCCAGCGGCGGCGCAGCGCCCCGGTCAGGGCGATGACCAGCGTCGCCGCGGCCAGCGAGTAGACCGTGATCTCGTCCAGGGCCCGCCACGCCTGCGCGGACTCGGCCGCGTCCGCCTGGTCCGCTCCCCGCAGCGCGGCGTTCTCCAGCGCCTGCCCGGTCGCCGTGCACACGGCGAGCAAGTAGACCGCCACCGCCACCGCGGCCGCCACGCCCGCGATCACCAGCCAGCGCCGCGCCGGCACACCGGCCGTCCGCCGGGCCTCCTCGGTGTCCACCGCCACCCGCCCAGGATGGATCAAGCGGGGCACCGGCGCACGTCGTGCGATCCTGGACCGGTGAACGACCTGTACGTGACCGGCGTGCGCCCGTGGGGCGGTCCCCTGTCCGATGTGGAGATCCGCGACGGCCGCATCGCCGCGGTGACCGCGGCCGGTGCCGCCGCGCCCGCGGGGGTGACCCGTCTCGACGGCGAGGGGCGGCTGCTCGTGCCGTCGTTCTCCGACGTGCACGTCCACCTGGACTCCACGCGGCTGGGGCTGCCGTGGCGCCCCAACGACTCCCCCGGCGGCGTATGGGCGAACATGCTGCACGACCGGGCGCACTGGCGCGAGGCCGAGGCGCCGATGACCGAGCGCTCCACCCACATGCTCGGCCGGCTCATCGCGCACGGCGTCACCCGGGTGCGCGGCTACGCGCAGGTCGACGCCGACTGCAAGCTGGACCGCCTCGAAGCCGTCGTCGCCGCCCGCGAAACCCACGCCGAGCGCGCCGACGTCGAGATCATCGCCTTCCCCCAGGCCGGGCTGCTGCGCGAACCCGGCGTGCCGGAGCTGATGGAGGCCGCGCTGCGCAACGGCGCCGACGTGGTGGGCGGCATCGACCCGTGCGGCCTGGACCGGGATCCGGTGCGGCACCTGGACATCGTGTTCGGCCTGGCCGAGCGGTTCGGGGCCGCCGTGGACGTCCACCTGCACGAACCCGGCGAGCTGGGCCTGTTCAGCCTGGAGCTGATCATCGAGCGGACGCGGGCGCTGGACCTGCGTGGCAGGGTCACGATCTCGCACGCCTTCACGCTCGCCCACACCCCGTCGCCGCGGCTGGACGAGGTGCTGGCCGAGATGGCCGAGCTGGACATCTCGGTCGCCACCGTCGCGCCACCGGGCCGCAACACGCTGCCGCTGCGGCGGCTCACCGAAGCCGGGATCCGGGTCGGCCTGGGCGACGACGGGCAGCGCGACTACTGGTCCCCCTACGGCAACGCGGACCTGCTCGACCGCACCTGGCAGCTGGCGTTCACCAACGGGTTCCGCAACGACGACCTGGTGGAGCACGCGCTGGCCGTCGGCACCTGGGGCGGCGCGACGGTGATCGACCCGTCGCTGCCGCCGCTGCGGGGTGTGGCCGACCGCCCCGGCGTCGCGGTGGGCGACCCGGCCGACCTGGTGCTGCTCGACGGCGAGGCGCCCGCGGCCGCGGTGCAGGACCGGCTGCCACACCGCACGGTGATCCACGCCGGGCGCGTGGTCGCGCACGACCTCGCACTGGTCTGACCCGGACGCTCAGAGCCGGATCGCCGGGTTCTCCTGGCGCAGCAGCGAGGCGACGTTCCCGGGGTGTTCGTCCGCGACCACCACGGCACCCCGGACCAGCTCGCGCGCCCCGTCGAGCAGTTCCGCGGCCAGCGCCAGCCCGACCTCGGCCTCCCGCTCCCCCGCCGCCTCCAGCTCGGACAGCGCGCGCGGCGGGATCATCACGTCCGGGACCTCGTAGGCGAGGTACTCGGCCTCGGCGAACCCGGTCAGCCGCGCGCTCGCCACCAGCACCGGGATGTCCACACCGGACAGTTCGGTCGCGATCCGGGACAGGCCTTCCAGCTCGTAGACCGGCCGTGTGATGAGGAACTGCGCGCCCGCGGCGATCTTCGCCTTGGTGCGGGCCAGCTCGGCGTCCGCGTCCTCCGCGCCGGGGTTGACGCGCGCGCCGATGTGGAACGCGGTGCGGGTCGCCAGGGTGAGACCGGTGTGGTCGCGGCCGGCGTTGAGGCCGGCGAGCAGCCCGATCAGGCCCACCGAGTCGACCTCCCACACGCCGTCGGCGCCCGGGTAGTCGCCCAGCGGCGCGGGCGTGCCGGTCTCGCACACCACCGTGCGCAGGCCGAACGCGTGCGCGCCCAGCAGGTCCGCCTGCAGCGCGGCGAGCGACCGGTCCCAGGCGGTGACCGTGGTGATGGTGTCCACGCCCGCCTCGCGCTCCAGGCGGAGGGCCTCGCCGAAGTTGCCGCGCACCAGCGCGAGATCGGCGCCGCGGACGCGCTCGACGTCCTCCGGCTCGCCGTGCGGGGTGACCTGCGCGGCGAGGACGAACCCGGGTCGCGCCAGCCGCCGGGCGAGCGGGCTCTGGGGCGGCGCCGGACGCGGCTTGGGCACCGCCGTCACGGGGTTGGCCTGGCGGGGACGCAGGTCGGCCAGGCGCGCGACGACCTCGCGGATGTGGCTGGGCGTGGTGCCGCAGCATCCACCGATCATCGCGGCGCCGTGCTCGGCGTAGCGGCGGGCGTAGCGGCCGAAGTGCGCGCGGGTGACCGGGTAGCTGAAGCGGCGCCCGGTGCGCCGGGGCATGCCCGCGTTCGGGTGCACGCCCACCGGCAGGTCGGTGGCGTCCTTGAGCTCGCCGAGGATCGCGAGCATGTGCTGGGGGCCGACGGTGCAGTTGGCGCCGACCGCGGTGACCGGCAGGGCGGCGAGCGTCTTGACCACCTCGCGCGGGGTCTCCCCGCCCGGCGTGAGACCGCCGCTGGTGAAGGTCGCCTGGGCGACGATCGGCAGGTCGGTGACCTCGGTGGTCACCGTGATGGCCTCGACCAGCTCGTCGAGGTAGCCGAACGTCTCCAGCACCAGCAGGTCGACCCCGCCGTCGACGAGGGCCTGGACCTGCTCGCGCACGACCTCGGCCCGCTCGTCGGCGCGCACCCCGGCCCGGTGGCTGGAGGAGATCGCGGGCGACACCGCCCCGGCGACGAAGATCGTCCGGTGCACGCCGCGCCGGGCCTGCCGCGCCAGGCGGACGGCGGCGAGGTTGATGTCCCGGGGGCTCACCGAGCACCCGTGCTCGGCCAGCCGCAGCCGGTTCGCGCCGAAGGTGTTGGTGAGCAGGACGTCCGCCCCCGCCGCGACGTAGCTCTCGTGGATCGTGCTGACCAGCTCGGGATTCGAGAGGTTGAGTTCGGGTAGGGCCCGATCGAGCGAATTGCCGGCCACGTGCAGGACGGTGCCCATGGCCCCGTCGAACACCAGAACCCGCTCGGACAGCTGCTCCGCGAACCGACCTCTCACGTACCCTCCCGGCGTCGTTACCTCCGGGCGTGCACGTGCACGAGGGCCCGGCCGGCGCCGCACCCCCACCAGAGCACCGCGCCGCCCGCCATGGGTCCATCCTAGGCGCTGCGGCGGGTCAATTGACCGTTTCGACACCGCAGGTGCACCACCACTGGGCCGTTCGAGTGAGCCGCCCACCGCGGTGGTGGTCGCTGGAGGTGCGATATGTTGTCGTTCACCCCTGACGGGGTGCGGGCGCGGACGTGGCGTGCCCGCCTGGGGCCGGTAGCTCAGCTGGTTAGAGCAGGGGACTCATAATCCCTTGGCCGCGGGTTCGAGCCCCGCCCGGCCCACCGGTCCTGACCAGCGAAACAACTTCAGACGATCAAGTAAAGTTGATCATTGGGTGCGGCCCTGGGTGCGAGTATCCTAGGGTGATGGCTCGAACACGCCCTGAAGACCGCCAGCGTGGCCGCATCGAGCAGCGCGGCGACAGCCTTCGAGTGGTGCTCTACGCCGGCATCGACCCAGTCACCGGCCGTCGTTCTTACCTCCGCGAGACGATCAAGGGCTCCGACGACACCGCATGGCGCAAGGCCGAGAACACTCTCACCCAGTTCCGCGCCAAGGTCATCAAGCAACGCTCCACAGCGTCCACGGTCGAGTTCGGCTACGCCATCGACGAATGGCTCCGCACCGCGGATCTGGAGACGAGCACCCGCGACGGCTACATGGGTTACATCGACCGGGTCATCAAGCCCATCCTCGGGGACACGCCGGTCAGCAAGATCGGCGCCCGCCAGCTCGAGACGCTCTACGCGGAACTCCGCCGCTGCCGCAAACGCTGCGACGGCAAGCCCTTCATCGAGCTCCACAAGAAGGACGGCGAGCACGACTGCGTCGCCGCGAAGTGCGTGCCGCACGAATGCAAGCCGATGGCTGCGTCCACGGTCCGTCAGATCCACTCGATCATCAGCGGCGTGCTGAACGCCGCCGTCCGGTGGGAGTGGATCGAATCGAATCCGGCCAAGATCGCCCAGCGGCCGAAGCAGAAGCCTCCCGAGCCCGATCCCCCGTCCCCTGCGGACGCGGCCCGCCTCATCGAAGCCGCCTTCGAGATGAGCGAAGACTGGGGCACCCTCGTCTGGCTTGTCATGACCACCGGGATGCGCCGCGCGGAGGTCGCCGGTCTGCGCTGGTCCCGCGTCGACTTGGACGGTGAAGTCATCGAGATCCGGCGCACCTACGTCCAGAGCAAGGGGAAGGGCAAGGAGAAGGACACCAAGACCCACCAAATGCGCCGGCTGGCCCTCGACTCCGAAACGGTCGCCCTGCTCCGCGCCCACAAGCAGTACTGCCGAGACGAGCTGTTCAAGGTTGGCGCGGAGCTGACGGACGACATGTTCGTCTTCATGAGCGCCCGCACCGCCGACGCTCGAGTCCCCTACTCCCCCGATGCCATCTCACGCCGGTACAAGCGCATGGCCGCTCGGCTCAACCCGCCCATCGACACCCACATCCACACCCTCCGCCACTTCTCCGCGACCGAGCTCCTCACCGCCGGCATCGACCTCCGCACGGTCGCAGGCCGCCTCGGCCACGGCGGCGGAGGCGCGACCACACTCCGCGTCTATGCGGCGTGGGTCGCCGCAAGCGACCGCAAGGCGGCGGAGATCCTCGGGTCTCGCATGCCAAAGCGGCGTGGCTAGGCACGGACAGCCGAGTGCGTGGGCAAATGCGCCCCAGCTACGAGTATCCACGAGCAAGTCTGATTTTACAGGGGCCATTAGACCCGTGCCGACCTGGCGTTTCCCGCGCGCGACCGCTCGCTCTGGGGAGTTCGCGGCACGCTGCCAGCGGGATCCGGCATGAGCCTGCTCCGCGTGCAACCGATTCCGTACACACAGCGACCCACAGCATCCTGCTTCGCTGGGACCGCACGCTCTGGCACGATCATTGTCGTGGTTGAGCCAGCCGAGGTAGACGAAGAGCTGCGGGACGCTCTTCTGACCTACGACGCCCATCGCTTCACTAGCCACATGCTGCTGGATCGCGTTCCGTGGCTATGGCCTGACCGCGCTTCCTACGTCGAGTGGAAGTCCGAACTGGCCGCAGGGCTCGATGTCGACCCGTACGCGATAGTGGTAGTGGGTAGCGCATGCACCGGCGCGACACTTAACCCAAATAAACCACTCTTCAGCAGGTTCAAGGAAACGTCGGATGTCGATGTCGCCGTCATTAGCTCGCACCACTTCGAATTAGCATGGAAAACTCTACGAGAGATAGGAAGAACAAGTGGCCAGATTCCCACTCGAAGAGAACGACAGATACGTCAACAACACCGAAATTACTTGGTGTTCGATGGTACCATCGCAACAGATTGGATCCTCCCCAACCTCCCTTTCGGCGAGCAGTGGCGCGCAGCTCTACTTGCCGCCGAACGTCGCCTTCCCAATGAGCAGCACGAGGTCAAAGCCCGGATATACCGCGATCTAAGCGATCTCCGGTCGTACCATGTACACAACGTTGAAAAACTGAGAAAGAGACTCCTCGCAGAAAGTGCTGGAGCTGATCACAATCTTGACGACGGCGCACCTCTTATGACAGACCCCGAGCCCGACAACGAAAGCAAAGGATGACAGTGACAACCACGACTCCGCCAAACGCGCGTTTCCTCGATGCGACTCAGTATAGTGTTGCATGGTTCTGGAAGAGACTGCAAGCTGACGAACTTGACATGAGCCCTCCGTACCAGAGAAATCCGGTTTGGCAGGTGCAACAGAAAGCATTCTTAATCGACTCAATAATCCACGGGTTCCCAGTACCTGAAATTTACCTTCAAACCAGCATTTCCGCAGAGGGTGACGAAATTCATACAATCGTTGACGGGCAGCAGCGAATACGTGCCTGCATGGAATTCATCGATGGACAGTATCCGCTAGGGGACGCCACACCCGAGTTGGAAGGACTATATTTCGACGACCTGGACGACGAAGTTCGAGCGCGCATCTTCCGCTACAAGTTCGTAATTCGGTCACTACCACACCTCTCGGAAACCGAGGTTCGCGAGATATTTGGCAGGTTGAATCGGAACAACTTTGCCCTCAATAAGCAGGAGTTGCGCCATTCAACCTACTGGGGCGGCTTTATCTCAGCAATGGAGGAATTTGCACAAGATCCTTTTTGGATCAAGTCGGGACTTTTCACAAGCAATGACGTGCGACGCATGCTTGACATCGAGTACATCAGCGAGATCGTCATAGCCGGCCTTTACGGGTTGCAGAACAAGAAGACGCGCCTCGACTACTTCTACGCAACCTACGAGTCAGAATTTCCAGACTATGAACATGCACGCCAAATATTCGACAAGGTGATTGCACAGGTTCTCGTGCTCCTTGAGTGGCCGAACACCACCCGATGGGGACGCAAAGTTGACTTCTACACCCTCTTTGCGGAACTTTGGAGAATCAATGAGCGGTTGCCGCTGAACCGGAAATACATTGGAAGCACCCGTAAGCGCCTCATCCAGTTGTCCGATGGAGTGAGCCGCACCCTTTCGCTCGAAACCCTCGAAGATGCAGAAGAAGATCCGGCGTTTATCATGTATGCACGCGGCGTGCGCAACTCCAGCGACCTGGGCAGCCGACGCCTTCGTTCATACGCACTTCGTCAGTACGTGTGGGGAGAGGAGGTGCCCACTTTCGAGAAGCCAAAAAGGGCACGGCGCAATCCACACCTGGCAAAGCTTCCAAGTTCGGAGGATCTGATGGAGGCAGCTCCGGACGATCAGGAGGACGAAGACGAGTGATGACGAACCTTCGATCAGGTCTCAATCCACGCTGAGTCGGAGCCAGGAGGCGTGCCACGATGAACGATCCCGCAGGTACCGAAAGGTGCCTACACGTGGCGCAGGCAGTTGCCGCTCCCCCAGATGGCTCCGACGTCGGCGCGGTGATCCGCTGGTACCGGCAGCACCGCAACCTCAGTCAGCAGGAAGCCGCCGCCCTGCTTAACACCACGCAGCCCTGGGTGTCGAAGGTCGAGAAGGGCAAGCTCGTGCCCGGCCTCGCCGAGTTGCGCTCGATCGCGACCAAGCTGCACATCCCGCCGGAACGGCTCGGCCACCTGCCGGACCACTCGCGGACGCCAATCCCCAAGCCGGGGCGGGTCAGCGAGGCCGACGCCCCGCAAGAGAGCCAGGAGCATTGGAAGCTCGTGCAGCGTGAGCTGAACGCTAACCGCGCCCGGCTCGGCGACCTCGCGTCCGGAGCTGTACCCGCAGGCCCACCGCATCCCCGGCACGACCGTCCTGACCCAGCCGGGCTGGCTGCCCTCCGAGCCGGTCGAGCTGTCCGACATAGAGGTGTACTGGCTCGCAGAGGCCCTGCTCAAGCCCGCCATCACCGGCGGAAGCGAGCAGACCGAGGGCGTCCGCCCGCTGGCCGCGGACGGCGGCCGCTTCCGGCTGTACGCCCGCGCCGTGCGTGACCTCGCCCGGCCGAAGCTGCTGGACAACCGCGTTAGCTACCGACTCGCCGAGGTCGACTGGACCGGCGACAAGGGCCGCCTCGGGTTTCGACGTGCTGGAAGTCTGCGAGGCCGCGGCGCACGAGTTCGTGTTCGACCGGCTCTACGCCGGCATGGTCGAAGTCAACGAGGAAGGCGCCGCCGCCAGCACTGGTGCGGGCCCAGCCCACTGTCGGCATCCCGTTCAGCACCGAGTCGCGCGAGTGGCTGAAGTCGGAACCGCTGTCGCCGATCTCGCGTGTCGGCATCGAGCTGGCCTGGCAGCACCGCAACAAGCTCCTGGCAAGCTGAGTACGTGCGTCCTCGTCACCGGCGCCGCAGGAAGCGTTAAACTCAAGATCACGCCAGGTCGTAGTAGCTACTCGCCGGTCGATTCTGCAGCTGGGTGAGGCACCCCGTGCACAGCACGCCTCCGCTGCCGACGGCATTTCGACCACACTTGAAGCACAACGGCCCCTCGGGCAGAACCTGGTCATGGACCGGGTTCGCGCAATACGTACTCGTCAACGCGGGCTTTCCCCGGCCTTGTGAGCTGGCAGGACTGTAATCACCGCTCTCGCCCGTAAGCTCCTGATATAGCGCTCGCGCCTCAAGATCGACCAAGTGCACGTCACCACGGCCAACGCGAAGCGGGACGATCTTCTCCGCGGGAAGCAGCTCAGCCACATCGTCGACGGTGAGGCCGAACCACGGCTGCCGCTTCGGATGGTAGCTCCCGCACGGTCGCTTCGGGCGTCTTGGAGTGCCGGCCGGACAGACACCACCGAAGTTGTGCAAGTTGCAGACCTCCGCGACGAACTTGCTGGCACCGAGCGCGGTGGCGGACCGGCGGGGCGGCATCGAGCTCCAGGGCATCTCGTTGCAGCCGAGTGTCGGCACCTTGTGGAACCACGGTGGGGTGTGGTCGGAGTCGAGGAACCACACTGGCAGCCATCCCGCTCGAAACGATCGCGTTGTTCGCGCTTTGGCCTGACGAGTGGGTAACGCTGAGTGTTGCACTTCAACGCCAGTCAGACGGGGGCCTTCGATCGCGACGTCGAGAACCGTGCCAGCTCCAGTTCGGTACTCCTGGGAAACCCGATAGCCGGCGTCCTCCGCGGCCCGTTGCCAGTAGTCCTTCTGCCGCCGATGTTCGTCCGACTCACGCTCGATTGCATGGACTTCGGCGCACCGGCTGCCGGGAAAGTGGGCAGCAAAGTATCGGTCGTTGCGCCGCTTCACGAACATCTCAGCGCCTTCACCGTCCCCTGACGCCTGCTGGCACAGCAGCACTCGGTCACCTCGGCTGATCTGGCCGTGCATAGAACTGATGAGGGTGTAATCCCGCTCGTTGAGCTTGGCCAGATCGAGCAGGCGATTTTCGTGGGTGAACAGCACGAAAGTCGACATCGAGACCTCCCTGAGGATCAGGGTACGAGACAAGACCGACAGATACGCGGAAGTCACCCGCCGGTACGTCGAACACGAACTGAAGCTGTAGTCGCAGAACATCGAACTGCTCCAAGTTGGGGAACGAAGCACCACTCGCCTACCGACGCCGGCACCGGAGAGTCACCGCTCACGTCCACTCGCCCGGCAAGCCCGGCACCGTAGGCTGCCACCCGTGGCTGAGGAACGTGGGTCGTGGGAGACGTTTGGTGAGCGGCTGGTCTACGACAACAAGTGGGTCAAGGTCGGGTTGACGGATGTCCGGGCGCCGAATGGGGAGCGCTGGGACTACCACGTCGTCCACCTGGCCCGGATCGCGATCGCGCTGATCGTGAACGACCGGGACGAGGCGCTGATGCTCTGGCGCTACCGCTTCGCCACCGAGCAGTGGGGCTACGAACTGCTCGGCGGCATGGTCGACGACGGTGAGGACGCAGCGATCACCGCGGCGCGGGAGGCGGCCGAGGAGAGCGGCTGGGAGCCGGTCGGCGAGCCGGAGCACCTGATCAGCTTCGAGCCCCTGCCCGGGCAGGTGACCGCGCCGATCGACGTCTACCTGTGGCGAGAGGCGCGGCACGTCGGCGACCCGACCGACACCGAGGAGGTCGGCCGCATCGAGTGGGTGCCGCTCTCGCGGGTCACCGAGCTGGCACAGCGGCAGCAGCTGCTGGGCTCCGGGACTCTGGTCTCGCTGCTCTACTACATGGCCTTGCGCCGGGGCTGATCAGCCGGGGAGGATCAGCCCCTGCAGCCGGCGCAGGTGCCGGTCGGACTTGATCTGCTGCCCGAGGCGGCGCGCTTCGCGGGCGTAGCGGAGCGCGCCGTCGCGGTCCTGCGCCGCGGCGTGGGCGAAAGCGAGGTCCACGAGCATCCCCACCTTCGCCCGGACAAACGTCGCCGGGAGTCGCGGAAGCGCTTGAGTCAAGTGGTCGATGGCGTCAGGATCTCCGAGGCGCGCGAGCGCGTTGCCTCGCCAGCGGTCGAGGTGTGATCCGCCGAGGAACAGGAACGGCAGGGCGGCGTCGACGGGGTCGCTCGGCAACAGGACGTCGGCGGCGTCGAAGGCGGCCAGCGCTTCGTCGCGCCGGCCGACGACCGCCAAGCCCTCGCCGTGCGCGGCGGACAGCCAGGCCTGCAGCAGCGGCGGGACCACGCCATCTCCCAGCGCACGGGCGTGTTCGAGCTGCTCGGCAGCCTGCACGGTCTCGCCGAGATCGATCAGCACGAACGCCTGCTCCGCTGTCGCGTGTGCGAGCGCTGCCTGGTCGCCCGCTTCGCGGGCGGCGGCTTTGGCTCGTTCGTAGTGGTCCCAGGCCTGGACGATGGCGTTGCGGTCGAGGGCGACCCAGCCGGCCAGGGTCGAGGCCTCGGTGAGGACCCTCGAGAGTGCCTCACGGTGGCCTCGGACGGTGCTGTAGCCGAGGAGCCGCTCGAGCTGCTTGATGTGGCTGCGTAGCTGGTCGAGGAGCACGACCCCGCCGTACTGGCGGTCGACGTGCCGGGCGTCGTCGACCTGCCGGCGGAACCGCTCGATGGTCTCCGCATCGACACTGCGCGCGGCCGCCAGCCGGGCTCGCAGCTCGAGCGCTTCCCCGTCGTCGGCCTCGGGTGGGAAGCCCAGCTCCTCGTTGGTCCGGCCGTAGACGTCCCGGAACAGGCGCTGGTACGGCTCGCTGACGGCCGAGTGCCCGTTCTCCCACTCCGACAACTTCGTCTTCAGGCTGCCCTCGGACATGATCGGCATGCCGAGCTGATCGGCGCGTTGACGCATCCGCCGGATGACGTCGGCCGCCTTGTATCCGAGGCTCTTGCGAACCGCCTGAAGCTTTGTCGCCGGCATCAGTCAAATCGCTCCGGATAACCGCGCTGACCTGCAAGGTTAATTCGAGTTAATGGCGTCCGCGTTAACCGCAGCCACCTGCGCGAATAGCTTCCGCTGCCGTTTCCTTGAGGCATGGAAAACACCTCAGGCGCCCCGATCACGACGATCGCGCATCAGTGCGGCGACGTTCGCGGTGAGCGAGGCGAGCTGCTCGCTGATCGTGTCCAGCCGGTCTTCGATCGTTCCGAGCCGGCTGATGATCTGGTCGAGCGGCTCGTCGCCGGTCTCACCAGGGGCGAGTGGCTTGCGCCCGCGCAGGATCGCGTTGAGGTGACCGGGATGCCACCCGAGCGCGAGGGACAGCGCTTCGAGGGTGCGGGCGCTGCGCTTCCGCTCGACGGTGTGGTGCTGGATCTCCCGCACGATGGCCTGGGAGACGTGAGACCGCTCGGCGAGTTCTCGCTGTTTCCACCCGAGCTCGGTCACGCGCTCGTTGATGGCCTTCGAGACCGCCACCCAATTCTCCGTCACCTATTCCTCCGTGCTCCGCCTCGGAGCCGAGGTTAGCGCCTGATCGCTTTACGCGGCGCAAGTAGCACATTGCGTCGCCAATTCGGATCCACCACACGCCACTACGAGCTGATATCAGCCCATATTTCCGCCGAAATCACTTGAAGGAATCCTCCATGTGTACCTCTATGCCCAATGAAGGCCGCCCCGCCTTCTACACCGTCAAAGAAGCGGCCCGGATCCTCCGGGTCGACGCGGCCACCCTCTATCGCGCCATCCGGGACGACGCGTTCCCCGCTGTCCGGGTCCGGAGCCGTTACGTCGTGCCGGCCGCGGCCCTGGACAAGCTGATCGCCGAGGCCGCCGAGACCGGAGGTTGTGTCGATGTGGCCCGGATGGCCGCCGAGCGGCGCACGGCTCGCGCCATCGAGCGGCTGACCGGGGGTGCGTCATGACCCCCGACGACTACGCCGCCATCGCCAAGCGCCTGGACCGCTTCGCCCCCGTTCCAGACGAGGTTCTCGCCGACATCGTGACCCACGAGGGCCTGTGCTTCTGGGTGTTCGACCGCGACGAGATGCCGGATCTGTCCGGCGAGACCGAGCCCGACCGCGAACTCGCGGCCTGGTCGTGCGCGGGCTGCCCGGTCGTGAACTCGTGCCTCGAACTGGAACTCCGTGTCGCCGGCGAGCACACCGTCGGCGTTTGGGGCGGTCTTGCCGACACCGACCGCCGAAAGGTGCACCGCTTCTGGCAGTGGCGACGTCAGCACCCGCAGGGAGGCGCCCGATGAACGTCGACCTCACGACTTCCCAGATGGTCGTCGGTGCAGGTGGCATTCTGCTCCTCCTGATGGTCTGGCGCTCCGGCGCGCGCCGCGCCCGCAAGGCCGCCGAACGGGCACGGGACGGCGCCCGGGTTGTGTCACTGGCCGGTCGAGTGTTGTTGATGACCGCCGGCCTGGGCGGCATCCAGTGGCTGGTGTTCACGCACTCCACCGACACCACGCTGCGGCTGGTCGCGCTGGCGCTGCCGGACCTCATCGCCGCCTACGTCCTCACTCGCGCGTTGACCGTCACCGACCTCGGCACCAGGCGCTCGCGAGGTGATCGGCGATGAACCAGACGGCCCGTCAGAACCGGGTGGCCGCCCCGCGGCGGCCACCCGCCGACCTCACCCGTGCCCAGCGCCTCGCCCGAGACGCAGCGGAGGCGGCGGAGGTTCGTGCCTATCAGACGCACCCGGACGTCATCGCTCTGCAGGTCGAGCGGGTCCGCAAGCAGGTCGACCGGCTGTGCTGGACAGGCATCGCGCTGGGCCTCGCGTTCACGATGGCCAACGTTCAGCACTTCGCGGCCGCCGGGTCGGCCCCGTGGTCCACGCCGTGGCTGATCGCCTGGCTGCTCGACCCCACCGTGTCCCTGGTGCTGCTGGCAATCCTGCGCGCCGAGCAGGTCACCTCGCGATATCAGGTCCGGACCGGCCGCTGGGTCCGGTGCGCGAAGTGGCTCACGCTCGCCGCGACCTACGTCATGAACACCTGGTCGTCGTACGCGGCAGGATCGGTGTCCGCGGTGGTCCTGCATTCGGTGCCACCGCTGGTGGTGTTCGCCGCCGCCGAAGCAGTCACCGACCTACGCGACAAGCTCACTGAAGCCGCGTCAGTGGCGTTCACGGAGGCAAGCGAGCGGCGCCCCCGCACCGTTCACAAGCCGTCCTCCGCGCCGCGTCCGAAACGGACTTCGAGCACGCACCGGAAGTCCTTTGACGACTATCTCGAGCAGGCCCAAGCAGCGTGGACACCCGACGTGACGATCAGTCCGGCATGGATCCGGGAGGTGACGGGCTGTTCGCGCGGCCTGTCGCCCCGGCTCGCCAACGCTCTGGCTCGTGAGGTGCGGCCATGAACGATCAGCAGCGTTCACAAGCGGTCGAGAAGGCCGAGCCCGTGTACGACGCCGAACTGGTCGACGACACGCTGCCCCAACCGCGGCCGCGTTCACGGTGGCATCGGCTCAGGCGCTGGTGGCTGATCTCGCCACGGGTCCCCGCGACACTCAAGTCCAAGGCGCAGGCCCGTCAAGCGCTGAAAGATCTGATCGTCGCCCTGCTGAAGTCCCCTTGGCGCTACGTGGGCGCCGTCGTTCGAGGTTCCATCGCTGGCCTGCGGTGGTGGCGGCGGTGGGTCACGGTGCGCGAGTACCGGGAAGCCGCTGAGCACCAGGAGAAGCTGGCGGACAAGTTCATCGAGATCCGCGCGCTGACTCTCTTCCGCTGGCGCGTGACCGGGGCGGTGATCGCCACCGCGATGCTGGCCGGCTTGGCGGTCATGCTGATCTGGGGTCCGCGTCCGCTCTGGCTCACGATGGCTGCCGGCTCTGTGGGGCTCGCGGTCCTCGGCCGGAGGACGGAGGGCAGCCCTGGTCGCAAACCAGCGCTTGCCGGTCCGCGGACCCTGACCTGGACGATGGATCCGCAGGTTCTGGTCGACGCCTTCCGCGACGCCAAGCTGATCGGCAAGGACGAGATGCTGCGTCTGGTCGAGCGGGCCACCCGGGTCGGCGACGGCTGGGCCGTCACGGTCGACCTTCCCGCCACTCGCAAGGCTGCCGACGTGATCAAGAATCGAGAGGCGCTCGCGTCGGCGCTGGCAGTGGACGAGGTCCAGCTGATCGTCGAACGTGTCCGCGGCAACGGTGGGCACGCGGGCCGGGTGGCACTGTGGGTCGCCGACGGGGACCCCTACGCCGCCCCTCCTCTGCGCACACCGCTGCTGCAAGTGGAGCGGTGGGACGCCTGGCAGCCAGTCCCGTTCGGACGCGACGCCCGCAACCGGCGGATCGACCTGCCACTGGTGTGGACCTCGCTGCTGGTCGGAGCCATTCCTCGCCAGGGCAAGACGTTCGCCGCCCGCCTCGCCGCCGCCGGTCTGATCCTCGATCCGTGGACGCGCTTGTACATCGCGGACTTCAAAGCCGGCAAGGACTGGGACGCATCCGCCCAGGTTGCCCACCGGTTCATGTCCGGCGACGAGCCCGAGCACGTCCTCGCGCTCAAGGACTGGCTGGTCGAGCTGGTCGGCGAGGTTCAGGGTCGGTACCGGCGGATGCGGCAGCTCGACGACGAGATCTGCCCCGAATCCAAGATCACCCCGGCGATCTCCCGCGACCCCGCGCTCGACATGCCGGTCACCGCGATCTTCATCGACGAGGTTCAGGTCCCGCTGGAGGATCGCACCCCGGTTGACGTGCAGGGCAAGAAGCTCACCGCCGGCGAGTACGTCGGCGAACTGTTGACGTGGCTGGCGAAGAAGGGACCTGCCGCGGGCATCGTGCTGGTCCTGGCCACCCAGCGGCCGGACTCGAAAACTATCCCATCCGGGCTGCGTGCCGTCCTCGGCTCTCGCTTCGCCCTGCGGGTCATGGACTGGCGGGACAGCAACATCGTGCTCGGCGAACAAATGAACACCCGAGGCTACGACAGCAGCAGGCTGCTCCCCTCGCACAAAGGTGTCGGGATCCTGCGACCCGACGGCGAAACGCAGTCCTCTGGAGACACCCTGGCCATGACCGTTCGCACCTACTACATGCCGAACGAGGACTGGCAGGCCATCTGCCGCCGGGGCAGGACGCTGCGTGAACAGGCCGGCACGTTGACGGGTCACGCTGCGGGACAGGACGCGGTCCCGGTCCTCGACCACGCGGGCGTAGCCCGCGCGATCGGAGGCGCGCAGCCCCGGCCGCAAGCCGAGTTGCCCGAGCCCCTCGCCGCCGTCGTCGAGTACCTCGGTCGCGATCTGGACGAGCGCGACTTCGTCCCGACGGCCGAACTGGTCGAGGCACTGGACGTGGAACCGACTGCGTTCGGGCGCCAGATGGGCGAGCTCGGGTGCCGGCCGGAACGAGGACGGGTCACGGATGACAGCGGGACCGTCCGGCAGGTCCGCGGCTACACCACTCGCGCGATCCGCGCGGCAATCGAGTCGTGGAACGAGAACACCTGACCCGTCTCACCCGTCCCGGCAACCCGTCACGGCGTCACACCGCTCGTGACGGGTTGCCACCTCCATTGACCTGCTCGAACTGTCCATGTGACGGCTGTGACGGCACCTGCCCAACCTCGTCACCACGAACAGAATCCTGCCGACCCTCGCGGAGAACAGCCTCGCCCCGAGAACCTGTCACGAACGTCCCCTTCGACGGGACGGTCACGACCAGACCACGCTCGCGAAGCAGCTCGGTGGCATGCCGGGCGGTGCCCAGCGACACGCCGCACATCTGAGCGAACCGCCGCTCCGAGGGCAGCGGAGCCTCCGGCGGGAGCCGCCCGGCCTCGATCAACCGGGCGACGTAGTCCGCCAACTGCTGATACAGGTACCCGGGCGGACAAGCTGCTGGGTCGAACGGCTGGAGCTCAACCATCTCGGTTGCCCTCGTGGTCAGCCTTGCGATCCGGTCCGGCAACCAGCTCGAGGACGGAAGCGAGCTGAGTGGAGAATGACTCCAGTCGCGACTCGATCGCCGCCAGCCTCGCCAAGATCCCCGGGCCGAGCTGGTCCAACCCCGGGCTCTCGGCTCCTGGAGCCTGCACCAGGCACTCCTCGCATGGCATGCCGGCGATCTGATCCAGCAACTCCAGCTCGCCCGGCCCGAAACGTGCTCCACAGCAGGCACGCAAGTAGGCAGGACTCCCTGGTTCCTGCGGCATCGGAATCAAGTGCGCCACCCGCTCGCGTTCTCCCACCGAACCCGCGACCGGCCTCGCCAAGAGCAACTCAGTGGGCATGTCCACCTCCCCTCCAACAACTCCCTTTGAGCTGATTGATTCGTCGACTCGGTATCGGCTCGATCAGGAGAAACAGCTGTGTCAAACTCGATATCAGCTTGCCATCAGCTGATCGGCGGCGAGGTGCCATCAGGAGGCCACTAGCGGGCCATATCGCGCCAAGGCGCAGCAGGGAGGACGGGATGAGAGCCAATCGAGAACCGGCTCGGACGGTGCTCGAACGGAAGATCCGAGAACGCGGCGAGACGCTGACGGAGTTCCTCGACTACGCGAGCCGGTTCGCGAGGCGAACGGGCGAGAGCGGCACCCTCAGCGAGCGCAACCTCAAGCGGCTGATCAGCGGTCGCAAAAGCGATGGATCGCCGATCGGCCTCCCCCGGCCGGCGACCGCCCGGCTGCTCGAACGGATCTTCGACCTCCCCATCGAACAGCTGCTGTCACCACCCGACGAGACTCAGCTTCCCCACGCAGGCACCGAAGACGAACTTCGGCATCGCCTCCGATCGTCCAGCCGGGTCGACCCCCAGGTGATCGCCATTCTCAAACGGCAGCTCGACGAAATCCGCCGGCTCGACCGCCAGCTCGGCGTAATCGTGGTCCGCGACGAGGTGAGTATCAAGGTCGGCCAGGTCGCTCGGCTGCTCACCCACAGCCTGTCACCACGCACACGACAGCAACTCGCCGGCCTACTGGCCGAGCTCTGCACCCTCCTCGGCTGGCAGACACTCGACGCCGGGAACCCCGACCAGGCCTGGCGACACTACGAACAGGCCAAAACCGCAGCCCTGGAGTCGAACGATCCCCAGCGGCTCGCACACGCATCAGCCGAGCAAGCCTTCGCACTGCTGGACATCGGCGAGACCGAGGCTGCCGTCGAAGCCCTCACCGCTGCGCGACGCACAGCCGAGCACAGCGCAAGCCGCCACCTCCGTGCCTGGCTCGCAGCCGCACATGGGGAAGCCTTGGCTCACGGTTCCGATCGCTCCCGGGCCCTTCGAGCGTTCGACCAAGCCGCGACACTCCTGCCGCCAAGCGACAACGAACCCGCGGAACCGTACCTCGCCCTCAACGAAATCCACCTCACCCGATGGCGCGGTCACGCTCTCGCGCAGATGGGGGAACCCGAAGCGGTCGCGGTTCTCACCTCGGCGCTCGACGGGCTGGATCCCGCGTTCACCCGAGCCGAAGCCAGCCTCCGCGTCGACCTCGTCATCGCTCTGCTGAAGCAGGAGGAACGCGAGGAGGCTGCTCAACACCTCGAAACAGCCGCTGCCATGGCGGAGAGCGTCGGCTCACGACGCCAAGTCCGCAGAATCCGCAAGGTCCAACTACCCCATGCTCCACACCACACCCCTGCAACCCTCTAACCACAACAAACATAGAAGTGAGCCCACAAGTCCACCTCGGCAACAGCCCCCGCATCGCAAAGCAGCGCGAGGACGCCACACAATATCGCAACGAAATTGATCCGCTCGCGGACGAAGCTACCGCAACTCGTAACCTGCAATAAGATGCGGACGCTCGTTCAGTAGAACCTCCAGACGGGCGTCATTCCATATTTCAATGATCGGCCGCATGCCACTAGAATTGTGGCGCTCAACCCACGCCACAGCATCCGACGTAAACCGGCCACTAGTCGCTATGACAAGAACATCGAAGGGTGGATTTTGCCAGTGGCTTAGACTCACAATACTTTGATTGACGTCCACTGCACGAACAGGCCGACCGAGCCAGTGCTTGCACTGTATAGCAACCCTTTGCGCGGTGTGGCCGCTTAACGGATCACGCCGAAGACGGATCGCACTCACATCGCGACCGTGATCAGGGGCATTCGTGTGCATGAGCCAATCGACGTTCTCGTAACCCTCAGCCTCAGTCAACAACTGAAAGATGAGGCGTTCAAAAGTATCCGCATTGATCTTCTTCCAAGCAAGTTCGAGACCCACTCGCCGCATCGGAAGATCTATAGGAGAGTAGGCCATAGGATCCTCAAGCTTCAACGCACGCGAAAATAAGATATGAGAGAGCGTCGACAGCGGCAATCGAGAATCCCGACGGTATACACTCACATCCCACCCCTGAGCATAGGCACGTTCCACATCGGCTGATATTCGCGTTATTGCACTATTTGCCGCCTGCTTTGCCGGAACTCCGTCCCTCATTTTGTAAGCAGCACTATCCCTCGCTGCTCTCCAAATGAAATAGTAAACCTGTCCGATCGAGTACCACCGCAGGGCATGCCGGAGGACGTCATCCGTCTTCCGACCCGGCGTGAAATTGAGCCCATGACGCTGTAGCATGTATACCAAATACGCCTTGCATTCCGATACAGCCAGGTCAAACCAGAAACTAGAGAACTGCTCGACCCAATGATCCGGCCAGCTCTCGCGCGACAGCAACGGCGACAGGTTTGCAAGGTATTGCTTCACTCGATTTCCAAGGCTCCCACTTCCTGACATATAGTAGGAAGCGAGCGCTGGATAGTAGGAATCGCTGAGAGTTCCGTCCTTATTCCAGACGAAGGAATCAAGCGGCGAACACGGGTGAACTTGTACAAGTCGCTGATCAACCAGTAACTCTAGTAGCTTGAAGTCGTAGTCTGGTGTCGGGGTAAGCCGATCGACGCGATCGACGGTAGGAATAGAGATTCCGGCAGATATCTCCTCAGCGTCTTCAAAGAGCGCCGCCAAAGCGAACGCCGCAGGCAAGTCAAGGCTGTCCACTCGCGGCGCCAAACCATCCTCTTCTACGGCGAATTTACTGTTGACCGCAGCTCTCTTGACAGCATCGATTCGCTCGCGTTCTTCTTCTTGAACACGCTTCTCCCTCTCGACGCATGCCCCACAGCGACCAGACCAGAAGCGAACACCGGAAGTCCACTCGGCGCGAGATCGATACGTGAATCCCTGACCGCACTCACTGCAACAACGACTCGCGGAACGGGCAACACAAGAATCGGCCACAAATTTGCTAACCCTTGAAGCAGGCATGCCAAAGCGCTCGCCCACAGCCTTAACAGTGTACGCAAACGACCCGTCCTCGTTTGTGAGCCAATACATCGAGCATATCTGACCCACCTCCGCGTCCTCGGAGTTGACCTCGAGCTCAAACTCCGACACAAACCCCTCCAAAACGCTTCGCTTAGCCGATTATTCCTGACGGGCCGGCCTGCCGGCCACACGCGCAGGCTGACCAGGATCCCACAGAGGGCACAGTTTATCACCCGGCAGCCTAACAACCGCCAGAGGCCGGCGCATTTTGCATGCCAAACGTTTTAGGGTTAACTACCCGTTCAGGGACGCTGACTCCGTGGTCGACGATCATGAGGCGAGGGAGACGTTCGGCGAGCGGTTCATCTACGATAACAAGCGACTCAACATTGAGTTGCTGAGTCGCAGGAGTCGCTCGGCCAAACGCTGGGAATACAGCGGCAACATCGGGAGTTGGTTGTTGATCGCGCTGATCATGAATGCATCGAACGGGGCGCTGATACTGTAACGCTACCGCTTTCGTCACTGAAAGGAAGAATACTAGGCCGTAGCGTCTTCTCCCTCGCCGTTCAGCCAGGCAAACGCGTCCTCAACCGCCTTTTCGTCCACACCGAGAGTATCCAAGCTCAGGCGCATCAGCGCGTGGAGCTGATCCACCCAGGATCTCGCAAACTCGACGTTGCCCCCGGGGTTGAGGGAGAAACTCGGTATAACATGGCCGCCGTGAAGCACGTTGCGACAACGCTCCATTGCATGGGTCTCTACAGACCACCACTCGGAGTGCGAAACCCCACTGGCGATGGAGTAGGCCTGGCGGTAGAGGTCTATCAGGCCACACTCCTCCGCCATCGTACGGATGGATTTACCCGGAACGAAGGAATCTCTTGTGTCCACTACGCGATGATCAAGGGTCTTGTCGTTGTGGCTTAGCCGGTCCAGCTCCTTCGCGGCCTCTTCGAATCCAGGTCCTCTCGCCTCAGCCGGTGTCTCATCCAAGATCCGCCGGTATAATTTGGCCTTGCCTGCGCCATAGTCCTGGAACGTGTGGTAAATCGCCACATCTTGCTCGGCCATCCACTGGAGGTAGATGCGCACCTCGACGAGGCCTCGGACAATGTGGGCACCGTGTTCCATACACCACAGGTCCGGAGCTCCGAGAGCGGTGATGACGTCGCGCCCAACACGCGCGACGAGCCCGGAGTGAACCTCCTGTTGCTCGCGATCGTAAAGGCGAGCCGGTGAGGCTTCGAGTGCCTCTACGTAGCTGGCGAACAGGTCCATGGCTAGCCTGCGGAGGTAGGCCCCGCTGTCGGGCAGCGTTCCTGGCGCTGCTGCATCAACATCGCGTGCTTCATCGGTCGGCAAGTCCTCGTTCGGCTCTGCTCCGCCGGACGCGGGTTCCTGAGCTCGCAAGCAGCGCGTCGTGATCGAGTTCGTTTTCCAGAACATCTTGGCCCACTCGATCGCGTCCGCGTAGTGGCTTTCGTTCTCGTGCAGGAGCGCCCCTTTACGCGCGCCCCAGGCCGCCCGCACCACCGAGTCTGCCATCGCCCTCGTATCAGGGTCGTTGGGGTACGGCTTCAGTAAGTCGATCGTCCTGTCATCGGCGGAGAAAATCCCTGTTTGCACCGCGCTCCAGATGAACAGGCATTTGATCACAGCTTCGCGATGCCCGTCGGTCAGCGCTTCGAAAACGGCACGCGTGAGAAGATCAACTTCGTTTGTGCCGGGAGGAGCGACCTTGCGGCTCGTGAGCCATTCGGCGGGACACCGTGGGTACGACGACAGGGCATTGACCACCGGCTCCGGCAGGAGCCCACGTTCCTCAGCCCGGGCCTTCACGACCGCCTTCGCCTGTGGCACCCGGCTGACAAGTCGGTCGAGGCTCGTCAGCCTGCCGTCCAGACAGTCCGCCACGAACTGCTTCCCGGCGAGCCCGGAAAGATCTTCCTGCACGTCCTTCTGCCACCGTACGAAGCGAACACCTCCGGTGGTCCCGAGATGAGCCAACGTCAACGCCGGCCAGAGCAAATCCGGCAGGTCCTCCCGGACCCAGTCTGCGGTGTGAAACACGCCGGTGGCCATGAGCGGCGACCTGTAGGTCCGACCCTTTCGGACGTGTCCTTCAAGAGGACCGGACTTCTCGGTGGGTGGAGGAATTCTCACCGACACACAATAGCCTTTTACTGCGTACAAGGCAGTGGCGGCCAGCGCTCCTTGTCGGGCTCCGGGACACCGCTCCGCACGATGACCCGCCGCGGCCGGCGGCGTGCACCGTCCCGAGGACGGTGCACGCCGCCGGCCGCGGCACCGCAACATGCTGCTGCCCGGAGGAGCGCAGCGGCGACTCTGAGCCCGCCATCCGGCACACTGGGCGCGCCGAGCATCGCTGGCACCTATCGTAGCTGCGGGACCACAGCAGCCGGTTGATCAGCACCGACAGCCTCAGCTGTTCGGGACGAAGCACGTCATAAAGGGCATGTCGTCGGCTCGCCAAACGGTTTTAGGAGCGTAGGTCAGAATATCGGAATCCACCGCAGCTGAGCGTTCTGCCGCCGCAGTGCTTCCAGCTCCGCATGCTTTGACCCCGCGACCCGCTCATACCGGTCCTGCGGGGTGCGGCCTCGGCCCTGCGTGATCCACCGGCGCACCCCTAACCCAAGATCGAATTCGGCCACAACCTGAGAAGACGTACGATCACCGCCCGACACAAGTCCACAATTTTAGCTTTGAGCTCCGCCGAGGCCGCCCACGCTTCCTCTAACCCGAGGGCACCATCATGAATGCCCTCCCCGGGAACGATCGGTGTACACCACCACGGGACAAGGGGCAGGTCCAGCCCGACCTGCTCCTATGACCGATATCGCATGTTCCGGCGCGCCGGACATTGATTTGCTCGGTACACACTCAGGGAGGTATTTGTTACCCACCCTGAGCGACAAGACCTTCGTATCAGGTGAATTACAGCTCATCCAAGTCGATGTCGAAGCCCGAGCCATCATCGTAAGCGACTAGGGTCCAAAGCGACTTGGCGGCGCTCCAAACGATTCGAACCGCTGACCAGTCCACCTTGGAGCCAGTCAGGGTCAAAGTCACGACAGCGTTAGCCGACTTGATTCGGCCCGTCGGTTCTGTATCAGCGACGTCAGCAATCATCGCCGTCACCAAGGGTGACTGCGCGTGGATCTCGATGTGGCAACCGCTACCACCGACGGTCTCACCAACCCGATCGAGCACAGCCGACACCCAAGAGCCGCCGGACTCACGCTCACTCAACTGAAGGTCACACCCCTGCTCAAGCGCCGCTGCCACTAGGGCGTCGAGTCCTCCTGCCGCGTCACTTTCACCAAAATCACAGTACAGCCTTACTTGATAAGCCATGCCGCCCTCCGGTCATGGTACGTACCTGACCACGTCGATGTTGAAACCATACTGCTCACGAAGCCACGCGTCTTTCGCCTGCTGCTCAGCACTATACACAGAGCCGCCAGTCTTAGCTTCGACATACCCGAGTAGCTTGCCTTCACTGTCCCAAACGCCCAGGTCGAAAACGCGATCACCATAGGGTGTTTTGAACGTTAACGCAGCCCGATTTTCTGCGTCCGTCATCACGGTCCGTCCTCGCTCACGCAGAAAGGCCGCAACATCATCGCGGAATCCGTCACCGACAGCTTTGTTGAGCAGGATTTGCGCTTCCGGACCTTCAAGGTCCCGAATTACGCCCTTTGCATCAACAACGAATCGTATACAATTCGCGTTGTGGACTAGGACTGAAACGGGGCCGGCGAAAACGAAGTAGCTGTGCAGGTCCTCGACTGTCAAATTATAGACCTTGGAAACCGCTTGGCGACTAGCAACGCTTACCACCACCGGATGTTGCCCGGCAGCATCGTTTAGGACGTCACCCTTTCGAAGCGCGGAAATCTCCGTCCAAGTGCGCGAGTTTTCGACCCAAAGGGGATGATTCCCGGTCGCTTCTAGAACACCAACTGCACCGCCGTCGGCAGACGAAACCGAGACCGAAGCCAGGTCTTTCAACCCTTCACCGGTGATAACGTTGGTGACAACATGGTTTTCCAAGTTCCCAGACACTGGGTCGGCGGCCCGAACTGAATCTCCGATCTCAACCTGGTCGATTCTTTTTCGCGATCCATCCCCGAGTAGCACGGGGGTTTCGGGGGCGAAGCTGTTGGCACAGGAAGCACCGGTACCCAGGATGAGGTCTCTGGCGCGTTTAATTAACTGCTGGGCACTGTGGACTTCTTCCAGGAAGTGCTCGAGACCGGTCAGCACCCGCCATAAAGCACGCCCGACCTCGAAAGCCTTGGTGAACGCCAAACCGAGCGAGGCTATGTCGATGGCGCCCATAAGGCAGTTCGCAAGATTGGGATCGTTGACGCAGGACCGGATGCCTCCGATGAACAGATCGACCAGGATCTGCCCGCCGTTCTCAATGATCCAGTCGATCAGGCTCTTGTTGGCAAGGTCGAGCGCGTGGTGATACTGATCGACCAGATCTTGTCCGCCGGCTGCGCGGAGTGCCGCATCGTCTTCGGCACTGGGTGTGCCGGCGTGGTCGCCCTCGGCCCCACGCCTCTGTGCCTCTTCTTGACGAGCCTTCTCTGCGGCGATGTGCTCTGCATCCGCTGCAGCGGCGGCCGCAGCTGCGGCATCATCACCGGCTGCAATGGCCGCTGCTCGTGCCTGTCGAGCATAGTCCTGAGCAGTTGTCGCGGCGGTTCTCGCCCGAGATGCGGCTGACCGCGCCTTCGTGGCCGAGCTCGCCGCTGCTTTTGCGGACTGCTGTGCGTTATCCGCAGCGGTACGGGCCTGCCGTGCCGATTCTGCGGCCTGGTTCGCCGATTGCTGCGCCTGATCGGCGGATTGCCGTGCCTGTTCGGCGTAGATCTGCGCCTGATCGGCCTGGTTCCGCGCTTCGGTGGCGGCCTGCGTCGCTTCATCGGCAGCGTTTCGTGCGCGGGCAGCGGCCTCGGTGGCCAAGGCGGCGTTGGCGCGTGCGGTCGCGGCGATGCTGGCAGCTTCGGTGACGTAGCGGTGGACGTCTGCGTTGTGTATCGCGGTGTCGATGTCGCGTTGTTGCGCCTTGTACTGCTCGGTCTGCAGGAAGTTCTCAAGGTAGGAGGCCGGGCCGGACAACGCTGCCTGGGCTGCCGCCTGGACTTCGGGTCCGCCGGTGGAGAGGGCCTGAGTGACGGCGATCCGGTTGTCGTGTTCGGCCGCGATGTACTGCCCCGTCCGCAAGAATTCCGCGAGGTCGTCCGCCGTTCCGTCCAGCGCCGCGTTCGCCGCCTCCCTAGTAGCTGGGCCACCATTGTTGAGGATCAGCTGGACGGCGAGGCGGTCGTCATCGGCCTTACCCGGATAGGCCCTGGTCCGCAGGAATTCCTTGACATCGTCGTAGGGGCCGGCGAACGCGTCCAGCGCAGCCTGTTTGAACCGATCGTTGTCCGAGGTGTCGGCTAGTGTGATGACGCTGGTGCGGTCGTCCTGCTCGGTGGCGACGGCCAGGCCGGATCGCAGGAACTGCCAGAGCGCGGGTTCGTCCCCGGACAGCGCAGCCGCCGCCGCGGACTTCGTCCACGGGCCCCCGGTGTCCAGCAGGTTGACAGCGGCTTTGCGGATGTCGGTGATCGCAACGGCCGGGTCGGTGCCCGGCTGTGCGGCCTCGTCGAGCAGTCGCTGGGTTTCGGCGTCGCGTTTGGCTGCTTCGCCAGCTTCCCATTCTGCCGCAGCCTTGCGCGCATCCTCGTCCGCCTTGGCCTGTTCGGCGTCTGCGACGGCTTGGTCTTCCTCGGCCTGCAGACGGTCAGCGTCGGCTTGACGCGACACAGCCTCGACGTTCGCAGCCTGGTTGGCCGCCGTGCTCGCTACATCGGCGGAGGCTCTGGCCTGCGCCGCGTAGTTGGCCGCCGCTTCGGCGTCCTTCTGCGCTTCGTCGGCTGCGGCCGCAGCCGCATCGGCAGCCGCCGCCGCGGCATCGGCGTGGCCGGCAGCCGCGTTAGCAGCGTCCCGCGCTTCCCGCGCAGCGATACCGGCTTGTGTGGCGAGGTTTTCGGCGGCGCTCGCAGCGCGATTGGCACGCGTGGCGGCGGCTCGCGCAGTCGCGGCGGCGTGTTCGGCCTTGGTGGCATCGGCGCCAGCGGCGCGGGCGTACCCAGCAGCGTCCGTCGCAGCCGTGGCGGCTGCATTCGCGTTGTCGCTCGCGCTGCGTGCCGCTCCCGCGGCACGGCCAGAGGCGTCTGCTGCTTGTCCTGCGGCGTTGGCTGCGTCGGCGGCCGCTCGCGCGCCGGCGGCGACGTTGCGCGCATCGACAGCCGCTTGCCGCGCCTCGGAAGCGTGGGCACCGTCCGCCGCGGCGGCGGAGGCAGCGGAATAGGCTCGAGAACACGCTTGCTCCGCCAAGGACGCCGCAGTGGCCGCCTGCGCAGCGGCGTTGGCGGCAACCCTCGCCGCCCGATTGGCCTCGGACGCGGCAGTGATCGCGGTCTTCGACGCTTCCGCAGCACCATGTGCAGCATCCGCAGCCCGGGCAGCAGCACCCGCGGCCTGAACAGAAGAGTCCTTCGCCGCCAGCGTTTCCGCCGCGGCACGCTCCGCGGCTTCCCTGGCCCGCTGCGCCGCAGCGATAGCCCGGTCAGCAGCGTCCTGGGCCTGTTTGGTCTGCTCTGCCGCCCTCGCCCCGGCGTCGCGGGCCAGATCGGCCAGATGCGCGACGGTGGCGACTTCCTGATCGCGTTCCGCGGCCAAGGCATACCCGGTGTCGAGGAAGGCTTGGATGTCCTCGATCGTCCCGTCCAGCGCCCGCTGCGCGGCCGCCTGCACCTCTGGGCCGCCAGTGGTCAGCAACTGGGTGACCCTGATGCGGTCGTCGTCGTTCTGCGCCTGTTGCCGTCCTGCGTCCAGGAACGCCTGCACGTCCGCGGGTGTGCCGTCGAGCGCCTTCTGGCCCGCTTCCTGGACGTGTGGTCCGCCAGTGGTGATGTAGCGGCTGACCTGTACCCGGTTGTCGTCGATCCAGGGCTGCTGCCAGCCCGACTCCAGGAACCGACGCACGTCGGCTGCCGTGCCGTCCAACGCCGCCTGCGCCGCCCGCCGTAGGCCGGGACCGCCGAACGTCAGTAGCTGACTGACCTTGATCCGGTCGTCATGCTCGGCCCAACCGCTTGCCCGGTCGCCAGGAAGGTATGAACCTCTTCGTCCGAACCGGTGAGGGCCGCCGCCGCGGCTTCCTTCATCGCCGGACCACCGCTCTGCCACAGCGCGACAACCTGCGCTCGCTCGCTCGGTGCCGGCGTGTCGGCCACCGCTCCAGCAGGCACGGTCAAACCCGTCACGATCATCGTGACGGCCATCGTGACCGCGATCGCGAGTCTCGATCTGCCCGCGCTCCACCTTCTGGATCTCATCCCGCCCAGACCTCCCACGCGCCACGGATTGCATGCCGAAAGAGGACACAAAGGCTCACCCGGACGTGAAGGCAAACAGCCCTTTCTGGGCTACCGAAGCCAGATCCTCCCCCAATCAGAACCGAAAACTTAGCAGCAGCACATGAGTGCCAGAAGCGAGCATTTGGGTGTGATCACGATCACTGTTATGACTACTCCGAACGCCGCACCTCCACGTCGGTAAACCCTTGACCATGCAAGGGAGACCTGATTAAGTGCGACGCACTGCGTCCGCTTCGGGGGGGGCCGGACGCCTCATCATTCTCCCGTTCTGCATTTAGGGGAACTCATGCGCTTTCGTGCGCGGTTTATTGCCATCGCCGCTGTCGGAATTCCTGCTTTGTCCTTCTTTGGCGTTTCGTCGGCCGGGCAAACCGCCGATGGTGACGATCCTCCGCCGTCCATCGTCGAAGACTTCTCCTATCCAGGCGCGGCCAAGATCCTGCAAGACCGGGCTCTCACGCTGATCAGCGGCGACGGGCACATCGTGCTCGTCGACTGCACGAGTCAGACCGGGCTGCTGCAGGTGCACGCCTACAACTCCGCTGACCACAGCAGCGATCCTGGCCACTACTGCTTCAAGGTCACCGGCGCCAGTGGCTACCTGCGCATGAACGTGCCCTACGCCTACCAGATCCGCGGCGACAACCACACAGTCCAGGCCGACATCACCATCAACGGGCAAAGCAGCACCGTCCCGATTGCCAAGAACAGCTGGACCGGGATCGGGGAAGGCGCCGGGACCGACCCGGCCACCCTGCTTGAACTCCGCGCCTCGTCCTGACCGTGCCCGGCCTGACCTTGGAGACACCTCGATGCCCGTGCTATCCCGAAGACACCTCCGCCCCGCGGTGATTGCGGTAACCGCGATCGCCGCGCTGTCCGCGCCCGCAGCCAGTGCTGTCACCGGCGCGGCCACAACCTCTCCGTTCGTCGTCAAGCTGACCAACTCCGCCGGGGCATGTAGCGGCGTCCTCGTGGACCCGCAGTGGATCCTCACATCCAGCACGTGCTTCCCGGACACGACCGGAACCGGTGCCCCCTCCCTGGACACCACCGCCATCATCGGCCGTAGCGACCTTGCCGGCACCGACGGCCACACCATCGCCATCACATCCGTGGTGCCACAGACCGGCCGCCCCGTCGTAATGGCTCGGCTCGCCTCCCCCGTCACCGACGTCACCACCGCCGCCATCTCCGGGACTGCGCCGCAGGGCGGGGACACCATCCAGGTCGCCGGCTACGGCCGCACCGCCACCGAATGGGTACCCAACCAACCCCATTCCGCCGCCGTGACCGTCGACGCCACAACAGCGACCACCCTTACCGTGAGCAGTTCCACCGGCCCCACCACCTGCAAGGGCGACGCCGGCGGTCCCGCCTTCCGCCAGAACAGCGGCCAATCCGAGCTGCTGGCGCTCAACCATGCGTCCTGGCAGGGCGGCTGCCTCGGCGAAACCGAAACCCGCACCAGCGCCACCGAAACCCGCGTCGACGACCTGCGCGACTCGCTCACAGCGCAGATGAGCAGCGCGATCCTGGCCCGCTACCTCGAACTCGGCGGAACCGCATCGTTCCTCGGCAACCCCTCCGGCGCCGAGTACGCCGTAGCCGACGGCACGGGGCAGGACTACGAGCACGGATCGATCTACTACTCGCCCGCCACCGGCGCCCACTACATCCAAGGTCCGATCCTCGAGCACTACCGCGCCCTCGGCGGGCCGGCCGCGCTCGGCTTCCCCACCACCGACGAGAACACCACACCCGACGGGATTGGCCGCTACAACCACTTCAACCTGCCCTCAGGTGCCTCCATCTACTGGTCACCGGCCACCGGTGCCCACGAGATCCAAGGCGCCATACGCGACAAGTGGGCAACGATGGGCTGGGAAACAAAGCTCGGCTACCCGACCACCGGCGAACTCGGCACCTCCGACGGCGCGCGCTACAACGACTTCAGCCACCCCGACGGCGCCTCCATCTACTGGACCTCCACCACCGGCGCCCACGAAATCCAAGGCTTGATCCGGGACAAGTGGCTGGCAATAGGTGCCGGGCCGCGATTGGGTTATCCAGTTACAGACGAGAGCATCACCCCGGACGGCGTCGGGCACTACAACCACTTCAGCCTTGCCGACGGCGCCTCCATCTACTGGACCCCCGCAACCGGCGCTCACTCGATCCAGGGCGCGATCCGGGACAGATGGGCCGCCCTGGGATGGGAAACCGGCCCGGGCTACCCCACCACCGACGAGTCGACCACTCCAGACACCATCGGCCGCTACAACCACTTCACCAACAACACCTCCATCTACTGGTCTCCAAGCACCGGGGCCCACGCTGTCGTTGGCACCATCCGCGACACCTGGGCCAGCCTCGGCTGGGAAACCAGCCGGCTCGGCTACCCCGCCAGCGACGAATACGGCATCGCCGGCGGTCGCCGCAGCGACTTCCAGCACGGCTACATCACCTGGAACGCCAGCAACAACACAACGCAGGTCATCTACACCTAGCGTTCGAGCCAGTGGCGGGTCCGCCGGGCTACCGGGGCACCCGCCACTTCTCGGGAGCCACCGAGGAGCAACGTGAAGAGCAGCCTCCGGCCCACTGGCGCCCGCCTCGACACCGGCGCGAGGACAGGGGCGGAAACGGTCACCAGCCCGCTCAGCGACTGGACATGACACGCCCAGGAGCACCACCGCAGATTCGCTAGCTACGAACCACCTGCCGCAGAGCACCGGCCAGATGCTGGGGGTGCGAGTTTGGGTGCGAAGCACAGTGCAACGACGCCTGAGCCGCACCCATCGCAGTACTTGCAGCAAGCATCGCCGCAGGTAGTCGCCCTGTGCCTCACCGGACGGATGCCTCATAATCCCTTGGCCGCGGGTTCGAGCCCCGCCCGGCCCACCGGTCCTGACCAGGCGTTATGTCTCGTTGCTTGATCATCTTGCTGCGTCTTGTCCATGACTCTGTCCATTGACGCGTTCCGCGACTCCGACCCACGCTTGCGTTCATGAGCGAGCCGACAACCAAGGGCGACAACCGCAAGCGCGGCAACATCCGCCAGCGCGGCAAGTCCCTTCAGGTCCGCGTCTACGCCGGCATCGACCCGGTGACCGGGCGGCAGAGCTACCTCACCGAGACGGTCAAGGGCACCGACAAGGCCGCACACCGCCACGCGCAGAAGGTCATGACGCGCTTGCAGGCTCAGGTCGACCGCCAGCGCCGCCCCGACTCCTCGGTCACGCTGTCCTACGCGATCGACGAGTGGCTCAAGACCGCGGACATCGAGGCCACCACCCGGCACGGGTACGTGGGCTACATCAACCGCACGATCAACCCCGCCCTCGGCGAGATCGCGGTCAACAAAATCACGGCCCGCGCCCTCGAAACCTTCTACGCCGAACTCCGCCGATGCCGCGTCCGCTGCGACGGCCGCCCCTACATCGAGCACAAGCTCGAGGGTGACCATGACTGCAAGGTCGCCAAGTGCACGCCGCACAAGTGCAGCGGCATGGCCAACTCCAGCGTCCGCCAGATCCACTCGATCATCAGCGGCGTCCTCAACGCCGCCGTCCGCTGGGAGTGGATCAGCACGAACCCGGCCCAGATCGCCCAGCGCCCGCGCCAGACAGGGGTCTATCCCGTGATCGGTGTTTCTGGCGGTTCGGTTAGTAGGTTTCGGCGGCCGGCCAGCGGTCACCGAAGGTGATGGCGAAGGCGTTGAGTACGGGTTTCCAGCGCATCGTCCATCGGGCGCG
>NZ_PQHW01000053.1 GCF_003385215.1 Amycolatopsis thermalba | reverse complement strand
GGTGGGCGGGGCGCGTAAAGTCTGGCTGCGCCGCCCCCGTAGCCCAACTGGCAGAGGCAACGGATTCAAAACCCGTCCAGTGTGAGTTCGAATCTCACCGGGGGCACTCGCGGGATGCACACAGGCCCTGACCTGGGTTGCTCGACGGGCAGTTGCCTCGGCGAGGATCCTGCCGTCCTGCCCACCGCGCGGGAACGACACTTGTCACGCAAGGGGCGGAAGCCAGTCCCAGGCTCCTTCCGATTCTCGGAGTTGCCGGAAGATTTCCGCAAAACCCGCTTCAATCGACGCCGAGTCCGTCCGGACGAACCTTCCGTCTCCCAGCGCCGGGCCGGAAGCCAACACCATCCAGGGTCTTCCGCCGTCCGCCAGCCTCTCGTGATCCAGTTTGAGCAGAACCGTCAAGCCCCGTCGGCCGAGCTCCTTCATGACGGGTTCGATCTCCATTTGGCACTCCATCCTCCCCACGCCGCGGGCATGGGCCCCTTCGGATCCCCCGAGAACCGGCGTTTCCGGTCCGGCTCACCTCGTTACGACGCGCGCGCGAAGGCCTCGTCGGCCGCGTCGGCGAACTCGGCCATCGACGTGAACTCGAGGTCGTAGCTCCACTCCTCGCGGGGCTCGGGGGTCGCGCCCCAGCCGGGCCGGTCGTGCCGGCGGTTGATCCACACCGACGGCAGACCCTCGCGCCTGGCCGGCACGTGGTCGTGGAACAGGCTCTGCGCCACGTGCAGCAGGCGGTCGCGCTGCACACCGAGCCGGGGCAGGGTGGCGTCCAGCGCCCGGAAGTGGTTCGGCGCGGGCTTGTACGCGCCGACGTCCTCGGCGGTGATCACGGCCGCGAAGTCACCGCGCAGGTGCCGGTTGCTGCCGGCGAAGCCGTCGCGGTGCACGTTGGACAGGATGATCAGCCGGTAGTGCCGGGCCAGCCGGGCCAGCGCGCCGGCGGAGTCGGGGAAGGCCGGCCAGTCCGGCACCGAGTCGCCCAGCCGCCGCGCCCACTCGTCGCTCACCGGCCGCCCGAGCCGGTCCCCGGTCCGGCGGAACGCGGTGGCGAGGACCAACGGGTAGCGCGCGGCCGGGGTTTCCCGCTCCACCGCGGCCTCGTTGTCGGCGTAGGCGAGCAGCAGTTCCTCGTCGGTCAGGCCGAGTCCCTGTTCCCGGGCCCAGGGCGCCAGGACCGCGGCGATTCCGGTCTCCCAGTCGATGAGGGTGCCGTAGCAGTCGAAGCTGAGGGCCTCGTACGCGGTCAGGTCCAGGCCGGTCATGGTGCGGCTCCTTAGTGATACGGAGGGACGACGCCGAAGTCCAGCTTGGCCAAGTCCGGGCCGCAGCGCAGCCCGGCGGGCGGAGGGTTCACCGGCTCGGCTCGCTCCGAAACAACTACGACACGTTGAGCTGAAGCGGGCCCCACCCTGGTGGGTAGCCTGTTCACGGACCGGGCGGCGTCCTGTTCTTCACGCATCACGACGTCAGCGAGCCGACGGTCGAGTTGGAGGTTTGGGACGGAGAACCGGTCCGCGGCCCTGATTCCGCGTGGCGAAACGAAGGACGCCGAGACCAGCGTGCAACGGTGGCTCGTCCCGATTTGGTGAGATGCACCCGGCCCGCGCGACCAGATCGCGGCGCCGGAACGAGCGGAGGGGTCGGGCGTGAAGGCCCCTTGGCTCGAGTCTCCATCCGCAACCGGAGCACGGGCCGCCGCTCGTGGTGGTCCACCAGCCAAGGCGACCGTCGCCGGCGGCCGGGTGGCGCCGGTCAGGGCCGGCGCGTGATCAGCCCCTGGGCCAGATCCGACTCGACCGCCGCCGGGTCGCGATCGGCCGCCTCACCGTAGCCTCCGCCTCCCCCGGACTCGCACCGCAGCACGTCGCCCTTGTGGACGCGCAGGCTGTTCACCTTGAGCATCTCCCGCTCGCCGGGGGTGCCCGGGTTGAGCACGACCCGGGGCGGCGCACCGGCCTCACCGCCGAACACGCCCCACGCCGGGGTCACCGACCGCTCCCACCACAGCGACAGGTCCTGATCGGCCTCCATCGTGTACTCGCGGATCACCCCGTTCCCACCGCGCCAGCGGCCGGCACCCCCGGAGTCGGGCCGGATGCGGTACTCGTCGACCCGCACCGGGTACAGCGTCTCGACCACCTCGATCGGCAGATCGCGCAACGACCCGTTCACGTTGTTGATCAGCGCGGTCTCACCGTCACCGCCGCGCCAGGCGCCCCATCCGCCGACCGTCGCCTCCAGCGTCACGAACGGCTCCCCGGTGCGCGGGTTGTCGCCGGCGAACTGGACGATCATCGAATCGCCGTAGCTGGCCGCCGCGACCTGCTCCGGCATCGCCGGCGCGAGCGCCCGCACCACCAGGTCGATCAGCATGCCGAGGCTGGAGTAGTAGTACTGGCAGGCCGCCGGCTCGCGGGCGCCCAGCATCGACCCGTCGCGGACCTTCACCTCCAGCGGCGCGAACGACCCGCCGTTGAGGCTGATCGACGGGGAGATCAGCAGCTTGTACCCGACGCGGGCGGCCGAGACGGCCTGGGACCGCCCGCAGTTGACCGGCCCGGTCGTCTGGTCGGCGCAGTCGGTGAGATCGATGGTCATCCGCTCGCCGTCGACGGTGACCCGGACGGTGACCTCCAGCGGCGTCCCCAGGTCGATCGCGTCGTTGTCCAGGTACCCGGTCGCCTCGTAGGTGCCGTCCGGGATCGCCGCGACCCGCTCGCGTTCCAGCCGCTCGGTCTGGGCGAAGATCTCCGCACGGGCGGCCTCGATGGTCTCCGCCCCGAACCGCTCGAACAGCTCCCCCAGCCGGCGCACGCCCATCCGCGCGCACGCCACCTGCGCCCGCATGTCCCCCAGCGTGACGTACGGGAAGCGCACGTTGGAGGCGATCAGGCGCAGCACGTCCGGGTTCTCCTCGCCGCCGACCACGATCCGGGTCGGCCCCATGCGCAGGCCCTCCTGGTAGATCGTGGTCGAGTCCATCGACCCGCCGGGGTCCTTGGACCCCATGTCGATCCAGTGCGCGCGGGACGCGGCGAACCCGGCCAGCTCACCGCCGACGAAGATCGGCGCGTACACGGTGCAGTCGTTGAGGTGGGTGCCGCCGATGTAGGAGTCGTTGAGCACCCACACGTCGCCGGGCTGCCACACCCGCGCGCCGAACTCGGCCTCGGTGTAGCGGGTGCACTCCTCCAGGTTGCCGAGGAAGATCGGCAGGCCGGAGGACTGGCCGAGCACCCGGTGCTCGCGGTCCAGCAGGGCGACCGCGCAGTCCTTGCCCTCGTAGATGGTCGGCGTGTACGAGGACCGGATCAGGGTCATGTTCATGTCCTCGGCGGCCTGGATCAGCGCCGAGCGGATGATTTCCGTGGTGACCGGGCTCGGCGTCATGCCAGCTCCTCCGCGTCCAGGGTGATGATCAGGAATCCGTGGTCGTCGACCCGCAGCAGGGCGCCCGGGGGCACGACGGTGGTCGAGGTTTCCTCGTGCACGATCGCCGGGCCCGCCAGCGTGGCCCCGAGGGGCAGCGTGGACCGCGCGACGATCGAGGTCGGCACCGCGGTGCCGTCGAAGACGACGGCGCGCACCACCTCCTCGCCCGGGTCCGCGACGGCGGGCGGCTCGCCCGGTGTCCGGTCCACCAGCCCGCGGGCGGTGGTGCGGATGGTGACGAACTGGACCGGGGCGCCGGGGGTGGCGTGCCCGTAGCGCTGGTGGTGCGCCTGGGCGAAGCGGTCCTCGATGGCGGCGGGGAACTCCGGCGCGGTCACGTCCTCGCCGGGCAGGATCGGCACGGTGAGGGTGTAGTCCTGGCTCTCGTACCGCATGTCCAGACCGTGGGTGACCTCGCGGCGCTCCGGGGCGATGCCCTGCTCCCCCAGCGCGGCCCGCGCCTGGCTGTCCAAGGTGGACAGTGCGGCCGCGAGCGCGGCGGTGTCGAGGCTCTGGCTCGTGGCGAAGAACTGCTGCGTGAAGTCGCGGCGCACGTCGGCTTCGAGCATGCCCCACGCCGAGAACGCGCCGGGGAACCGCGGCACGACCACCTCGCGGACGCCGATCTCGCGGGCGATGAACGCCGCGTGCATCGGCCCGGCACCCCCGAAGGCGAGCAACGCGAACTGGGCCGGTTCGCGGCCGTGCTCGACGGTCAGGGTGCGGATCGCCTGCGCCATCTTGGCGTTGGACACGTCGCAGATGCCCGAGGCGAGCTCCACCGGGTCCATCCCGAACTCGGCGGCGAGCGCGGTCACCGCCCGGTGCGCCGCGGCGGTGTCCAGCCGCATGCCACCGCCGGCGAAGGACTCCGGATCCACGCGGCCCAGCACGCAGTTCGCGTCGGTCACGGTCGCCTGGGTGCCCCCGCGGCCGTAGCAGGCCGGACCGGGGACGGCGCCCGCCGACTCGGGACCGACGCGCAGCCCGTCGCCCTCGGCGTAGGCGAGCGAACCGCCGCCCGCGCCCACGGTGTGCAGGTTCACCAGCGGCATGAGCAGCGGGAAGCCCTCGCACTCGCCGTCCGGGGACACGTCGGGCCGGTGGTCCATGACCAGCGAGACGTCGAACGACGTGCCGCCCATGTCGATGCAGATGACATCGGGCCTGCCGAGCAGCCTGCTCGCCGCGACACCGCCCATCGTGCCGCCGACCGGGCCGGACAGCAGCGTCTGCAACGGGTGCTCGCGGGCGAAGCCGGCGTTGACCAGCCCTCCGGAGGACTGCATGACGTGCACCGGCACCGCCAGGCCCTTGTCCGCGAAGCGGGTCTCGATCTTGTCCAGGTAGCGGTGCACGGACGGGCCGGTGTAGGCCTCCATCACGGTGGTGGAGGTCCGCTCGTACTCGCGCCATTCCGGGGCGACCTCGTGGGACAGCACCACCAGCGCGTCCTCGCCCAGTTCCTCGCGCAGGATCCGGCCGGCGCGGCGCTCGTGCCCGGAGTTCAGGTAGGCGAACAGGAAGCACACCGCGACCGCGTCGAACCCTTCCGCGCGCACGCGTTTGGCGACCAGCCGCACCGCGTCCTCGTCCAGCGGCTCCAGCTCCTCGCCCGCGGCGGAGAACCGGCCCGCGACTTCGGCGACGGCGTTGCGCGGGACCAGCGGCTCGGGTTTGCGGTAGTGCAGGTCGAACAACCGGTTCCGGTTGCCCCGGGCGATCTGGTAGACGTCCCCGATCCCCTGCGTCGTCAGGATCAGCACTCGCGCGCCGCGCCGTTCCAGCAGCGCGTTGAGGCCCTGCGTCGTGCCGTGCACGAAGAACCCGATGTCTTCGAAGGGCAGCCCGAATCCCTCCAGCGCGTCGAACACGCCCCGGGCCAGGTCGTCCGGGGTGGTGAGGACCTTGCCCGCACGCAGCTCCCGCGTCGTCTCGTCGTAGGTGACGACGTCGGTGAACGTGCCCCCGATGTCCATGGCGACCCGGTAGGTCATGTGGAAACTCCTTGTCGTTGCGGCGGAAACGGCGTCAGTCGAGGGCCCGGCCCTCGGTCTCCGGGAGCGGGAGCACGGCCAGCAGCGCGACGACGAGGAACGCCACGATCGAGCCGATGACGGCGACGGACGGGACGCCGTGGTCCATCATCGCGCCGATGACGGGCACCGAGACCGTGTTGGCCAGCAGGATCGCCGAGGTGATCCACGCGTAGCCGAGACCGCGCAGGCTGGTCGGCAGGGCTTCGCCGGCCCAGGTGTTCCAGATGCCCCACGCGCCGAGCGAGAAGAACGCCAGCACCAGGTTGCCCGCGTACATCTGGCCGGCGTTCGCCGCGATCCCGAACAGCACCCCGCCGGCGGCGGAGGCGAGCACGAACCAGAGGAACACGCGTTTGCGGCCCTGCCGCCGGGTCAGCCACGCGGCCAGCAGGTACCCGGGCACGGACACCAGCTGGGTGACGGCGACGAACCACAGCGCGCCGGACACGCTCATGCCGCGGCCCTGCAACAGCACCGGCAGCCACGTCTGCAACCCCCAGTAGCCCCAGCTGAAGGTGAACGAGACGACGAGCAGCAGGAGGAACCGCGTCCGCACGCGGCCGCGGAAGAGCCCGCGCAGGTCCCCGCCGCGGCCCTCGTGGTCGACCCGGAACCTGGTGTCCTCGCCGATTCCGGCGCCGAGGCGGCGCAACACGCGAGCGGCGTCGGCGTGGCGGCCCTGCTTGGCCAGCCAGTACGGGGATTCCGGCACCCAGCGCAGCACCGCCAGCGCCCACAGCCCGGCGAGCGCGGCCACGATCGCCACGGCCCGCCAGCTGACCGCGCCCAGGGTCTGGCTGACCAGGATGCACAGCAACGTGCCGACCGGGAACCCGATCGACAGCGCGACCGCGCCCTGACCACGCCACCGGGTGGGCAGCAGCTCCAGGAAGTACGGGAACGTCACCGAGTACACGCCGCCGAAGGCGATGCCGGAGGCGAACCGCAGCACCAGGAACATCCAGAACTCCGGCGCCACCCCGGCCAGCAGGGCCAGCGCCGCGTAGATCAGGAGGCTCAGCACGGTGACGCGGCGGCGGCCCAGCCGGTCGATGATCACGCCCCACAGCAGCGCGCCCGGCACCATGCCGAACGCGACGGCCGACAGCGCCCAGCCCAGCCGCGTGTTGTCGACGCCGAAGTCGTCGCCGATGCCGGTCGAGACGTACACGAGCCCGACCTGCTCCCACGCCTCGATGACGAAGGTGAAGAACAGGACCGCGCCCGCGACGAGGTGGGCGCGGCTGAGGGTCATCCGGTCGCACACGTCGCCGACGGACACCGGCGCGGCGCGGTCGCTGTCCGGGATGGCTGCTCCGCCCTCGGAGGTCATCGCCCACCACCTTCGTCAAAACGATTTGATGATTCGGGCCATGAAACGCGCCCGCGGCCGGGACTGTCAAGAGCCGGACGGGTCGTGGGCGATACTGGGTGCCGGGTCCAGGGTGTCCGGACAGGAGGGTGGGCGGGGTGAGCAGACCGGCCGCGAAGGTCACGATCCGGGAGGTGGCCGAACGCGCCCAGGTCGCGATCAGCACCGTGTCGCACGCGTTCTCCGGCAGCAGGCCGATTTCGCAGGCCACCCGGGAACGCGTCCTGCGCGCCGCCGCCGAGCTGGGCTACGACCCGAACCCGAGCGCGCGCTCGCTGCGCACCGGGCGGTCCGGCATCGTCGGCCTGGTGCTGCGGCCGCGCTACGCGGTCACCGGCACCCCGGACCGGGCCGAAACGTTCAACCGCCTGGTGGGCTCGATCGCCACCGAGATGCTGCGGCGCAAGACCGGGCTGATCCACGTGCCCGACATCGACGACCCGTCGGTCGCGCGGGTGCCCATGGACGGCTGCATCGTGGCCCACCCGTACGGCGACGACTCGGTGCTCACGGAACTGACGCGCCGCGGGATCCCGGTGGTCACCGTCGAGGAGGACCCGGAGCGGCCCGGCTTCCCGTGGGCCGTCCGCCTCGACTACCCGGCGGTCGTCACCGCGCTGCTGGACCACCTGCGCGAGCAGGGCGCGCGCCGGATCACGCTGTTCACCGGCACCGAGGACAACGCGTGGAACCGGCGCACGAGGGAGACCTACCTCGCGTGGTCGGCCCGGCGCCGCCGCACACCGCGGGTCGAGGTGCTCAGCGAGGGCCTGACCCCGGACGACGCGGCGGCGGCGGTGCGTCCGCTGCTGACCGGCCGAAGCCGCCCGGACGCGGTCATCATCGCCACCAGTGACTTCGCGGCGCTGGTGACGCGCGTCGCGGCCGCCGAGGGGCTGGCGGTTCCGGACGATCTGATGGTCGCCTCGCTCACCGACACCGAGCACTCCCGCACCGCGTCCCCGCCGATCACCGCGATGGACCTCAACCACGAGAAGCTCGCCGAGCACGCGGTCGAACTGATGCTCGCGCGGCTGTCCGGGGCGGGGGAACCCCGGGAACCACTGGTCATCGCCCCGGTGCTGCACCTGCGCGCGTCCACCCGGCGCGCGTGACCGTCCCGGTAGGACGGTCAGGCGCGCCGGGGCGGATCGTCACGCGCCGATCGTGGACGCGTCGATCACGAAGCGGTAGCGCACGTCGCTGTTGTCCACGCGCTCGTAGGCCTCGTTGACCTGATCGGCGGAGATCGTCTCGATCTCGGCGCCGATGCCGTGCTCGGCGCAGAAGTCGAGCATCTCCTGGGTCTCGGCGATCCCGCCGATCATCGAACCGGCCAGCACCCTGTTGCCGCCCAGCAGCGAGAACGCGTTGTAGGACAACGGTTCGCCGGGAGCACCGACGTTGACCATCGCGCCGCCGACGCGCAGCAGGCCCAGGTAGGCGTCGACCGGCAGCTTGGCCGACACGGTGTTGAGGATCAGGTCGAACCGGCCGCGCAGCGCCTCGAACGTGCCCTCGTCGCTGGTCGCGTAGTAGCCGGTGGCGCCCAGGCGCAGGCCGTCCTCCCGCTTCTTCAGGCTCTGGCTGAGCACGGTGACCTCGGCGCCCATCGCGGCCGCGAGCTTGACCGCCATGTGGCCGAGCCCGCCGAGCCCGACCACGGCGACCTTCTTGCCCGGGCCCGCGCCCCACTGCCGCAGCGGCGAGTAGGTGGTGATCCCGGCGCACAGCAGGGGTGCGGCGACGTCGAGGCCGATGCCCTCGGGGATCCGGCACACGAAGGCTTCCTTGACGACGATCTGCCTGCTGTAGCCGCCGTAGGTCTTCTCGCCGTCGAAGCCGACGCCGTTGTAGGTCTGGACGTTGCCCCGCACGCAGAACTGCTCGGTGCCGGCCCGGCAGTACTCGCACTCGCCGCACGAGTCGACCATGCAGCCGACGCCGACGCGGTCGCCGACCCGGTACTTCGTCACCTCGGGGCCGACGGCGGCGACGACACCGGCGATCTCGTGGCCGGGCACCATCGGGAAGATCGCCTCGCCCCAGTCCTCGCGGGCCTGGTGGATGTCGCTGTGGCAGATGCCGGCGAAGGCGATGTCGATCAGCACGTCGTCCGGTCGCAGGTCCCGCCGCTCGATGGTGGTGGGCGCCAGGGGCGCGCCCGGCGACGGGACAGCGATAGCGTGCGTGGTCGTGGTCATGAATCCTCCGGGAAACGCCGTTTCGGGGCATACTGTAAGAGCCCTCATACATCAACGACGTAAGAGGGCTCTTACATATTCCGGCCGGGGGATGTGATCCACGCCATGGGCGGCAAGTACCACCACGGCAACCTGCGTGACGAGCTCGTCCGGGTGTCCCTCGACCTGATCGCCGAGCGGGGCGTGGCCGGCTTCTCCGTGGCCGAGGTCGCGCGGCGCGCCAAGGTCAGCCCGGGCGCGCCCTACCGGCACTTCCCGGAGCGGGAGAGCCTGCTGGCCGCCGTCGCCGCCACCGTGGCCGGCCAGCTGGCCGGCGAGGTGCGGGCCGCGATCGAGCGGGAGGCCGGCCCGGCCGACGCGCTGGCCGCGGCGGCCGGCGCCTACACCGCCTACCTGATCCGGCGGCGCGCCGGCATGAACCTGATCTACGCCGAGGGCCTGCACGGCCCCGGGTACACCGAGCTGCACGAGAACACCCGCGTGCTGACCGACCAGTTCCTCATGCTGTGCCTGCGCCTGTGCGACGAGCCTACGGAGGCGCTCGAGCTGATGGAGCAGCTGTTCACCCAGGCGCACGGCTACGGCATGTTCTGGCTCGACGGGGTCTTCGTCAAACACGGCTACCCGCCGGAGCAGGTGGTCGCCAAGTCGATCGCGGCGGCCCGGGTGATGATCGAAGGCCACCGCGCCACCACGGGCCGGTAGCGGCCGGTCAGTCCGCGGGGCCCCGCAGGGTCAGCACGACCCGCAGCACGTGCTCGACGGCCGCGGCGAACATCGTGCCGCGCAGTTCCCGCCGCTCGGCCAGGTTGCGGGAGGCGAACTCCAGCACGGTGCCCGGGCCGGCCTTGCGCACCACCAGCTCGGCGATCTCCTCGAGGTCGAGGTCCGGGTGGTCCAGCCGCGTCAGGGCGACCTCCACCAGCAGTTCCTCGTCCGTCACGCCGACCCGCCGCACGCTTCGCACACTACTTGCGCACCGAGGTCGTGTCACTGGTCAGCGGCCGTCCGTCCGCGGCCACCGGGACCACCGGCGGCACGAGCGCGCCCTCCTCGTCGACCAGCACGGAATGCGTCTCCCCGGGCCCGTAGGCGTGCCGCTCACCCCATTGCCGGAGCGTGACGATCACCGGGAACAGGTCCTTGCCCGCCGCGGTGAGCGCGTACACCCGGCGCTTGCCCGACGACGCCTCGACCTGCGTGATCAGGCCGTGCGCGGCGAGCCTGCGGAGCCGGTCGGCGAGGATGTTGCGGGCGATGCCGGTGCGCTGCTGGAACTCGGTGAACGAGCGGGCGCCGTCCATCGCGTCCCGGATGATCAGCAGGCTCCACCGGTCCCCGACCACGTCCGCCGCCCGCGCGACCGGGCAGTCCGGATCCGTCCACACGTGACCCTCCCCTGAGTTGCATTGTGAAACCATTCTGCCCTACTCTCCAAAGAGTTGCAATTTGAAACCGAATGGAGGCGCGGGTGGGCAGGGGAACGAGGCTGCTGCTGGCGGTGGTGTGCGGGGTGGCGGTCGCCGGGGTCTACGCCGGGCAGCCGGTGCTCGGGCCGATGGGGCACGACCTCGGTGTCCCCCGCGATTCGGTCGGCTGGCTGGTGGCCGCCGGGCAGCTCGGCTACCTCGCCGGGCTGGTGCTGCTGGTGCCGCTGGGCGACCTGCTCGACCGCAGGCGCCTCATCGCCGCGCACCTCGGGCTGGTGGCGGCCGGGCTGGCGATCACCGCGGCCGCGCCGGTCGCGTGGATGGCGTTCGGCGGCCTCGCCCTGGCAGGCGCGTTCGCCGTGGTGGTGCAAACCGCCGTCGCCTACGCGGCCGCGATCTCCCCGCCCGGCGAGCGCGGGCGCACCCTCGGCGTCGTCACCTCCGGCGTGGTGGTCGGCATCCTCGGCGCCCGGGTGGTCACCGGAAGCGTGGCGGACGCCTGGGGCTGGCGCGGCAGCTACCTCGCCCTGGCGGTCCTCGCCACCGTCCTCGGCGTGCTCACCCTGGTCGCGCTGCCGCCGGACGTCCGCGCCGGCGGCGAACGGTACGGGCGGATCCTCCGGTCGCTGGCCGGGCTGTTCACCCGGCCGGTGTTCCTCGGCCGCGGGCTGATCGCGTTCTTCCTCTTCGCCTCCTTCGGCACGCTGTGGAGCGGTCTGGCGCTGCCCCTGGCCGGTGCGCCGTGGCACTTCAGCGAGGCGCAGATCGGGCTGTTCGGGGTGGCCGGGCTCGCCGGCGCGCTGGGCGCCGCCCGGTCCGGGCGCTGGGCCGACGCCGGGCACGCGGGCCGGGTCGGCGGCGTCGCGCTGGTCCTGCTGATCGGCTCCGTGCTCGCGATCGGGCAGCTCGGCTGGTCGCTGCCGCTGCTGATCGCCGGGGTGATCGTGCTCGACTTCGCCGTGCAGGCGGTGCACGTCGGCAACCAGCACGTCCTCACGAGCGCCTTCCCCAGCCGCACCAGCAGCACGATCGGCGGCTACATGGTCTTCTACTCGCTCGGCTCGGCGCTCGGCGCCGCCGCGACGACCGCGCTGTTCGACGCCGCGGGCTGGAGCGGCCCCACGCTGCTCGGCGCGGCGTTCGCGCTGTGCGCCCTGGTCACGTGGGCACTCGCCGAACGGCGGGCTGGGCGATCGCGACCCGGCGAGCAGCCACCTGAGCACGCCTCCGGAGCCGAAGGTCACGACTTGCGCGCGACCCCTTGACCCGGCGCACACCCGGGTGCTTACTGCCCGGAAAGTCCGTATCGGGCTCGGAGGTGGTCATGGTCGACGCATCCGGAAGGCCGGTTCCCCCGGCCGCGGTCGGTGAGTACCAGATCGGCGTCAGCAGGCCCCCGCTCGCGGTGGACGACCTGCCGGAGCCGGAGGAGGTGTTCCGGGTCCGCCGCCTCGGCGCGGTGCAGATCGTCCAGTTCGTGATCGGCCCGAGCCTCATCGCGCTGGGCATCTCCATCGGCAGCGGCGAGTGGCTGCTGGGGCCGCAGGCGGTGGGCACGTTCGGGTTCGTCGGGGTCGGCTGGGTCATCACGGTGTCGGCGCTGCTGCAGACCTTCTACAACGTCGAGGTCTCCCGCTACGTCGTCGCCACCGGAGAGGTGCCCATCGTCGGCTTCGGGCGGGTGCCGCCGGGCGCCAAGCTGTGGATCCCGTTCTCCCTGCTGGTGCTGTACTTCGCGTTCATCTTCGGCGGCTGGGCGGCCGGCGCGGGCCAGGGGCTGTTCGCGCTGATCGCCGGGCGGCCGCACCGGCCCGGCGAGCTGGAGTACGTCCGCCTGCTGGGCATCGGGCTGCTGCTGGTGGTCTTCCTGATCACGGTGCTGGCGCGCAAGATCTCCCGCACGCTGGAGCTGGCGAACTGGCTGATGGTCGGCACCCTGCTGCTGGTCCTGCTGGTCGTCACGATCACGGTCGTGCCCGGATCGGTGTGGTGGGACGGCGTGCGCGGCCTGGTGACGCCGGCCGCGCCCCCGGAGGGCATCACCGCGACCCAGCTCGGCGGGCTGGCCGGGTTCACCGCGCTGGCGTCCGGGCTGAACTGGTACGTGATGAACCACTACCGCGACAAGGGTTACGGCATGGGCTACCGCGTCGGGTTCATCTCCGGCCTGCGCGGCGGGCGGACCGAGCTGCGCCACTCCGGCGTGACGTTCCCGGACGACGCGGCGAACACCAGCCGGTGGAAGCGGTGGTACCGGCTGCTGCTGATCGACCTGTGGGGCGTGTTCTTCGTGGGCGCGATGGTCGGCATGCTGCTGCCGACCGTGCTGATGTCGCACATCGTGGCGACCAGCGGGCAACGGCCGACGTCGGCCAACGTCCCGACGTTCACCGCCACCCAGCTCGGCGCCCAGTACGGGTCGTGGATGTTCTACCTGATGCTGGTCGTCGGCGTGCTGGTGCTGTTCTCCACGCAGCTGGGCATCTTCGAGGCGCTGGTGCGCAACTTCACCGACGCCACGCACGCGAGCAGCCCGCGCATCCGCCGCCTCATCGAGGGCGACCCGCGGCGGTTCTACTTCCCGTTCATGCTGGTCGTGCTGGCGGTGATCGCCGGGGCGATGCACCTGGCCCTGCCCACGGACCTGGTCCAGACCTCGGCGAACATGTCGAACCTGGGCGCGCTGATCTTCCCGTTCGCGCTGATGTACCTGAACTCGCGGCTGCCGAAGGCGGCGCGGCCACGGCCGTGGCACTACGTGATCCTGCTGCTGAACTTCGCGTTCTTCGGGTTCTTCTTCATCAACTTCGTGTACGAGCTGTTCACCGGGAGCGCCCTGGTCAAGTTCTAGAGCGACGCCAGGCGGACCACCGTGATGTCGGGCGGGGCGCCGACCCGCACCGGTGGTCCCCACGCGCCCGCGCCGCGGGTGACGTAGAGCTGCGTGCCGCCGTGGCGGGTCAGGCCGGCCAGCGTGTGCTGGATGCCGTCCACCACCAGGTGTCCCGGCCAGAACTGCCCGCCGTGGGTGTGCCCGGACAGCTGGAGGTCGACGCCGTGCGCGACGGCCTGGTCGATGACGATCGGCTGGTGCGCGAGCAGCACCGCGGCCCGGGCGGGGTCGCGGCCGCCGAGCGCCTTGGCGAAGTCCGGGCCTTCCCCTTCGCCGGCGCGGACGTCGTTGACCCCGGCCAGGTCGAAGCCGGGCAGCTCGACGCGCTCGTTGGCGAGCAGCCGCATGCCCAGGGTCCGGACGTGGCCGACCCACTGCCCGGCGCCGGAGATGTACTCGTGGTTGCCGGTCACGAAGAAGGTGCCGTGCCGCGACCGCAGCCCGGCCAGCGGCGCCACCGCGGGCGCGAGGTCCTCGACGTCCCCGTCGACCAGGTCCCCCACCACCGCCACCAGGTCCGGCGACGTGGCGTTGATCGTGTCGACGACGTGCTGCGTGAACCCGCGGCCGAGGAGCGGGCCGACGTGGATGTCGCTGACCACCGCGATCCGGAACCCGTCCGCGCTGCGCGGCAGTTTCGCCAGCGGCACCGTCACGTCCAGCACCCGGGGACCGCTGAACAGGCTGTGCGCGCCGTAGCCGACGGTCCCCGCCACCGCGGCCACCGTTGCGCCGCCCACCACCCGCGACACGAACACCCGCCGCGTCACCGCCGTCTCCTCCGGCACCGGCCCGGCGTCGCGGCGGGCGAGCCACCGGCGCAGTAGCGGCCGCACCACCTCGCCGGCCAGCAGGGCCAGCAGCAGGTACACGCACACCGCCATCCAGACGAACCCCGGCCAGGACACGACCCGCACCAGCCAGTACGGCGCCTCGGCCCGCTCGCTCAGGGGCGCGGCCACCATCAGCACCGGCCCGGCCACGAGCACCCCGGTCGCCACCCGTCGCCACACCGAGCCGCGGGGCAGCGCGTCGCGGACCAGGCGGCGCCAGGCCCACCAGTGGAACGCGGCCACCGCCGCCAGCACGACGACGAACACCAGGGCGATGATCACGACCACGCGAAAGCATCCCAGATCGGTTACGGAGTGTGTTACGGATCACATTACCGCTACACTATCTGGCTACGCTTCCCGAGCCACCCCCACGGGGAGGAGTCGAGATGAACGACTTCCTCGGTTCACGGCACAGCAGGCGGGACGTGCTGCGCGCGGCGGCAGCCCTGACGCTGGGGTCGGCGGCGCTGGGCGCCTGCGCCTCGGAGGAGGATCCCGGCGGCACCGGCACCGCTCCCGGGCAGGCGCCGCAGGAGGTCTTCACCGAGCCCGCCACCAGGCTCTCCGGTGACCTGCGGATCCTGCTGTGGAGCCACTTCGTGCCCAGCCACGACGAGTGGTTCGACCGGTTCGCCCGCGACTGGGGCTCCCGCGTCGGCGTCAACGTCACCGTGGACCACATCGACCAGGCCCAGATCCCGACCCGCATCGCGGCCGAGATCCAGGCCCGGCAGGGACACGACCTGATCCAGTACATCGCGACGCTGTCCCAGTTCGAGCCGAGCGTGCTGGACATGAAGGACCTGGTGGCCGAGGCGAACCGGCGCTGGGGCCGGCAGCTGCCGCTGTGCGAGAAGTCCAGCCGCAACCCGGCCACCGGCAAGTTCTACGCCTACTCCCCCGGCTGGGTGCCCGACCCGGGCAACTACCGCCGCTCGCTGTGGGAACCGGTCGGCCTGCCGAACGGACCGTCCACCTGGGACGAGCTGCTCACCGGCGCCGCGGAGATCAAGCGGAGCAAGGGCGTCCCGCTCGGCCTGGGCATGTCGCAGGAGATCGACTCGAACATGGTGCTGCGGGCACTGATGTGGTCCTACGGCGCGTCGGTGCAGGACGAGAACGAGCGCGTGGTGATCAACTCGCCGGAGACGATCGCGGCGATCGAGTACATGACGCGGCTCTACCAGCAGGCGATGACGCCAGAGGTGTTCTCCTGGAACGCGGCCAGCAACAACCAGGGCCTGGTCGCCGGGAAGCTGTCCTACATCGTCAACTCGATCTCCGCCTGGCGCACCGCGGCCACCTCCAACCCGGACGTCGCCGACGACACGTTCTTCGTCCCGGCGCTGCGCGGGCCGCGGGCCGCACTGGCCGCGCAGCACGTGCTCTACAACTGGATCGTCCCGCAGCACGCCACCGGCGCCGACGCGGCGAAGGAGTTCCTGCTGCACTACACCGCCAACTTCAAGGCGGCCACGTACGCCTCGAAGCTCTACGACTTCTGCGCGTGGTCGGGTCTGACGCCGGAGCTGCCGGGCTGGCTGGCCAGCGACCCGTTCGGCTCGAAGCCGCCGGACAAGCTGAAGCTGCTGGCCGACGCGGTCCCGTGGAGCGCCAACATCGGCCACCCCGGCCCGGCGAGCACCGCGATCGGCGAGGTGTTCAGCACGTTCGTGGTGCCCAACATGTTCGCCAGGGCGGCGCGCGGGGAGATGACGCCGCAGCAGTCGGTGGCCGAGGCCGAGAACCAGGTCAACGCCATCTTCGCGAAGTGGCGTGCGGCCGGGCTCGTCGGCGGTTGAGCCATGGCCGTCGTCGAGGTCCGGGAGCTGGTGAAGGAGTTCGACGGCGGGCGGGTGCACGCCATCGACGGCGTGAGCCTGGCCGCCGCGGCCGGCGAGTACCTGGTGCTGCTCGGCCCCTCCGGGTGCGGCAAGACGACGCTGCTGCGCACCATCGCCGGCCTGGAGCAGCCGACCAGCGGCGACGTCCTGATCGGCGGCCACGTGGTGACCGGGCTGCCGCCGCGGGCGCGGCAGATCGCGATGGTGTTCCAGAGCTACGCGCTCTACCCGCACAAGACGGTGCTGGCGAACATCGTCTTCCCGCTGCGCGCGGCCGGGATGGAGCGGGAGGAGCGGGAGCGCAAGGCGCGGTGGGCGGCCGGGCTGCTGGGCATCGAGCCGCTGCTGAACCGCAAGCCGCGGCAGCTCTCCGGCGGCGAGCGGCAGCGGGTGGCACTGGCCCGCGCGATGGTGCGCGATCCGCAGGTGTTCCTGCTCGACGAGCCGCTGTCCAATCTGGACGCCAAGCTGCGGGCCAGCGCCCGGGACGAGCTGAAGCGCTTCCAGGAGGACCTGGGCACCACCACGATCTACGTCACGCACGACCAGGCCGAGGCGATGGGCCTGGGCGACCGGATCGCGGTGCTCAACGCGGGCCGGGTGGTGCAGACCGGCCCGCCGGTGGAGGTCTACGACGACCCGGCCGACACGTTCGTCGCGACGTTCATCGGCTCCCCGCCGATGAACCTCATCCCGCACGACGGCAGGCTCGTCGGGTTCCGCCCGGAGCACCTGCTGCCGGCCGAGGTGGTGCCCGGCGAGCGGGTGACGGTGCCGCTGGAGGTGGACCGCATGGAGTACCTCTCCGGTGACCGGCACGTCTACGGCACGGTGTCGCGCATCGGCGAGCGCACCCGGGTGGTCGCCCGGCTGCCGGCCACTGTGGACACCCCGATCACCGCCGGGCGGACGCATTCCTTCGCCGTGCCCGCGCGGCGGCTGCGGTTCTTCGACTCCCGGACCGGGCAGCGGGCGGCCCCGGTCCGGCTGGACGGCTGACATGGCGACCACCGCGGACACCGCCACCCGGCCCGGGGTGACTCCGGCGCGGCGCCGGATGGCCGACCGGGACGGCGTGCTGGCGTGGGCGTTCCTGGTGCCGAGCATCCTCTACATCGTGGCGTTGATCGGCGTGCCGTTCGTGCTCGCCATCGCGTTCGCGTTCTCCGACGTGAGCGCGGGCGACCCGTCGTTCGACTGGGTGGGGTTGCGCAACTTCGAGGCCGTGCTGGACGACCCGGTGTTCTGGCGCAGCCTGCGCAACACGTTCCTGTTCACGGTCGTGTCGATGGTGCTGATCGTGCTGCTGGGCAAGGTGCTCGCCAACATCCTCGTCGCCGACTTCCGCGGCAAGTGGGTGGTGCGGTTCCTCGTCCTGCTGCCGTGGACGACGCCGGTGGCGCTGTCGTCGATCTCCTGGCTGTGGCTGCTGGACTCGATCTACTCGCCGATCGACTGGGTGCTGCGGCAGTTCGGCGCGCTCGGCCCGGCGCAGAACGTGTACTGGCTGGGCGAGCCGGACCTGGCGATGGGGTCGCTGATCGCGGTGCACGTGTGGCGGCTGACGCCGCTGGCCGCGGTGATCATGATGGCCGGGCTGATGTCCATCCCGAAGGACATCGACGAGGCGGCCCGCGTCGACGGGGCCGGGTACTGGCGCCGGATGTTCGAGATCACGATTCCGCTGGTGCTCGCGGTCGCCGCGATCGCCGCCCTGTTCGGCGCGATCTTCACGTTCACCGACATGGCCGTGGTCCGGGTGCTCACCCGCGGCGGGCCGAACGACGCCACCCAGGTGCTGGCGAGCTGGGCGTTCTACCGCGGCATCGACGGCGGCGACGTGGCCCAGGGCGCGGTCATCGCGTTGTTCCTGTTCCCGCTGCTGCTCGCCGCCGCGGTGCTCATCCTGCGCGCGGTGCGCCGGATCGAGGTGCGATGACGACCGCGGAGGAGGCCGGCCGGCAGCGGCGCCGCTACGCGCGGCGGCACGTCTCGGCGCGCATCGGGCTGTACCTCGCGGCGGTGCTGGCCGCCCTGGTCTGCGCGGCGCCGTTCCTGTGGAGCCTGATCACCGCGTTCAAGCAGAACCGGGACCTGTACAACCCGCTCAACAACCCGTTCCTGTTCAACCGGCCGCCGACGAGCGACCACGTCACCTACCTGTTCACCGACACCGCGTTCGGCACGTTCGTGCTCAACACCCTGCTGGTCGGGGTGCTGGTCGTGCTGATCACGCTCGCGTTCGGGCTGCCCGCCGCGTACGCGCTGGCGCGGCTGGACCGGCCGTGGTCCGGTCCGATGGCGATCGGGATCTTCCTCGTGTACCTGGTGCCGCCGAGCCTGCTGTTCCTGGCGTTGTCGCGGATGGTGGTGGCGGTCGGGCTGCAGGACTCGACGTGGTCGCTGGTGCTGGTCTACCCGACGATCACGATCCCGGTGTCGATGTGGCTGCTGATGGGGTTCCTCAAGACGATCCCGAAGGACATCGAGGAACAGGCGATGGTCGACGGGTACAGCCGGGTGGGCGCGTTCCTGCGGGCGGTGGTGCCGCTGGCGTTCCCCGGCATCGTCGCGGTGGTGGTGTTCGCGTTCACCCTGACGGCCAGCGAGTTCATCTACGCCCTGGCGTTCGTCGCGCCGACGGGCCAGATGCCGGTCAGCACGGGAGTCCCGACGCAACTCATCCGCGGCGACGTGTTCTTCTGGCAGTCACTCCAGGCCGCGACGGTGCTCGTGGCGGTGCCGATCGCGTTCGTGTTCAACTGGTTCCTGGACCGCTTCGTCGCGGGGTTCACGATGGGCGCGGTCAAGGAGTGATCGTCACCTCGCGGCGGGGCGGTGGCCCTAGCTGACCGGCGTCCGTTCCAGCTCCGTCTCCAGCTCCTCCGCCAGAACCTCCTCCCGCGGCTCGGCTCGCAGCTCCTTCCAGAAGGACACCGCGAGCAGCACCAGCAGCACCACGAACGGCGCGCTGGTGATGATCACCGTCGTCTGCAGGGCGTTCAGTCCGCCGGCCAGCAGGAGCACCACCGCGGTCACCCCGGTGAGCACGCCCCACACCACGAGCACCGCCCGCTTCGGCCGTTCCACCCCGTGCGAGGACAGCATCGCCAGCACGTAGGTGTTCGCGTCGGCGCCGGAGACGAAGAACAGCGCCACCAGCACGATCGCGACGAACGACGTCACCCCCGCCAGCGGGAACTGCCCCAGCGTCGCGAAGATCGCGTCCCCCGCCGACGATCCCGCGATGTCCGCGCCGTGGAAGTAGTCCCGCTCGATCGCCGATCCGCCGAACACCGCGAACCACGCGAAGAACACCGTGCTGGGCACCGCGAGCACCGCCACCACGAACTCGCGGATGGTGCGGCCGCGGGAGATCCGCGCCAGGAACACGCCGACGAAGGCGCCCCACGAGATCCACCACGCCATCATGAAGTAGGTCCAGCTCTGCATCCACGGCAGATCACCGAACGCGCTGGTCTTCAGGCTCATCCCGAAGAACCCGTCGGCGTAGGCGCCGACCGACTCCACGAACAGGTTCACCACGAACACGGTCGGCCCCACCGCGAGCAGGAACACGAACAGCAGCGCCGCCAGGCCCATCGTCGTCTCGGACAGGAACCGGATGCCCTTGTGCACGCCGGTCACCGCGGACAGCGTGAACAACCCGGTGACCGCCACGATGATCAGCACCTGCACCAGGGTGGTCGACGGCACGCCCCACAGCGTGGTGAGCCCGCTGTTCATCTGCACCGCGCCCAGGCCGAGCGAGGTCGTCGTGCCGAACATCGTCGAGAAGATCGCCAGGACGTCGATCGCCTTGCCCAGCCACCCGTCGACCCGGCGCCCGAGCACCGGCCGCAGCATCGGGCTCACCAGGCCGCGGCGGCCCTTGCGGTAGGTGGAGAACCCGATCGCCAGTCCGAACACCCCGAAGATCGCCCAGGCGTGCAGGCCCCAGTCGAAGTAGGAGTACTGCAGCGCCAGCACGGCGGCCTCCCGGCTGCCCGGCGCGGCCAGGTCGTGCGGGGGCGCGGCGAAGTGCGCGATCGGCTCGGCGACCCCGTAGGAGATCAGCCCGACGCCCATCACCGCCGCGAGGATCATCGCGTACCAGGACCAGCGGCTGAACTCCGGCCGGTCGCCGGGGCCGCCGAGCCGCCCGCGCCCGTGCCGGGAGCAGGCCAGGTACACCAGGAACAGCAGCATCGCCAGGCTCACCACCAGGTAGGCCCAGCCGAAACCGCCGGTCAGCCAGTCCAGCGCCATCGAGCTGACCGTCGTGAGGTTCTCGGTGAACACGCTCGCCCACACGACGAACAACGCGCAGATGCCGACCGAGACGTAGAACACCGATCCGAGTTTCCCGCTCGCGCGCGGGCCCGATCGCCGGAGAGCCATGGGTGCTCCTTGGGAGGGAGGAGGGGTCAGGCCGGGATCGGCACCAACCCGGAGGGGTCGAACAGCCGTCCCGCGCGGTAGACCAGCGCGGGGGCGTCGGTGGCCGCCGCCTCGACGACACGGCCGAAGAACACGGTGTGGCTGCCGGCGTCCCGGCGTTCGGTCACCTCGGCCTCGGCGGCCGCGGCGACGCCGTCGAGCAGCGGGCTGCCGTGCGGGCCGGGACGCCAGGACAGCGTGGCGAACTTGTCGGCGGCCTTGCTCGCGAACACCGCGACCACGTCCGCCTGGTCCGCGGCGAGGATGTTGACCGCGAAGTGCCCGGCGCGCAGCAGCGCGCCGTGGGTGGTGGAGCTCTTCTGCACGCACACCAGGACGGTCGGCGGGTCCAGCGAGACGCTGCAGAACGCGTTCACCGCGAGGCCGCGCGGCCGGCCGTCGTCGAGGGTGGTGACGACGGTGACTCCGGTGGTGAAGGTCCGGTGGAGTTGGCGTACCACGTCAGCTTGCATGCCAGAGGACGGTAAGCGGGGCCACACTGAGATGTCAACGATTCCGTGTGAAGTGGCTCGTGACCACGGGATTGCCTGCGATCACAAGCTGTTTGCGCCGCGATCGTTGACGAGCCCGCCCGGCGCGGGTTAGCGTCTCTGCCATGCAAGAAGTTCGTCGCGGGGCGCGGGCCCGCGTCCTCGACCAGTTGCGCGACGCGATCATCAAGGGCGAGTACCCGCCCGGCAGCGCGCTCTCCGAGGGCACGCTCGCCGAGACCTACGGCACCAGCCGGACCCCGATCCGGGAGGCCATCCAGCAGCTGCAGTCCGAGGGGCTGGTCGAGGTCGTCCCCCGGGTGGGCACGTTCGTGCGCGAGCCGTCCCGGCGCGAGCTGGGCGAGTTGTTCGAGCTGAAGTCGGTGCTGGAGGGCCTGGGCGCGAACCTGCTGGCCCGCCGCGGCCGCGTCGCCGAGACCGAGCTGCTCGAGGCCAACGTCGAGGAGTCCCGGCTGGCCGTGGCCCGGGGCGACGTGGAGCGGTACGCGAAGCTGGTGCACGACTTCCACGGCCTGCTCATCCAGGGCGCGGACAGCCGCAAGCTCGCCGACCACTACCAGATCCTGATGAACCAGCTGGCATACCACCGGATCGTCGTGTCCACGCTGCGGCACCCGGGCCGGCTCGGCGCCTCGCTCAACGAACACCACCTCGTCCTGGAACGAATCCTGGAAAAGGACGGCTTCGGCGCGGAAGCGGCGATGCGCGATCACGTGCGCTCGTCCCAGCGCGAAGCCATGACCGACTGACCCACCATCCACTTCGGAGGCACGCATGCGGTTTTCGATCTTCCACAACCTCGGCGCACCCGGCCGCCTCGACGACTACGCCCAGGTGATGAACGAGGCCCGCGAGTTCGCCCGGGCCGCCGACGAGGGCGGCTACTGGTCGATCTGGTACACCGAGCACCACTTCGGCCACGAAGGCTTCGAGATCACCGCCAACCCGGTGCTGATGGGCGCGGACATCGCCGCGCGCACCTCCCGCATCCGCATCGGGCAGGCCGCCAACATCGCGACGTTCTGGCACCCGCTGCGCCTGGCGGAGGACATCGCGTTCCTGGACCAGGCCTCCGGCGGCCGCGTCGAGGTCGGCCTGGGCCGCGGGCTCTACGGGCGGGAGGCGCTCAACCTCAACTCGCTGGCCGATCCGCGCGACCAGGAACAGAACCGCGCGCTGTACGAGGAGACCGTGGAGATCCTCAAGAAGGCGTGGAGCAACGAGTTCTTCGAGCACTCGGGGCAGTTCTACACGTTCCCGGAGCCGGGCGTGAAGTGGAACCACCCCATGTCGCCGGCCACGCCGGAGTACACCTCGGACGGTGTGATCACCAAGCTGGCGGTCACGCCGCGGCCGTTCCAGCGCCCGCACCCGCCGCTGTGGCAGGTCATCGACAGCCCGCGCTCGATCGTCAGCGCGGCCAAGCAGGGTGTACAGGGCCTGTTCTGGATGCCGCCGGTGTCGGCGCTCAAGGACCGCTTCGCGCTCTACCGGGACACCGCGAGCGAGGCCAGCGGGCGCGAGTACGCGCTGGGCGAGGGCATCGGCCTGGTGCGCGACGTGTTCGTCGCCGACACCATGGAGCAGGCGCGAGCGCGGTTCGAAGAGGCCGTGATGACCTCGTACCAGTGGATCCTGCACTTCCGCGGCCTGGGCAACCTGATGGAGGCCGGCGAGGAGCTGACCCCGGACCACCGGCTGTCCTACGACTTCCTGGCCGACCGCAACCTGCTCGTCGGCACTCCCGACTACGTGGCCGAGAAGATCTCGGAGCTGCGCAGCGAGCTGAACCTGGAGCACCTGCTGCTGTGGACCACGCACCCGGGCCTGGAGCACCGCCACGCGATGCGCAGCCTGGAGCTGTTCACCGAGAAGGTCATGCCGCGGTTCACCGGGTCGGGTTCATGACCCTGCGCAAGCTGGTCACGGTCACCGAGGAGATCGTCACCGAGGCGGGCGCGCCGGCCACGTCACCCACCCGGCGCGCCGCCGCGGCGGCCGTGATCACCAACCCGTGGGCCGGCCGCGGGCTCGGCGGCGACCTGGGCCCGGAGGCCGCGCGCACCGCTCCCCTGCTCGCCCAGCGCCTCACCCGCGCGCTGGAGGCCGCGCTCGGCGGCCGGATCGCGGCGTTCGGCAAGGCGGCGATCGTCGGGCTGGACGGCGAGATCGAGCACGGCGCGGCCCTGATCCACACCCCCTACTTCGGCAACATCCTGCGGGAGCTCGTCGACGGAACGTCCATCGTGGTCTTCTCCGACGAGCGCGGCCCGGCCGGCACGGCGCTGACCGTGCCGGTGTGGCACAAGACCGCCGCGGCCACCCGCTCGCACTACCAGACCGTGCAGGTGCGGGTGCCGGACGCGCCGCGCGGCGACGAGATCGTCGTCATCGCGGCGGCCGCGACCGGGCCGCGACCGCACGCGCGCATCGGCGACCGCACCACCGATCCGGCCGTGAGCCTGGACATCCTCGAGGACCTGGAGAGCGTCTAAGTGAAACTGCGCAAGATCGTCACCCTGACCGAGGACCTGCACCGCGAGGGCGAGCGGCCGGTCGACCCCGTCGCCCGCACCGCGGTGGTGCTGGCCGTGATCGAGAACCCGTGGGCGGGCCGCGGTTACGTCGCCGACCTGCTGCCGGTCATCGACGAGGTGGCCCCCGAGCTGGGCGCGCTGCTCGCGCCGCGCGTGGCCGAGGCGCTCGGCGCGCCCATCGAGGCCTACGGCAAGGCCGCGATCGTGGGCCTGGACGGCGAGATCGAGCACGGCTCCGGCCTGATCCACACGCTCAAGTTCGGTGACCACTTCCGCAAGGTCGCCGAGGCGACCACCCTGCTGCCGGCGGTGGAGAAGCGCGCGCCCGCCGGGGTCGTGTTCGACATCCCGCTCAAGCACGTCACCGACGCGACGATCCGGTCGCACCACCAGACCGTCGAGGCCCGCGTGCCCGACGCGCCGCGCCCGGACGAGATCGTCGTCGGGCTCGCCGCCGCCGCGCAGGGCAGGCCGCTCGCGCGCCTGGCGCCGCTGTCCAGCGAGCAATGAGCCCGCTGCTCCTGCTGCACGGGGTCGGGCTCGACCACCGCATGTGGGACCGCTGCCTGCCCGCGCTGCGGCGGCGGCACCGGGTGAGCGCGCCCGACCTGCCCGGGCACGGCAGCGCCGCACCGGCCGGCGGCGGGATCACGGTGTCCGATCTCGCCGCGGCGGTACGGCCCACCGAACCCGCGCACGTCGTGGGCTTCTCGCTCGGCGCGCTGGTGGCGCAGTGCCTCGCCGTCGAGGAGCCGGGGCTGGTGCGGTCGCTGACCCTGGTCAGCTCGGTGGCGCGCCGGACGCCGGAGCAGGCCGCCGCGGTGCGGGCCCGGCTGGCGGCGGCGCAACGATCACCGGCGGAGACCGCGGACGCCGCGATCGGCCGGTGGATGTCGCCGGAGTGGCGGGCGGGCGAGCCGGAGCTGGCCGGTGAGCTGCGCAGGACGTTGCTGGGCAACGACCACGCGTCGTACCTGGCCTGCTATCGCGTGTTCGCCACGGCTGACGAATGGCTGTGGCCGCGGATCGGCGGGATCACCGCGCCCACGCTCGCGGTCACCGGCGCGGCCGATCCGGGGTCCACCCCGGAGATGACGCGTCTGCTGGCGTCGCGGATCCCCGGCGCGCGGGCGGTGGTCGTGCCCGGCGCGCGGCACCTGCTGCCGCTGGAGGAGCCGGACCTGCTGACCGAGGAGATCCTGAGCCACACCGAGGAGGCTGACCGTGGACAGCTTTGACCACTACATCGGCGGCGAGTGGACCGCCCCGGCCGGCGGCGAGTACTTCCCGAGCGTCAACCCGGCCACCGCGAAGCCCTGGTACGAGGCCGCGCGCGGGACCCGGGCCGACGTGGACCGGGCGGTCGCCGCGGCGCGGGCGGCGTTCGAGGCGCCGTCGTGGCGGGACCTGTCGCAGACCGCGCGGGGGCGGCTGCTGCGGCGGCTGGCGGACAAGATCGGCGCGGTGGCCGAGGAGCTGGCGCGCACCGAGACGCTCGACAACGGCAAGCTGCTGCGCGAGATGCGGTCGCAGCTGGCGAGCATCCCGGAGTACTTCCACTACTACGCCGGATACGCGGACAAGATCTCCGGCGACGTGATCCCCGCGGCGAGCCGGGACATCCTCAACTACACGATGCGCGAGCCGGTCGGGGTGGTCGGCGCGATCACGCCGTGGAACTCGCCGCTGCTGCTCACCGCCGCGAAGCTGGCCCCGGCGCTCGCGGCGGGCAACACGGTCGTGGTGAAGCCGTCGGAGCACACCTCGGCGTCGCTGCTGAAGCTGGCGCCGCTGTTCGACGCAGCCGGGTTCCCGCCGGGCGTGGTCAACGTGGTCACCGGGTTCGGCGCCGAGGCCGGGGCGCCGCTGGTGGAGCACCCGGACGTGGCGAAGGTGACCTTCACCGGCAGCACGGCCACCGGCGCACGGATCGCCGCCGCCTGCGGGTCCCGGTTCGTGCCGGTCACGCTGGAGCTGGGCGGGAAGTCGCCGAACATCGTCTTCGCCGACGCCGACCTGCGCGCGGCGGCGATGGGGATCATCGCGGGCGTGTTCGCCGCGGCCGGGCAGACGTGCATCGCGGGCAGCCGGGTGTTCCTGCAGCGCGCGGTGTACGACGAGGTGCTGGAGCTGGTGTGCGAGCGGGCCGGGACGATCCGGATCGGCGACCCGCTGGAGCCGGAGACCGAGCTGGGGCCGGTCGCGTTCGCCGGTCAGCTGGACAAGATCGAGGAGTACGTGCGGATCGGGGTGGCCGAGGGCGGGCGCCTGCTGGCCGGCGGCCGGCGCCCGGAGACCGGCCTGGACGGGTTCTTCTACAGCCCGACGGTGTTCGTGGACACCGACAACGCGATGCGCATCTGCCAGGAGGAGATCTTCGGCCCGGTGGTGACGGTGATGCCGTTCGACACCGAGGAGGAGGTCGTGCGCCTGGCCAACGCGACCAGCTACGGCCTGGCGGCGGGCGTGTGGACGCGGGATCTGGCGCGGGCGCACCGGATGGCCTCGGCGCTGGAGGCGGGCACCGTGTGGGTGAACACCTACCGGGCGATGGCGCCGATGTCCCCGCGGTCCGGCTTCAAGGCGAGCGGGCTCGGGGTGGAGCACGGGACCGAGGTGCTGCGCGAGTACACGCGCGTGAAGAGCGTGTGGATCAACACCGGCGAAGAGGAGGCGCGGGACCCGTTCGTGCTGCGCTCGTGAGGGTCCCGCGCCGGTCCCTACCAGGTGGTGCCCGCGGGTTCCTTGATGGTCACGTTGATGCGGTTGAACAGGTTCGTCAGCGCGATCGCCAGGATCAGCCCGGACAGCTGCCGCTCGTCGAAGTGGTCGGCGGCGTCGTCCCAGACCCGGTCCGGCACGCCCTCCCGGGAGAGGTCGGCCAGGCGGGTGGCGTGCTCGGCCAGCTCGAGCGCGGCCCGCTCGGCGTCGCTGTAGAAGGGCGCTTCGCGCCAGGCCGCGACGTTGAAGATGCGCTCGTCGGTCTCCCCCGCCTTGCGCGCCTCGGCGACGTGCCCGTACACGCACGCCGCGCATCCGTTGATCTGGCTCACCCGCAGCCCGGTGAACTCGCGCACCGCGGCGGGCAGCCCGCTGTCGTTGACAGCCTTCAGCAGCGTGCCGATGCCCTTCATCCCGTCGGGCAGTACGTAGGCCGGGTTCTTCATCCGTGTGGTCATGGTGTCCTCCTCGGTTCACCGGTCTGACGGATGGCCGCCCGGAAGTGTGACCGGAGGCCGCCAAACCCCGCCCGGGGATCTTTCACCCGAATTCGTGGATATCGGCCGGAATCCGCCGCATTCCCGGGTCCGGGACTGCTCACCCTCGCTAGGGTGCGGCCGTGGCACCGCTTCGCTCCCCCGCGCGCCAGGCCTGCTGGACCACCCTCGCCGCGCTCACCCTCGCCGCCGGGTGGGCCGTGCTGGAGGCCGCGCCGGCCGAGACCGCCGCCGCGCCCGCCGCCCGTCCGGTTCCGCCGCCGATGCCGCTGTCCAGCACCGCGCCGCCGGCCCCGCGCACCGAACTGTGCCCGGACACCGCCCGCGCCTGCGTCGACGAGGAGCGGCGCGTGGCCTGGCTCCAGCACGACGGCGAGGTCACCCACGGCCCGGTCGCGATCATGCCCGGCGACCCCGGCGCCCCGGACTCCGTCGCCACCCCGCGCGGTGTCTTCCGCGTCGAGTGGAAGGACGCCGAGCACACCAGCGCCGAGTTCGGCGACCCGATGAACCACTCGGTGTTCTTCGCCCCCGGCGGGATCGCCTTCCACGAGGGCAGCCTGGACACCCCGTCGCACGGGTGCGTCCACCTGTCGGCGCGGGACGCCGCCCTCTTCTACGACGCCCTGCCGGTGGGCGCCGAGGTCGCGGTGTTCTGACCGCCCGGTCCGGCATCGAGGCCGGACGGCTCACAGCCAGTCGCGCCGCTTGAACATCGCGTACAGCGCGCCGGACAGCGCCACGATCACGGCGGTGGACAGCCAGAACCCCCACGGCTGCTCGAAGCCGGGATAGGGCACGTTCTGCCCGTAGAACCCGGTGATGGCCGTGGGCACCGCGATGATCGCCGCCCAGCTGGTCACCTTCTTCATGATCAGGTTGAGCCGGTTGCCCTGCAGGCTCAGCTGCGTCTCGCGGATCGTGGTGACCAGGTCCCGCAACGATTCGGTCCACTCCGAGGCACGCAGCACGTGGTCGTAGACGTCCTGGTAGTACGGCATCAGCATCTCGTCGACGAGGTGGTGGTCGCGGCGCATCAGCGAGTTCACCACCTCGCGCATCGGCAGCACGACCCGCCGCAGCGACACCAGGCTCTTGCGCAGCCGCAACGACCGGCGCTGCATGCCGGTGTGGTCGACGTGCTCGGCGAACACCCCGTCCTCGAGCGACTCGATCTGGTCGTCCATCGCCTGCACCGCCTCGAAGTGGGTGTCCACGATGTAGTCCAGCAGCCCGTGCACGAGGAAGCCGACGCCGCCCTTGGCGAGGTCGGCGGAGGCGTCCCAGCGGTCCACGACCGCCTCGATGTCGAAGTGCTCGTCCTTGCGGACGGTCACCAGCGCGCGATCGGTGAGGAACGCGGCCAGCTCACTGGAACTCAGCACGCCGGTCCCGGTGTCCAGCCGCACGGCGTAGGCGGTCAGGAACGCGTGGCTGGAGTACCGGTCGAGCTTGGGCCGCTGGTGCTCGTGCACCGCGTCCTCGACGGCGAGCCGGTGCAGGCCGAGCTCTTCGCTGATGGTCGCCAGGTCGGCCTCGGTCGGTGCGGCGAGGTCGAGCCACACCACCGTCGCCGGATCCTGGAGATACTCGGACATTTCGGCCGCCGGGAAGTTCTCGGCCTCGAGAACGCCGTGGCGGTACACGCGGGTGCGAGCCATGCCCCCACGCTAGGCTGTGCGCCGGACGACCGCGCACCGGAGTACCTGGGGGTTTCTCGGTGGAACCACTCCGCATCGGCATCCTGGGCGCGGCGCGCATCGCCGGGACCGCCATCGCCGCGCCGGCCCGCGAAACCGGGCACCGGCTGGTGGCCGTCGCCGCGCGGGACCGCGCCCGCGCCGAGGCGTTCGCCGCCGGGCACGGTGTGGAACGGGTCGCCGCCTCCTACGCCGAGCTGCTCGCCGACGACGAGATCGACGTGATCTACAACCCGCTGCCGAACGGGCTGCACGGGCCGTGGAACCTCGCCGCGGTGCGCGCCGGGAAGCACGTGCTGACCGAGAAACCCTTCGCCGCCAACGCCGAAGAGGCCCGCGAGGTGGCCGAGGCGGCGGAGGAGGCCGGGGTGTGCGTCATGGAGGCGTTCCACTACCTCTACCACCCGGTTCTGCCGCGGCTGCACGAGATCCTGGACTCCGGCGAGCTGGGTGAGCTGCGCCGCGCCGAGGCCGAGTTGCTGATCCCCGCGCCCGCCGACGGCGACCCGCGGTGGTCGTTCGAGCTGGCGGGCGGCACGATGATGGACGTCGGCTGCTACGGGTTGCACGCGCTGCGCGGGCTCGCGCCGTGGGCGGGCGGCGCGCCGGTGCTGGAGTCGGCGAGCGGGACGGCGCGGCGGCCCGGGGTGGACCGGGCGATGGACGCGCGGCTGGCGTTCCCCGGTGGGGCGGCCGGAACCGTGCGCTGCGACATGGCCGCGGGCGAGGTCCGGTTCGGCCTGCGGCTGACCGGCACCCGAGGTGCGGCGACCGCGGTGAACTTCGTGCGCCCGGACACCGACGACCGGATCCTGGTGGGCGACCGGGTCGAGCACCTCGGGCGGCGCCCGTCGTATTCCTACCAGCTGGAGGCGTTCGCGGCGTACGTGCGGGAGGGTGTGCCGCCGCGCAACGGCCTGGCGGACGCGGTCGCGACGATGACGCTGGTCGACGAGTGCTACCGGGCCGCCGGGTTCGGTGTGCGTCCCCGCTCACGTGTGGGGCCGGCGGCGGGTGGGTGACCGGTACCGTCGGGGCGTGAGTTCTCCCCTGGACAACCCGGCCTACGCGTCGCTGACCGGTCCGCACGCGCGGTTCGCCGAGTCGCACGGGACCGCGGTGCGGTACGACCCCGCGGTCTCGCCGTGGGCGGGCATGCCGGACGACGCGGACGAAACGGCGTGGAAGGACCTGGCCGAGCTGGCCGGGCCGGGCGGTGTGCTGTCGCTGCCCGGGCCGCGGCTGCCGGCGCCGGCGGGCTGGGCGGTGGAGTTCGCCGTGCCGGGCGTGCAGATGGTGGCCGGGCCGATGGAGACCGCGCCGGACCCGGAGGCGGTGCGGCTGACGGCGGCGGACGTGCCGGACATGCTGGCGCTGGCCGAGCGAACGCGGCCGGGGCCGTTCCTGCCGCGCACGGTCGAGCTGGGCACCTACCTCGGCTTCCGCCGCGCGGGACGGCTGATCGCGATGGCCGGGGAGCGCCTGCACCCGCCGGGGTACACCGAGATCAGCGCGGTCTGCACGGACGCGGAGTTCCGCGGGCAGGGGCTGGGGACGCGGCTGGTGCTCGCGGTGGCGCACGGAATCCGGGAACGCGGCGAAACCCCGTTCCTCCACGCGGCGGCGGACAACACGAGCGCGATCCGCCTGTACGCGGCGCTGGGCTTCCGCCTGCGACGGGAGATCGACTTCGTCGGGGTGCGGGTACCCGCCTGAGACGGGGACTTCGTGGGCGCGCGGGGGCCCGCCTGAGACGGGGTCCGGACTTCGTCGGCGTACGCGCGCCCGCCCGAGCCGGGGTCACGCGGGCGCCGGCCAGTGCATGCGCGACCACGGCAACGCCAGGCCCGCCCGGGTGACCGGCTCCACCGGCGCCAGGGACGCCACCGGCGCCGCCTCGGCGGCGGATGTGCGCCCTCCGCCCCGCACCGGGGTTTCCACCTCCGCCCCGGCACCGACTCCCTCGGGATAGGCGCGCCCGCCTGAGACGAAGTCAGGACTCCCTCGGCGTGCGCGCCCGCCCGAAACGCATCACGCGGGCGCCGGCCAGTGCATGCGCGACCACGGCAACGCCAGGCCCGCCCGGGTGACCGGCTCCACCGGCGCCAGGGACGCCACCGGCGCCGCCTCCGCGTGCCGGGCGAACACCGTGTCCACGTACCGGTGCCCGGTGTCCGCGGCGATGAACACCACCGTGCGGTCCGAGTGGTCCCGTTCCCAGCGCGCGGCCAGGTACGCGGCGCCCGTGGAGAGCCCGGCGAAGATCGCGTGCCGGCGCAACAGGTCCACGCTTCCGGACAGCGCCGCGGAGAACCCCACCCAGTGGATCGTGTCGTACAGCTCGTGCGTCACGTTCCCGAACGGGATCGAGCTACCGATCCCGGCGATGATGATGTCCGGATCGGCGACGTGCTCGCTGCCGAACGTGATGCTCCCGAACGGCTGCACCCCGACGAGGCCGGCACCGGGCGCCGACGACCGCAACCACGTCGCCAGCGCCCCGGTCGACGCACCGGACCCGACCCCGCCCACCACGATCAGCCGCGACGCGTCCAGCTCCCGCGCGATCTCCTCAGCCACCGCCCGGTACCCCAGGTAGTGCACGCGGTCGTGGTACTGCCGCATCCAGTGCCAGTCCGGGTGCGCGCGCAGGATCTCCCCGATCCGCCGCACCCGCCGGTCCTGGTCGAGCTTGAGATCGGCCGCCGGCGGCATCTGCTCCAGCGTCGCGCCCAGCACCGCCAGCTGCGTGCGCAACGTGTGGTCCACTGTGGTCGATCCGACGATGTGGCACCGCAACCCGAACCGGTGGCACGCCAGGGCCAGCGCGTAGGCGTAGATCCCGCTGGAACTGTCGACCAGGGTGTCCCCCGGCGCGACCACGCCGGTCCGCAGCAGGTGCCGCACGGCCTCCAGCGCGGAGACCACCTTCATCGTCTCAAACCGCAGGCAGACGAGCCGCTCGCCGGTCCGGACCAGGGCCGGCCGCGCGATCGCCTCGGCGATGTGGTCGTGCATCCTTCCCTTCCGTCGTGAACAGGCGCGTCACCGGCAACCCGGCGGCCCGCAGCGCGCGGACGCACCGGCGCAACCGGTCCCCGCCGCCGCGCGGGTCGAACAGCAGGCCGGCCACGTTGCCGCTGTGCGCGACCTGCACGCCGGCCGCCCCGGTGAGCGCCGCGATCCGTTCCAGTTCCGGCAGTTCGTCCTTGGCGAGCACGCGCTGGTTCAGCCGCGCGCTCTCGGTGCTCACCCGGCCCAGCAGCGCGACGTCCCCGGTCGCGATCGCCAGCCGCAGCATCCGCCGCAGCCGCTCGAACGCCGCCACGTCACCGGCGAAGTCCAGCGCGAGCGTGTCCACCGGCGCGCCACCGCCGGTCACGCACCCGACCACCACCGCGGCCGGCAACGCGGGGCCGAGGCGTTCCAGCACCCGCCCCTCCCGCTGCGCGAACAGCACCGCACCACCGCCGAGCATGATCGGGTCGCTGGCGTGCTCGGCCCGCACCGCGATCCGCGCGACCGCCTCCGGGGCGAGCGCCGTGCCGAACGCCGCCGACACGGCCCGCACGGTGGCCAGGATGTCGCTGGTGGACGATCCCAGCCCCAGCCCCACCGGCAATCCGCTGTCCAGCCGCAACGCCCCGCCCGCCGGGCGGCCGCACGCGGCGGCCGCCAGTTCGGCGGCCCGCCGCGCCTTGACCCGGCCGGCCGGGACCACCGTCAGCGGACCGGGCCGGGGCACGAACTCGGCGCGCGTCACCGCCCCCGGCACGGGCAGCGTGACCAGCCCGCGGCAACGGCGATCACCGTCGCGGAAGACGCCCTGCAGGATCTCCCCGTGGTGCCCGGGCGCGTACCCCACACCGGTCACGCCGCCGCCCGGTACCGGTACAGCACCGTGGGCGCGGCGCTGAACTGCGAGAACGGGAACGGTTCCGCGGACAGGGCACTGACCCCGTCACCGAGGAACGCCCGCGCCACGGCGCTGCCGGTCTGGGCGTAGACGACCAGCGGCACCGCCCGCTCCCGGCAGCGGCGGACGATCTCGTCGAAGGTCCCGTTGCCCAGCGTCATCCCGGTCGCCACGACCGCGTCCGCCACGTCGAGCACCTTCCCCATCTCCGGCGTCACCGGATCGCCCCACTGGGTGCGGCGCAGGTTCAGGTCGCACGGCAGGCAGGTCCCGCCGCGCTCGCGGATCGCCGCGACCAGCGGGTTCACCACGCCGATGAGCCCCACCCGCGCGCCCGGCCCGAGGTCCAGGAGCCCGGCGATCGCCGCGTCCCGGGCGCGGGCCCGGACCTCGGGCGTGCCGGCGGGCAGGATCACCGGCTCCGCCGCGGGCTGCTGCTCGTGCGGCGCGGCCGCCGACAGGTACGCGTCCAGCGCGGCGATCCGCAGTGGACGCAGCTCCTGGCGCAGCAGCTCGTCCAGCGGCGCCCCGGAGAACTCCGCGCAGATCTCCGGCGCCAGTTCACCGGTTTCGAAGGCACACGCCCCGAACGCCGCGCCCAGCCGGACGAGGACGTAGGAGTTGCGGTAGGTCACGTCCCCGCCGGCCAGCCGGGTGCCGTGGTGCAGCCAGAAGACGCTGGTGACGGTCAGCTCCGCCGGGTCCGGGCCGTGCTTGCCGGCGAGCACCTCGGCGGTCAGGGCGCCGACGGTGCTCACGCCGCCTCCCGCCGCAGCCGGAACAGGTAGGTGAGCACGCCGTCCTGCCAGTCGTGGCAGTGCGCCACCTCGGTGGTGAACCCGTGCCCGGCCGCGTCCCGCACGATCGTGCGCAGGTCCGCGGTGTTGGACACGATGACGAACACCTCGCCGCCGGGCGCGAGCAGGTCGCGTCCGGCCAGCTGCGCGAAGAACCGCTCCAGCAGCGGGGCTCCGGCGCACACGTTGCGCACGACGTCCGGGTCGTCGCTCACCGGCTGGCTCACCGCGGGCGGGTTGAAGGTGACGACGTCCAGCCGCACGCCGTCCGGGAAACCGTCGAAGAGGTCGGCGACCACCGGCACGAACCGGGTGCCCTGGCGCGGCCCGGCGATCCGCTCGTAGTGCCGGCGGGTGGCCTCGACGCTGTCCGGGTGCACGTCGATCGCGTAGATCTCCCGGGCCCCGCGCACCCCGGCGGCGACGGCTTCGACGCCGAGCCCGCAGCCCATGGCGGCGTAGACGCGGTCGCGCACCTCGATGGTGCCGTCCAGGACCCGCTCGTGGATCATGCGGCTGGTCCCGCCGGGCAGGAACACGCCCGGCGGCGCGGTGAACTCCCATCCCCGCCAGGTGTAGCGGCGGGTGGTGTGCAGGTCGGCCTTCGGCTGGTTGAGCGCGATGATCCGCTCGGCGGGCAGGGGCGGCGGGAGCTGGTCGATCCGGGCAGTGTCCACGGTGTCCACAGTGTCCTTTCCGGCCTTTCCGGTCATCGTCCGATCGAACGCAGGTAGGCGGCGAGCTTTTCGGCGGCGTCGAGGTTGCGCGGGCCGCTCACGGCCTCGCCGTAGTCGAGGACGTGGAAGCGGTTCTCCCGCACCGCCGGGGTGTCCGCCAGGGGCGGGAACGACTTGAGGAACGCGATCTTGTCCGCGACCGGGCGGTCGCCGTAGTCGACGACGGCGATCACCTCGGGCTGGGCCTGCACGACCGGTTCCCAGCCGATGGTGGTCCAGCGGGCGTCCAGGTTCCCGGCGATGTTGCGGCCGCCGGCCAGGGACACGATGGTGTCCGGCGCGGCCTGGTTGCCGGAGGTGAACGGCTGGTCGGTGCCGGAGTCGTAGATGAACACCCGGGCGGCCTCCCCCGCCGGCGCGTTCGCCCGCAGCGCGGCGGCCCGCGCCTGCAGGTCCGCCACGAGGGCCTCGGCGCGGTCGCCGACGTGGAAGATCTGCCCGATCTGCCGCAGGTCGGTGTAGAGCGCTTCCAGCGGCGGCACCTTGACCGGCCGGTCGCCGTAGTTGAAGCAGCTCTCGGTGTGCTGGTAGCTGCGGATGCCCACACCGTCCAGTTTGGCCGGGGTGATGCCGCGGGCCTCGCTGAAGCCGGAGTTCCACCCGGCCAGCACCCAGTCGGCCCGCGCGGCGACGACGGTTTCGAAGCTGAGCACGTCGGTGCTCAGGGTCTCCACCGACCGGTAGTCGGCCACGTACGGTGACCGCGCCACGGCGGGTTCGGCGGTGCGGGGCATGACGATGCCGCGCATCCGGCCGGCCAGCCCGAGCGCGAACATCTTCTCGGTGCTGCTCATGTCGTAGGCGACCGCGCGCTCCGGCAGCGGGTAGGTGATCGCGTGGCCGCAGTTCTCGACGGTCACCGGCGCCGGGCCGGTGTCACCGCCGGGCCGCACCTGCGCGCCGCACGCGGTGAGTGCCACCGCCGCGATCGCGAGCACGGCTGTCCAACGCCCTCTCACGGGCTTCCTCCTCGATCGGTGAACGTCCAGAGCAGTTGCGGGACCCCGGTGACCGGATGGGTCACCAGCACCGGGGTCACGCCGAAAACACGGCGGACGAGCTCGGGGGTGAGCACTTCACCGGGCGGGCCGGCGGCCGCGAGTTCCCCCTCGTGCAGCACGGCGACGCGGTCGCAGGTGGCCGCGGCCAGGTTCAGGTCGTGCAGGGCGACCAGCACGGTCAGCCCGCAGGTGCGCAGGAACGACAGCAGCTCGACCTGGTGACGCACGTCGAGGTGGTTGGTCGGCTCGTCGAGGACGAGGATCCGCGGTTCCTGCGCCAGCGCGCGGGCGATGAGCACGCGCTGGCGCTCGCCGCCGGACAGCGACAGGATGCCGCGCCCGGCCAGGTGCGCGACGCCGGTCCGCTCCAGGCACCGGCGGACGAGGTCGTGCTCGCGCTCGCTCAGCGCCCGGTTGCCGGGGTGGTGCGGGAACCGGCCCATCGCGACGATCTCGGCGACGGTGAAGTCCAGGTCGCTGCCCGCCTCCTGGGTGACCGCGGCGACCACCCGCGCGCTGTCCCGGGTGGACAGTCCACTCAGGTCGGTCCCGCCGACCAGGACGGCGCCGGAGCTGGGGGCCAGCGCCCGGTAGACGCAGCGCAGCGCGGTGGATTTGCCGCTGCCGTTCGGGCCGACCAGCCCGACCACCTCGCCGTCGCCGGCCTTGAGGCTGAGCGCGTCGACCAGCCTGCGGCCGGCGACCTCGACGGTGACCGAGTCGAGGGCGAGGTCCATCAGCGGCCTCCGAACAGGTAGCCGCGGCCGCGCAGCAGGCCGACGAACACCGGCACCCCGATCAGCGCGGTGATCACCCCGAGCGGCAGCTCGCGCGGCGCGAACAGGGTGCGGGAGGCCAGATCCACCCAGATCAGGAAGATCGCCCCGGCCAGGGGCGCGAGCACGAGCACCCGCCGGTGGCCCGGTCCGGCCACCATCCGCACCAGGTGCGGCAGGACCAGGCCGACGAAGCCGACCGCGCCGCTGACCGCGACCAGCGCGCCGGTGACGACGGCGGTGAGCAGGAACAGCTCCCGCCGCAGGGCGTCGGCGTCGAGCCCGAGGCTCGCGGCGGACTCGTCACCCAGAGCCAGCACGTCGAGTGCCCGGCTGCGCCGCAGCAGCACCACCACCGCGAGCCCCACGGCGGCCACCGCGACCGGCAGCGATCCCCAGGTCACCCCGCCGAGGCTGCCGAGCAGCCAGAACAGCACCGAGCGGGCGGCCTCGCCGAACGGCGCGAAGAACACGATCACGCTCATCAGCGCCTGGAACCCGTAGGCGAGCGCGACACCGGTGAGCACGAGCCGCAGCGGGGTGAGGCCGGCCCGGCCGCGGGCGGCCACGTAGACCAGGACCGACGCCGCGAGCGCGCCGAGGAACGCCGCGGCCGACAACGCGTACACGCCGAGCGCACCGAACAGCCCGAAGGACACCACCGCGCTGGCCCCGACCGACGCGCCCGAGGAGACGCCGAGGATGAACGGGTCGGCGAGCGCGTTGCGCACCATGGCCTGCACGGCGACACCGATCACCGACAGCCCGGCGCCTACGACGGCGGCCAGCAGCACGCGCGGTGTGCGGACCTGCCACACGATCGAGTACCCGGTGATCTCCGCGGCGTCGAGGGAACCCCCGGTCAGCGCGGCGGCGAGGTACCGCAGCGTGTCCGGCAGCGGGATCACGGTGGGACCGAGAGCGACCCCCACCACGACGGACACCCCGAGCACGACGACGAGAACGGGCACGGCGAGCACACCCGGAACGGCTCGGGCCGGCGGTGCGCCGGTCGCGGTGACCGTCACGAGTACCCCCTTGTCGTCACCACCGTCGAAGGACGGCGGCGGAAACCGCTTACTCTTCGTGAACCGGACCCGATGTTACAAACGATAATCATTTTCGTCTAGAGTCTCGTCCGGATGTGCCGCCGACCGAGGAGGAACCCCGCCGCCGTGACCGCTCCCGTCCTGCGTGATCCCGCGTTCCTGCGCCTGTGGTGCGGCACCACGGCCTCCGGGCTGGCGACCTGGGCGCTGCCGTTCGTCCTCGGCCTGGCCGTTCTGGACTCCACGCTCACCCCGGCCGGTCTGGGCGTGCTCCTCGCCGCCCGTACGATCGGGTTCCTCGCGGCCGTCCCGGTCGGCGGCGTGCTGGCCGACCGGTTCGCGCGGCGGCGCGTGGTCGCCGCCGCCGGGGTGGCCGCGGCCGTGGCCAGCCCGGTGATCGGGGCCGGGCTGAGCGGTTCGCTCGCCGTGGCCGTGGTGGCGGCCGCCGTCGCCGGAGCCGGGCAGGGCGCGTGCCGCCCCGCGTTCCAGGCCCTGACCGCCGAGGTGGTCGCCGAGGACGCCCGGCAGCGCGCGAACGCCGCGATCACCCTGTCGGTGCGCGTCACCACCCTCGTCGCGCCGAGCCTGACCGCGCTGCTGGCGACCGTGCTGCCGGTCCCGGCCCTGCTGTGGGGCACCGGGCTGCTGTGGCTGGCCGCCGCGGTCGTCCCGCCCGCCGGGCGTCCGCTCCCGGCCGTCCCCGCGGCGCGCGCGTCGCTGGTCACCGAGTTCGCCGACGGGATCCGCGAAGCCCGCCGCCACCCGTGGTTCGTCGCCGGGCTGTTCGCGCTGACCGCCGTGATCGCCACCGGCTACTCGGCCACCGGGGTGGCGCTGCCGCTGATCAGCCGCGACCGGTACGGCTCGGAGGCGGTGCTCGCCGCGGCGACCACCGCCTACACCCTCGGCGCGCTGGCCGGTGCGCTGCTGCTCGCGCGGTGGACGCCCGCGGCGGCGGGCCGGACGGCACTGGCCGGCCTGGCCGCCTACGCCGCCGCCCCGCTGAGCCTGCTGCTGCCGGTGCACCCGGCGGTCGTCGTGGCGGCCTACGCGGTCGCGGGGGTGGGCATCGAACTGTTCAACGTCCCGTGGTTCACCGCGATCCAGCGCGAGGTCGACCCGTCCCGGCTGGCCCGAGTGTCCGCTTTGGACTTCCTGCTGTCCTACGGCCTGGCCCCGGCCGGACTGGCCCTGATCGCCCCCGCGATGGCGGAATTCGGCCCCGGACCGGTGCTCGGGGCGTGCGCGCTGGTGTGCCTGCTCGCGCCCGCGGCGGCCGCCCTGGTGCCCGGCACGCGACATTTCGCCCAGCCGCGTGACCGTCTCTGAACTGGTGCTCGCCGTGCGAGGGTGATTACCCTACGAGAAGAGAGCAGGCCAGACAGGGCTGACGGGGAGGAGAGTCATGACCCACCCGGCGCGCAACTCCACCGGTGCCGTGACCACGGCCGTCCGGCGCGGGGCCCGGGTCCCCGCGCAACGGGCCGCGCCGGGAGCCCTGCGCCTGCAGGTGTTCTGGCCCGTGCCCGGGATCGCCGTGCTGAAGGTCGCCGGCGACGTGGACGTGGCCACCGCCGCCCCGCTCAACCGCGCGCTCGACGAGCTGACCGCGCACCGGCCACGGGTCGCGGTGGTCGATCTCAGCGGGGTGGAGTTCCTCGGCTCCGCGGGCCTGGCCGCCCTCGCCCAGGCGAGTGAACATGCCGACGTCCGGGTGGTCGCCCCGACGCGGCAGACCGCGCGCCCGCTGTCGATCACCGGTCTGGACCAGCGCCTGCCGGTCTACGCCACCCGCGACGAGGCGCTCAGCTCCTGCTGAGCCCGGCGCCCAGTTCGCGCTCCGCCCACAGCACCCCGTCCGGCCCGGTGCCCCACCGGGTGCTGATCGTGTCCAGCACCCCGGTGCCGATGCCCGGCTCCGGCGGCGCGCCCACCCCGTCGACCTCCACCCGCAGCACGCCCGCGGTCCGGCTCAACCGGACCTCGAACGGCGGGAACGCCGTGACGCACGCCGACGCGGCCAGCTCGTCGACCAGCAGGACGACGTCGATCACGACCGGGTCCGGGCAGTCGGCGAGCATCGCGCGCACCCGCCGGCGCAACGGGGCCAGCCCCTCCGGGCCGTCGAGCCGCACCGCCGCCGTGGCGGGCGTCTGCTCCTCCAGTGAGTCGGTCAAGGACCCGGACACCTCCGCTGTCTGGTCAACGGCCGCCGTCGCTACCCACGTGCGGGTTCATCAAACCTTGGACCGAATGAAATCACGCGGAGGGGCCGCGCGCAGCACACGGATGGGCGCACTCGGCCACCCGGACGGCGGATACCCGCTCTACCGGTGGTGCCGATCAGGCCGGCGCGGGCGGCTCCGGGTCCGGCGGTCCGAGCGCGGCGTCGATGGCCTGTTCCAGGATCGTGTCCATGGTGCCCAGGTAGGTCGCGCCGACGTGGTTGTCGTCGAGGTAGACCAGCACGTTGCCGATCACCGGCGGGCAGACGGCCTCGTCGCAGTAGTAGTCGCTGAAGTCCAGGAACGACACGTTCGGGGGAACGTCGTCCAGGAAGAGCCAGGGCGGCTCGTCGGCGTAGAAGTCGGCGCGCGGCGGGTTGCACTCGGGGGCGTCCGCGCCGCGCAGCTCCACGCACTCCGACGGCGCGTAGTCGTAGCGCGGGTTGTCCCGCACCGCGAGCACCGGGATGCCGGCCGCCTCGATCTTCCGCCACTGCGCGACGAACCCCGGCGGGGTCCGTTCGGTGAGCCCGGCCCGCACGTCGCGGGTGGCGGTGGTGAACACCGCGTCCGGCCGCAGGTCGAGGATCTCGTCGGCGGCCGCGGCGTTCCAGTCGCGGCAGGCCTGGTCGTCCGGGTCGATCTCGGACTCGGTGGAGAACGGGCACCCGCCCCGGGACATCACCACCAGCTGCCAGTTGCGCCGCTGCGCCACCGGTTCCAGGGCCGCGATGAACTGGGTGGGGTGCGAGTCGCCGACGATGACCAGCGTCTTCTCCGGCGGGCCGTCCGGGGTGGTGGTGCACACCCGCAGCTCGCTGCCGCGCGGTGAGTCGGCGCAGTTGTCGATCCAGGCCCAGTCGCCGGGCAACGCCAGCAGCGACGGCACCGGCGCCACGTCGGCGGCGCCCTGGTAGACGAACCCGGGCGTGCGGGCCAGTGCGCCGGGGTGGTCGAGACCTCCGGCCGCGGGCGTGCCGGAGCGGGCCAGGCCCGCGACCTGCCAGGCGCCGGCGGCGGCGAGCACCGGGAGCATCGCCAGCACGGCGAACCGGTACGCGCCGCGCACGGCCAGCTGTGACCGGCGCACCGGCGTTTCGACCAGGTGGTGCGTGGCGACCGCCAGCGCGACCGAGAGGCCGACGACGAACGCGCCGCCGAGCAGGCCCACCTCGGTCCGTCCGCGGTACACCAGGTAGAGCACCAGCACCGGCCAGTGCCACAGGTAGAGCGGGAAGCTGAGCCGGCCGAGCCAGGTCAGCGGGCGGGCGGTGAGCAGCCGGTCGGCGCCGGCGGGGCTGCCGGTGGTACCGGCGAGCAGCACGAGCGCGGCGGAGGCGACCGGCCACAGGGCGGCGATGCCCGGGAAGACGGTGCCGACCTGCAGCACCAGCCCGCAGGCGACGAGCCCGGCGACGCCGAGCCAGCCGAGCGCGACGCGCAGTGCCGCGGGCAGGGTGATCGCGTCGATGACCAGCGCGAGCAGCCCGCCGAGCGCGAACTCCCAGATCCGGGTGAGGGCGGAGAAGTAGGCCAGCGGCTGGTTCTCCGCGGTCAGCCACACGGAGTAGGCCAGCGACGCGGTGGTCAGGACCAGCAGGGTGCCGGTCAGGGCGGGGCGCAGGCGGCCCCGCGCGGCGGCGGCGAGGCCGGCCACCAGCAGTGGCCAGAGCAGGTAGAACTGGCCCTGGATGGACAGCGACCAGAAGTGCTGCACCACGCTGGCGTCGCTGTGCTGGGCGAAGTAGTCGGCGGAGTTCGCGGCGAGCTGCCAGTTCTCCAGGTAGAGCGCGGCGGCGAAGATCTCGCGGATGGTGGCGAACCAGCGGGCCTGCGGCAGCACGAGCGCGGCGGCCGCGACGACCACGAGCAGCACGGTGAGCGCGGCCGGGAACAGCCGGGTGATCGTGCGGCGCCACAGCGCGCGGACGTCGATGCGGCCGCGCTGCCCGGCGCGGAAGAGCTGCCCGGTGATCAGGAAGCCGGTGAGGAAGAAGAACACGTCGACGCCGCCGGAGATCCGGCCCAGCCACACGTGGTAGACGACCACCAGGACGCAGGCGAGCGCGCGCAGGCCCTCGATCTCGGGGCGGTAGCGGGACCGGGTCGGCTGGTGGGGCGGGGTCATCGGCACCTTTCCTCGCTCGGCGTTCCCGGGGAGATCGAGATTACCCACGGCCGTGGCGCGGTCCGGCTAGGGTCGGTGGGGTGCGGACCGACGTGATCGAGGCGTTCCCGCGGGTGGCCGTGCCGCTGGACGGGCGGCGCGCGGCGGCGATCGCGATCGTGGTGTCCGGGGACGACTCCGTGGTCTGGCTGACCCGGCGGGCGAGCGGGATGCGCGCCCACCCCGGGCAGTTCGCGCTGCCGGGCGGCCGGGTCGACCCGGGTGAGGACGCGATCGGGGCGGCGCTGCGCGAACTCGAGGAGGAGCTGGGGGTGGTCGCGGAGCGGGCGGACTGCGTCGGCCTGCTGGACGACTACCCGACGCGTTCGGGGTACGTGATCACGCCGGTGGTCGTGCGACTGCCCGGCCCGGCGCGGCTGCGCCCGAACCCGGAGGAAGTCGCGCACGTGCACGAGATCGGGGTGCGGGAGCTGGCGGTGGAGCCCCGGTTCCTCACGATCCCGGAGTCGGACCGGCCGGTGATCCAGCTGCCGCTGGTGGGACACCTGGTGCACGCCCCGACGGCCGCGGTGCTGTACCAGTTCCGGGAGGCCGCGCTGTACGGCCGCACCACGCGGGTCGCGCACTTCGAGCAGCCGGTGTTCGCGTGGCGGTGAGGCCGGGTGGTGCGGGAGCTGCCTCGGCCACGGTTGCGCCGGGCAGCTCCGCTCCCGGAAAGCCACGCCCCGCACCACAACCCCGGCCGGGCACCGCCCCCGCGGGCTCAGCCGCGCTGGGCGGGCTCCGTCGCCGTCGTGCCGGACAGGTCGGCGCCCGCTTCGCGGACCTGCCACTTCTCCAGTCCGCCGCCGAGGCGGTCGGCGTAGTGCTCCGCCGCCGCCTGGGTCGGGAACCGGATCTCCTGCGCGCGTGACACGTGTGTGATCTTGTAGGCCATCGCCACTCCCCTGCCGTTCTCTCGCGGCCCGTCACTCCCCGACCGGCCGCGTCGAACAGTAGAACACCTGTTCGACGACACGCAAGCCGACACGCCGGTCCCGGCGGCGGAATCTTCCGACCATCCACTGAGGACACCCGGCTCAACGGAATAGCGGCTGGCCGACGGCATCCCGGCCGATGATCTCCGCCAGCATCTCACCCGTGGGGGTCATCACCCGCGCGGTGAGCGCGTCCCGGAAGTGGCGCTCGATGCTCAGCTCCTTGCGCGCCGCCGCAAAGCCGCACAGCCGGAGGAGCCGGTCACCGACGTCGGTGGCCGTCTCCGCGGCGACCATCCGGGCCTGCACCGCGCGCACCAGCGCATCGGGCCGGCCCGTGGTGACCGCCGCGACGGTGTCACCGAGGAACACGCGCAGCAGGTCGGTCCGCGTGCGCAGCGCGGCGAGCTCCGGCCGCCCCGGAAGGTGCCCGGCCGCTTCGGCGAGCATCGCCTCGATCAGGCCCAGCGAGAAGGCGGTGCCGAGCACCAGGTAACCCGGCAGCACAGCCTCCAGGACCTCCCCCAGCGCCGAACCGGCCGGAACCTCGACGCGGTCCGCCGTGACCGACGTGGCCGCGCTGCCCCGCAGGCCGACCCCGTCGAACGGCGCGCCGACCAGCAGGCCCGGCACGTCGCGACCGACCAGCGCGACCCCGGTGCCACAGATCCACACGTAGCTGTCCGCCTCGCCCGCCGCGACCACCCAGCTCTTGACCCCGTCCAGCTCGGTGTCCCGCAGGGTGCACCGGTCGCCCGGCTCGCCGAGCGCGAGCGTGGCCAGGTGCTCCCCGCGGGCGATCGCGCCGCGCACCGCGGGCCGGCCGTGCGCCTCCACCGCGGCCGTGGCCGCGTAGTGCGTGAGCAGGACCATCGCGGTCGAGCCGCAGACCCCGGCGACGCGCTCCACCACGCGCGCGGTCTCCGCGAGGCCGGCGCCCCCGCCGCCCACCGCGGACGCGCTGGCCAGTCCCAGCAGCCCGACCTCGCCGAGCGCGCCGATCCCCGACCGCGGGAACCGCCCGGCGCGGTCGACCTGGTCGGCCTGCGGGGCGATCGTCGACTCGATCACCGAGTCGAGCAGAACGGTGTGGTCCAGCACCGGCCACCACCTGGCGTGCGGGGATGCGAACACAGCGTTACTACCCGGCCGCCTTCCCGGAAAACCACCGGATAGGGCCGCCGCCGCCCGGGTAGCCGGGAGGCATGGGAGTCGTGGTGGTGACGGGAGCCAGTGGCGGGGTCGGCCGGGCGACGGCACGGGCCTTCGCCGAACGAGGTGACGACGTCGCGCTGCTCGCCCGCGGCCAGGCGGGGTTGCGGGCCGCCGCGCGGGAGGTCGAGCGGGCCGGTGGACGGGCGCTGCCGATCCAGGTCGACGTCGCCGACTTCGCGGCCGTCGACCGTGCGGCGAGCCGGACCGAGGCGGAACTGGGGCCCGTCGACGTGTGGGTCAACGCGGCGTTCAGCGGGGTGTTCGCGCCGTTCACGCAGGTGGAGCCGGACGAGTTCCGGCGGGTCACGGAGGTGACCTACCTGGGGTTCGTGCACGGCACGCGGGCGGCGCTGGACCGGATGCGGCCGCGGGACCGGGGCGTGATCGTGCAGGCCGGATCGGCGCTGGCCTACCGCGGCATCCCGTTGCAGTCGGCCTACTGCGGGGCGAAGCACGCGATCCAGGGCTTCACCGAGTCGCTGCGGTGCGAGCTGCTGCACGAGCGGTCCGGGGTGCGGGTGACGATGGTGCAGCTGCCCGGGATGAACACGCCGCAGTTCGACTGGGTGCTGTCGCGGCTGCCGCGCCGGGCGCGGCCGGTCGCGCCGGTCTACCAGCCGGAGGTCGCGGCGCGGGCGATCGTGCACGCCGCCGAGCACCCCGGGCGGCGCGAGTACTGGGTCGGCGGCTCGACGGTGGCCACCCTGCTCGGCGACAAGTTCGCGCCCGGGCTGCTGGACCGCTACCTGGCCCGCACGGGCTACGGAGCGCAGCAGGCCGGGCAGCGGCGCGACCCCGCGCAGCCGGCGAACCTGTGGTCGCCCGCCGACGAGCGCCGCGACTTCGGCGCGCACGGCCGCTTCGACCGCCGCGCGGTGCGGCGGATGGTGCAGCCGTGGGCTTCGCGGCACCACGGCCTCCTCGGCGCGGCCGGGCTGCTGCTCGCCACGCTGGGCGGCGTGATCGCTCGCGCGCGCCGCTGACGCCCGGGCGGCGCGCGGGGCACGGCTGACCGCGAGGCGGCGCGAGGCAGGTCGTGGCATGAGCATCGGCGCACCACGCCCTGCTCGGCGCCGCCGGGCTCCAGCGCGCCACGCTGGGGGGACCACTCTCGCCGCCGACCGCGGGCTACGCGCGGGGCACGACTGACCGCGAGGCGGCGCGAGGCACGGCATGGCCGTGGCTTCTGGGCACCCAGCCTGCTCGGCGCAGCCGGCTACTCCTCGGCCCCCTTGGAGCCGTGACCACTGGCGCCGCCGACCCCCGGGCGGCGCGCGGGGCACGGCTGACCGCCCTGCCACGTGGCGCTCGATGCAGCCGTGAGCATCGCGGCCTGGTCGGCGCGGCCGGGGCAGCTGCTCGCCCTAACCGCCCTCGATGGTCACCGGTGTCAGGTACCTGCGGAACCAGTCGCGGGCCAGGCGGGCCGCCTGGTCGAGCGTGCCGGGCTCCTCGAACAGGTGCGTCGCCCCGGGTACCACCGCCAGGTGCCCCTCGCCGGGGAGCCGGCTGTGCGCTTGCCGGTGCAGCTCCAGCGCGGCGGCGTCGCGGGCGCCCGCGATGAGCATCGTCGGCGTGCGGACCCATCCCAGGCGCTTCGCGGCGAGGTCGGGGCGTCCGCCGCGCGCCACGACCGCCGCCACCTCCACCCGGTAGTCCGTCGCGGCCAGCAGCGCCGCGGCGGCCCCGGTGCCCGTGCCGAAGTAGCCGACCGGCGGGCCGGTCCGCGCGCGCACCCACCGCGTCACCTCCACCAGCCGGCTGGCCAGCAGCTCGACGGCGAACACCCGCGCCCGGTCGGTCTCCTCGCTCGGCGTCAGCAGGTCCACCAGCAGCGTCGCGATCCCCGCCCGGTGCAGCGGTTCCGCCGCCGACCGCGCCCGCGGGCTGTACCGGCCGCTGCCGCTGCCGTGCGCGAACACCACGATCCCCGCCGCGCACTCGGGCACCGTCAGCCGCCCGCCGAGCGGCACCGCCCCGGCGAACACGGTGACCTCCTCGTCGCCGGTCGCCGCGTCCGGATCGCCGGGCTCGCCCGCCAGCAGCCGCGCGACCTCCTCGTCCGGGGTCTGCGTGAAGTCCTCGTACCACTGCCCCACCGCGATGAACGCCGCCGGGCACTCCAGGCACACCACGTCGTCGGCGTCCGCCCGCAGCGCCGTCACCGCCTGCCGCGCCCCGACCGGCACCGCGACCACC
>NZ_PQHW01000052.1 GCF_003385215.1 Amycolatopsis thermalba | reverse complement strand
CCGGCTACTGACCCGCCTGGCCTTCGGGTTCAAACACGCCGACGCCCTGATCTCCCTCGCACTCCTCGCGCTCGGCGGCTACCGCCCCGAACTACCTGACCGCACCCACACATAGATCAACAGAGCCCCATTTACGGGGTGGAGCTCCCCGCCGAGGAGCCCCGTTTCCTGACCGACACTCTGGATGACCCGTACGCCATGCCGTTCGATTACGGACAGGTGTACAACGAGTTGAAGAAGTCACGTAAGCGCGCGAACCAGGTCAAGATCGACGCCCCGGTGATGGTCGTCATCGGCAACCCACCCTGGCGGGAACGAGCACGTGGCGCGGCCAAGTGGCTGGAGGAGCGACGGGATCCCCGACGGCCCGTGGACGTGAGCAAACGTCCCTCGCTGGACGAATTCCGGACTCCCGGCCTGGGGAAGTTCGCCTTCAACCTCAACAACATGTGGACCTACTTCTGGCGGTGGTCCGCATGGAAGGCATTCGAGTCCAACGACCCGGTGGGGGTGGTCGCCCTCATCACGCCGAGCGCTTACCTCACTTCCAGGTCCTACGCGGGTATGCGTCAGTACCTGAGAAAGACCGCTGACGAAGGCTGGATCATCGATCTGTCGCCGGAAGAACACCGGCCGGACATCAGGACCCGGATCTTCCCGGAGACTCAGCACAAGATCTGCATCGGCATCTTCATGCGCACCGGGAACCCCGATCCGAAGACCCCCGCCAGGATTCATTACATCGCGCTGGCCGGTACTCAGCGACAGAAGTTCGACGCGCTGAGCACGTTGTCGACGCAAGCCCCGGGCTGGGAGGACTGCCCGGCAGACTGGCAGGCCGCATTCCGGCCCGGCGACTCCGACTGGGAAACCTTTCCGGCGCTCGGAGACCTGTTCCCCTGGCAGCAACCTGGCGTCAACTCCAACCGCAACTGGGTGTGGGCGCCAGACGCCGAGACCCTGCAAAGAAGGTGGGCGCGGCTGGTACGAGCCTCTCCCGCCGAGAAGCGCCCCCTATTCAAGGAGACACGAGATCGAAGGGTCGATCAGACGTACCCCGCGATGCCCGGTCGGCCGGCTCTCTCGTCACCGCTGATCGACGACGAGCGGATCACCACGGAGACAGTGCCCGTGGCTTTTCGCAGCTTCGACCGCCAGCAACTGATCTACGATCGTCGGGTCGTCGACTTCCCGCGGAACGAGTTGTGGCAAAGTTTCGGCCCCAAGCAGATTTATATGTGCGAGCAGCACGCTCACGCCGTATCGGGCGGGCCCGCCGTGGTGTTCACCTCCCTGGTTCCGAACGTCCATTGCTTCGATGGCCGCGGTGGCCGGGTACTTCCCCTCTTCCGCGACGCCGAAGGCTGCGTGGCGAACCTTCCGCCGAAACTGACCAGAGTGCTCGCCAGGTTCCTCGGGCACCGGATCAAGGCGGAAGATGTTCTCGCCTATGTTGCCGGCGTGGTGGCACATCCGGGGTTCACACAGCGTTTCCAGCGACAACTGAAGACTCCGGGAATTCGCGTGCCGCTCACCCTGGATCCGGAGTTGTGGCGGGAAGGAGTCGAACTGGGCCGGCGGATCCTGTGGTTGCACACGTATGGCGAGCGCATGATCAACCCCGCGCAGAAACGTCCGAGAAGCCTCGGTCGCGTCAGACGAGCCGGATACATCGAGCCGGTGCCCTCCGGGGACGACCAGCTTCCGACGTCGGTGAGGTATGAGGAGGAGACACAAACACTCGTCCTGGGGGAGGACACGCTCTTCGAGCGAGCCGGACGAGTTCACCCCGTCCGCAAGGAGGTGTGGGAGTACCACGTCGGTAATCTCCAGATCGTCCGCAAATGGTTCAGCTACCGGCATCCGGATCCGCGCCGGCGAAGGCGCACCTCGCCGCTGGACGACATCAACCCCAGCCGCTGGACTGCGGAATTCGACGACGACCTGCTCGACTTGCTCGAGGTCCTGGAGGGCTGTGTCGAGCTCGAACCTGCTCAGCGCGACCTTCTGGAGCGAATCCTGGCCGGGCCGCTCATCACCGCGGACGATCTCGAACGGGAGGAGGTGCTCCCGGCACCTCCTCCCTACCAGCGACCGCCGAATGAGCGACAATCGGAACCGCTCATCCAGTACGACGCTCAGTAGAAGAACACGTCCTCCGTCAGGCCGGCGTGCAGCGTGCGGTACGAGCCGGTGTAGAAGAGCAGCGGGGCGCCGTCCCGGTAGGTCAGGTGTTCCACCTCGCCCAGGAACAGCGTGTGGTCACCCGCCGGGTGGCGGTCGACGATCCGGCAGCCGATGGCCGCCAGGCCGCCCGGGATGAAGTCGAACCCACCCTGGGTGTCGAAACCGACGTCGACGCAGGGGCGGCCGCCGAAGTGGCGGGACACGTCCTCCTGGTCGGCCGACAGCACCGTCACCGCGTACCGGTCGCCCTCGGACAGGTGCCGCGCCATCGTGCACGCGCCCAGCGACACCAGGATCAGCGGCGGCTCCAGCGACACCGACAGGAAACCGTTCGCCGTCATGCCGTGGACCCGGCCCTCGGCGGTGCGGGTGGTGATCACCGTGACTCCGGTGGCGAACCGGCCCATCGCCGTGCGGAACCGGCGCGGGTCGGTCGCCACGCCCGCCGTCACGGGCCTTCGACGGGCGCGTAGTGCAGGATCCGCGCGCCGCCCGTCGCGTAGTTCGGCACGTCCGCGGCGACGGCCCGGCCCTGCTCCGACGACATCGCCGCGGCCATCGCGTCGGCCGAGTCGAACTCGCCCTCCCAGATCGCGAAGTACGGGCTCTCCCCGTCCATCGCGGCCACGTCGAAGCCGTACCGCATCGCCCGCAGGCCCGGCAGCTTCGCCGCCAGCGGCAGGTGCGTGCTCACGTAGTACTGCTTGAAGTGCTCCGGATCGGCCGGCGGCGGGTACAACACAGTCAGGCGGTACATGGGCAATTCCCTTCCTCAGGCCTTCGCCCGGCGGGCCAGGAACTCGCCGGTGCGCTCGGCGGTGGCGAGGATCCGCCACTGCCGGTCGGGGTAGTCGAAGTTGTTGGTGAACTCGTCGGCGATCGCCTTGTCCGCGTACATCGCGCCGAACAGCCGCAGCAGGTGCTCCGGCGGCGGGCCGATCATCAGGTTCGTCCAGTTCGCCGCGCCCAGCACGACGTCGGCCCGGCGCGCCGCCACGTCCTGGCAGAACAGCTCGTCGAACCCGTAGTCGGCCAGGATCGCCTGCCCGGTGACCCACGCCGAGTGCGACGCCGAGTTCGCGCCCTGCCCGACGACCGGGTCGACCACGGTGTGCACGTCGCCGATCGCGAGCGCGAACTTGCCGTTGGGCAGCTTCGCGTAGTCCTGCCGCACGGTCGGCGTCAGCGCGCCCTGCAGGATGTCCAGCGGCCCGGTGAGCGCGAAGCGAGCCGGGTCGACGCGCTCGAACGTCCGCGGGTGGTGCTTGGCGAGCTTGTCCAGCACGAGCCGCTCGTACGCCTTCGGGTCCGCCTCGTAGGACTGGCGGCCGAGGATCTCCAGGTCACCGCCCGGCACGTTCTCGAACAGCAGCGCGGTGGTGAACCCGTCCCGGCCGTACATCGGGATTTCCAGCAGCTCGCCGTGCCCGGGCGAGACGCTGATCGTGACGCCCTTCGGCTCGGAGTAGGTGATGCCGTGGTAGAGGCCGACGGACAGGATCCGCTGCGGCCCGTCGTACGGGCTCAGCTCGGGGCGGCGCGGGAACAACGCGGCGAACGCGCCCCGGCCGGCGGCGACGACGAGCAGGTCGTGCCGGTCGGCGATCGGTTCGATGTCCTCGGCCTGCAGCGTGCGGATCTCCAGCCGCCCGCCGCGTTCCTCGAACGTCTCGGTCAGCTTGGGCAGGTAGAGGCGGTAGTCGATGGCGCTGGACCACTCGTCGAAGTCGCCGCGCCAGGACATCGGCTCGGGGCCGCCGACGTAGTGGTGGTGGCAGGAGTAGCCGTACTCCGCCACCGGCCAGAAGTCGATGCCCAGCTCCCGCTCGCGCTTCAGCGTCGGCGCGTGGTGGGCGACGCTGTTCAGCAGGCGGCCGTTCGCCAGCTGGGCCGCGGTCTTGTCGGTGTAGACGGTGACCGGGACGTCGTGCCGGCGCAGCAGCAAACCCAGCTGCAGGCCGGCGATCCCGGCGCCGATGATGCCGATGTTCGGCATGGGCGCTCCTTTCGGTGGTGGCGGCGAAGGCACTGTCCACATCGGCCGGACGCGTGGGTCCGGCCGGGTCGATGGCACCATCCTGCCCGCCGCGGCCGCGCCGGTCTTTCCCTCAGGCGAACGCTTCTTGACGATCCGCGAACCGTCAGGACAGGGCCCGGGCGCGGAACTCCCGCGGGCTCAGGCCGTACGCGGCCTTGAAGGAGCGGCTGAAGTGCGCCGCGTCCGGCAGGCCCCACGCGGCGCCCACGGCGCTGACCGGGCGGGTCAGCCCGGGCCGGGACAGCTCGCGGCGGCACTGCTCCAGCCGCCGGTTCCGGATCCAGCCCGCCACGCCCGTGCCCTGCTCCGCGAACAGCTTCTGCAGGTACCGCGTCGAGATGTGCAGCGCGGCGGCCACCGAGTCCGGGCACAGGCCCGGATCGGACAGATGCGCGTCGATGTAGGACTGGGCCCGCAGCACCAGGGAATCGGGGGTGGCGCCGGTCTGTTCGGACAGCAGCGCGGACAGCAGGTCGAGCACCGCGTCGGCCAGCGGCATCGGTGAGGTGGCGCTGCCCAGCAGGCCCACCAGGCGGCGGAACAGCGGTGCCAGCAGCGAACCGGGTTCGTCGTCGCCGCGGATGGGCTGTCCCAGGATCTGCCGCGCTCCCGCGGCGGTCAGGCGCAGCCGCTCCCGGGGGAACATGAACACCGCCATGGCGGTCGGCTCGGCGAAGGCCAGCGTGTAGGGCCGGTCGGTGTCGTACAGCGCGAAGTCGCCGGGCCCGAGCAGCGCCTCGCGCCCGTCCTGCACGAGCAGGCAGCTGCCCCGCACCTGCAGGCCCAGCTTGTAGTAGCCACGCTCGCTCGCGCCGATCATCGCCTTGGTCCGGCGCACGCGGTGCGGGCCGGCGTCCACCCGGGACACCAGCGTCGAGCCGAGGCGGTCGATCCGCACCTCGCCGCGGAACGACGGCTCCGGCGCGGCTGCCTCCAGCGGCACGAACGCGTCGGAGATGACGTGCCGCCAGTAGTCGACGCTCTCGCCGCCGGGCACCGCACGCGTGCTCAGGATCTTCGTCGCTGTGTGGACCACGTTGTCCTCCGCTCTCCCGGTCAGCTTCCGTCGAGGAACGCCCGCACCCGGCGCCGGGTGGCGAGCACGCGCCACTGCCGGTCCGGGTGGTCGAAGTTGTCGGTGAACTCGTCCGCGCGGCGCGGATCGCCGGCCAGCCCCTGCCACAGCTCGCCGAGCCACGGCGGCGGGTCCAGCACCAGGTTCGTCCACGCCGACGCCCCGAGCAGCACCTCCTCGCGCGCCCGCGCGACGCGGCGGCAGAACACCTCGTCGTAGACGGTGTCGGCGGCGATCTCCGCGGCTGCCACGGCCGCGCTGTAGGAGGCGATGTTCGCGCCCTGCCCCATCACCGGATCGACCACCACGTGCGCGTCGCCCAGCGCGAGGGCGAACTTGTCGTCCCCCAGCGGCAGGAAGTCCTCCCGCACCGCGGGCGTGACCGCGCCCTGCAGCAGATCGCGCGGATCGGTGAGGGCGAAGTCGTCGAGCACACGCTCGGCGGTCGCCGGGTGGTGCTCGCGCAGCTTCTCCAGGACGGTCTTGCGGAACAGCGCGGGATCCTGCGCCGGGGACAGCTCGTTCAGCACCGCGAGGTCGCCGCCGGGCACGTTCTCGAACAGCAGCGCCGTGACGCGTCCATGCCGCGACAGCAACGGGATCTCCAGCAGCTCGCCCTGCCCGGGCGCGACCCCGATGGTGACCGCGGCCGGTTCGGCCGGTGCGATGCCGGTGTACAGGCCCGCGCACACCAGCCGCCGGGGCGCGTCGTGCGGGCTGTGCCCCGGACGGCGCGGGAACAGGCCGCTCAGCGCGCCCCGCCCGGTCGCGACGACGAGCAGGTCGTGCCGCGCGGCCAGCTCACCGAGGTCGCGCGGGCCGACCGCGCGCACTTCGACGCGCCCGCCGCGGCCGGCGAGGTCCTCGGCCAGCCGCGGCAGGTAGAGGCGGTGGTCGACGGCGCACGACGGGTGGGTGAACCGGCCGGTGAAGCGGACTCCCCCGATCCAGTGGTGGTGAGCCGCGTAGCCGAACTCCGCCGCCGGCCAGTGGTGCACCCCCAGCGCCCGCTCGCGCTCCAGCAGCGGGTGGTGGTGCGCGACCGTGTTGAGCAGCGGCCCGGCGGCCAGGTCGTCGAACGGCCGCTCGGCGTACAGCGTGACCGGGATGCCGGCGGCACGCAGCGCGAGGCCGAGGTGCAGCCCGGCTATCCCCGCTCCGACGATGCCGACCGTGGTCACGACGCTGTCCTTACTCTATTATCGAGCAGCGAGTTCTATTTCTGAGAGAACAGTACGAGGAGCGCATGGCGGAAGGCAAGGTCGTCGGCGGCGCGGGCCTGCAAACACTCGAACGGGGTCTGGCCGTGCTGGAGGCCGTCGCCGCGCACGCGCCATGCACGACCGCCACGATCGCCGAGGTCACCGGCCTGCACCGGTCGATCGCCTACCGCGTGCTGTGCACCCTGGAGGCGCACGGCTACCTGCAGCGCGACGCGGCCGGACGCTACGAGGTGGGCCTGGCCGTGCTCACCGTCGCCTCCGCCGTGCGCTCCGACCTGCAGTCGCTCGCGCAGTCCGTGCTCGCGCCGGTCGCCGAGGCGGCCGGGACGGTCGCGTTCCTCGCGGTTCCGCACGGCGAGGAGGCGCTCACGCTGGTGACCGTCGAACCACCGGCCGCCGCCGGACCGGTGTCCTACCGGCCCGGGGTGCGCCACCCGCTCACCCGCGGCGCGCCCGGGCTGGCCATCCTCGCCGCGCTGCCGCCGCGGCCGAACGAGCGGCCGGAGGTCACGCTGGCCCGCGACCTGGGCCACGTGCGCACCACCGGCGAGGTACTGCCCGGCATCGCCTCGCTCGCGGTGCCCGTCTCCCTGCGGGCCGGGCGGGTGGCCAGCGCCTGCGTGCTGTTCGTCCCCGGCCGCCTGGACGAGGACGCGGCGCTGACCGGCCTGCACGCCGCGGCCGGGCAGCTCACCGGCCGCTGACCAGCGCGGTCGCCGGAACCGAGAAGTGCAGGTAGGCTGTGGCCACGGTTGAGCAGGTAGCCGGCAGACGTACCCGACATGCGCTCACCGCTGCAGTGTGGAGGCCCTGCTGATGGCACCTCCGGAAACCCGCCCCGCACCGGTCACGCAGCGGGGCATCCCCGCCCCGCGGTCCACACCGGCCGCCGACGCCGGCGCGTTCACGGTCGACGTCGCCCAGCCCGCGCGGCACACCCTGCTCGTCACCGTCGGCGGCGACGTCGACCTGGGCACCGCGCCCGAGCTGTCCCGGGTGATCGGCCACCGCTTCCGCGGACCGGTGACCCTGCTCGTGCTCGACCTGTCCGAGGTCACCTTCCTCGGCACCGCCGGGCTGACCGTGCTCGTGGAAACCCAGCAGGCCGCCGCCCGCCGCGGCGCCGCCCTGCGGATCACCGGCACCGGCGCCCGCCCGGTCGAACGCGCGCTGCGCGCGGCGGGGATGCTGCACAGCCTGCCGGCCGCAGACGAGCCCGCCGAGGACATCGTGCTGCGGCACGTCACGGAGCAGCACGTCGGGCGCGCACCCTGGTGACGGCTTCACCGGCCTGACGCTCGCGCGCCGCTCGGTCCGGTGCTGGCGGACCGGGCGCCGGGCACTGCCTGGATGAGTGAGTCTGAGCTTGATCAGTGGTCGTAGGCGATCAGGGATCGGGTGCTGGGTTAACCGGTGGCGGGGTCGTGCCGGATCGCGGCGGTGGGGGCGAGCGGTCGTTGTGCGACACGGGCGGCGAGTAGTTCGAGATCGAGTTGGCCGTTGAGGGTGTCGTTGACCGATTCGATCAGTTGCCGGACCGGCTTGAGCAGGTGCGGGGTTCGGTTGCGGTAGGACGGTTGCAGCAGCCGGGCCGGGGTGCAGATCAGGCGCAGGCCCAGAAGAAGCGGGAGTGGCGGCGGTAGCCGTAACCGGCCCTGCCGGGCAGGTAAGGGAACGCGTCGGGCAGGTGGCGGGACACACACCGCAACCATCGGGCCTCCGAGCGCACAACCCAGCAGCACCCGCGCGACCGCCGGCGCCAGCAGTTCAGCATCCGGCAGCCGGGGTGGCCTGCCGACACGAGCGGGCTTACCGAGGTGGTCACCGATCTCGACCTACAGTGCGGCCAGAAGGATGTTCGGGCCGGTCGTCACACACTGATCTTGACCACCCTCCCCCCATCCCCGCACACTGCCCAGACTCGGACTCGCTCATCTAGAGGACCAGGTCCGCCGGCCCGCCGACCTCCTTCGCGGTCGTCGCCGATTCCCGCTGGGCCAGCGGGTCGGCGTCGGTGAGGATGCCGAACGACAGACCGGTCAGGCTCTCGATGCGCCGGACCGGCACCTGGAACGTGCGGTAGGCGCCGTAGGAGAACTCCGCTGGCGCCGCCTCCAGCCCCTCCAGCAGCTGCTCCTGGCTGAGCAGGTAGCCGGTGGCCGACAGGCTGCCGTCCTGCCGGACCATCGCCACCACCTTGAAGTACTGCCGCGGCAGCCGCACGCCCCGGTACTGGTCGTCGTCGGCGGCCAGGACCGGGCCGGTGACGACGCTGACCCGCAGGTCCCGGTTGTCGGCGTTCTCCAGGACGTAGTCCTCCAGCCCCGCCCACGTGCTCCGGTTCTGGTTGAAGTCCTCGTGCTGGGGCGTGCAGTTGGTGAAGTGGAACGTGTCGTCGTTGGCCGCCTTCGCCGCCTCACGCGACGGGCCCCACGCCGGGTCGAGCCTGCGGACGAGGTGACCGCGGTCGAGCGGGTTGTCCTCGTAGACCCGCTCGCCGGTCTGCTCCTCCTCCGCCACCCGCGGGTCGAGCGACCACTTGTCCTTCTCCCGGCGCAGCCGCACGCTCGTGGTGCCGTCGATGTTGACGGCCGTGAAGAACGCGAGCCGGCGCTGCTTGTTCAGCACCACGCTGAAGTGGTGGTAGGGCAGCACGTACCTGGGCTCGCTCGTGGCCTGCCGGTTCACCGCCGCCAGCGGCACGAGGTCCGGCGACAACGCGGGCAGCGGAATCCGGTGCCCGGCCAGGAAATCCGGGTCGTAGCCGCCCCGGTTGGCGTAGTCCGGGTCGATGCGGATCGCCTCGGTGACCGGGGCGACGACCACCGGGGACGGCTCGCCGAACACCCCGGCCAGCAGCGCCTGCTGCTCGGGCGGGAAGGCACGGGCGCGCAGGGCGGCCAGCAGGCGGCTGACGCGGACACCCTCGTTGACCACGCCGCCCAGCTCGCCGTGCCGCGGCGCGCGGACGCTCGCGTGGTGCAGCGCCACGACCTCCCACTGGTCGTTGAAGACCGGCGAGCCCGACGAACCGGGCTCGGTGTCGGTCTCGTAGTGCAGGAAACGCTCCAGCACGTCGACGATCCGGTTCTCCCGCAACGCGATCTGCTTCCGCTCCCCGTTCGGGTGCTGCACGATCGTCACGTAATCGCCGATGATCGCCTTGCCCTCGGCCTCGACGAGCCGGTTGAAGCCGAACGGCGCCAGCGCCGCGACGGCGGCCCGGACCGCGACGAGCGCGAAGTCGAGGCCCTGGTCGGCGGCGAAGAACCGCCGTGGATCGAGGGCGAACAGCTTCACCGGCAGCGGCAGGCCGTCCGGGCCGTCCTGGTAGTCGAACTCCACGACGCTGCACGCGGCGGTCGCGGCGTCGCCGAGCACGTGGTGGTTGGTCAGCAACAGCTCCGGCGACACCAGCGACCCGGTGCCGTAGCCGCGCAGCCGGCCGCGGTCGTCGCGGATGGAGATGCGGCCGACCGCCTTCGCCGCGCGCACCCCGCCCTCCAGGTAGCCGACGCCGAGCAGGTCGTCGGTGCGGATGATCCGCTCCAGCACGGTGCCCGCGTCGCGCAGCGCGTCCTCCTCGCCGCGCGCGATCGCCCCGGGGTTGACCGGGCGGACGTCCGGGCGGGACCGGCTCAGCCGGTCGATGCGGGTGGCGACCCGGCCCGGCTCGTCGGCTCGCGCGAGCCCGAACGGCTCGGCCAGGATGGCGATCTTGCGCTGCCGATCGTCCTCGCGCTCGTGCACACGCTTCTCGACCGCGTCGCGGTCCGGATAGGACGCCATGTCAGCGGTCCGTCGGAATCGCGACTTCGCCGTCCTCGCCGATGAGCCGGTCGAGGACCGCGTCCGGCATCCACACCCGGTGCGGGTAGTTCTCGCCCCACGAGTTGAGGATCGGCACGGCGTTCAGCTCGTCGGCGCGCGGGTTGGCCAGCACCTGGTGCACCTCGGCGGCCGAGGTGGCCCAGCGGAACGCGAGGATGCCGTCCGACACGTCCGGCTCGTAGCCGGCGCGTTCACCCGAGTCGTCGTCACCGAACACCGGGTCCCAGTCGACGTGGCCGGCCGAGACGAGCACCTCGGCGGCGGCGCGGACGGAGGTGCCGTCGTCGTCGCCGGGGTTGGTCTGCGGCCACTCGTCGCGTTCCTTCGCGCGGTCCCACAGCCAGCGCGCGGCGTAGAGGCCCTTGTTCAGCAGGGTCATGCAGCGCGACCAGCCGAAACCGACGCACGCGCCCTCGCGGCCCTGGTCGTAGAAGCGGTACCAGTCGTCGGTGTCCGGCTCGCCGCCCGGCTCCAGGCAGACGCAGTGCCCGCCCCGGATCGGGCCGAGATCGCCCCGGTGGCCGATGAAGATCTCCCCGGACCGCTCGTCGCGCTCCGGCTCGTCGAACGCCGCGTACCAGTTCACCCCGATCACCACGGGCACGGCGCTGGGACGGTCCACCTCCGGCAGCGCCGAAATCGGGTAGGTCTCCAGGTGGCGCCAGTCGTCCGGGATGTAGCGGCCGAGCCGCCCGTCCAGGGGATCGCTGCCGATGGGGCGATAACGCATGATCACTCCCGCGGGTGAGTCCGGAGGGCCTCGCCCTGGAGTCGCAGCCGGGGCGCAGAAGTTACTTGATCCGTGTTTCGTTGCCGCTGCTACGCTTCCGCGCGTGCAGGAGGACGGGCCGGTCGTCGACATCTACACCGACGGGGCGTGCAGCGGGAACCCCGGGCCCGGCGGGTGGGGCGCCGTGCTGCGCTACGGCCGGCACGAGAAGGAACTCTACGGCGGCGAGCCCGGCACCACGACCAACAACCGCATGGAACTGATGGCGCCGATCCGCGCACTGGAAGCCCTGACGCGGCCCTCGGTGGTGCGGGTGTACACGGACTCCAGTTACGTCCGCAACGGCGTCACGCAGTGGATGCCCCGCTGGAAGACGAACGGCTGGCAGACCGCGAGCCGCGAACCCGTGAAGAACGCCGACCTGTGGCAACGCCTCGACGCGGCGATCGGCGCGCACGAGGTGCAATGGCACTGGGTGAAGGGCCACGCGGGGCACCCGGAGAACGAGCGAGCGGACCGGCTGGCGGTCAAGGGCGCGAAGGAAGCCGCACGGCGCGGGTGAGGGTAGGGGCCGGGCCGGAGGCGGGAGGGGGGAGGCGGGAGGCCGCCGCAGGCCGCAGGCCGCCGCAGGCCGCAGGCCGCCGCAGGCCGCAGGCCGCCGCAGGCCGCAGGCCGCCGCAGGCCGCAGGCCGCCGCAGGCCGCAGGCCGCCGCAGGCCGCAGGCCGCCGCAGGCCGCAGGCCGCCGCAGGCCGCAGGCCGCCGCAGGCCGCAGGCCGCCGCAGGCCGCAGGCCGCCGCAGGCCGCAGGCCGCCGCAGGCCGCAGGCCGCCGCAGGCCGCAGGCCGCCGCAGGCCGCAGGCCGCCGCAGGCCGCAGGCCGCCGCAGGCCGCAGGCCGCCGGAGGGCCGGAGGTGGAGGCCGCACGCCGGGGGTGGAGGCCACAGGCGCAGGCCGCCGGAGGGTCGGAGAAGGCCGCAGAGGGTGGAGGCGGTCAGCGCCGGCCGGGCCAGAGGCCTACGGCGCCGCGAAGCCGATGGGCCGAGGGCGGCCGGAGGCGCGCCAAGGGTGCGCAGAGGCGAGGGGCGGCCAAGGAGGCTGACCGGATGCGGCCCGAGGCCGCAAGCGGAGCGGGCCAGCTCGCGGCCGAGGCGAAACCCCGGCAGGCGCGCTCTCACCTCAGGAGGAGGCCGAGGCCGAGACCCGGCAGGCCAGGCCGAAGGCCGAAGCGAAACCTCGCAGGCCAGCGCCCTCCTCGGCAGGAGGCCGAGACGACACCCGGCAGGCCAGGCCAGGCCGTGCCCGAGGCGAAAGCCCGGCAGGCTTGCGCCCTCCTCGGCAGGAGACCAAGGCCGGGCGAGCCCTGGCCGACCGCGCCTGGCCGGAGGCCGGGCGAGCCCTGACCGGCCGCGCCTGGCCGAGTGCCTCAGGCTGAGGCTGCCCGGAAGCGGTCCGCCAGCCGGAGGGCCGACATGCCCAGCTCGGCGGGGAAGGCGGGCGCGGGTGGGCTCGTCAGGCGCTTCAGCTCCGGCTCGGTGTAGCGGACGCACTGGCGGTGCCACTCGAGGATGCCGGACATCCAGTCCTTCAGCTCGTCTGCGTGCCGGATGAGCGCGTCGCGGGCTGGGGGGTCCAGTTCGGCGTCCTCGAAGAGCTGGGGCAGGTCCGTGGCCAGGATGTGCTCGAACTGCCGCATCCGCGCCGTCATCAGGTCGTTCACCACGTCCCGCACGGCGAGCCGGTCCAGGCCCAGGAAGTGTTCCACCACCAGCACCATGTTGTGCAGCTCGCCCTCGAACTCGATCTCCTTCTGGTAGGAGAACAGGTCGTTCACGAAGCACGCGTAGTCCTGCGCCGCGGTCTCCAGCTCGCGCAACGTCCGCGTGCCGAACAGCTCCGGCGGCACCGCCGTGAGATGGGTGATCCGGGACAGGCTCATGGTCATGTCCGACCCGAACGTCCGCCGCCGCATCTCGACGTAGTCGATCGGGTCCGGGATGCGGTTCTGCGCCTGGTTCGCCAGCTCCCACACCCAGCTCGCGGTCATGTCCTCCACGGCCTTCCGGAACACCCGCCGCGCGTCGACGCCCAGCGGGGTCGCCGTGCGGCGCCACAGGTCCTGCAGACCGCGCTCCAGCGGAGTCAACGGCTCCGGCGTCTCCCCCGCGTCCAGCGGCATGAACAGCGACAACCGGTCGTTGGACGCTTTCGCCGCGGGCACGTTGCGGCCCGCCCCGAACACCGCCGGGAAGTAGTCGTCGCCGTAGGTGCCCCACGCCAGCCACGCCGTGGACAGGTGCAGCTGCTCCGGATCGGCGTCGGCGTGGATCATCGACGCGCAGTGCGCCAGGTCGATCCCGCGCAACCGCTCCTCGTCCCACACTCCCCCGGCCTCCACGCCCGGCACCGAGTCGTAGAAACCCATCTCCCGGCACCAGTGCACGTTGTGCTCCCGCGCCTCCTCCAGGTGCGGGCTCATCCGGAAGGCGTAGGGCATGTAGATCTCGGGCAGCGGCAGGTGCCCGACCTTGGTGAACGGCACGTGGTCGCGTTGCCGCGTCCGGGTGCGCAGGACCGGCCCGGGCGTGAGCCGGCTGGGGCCGCCGCCGGCCGCGCCCTCGTTCATGTACCGGCTGGACCGCGCGTGCCACTCGTGCCCGCCGGACTGCCAGTCCTGCAAACCCTTCACGTAGGCGCCGACGGCGATCTGCTCGTGCGGCAGTGCGGCGTGTTCGGCGAGCAGGGCGGGCACGTCGACCAGGGCCGTGTCCTCGAACTGCTGCAGCCGCGAGGTCAGCAGCTCGTTCACCAATTCGGCGGCCTCCTGGGTGGAGCAGCCGAGGAACCGTTCGAGCACCAGCACGGCGTTGGAGTTCTCGCCCTCCTCCTGCACCTCGCGCTGGTAGGAGAACAGGTCGTTGCGCAGGTGCACGGCGTCGGCGAACGTGTCGGACAGGACCTCGATCGGCCGCGTCCCCGCCAGCCGGTCCGGCACCTCGGCCCGCACGGCGTACTCGACCAGGTTCGCCGACCACGGCGCCCCGCCGACCCGCCGCCGCATCTGGATGTACTCGATGGGGTTGGCGACGCGGCCCAGGTCGATGTTCGCCAGCTCCCACATCGACTCGACCATCAGGTTGCGGGTGCTCAGCGTGAACCGGCGCCGCCACCCCTCCGACATCGCCGGGATCGTGCGCTCCCACAGGTCCTTCAGCCCGGCCTCGGCGGGGTTCTCCGGCTCCGGCGGCTCCTGGCCGGGCGCGGTCATGAACAGCTCGAGCCGGTCCAGGTACTCCTTCGCGCCCACCATGTCGCGCGAGTACTTGAACTGCTCGAGGAAGTGGTCGTCGAAGAAGAACACCCAGACGTACCAGTCGGTGATCAGATCGAGTGCCGGCCCCGCACAGTCCGGATGCGTGTAGGCGCACATGAGGGCGTAGTCCATCTCGGCCAGCGCGGACTCCGTCCACACCACACCCCCGCCGGGTTTGGGCGCGTCGAGCATGCCCATGCGGCGCGCCCAGTCCATGCTGTGCGCGCGGGTGCCCTCCAGGTTCGGGTTGAGCCTGGCCGGATAGGGGACGTAGAACTCGGGCAGAGTGAAGGCCTGCATGCCTTCGACAGTGTCATTCCCGGGCCGGCGGCGGCAACAGCCAGGTGAGCGATCCCAGGCCCTGTTCGGATGACGCGGGCAGAACACCCTCAGTTGCCTTGATGTCCTCTTCGGACAGTCTCAGTTTCATTAGTGACGACCAGGGGATTGTCCGAAGATTCCGGGAGACTTCGAAATCCGGGAGGCGGCGGGACTGGGCCGTTCGAGCGATTTCACGCGAAACGAGAACACCAATGGAGTGATGTGACAAATATTTCCAGCCGTGGAACCCGACTACTGGTGGACCGATTCGCAGGGGAAGCGCAGACCGGGCTACAAGAAGAAGGGCGGCGCGGCTATCGCGGCGGTGGCGCTGGGCGCCGCCGTGGCGGGCGGCGCGGGCCTGACGACCGGCGGCGGTACCGCGGGCGGCACCGCGACCTCGGCGCACGGCAAGCCGGCCGGCAAGGACGCCGCCCGCAAGGGACAGCGCGATCAGGCCTGGACCCGCCTGGGCCTGCGCCAGCTGAAACAGGTCGCCCGCGCCGAACTGACCTGCGGCGCACACTCCTACGGTCAGGTGCGGCAGTTCTTCCGGAAGCACCCGTGCCGCAAGCTGGACCGGCTCCTCCTCGCGATCGGCGACGCGCACGGCAACACCGTCGTGGTGTCGATCGCGTGGGTGCGGATGCCCAGCGCGGGCACCGCGGCCGACCTCAAGGAGCCGGCCGACACCGACGGCACGGGCAACGTCGAGCCCCTCGCGGCCGGCGCGCTCGGCCTCGCCGGCGTGGAGTTCACCGGGCAGTACTACGGCTCGCGGCGCAGCGGCTCGCTCGTCGTCATCGCCGAGGCCGCGCCCGGCGGCGGACACCCGGACCCCGCGACGATGGACGACGCGGCCGAGGTCGCCGCCGAGTTCCCGCCTCCCTAGCGGCGCTCGAGGATGCCGCGGATGAACGCGGCCTGGCCGGCGTGCTGCAGGTCGTCGGACAGGATGCTCACCAGCCGGACCCCGAGGGTCACCGGCGGGTCCCACGCCTCGTCGACCACCTGGTCCAGCTGCGACTCGCGCAGGCCGCCCAGCCACGAGACCGTCGAGTCGTGCACGGCGTCGTGGTAGCCGGCGAGCAGTTTGGCCTCCGCGCGCACGGCGGCCACGTCCTTCGAGCGGTGGCCGTAGCCCGTCGCCCCCGGTCCGAACGGCAGGCCGAACCGCTCGTGCCAGCCCTCCTCGGTCCACACCTGCGGCGTGCCGGCCAGGTCCGCGATGTGGTCGTCCTGCACGCGCGTGAGATGCCAGACCAGCCACGCGATCGAGTTGGCGCCCTCGTCGAGACGCTGCGCGAGCTGGTCCTCGGTCAGCCCGTCGACGGCCTCGTGCACGACCTCCTGGACGCGGTCGAACCCGTCGATCACCAAGTCCGCAACAGTCATGCCCCCACGCTAACCGCGATCGACGAGTCCCGCCGCGACGAGCTGGACCGTCACGAGCACCGCGATCGCCTCGGCCGCCAGCAACCCGATCAGGACCAGCACCTGCGTCACCCCGGCCTGCACCGGGCTGGCCCCGCCGAGCAGCACACCGACGTAGGCGCCGGGCAGGGTCACCAGGCCGACCGTGCGGGTCTGGTCGAGCGCGGGGATGAGCGCCTGGCCGGCGGTGGGGCGGCAGATCTCCAGCGCGGCGGCGCGCGGCAGGAAGCCGAGGGCGAGGGCGGCTTCGTACTCGCCGTGCCGGGTGGACAGCTCGTCGAGGGCGCGGCGAGCGGCCTGGGAGGTCGCGCTCATCGTGCCGCCGATGACGATCCCGGCGATCGGCACGACCGCGATCGGCTCCAGGGGCACCACGCCGGACCCGAGCACGAGCGCGAGCACCGGCAGGACACCACCGGCCAGGGCGACGGCGATCCACGGCAGGCGGCCCAGCGGTAGCCCGACGCGCCGGGCCGAGGTGACCGCGGCGACGGTGAACATGAGCAGCACGAACAGGCCGGTCCACCACCCCGACCGGAGCACGGCGGTGATCAGCAGCGACACCGCGGCCAGCTGGGCGACGGCGCGGCCGGCCGCGGTCACGACCGCCCACCCGGGCCCGAGCCGCCCGAGCCACACGGCGAGCGCGCCGGCCGCGACGAGCACGGCGAGGACGACGGCCAGCATCGGGCCGGCCTGCAGGGTCGCTCCGCTCACGAGGTTGATCGTGCCGCACGGCGGGCAGTGGCCGCCGGATGAGGGACGGGATCGGAATCGCGGCGCACGTGCGGGGGTGGCTTCCGGGCGGGCGCTGGGTCACGGCGACGCGGGCCGGGACTGCAGCACTCCGGGCCAGCTAGCGTCTCGGCGGCTCCGGGGAGGGGGCGGCTCGCGCTGGGGCCTGGTGGCGCTGAGTCACCGCAGAGCCGGCGCGGCGCGGGCCGGAGTGCGGCCACAGCCCTGCTGCCCATGGATGAGCGAGAGCGCCAAGCCACCCTGATCCAAGGCGCTGTGAGTGCCCCGGTGGCCCCGACTGCGCCAGGGCCCGGCTCGCGCTGGGCCTTGGCGGCGCTGGGGCACCGCAGGGCAGGTGCGGCGCGGGCCGGAATGCGGCGCAGCCCCACCGCCCATGGATGAGCGAGATCACGCGTCCGGAACGGTCGAAGGCTCACCGGCCCCGACAACAGCGCGGGCCGGCTCGCCCCAGGCCCCAGCGGGACTGAGCCACCGCAGGGCAGGCACGGCGCCCGCGGCCGCAATGCGACCGCAGCCCAACCGCCTACGGACGAGGGAGAGCACCAAACGGCACGGAACGGTCGAATGCTCGGCAGCCCCGAGAGCAGCGCGGGCGCCGCTCGCCCCGGCCCCGGCGGTGCCGCCGCCACCCCCGGCGGGACGACGGCGGATCAGGTGAAGTCAGGGCGGCGACGTCAGGGCAGCGACTTCGAGCAGCGCACCATGCCCTGCGGCGTGGACACGGATCGCTCGCTGACGACGACGCCGTCCACGATGATCCGGCACGTCAGGGTGCCGCCGCCGGCGTTCTGCGCCGTCAGGCTGACGTACTGCTCCGCCCCCTGCGCCCCGGTCCGCTGCAGCGACACCGACCACGGCGTGTCCGTCTCCAGGACCTGCGCGATGCCCGACCCCTGCGCCACGTACGTCACGTTCAGCGCGCCCGCGCCACCGGCCAGCTCGTACGTCACGGCGTAGGACACCTGCGGCACCGGCGCGACCGGCGCCACCACCGGCGCACTGGCCCCGCTCAGCGAACCCACCGACGGGTCGGCGGACCGGTGCCCGGCGACGAGCAGCGAGGTGAGGCCAACCGTCAGGACCACTCCGAGCGCGGCGAGCACCGCCATCGAACTGGCCAGCGGCCGCCGCGGTCCCGGGCCGGGGCCCGCGGTGGGAACAACACCCATGGCGTCGTCTTCTCTCGGCTCACCGCGCTTCCACCGAGCGCGTCAACCATTCCTCGCAAGCCGAGCGTCAATCGTTACCTTCCGGGAACCTGACCATCCGCTTTTCACCCGCTTGGGGTAGCGCGAACCGCTGACCTGCGGCTTCTACTCGCTCGTATCGTCCACACCGCCGGTTTCAACCGCCACGATCCCGGGCTGCTCGGCCAGTGTGGCGAGCAGGTCGTCGACGCGCCGCGGCCCGAGCAGGCGCATCCGCAGGTCGATCACCCGGCCGGTGTCGCGGCGGGCGGACAGCGCCTGCTCCACCGAATAGCCCGCGCGAGTCGCCAGCTCGAGGATCCGTCGCAGGACCCCCTCGCCGTCGCGGTAGGCCAGCCGCACCGTCGTCGTCGCCGGGCTCCGCCGCGTCAGCAGCCGCACCAGCGGCGGGTAGCCGTAGACCACCACGAAGTGCGCCGCCGTGACGACCAGCGCGAGCAGCGGCAGCCCGGCCGCGCAGGCGCATCCGACCGCGACGCTCATCCACACCACCGCGGCGGTGGTCAGGCCGCGCACCACGTCGCGGCGCACGAAGATCAGCCCGCCGCCGATGAACCCGATCCCGGACACGATCTGCGCCGCCACCCGCGACGGGTCCAGCACGATCCGCCCCGGCGCGAGCACGTCGGTGAACCCGTACTTGCTCACCAGGAGGAACAGCGCCGCCCCCACCCCGACCAGGGTGTGCGTGCGCAGCCCGGCGCTCTTCTGCTTCAGTTCGCGTTCCAGGCCGATCAGCGAGCACAGCACCAGCGCGAGCACGAGTTCGCCGACCTGCTGCCAGCCCTGGCCCGAGGGTTCGGACAACACCCGGCCAGGCTAGTGCCCGCTCTCCCGCTGACGCTCGGCCAGAAAGTGCGTTATGTCCTTTGTGGAGGGATAGAGTTCGCGGTAGCGCGGGTAGAACCGGTCATAGACGTCCACCGCGGCAGGATCCGGGCGCACCGTGCTCGCCACCGGGTTCCAGCGCGCGATGTCCGGTTCCGCGCCGATCGCGACGGCCGCCAGGAACGCGTCGCCGAACGCCGCGCCGATCGTCTCGGCGGGCACCTGCTGGTCGGCGCCGGTCACGTCGCTGACGATCTGCGTCCACAGCCCGCCCTGCGTGCCGCCGCCGACCGCGACCAGGCGCCGCGCCACACCGCCCGAGTCGCGCATCGCCTCCAGGTTGTGCCGCACCCCGTAGGCGATGCCCTCCAGCGCCGCCCGGTAGATCTCGCCGATGCCGTGCGAGGTGGTCAGCCCGGCCAGCACCCCGCGCGCGTCCGGGTCGAACAGCGGCGTGCGTTCCCCCGCGAAGTACGGCAGCATCAGCAGTCCGCGGCTGCCCGGCGGCACCTTCGCGGCCTCGTCGACGAGCGTGGCGAAGTCGCCGCCGACGAGACGGCGCAGCCAGTCGGTGATCGCGCCGGAGGTGGCCATCCCGGCGGCGAGCGAGTACGTGCCGGGGAACGCTCCGCACGTGGTCCACAGGCCGGTGTGCGGGCGCGGGTCGGCGAGCACCTGGATCAGGAACATCGTGGTGCCGTACATGACCATGGTGTCGCCGGGCTCGCTCACGCCGACGCTGGCGGCCTCGGCCCACGCGTCGACCGTGCCCGCGGTGACCGGAAGCCCCTGCGGCAGGCCGGTTTCCGCCGCCGCGGCCGCGCTCACGGTGCCGGCCACCTCGGTCGGCCACACCAGCCGCGGCATCTCGACCCCGGGCGCGCACAGGGCCGCCCAGTCCGCGGCCCAGTCCCCGGCGCGCAGGTCGTACATCGGGTCGCACTGGCTGGCCGAGTGGTGGTCCAGGACGTACTCGCCGGTCAGCCGGTGCACCAGGTAGGAACTGCACATCAGGAACAGCCGGGTCCGCCGGAACACCTCCGGCTCGTGCCGCGCGAGCCAGCGCCACTTCGGGCCGACCGCCTGCGACGACAACGCCGTCCCGGCGCGTTCCACAATGGACTCCGCGCCGAGTTCCGCGGTCAGCTCCTCGATCTCCCGCGAGGCGCGGGTGTCCACGCCGTACAGGATGGCCGGCCGCAGCGGCGCTCCGCCGGAGTCGGCGGGCAGCAGCACCGGGCCGATACCGCTCACCGCCAGCGCGGCGAGCTTCCGGTCGCCCGCGGCGGCGACCAGCTCACGGGTCAGCGCGAGGAAGTCCTGCCACCACACCGTTTCCGCGTCGTGCTCGACCCAGCCGGGGTGCGGGTGGGAGGTCTCGTGCGCCCGGGACGCGCGGGCGACGATCTCCCCGTCGCGGGTGACCAGGACGCCCTTCGAGCTGGACGTCCCGATGTCGATGCCGAGCAGCAGGTCAGCCACGGGACCACTCGTGCACTTCGACGCCGAGCAGGCCGGCCGCGGCGCGCAGCTCGGCGCGGTGGTCGCCGGGGATCGCGTGGATGTGGTTGGCCCCGAACTCGGACAGGAACGTCTCGGCGGGCGCGTCCAGCCGGGCCCAGGCGTGCGGCCACTCGGGGGTGGACTGGCGCATCAGCGCGTCGTTGGTCTCGTCGTCGTAGTTCTCGAACTCGCCCAGCATCAGCTGCAGACGGTACTCCCCCGCCCGCCGGGTGAGCCGCCCCAGTGTCATCTGCCCGGGCGCGGCGATGTGCTGCACGGACGCCCCGCCTGCCGGGAAGAAGAAGACCTCCGGGTAGAAGTGGACCTTGCGCAGGTTCTCCGCCGGGTCGTCGCTGCGCGCGGCGTACCAGGTGGCGTGCTGGCCGGAATTGCACAGGTCCCAGATGTCGCGATCGGCGTGGTAGTGGCGCACGTCGGCGAACAGCACCGGGTCGCCGGAGATCTCGTGCATGAGCTGCATGGTCAGCGCGCCGTCCATGTCCGCCTCGGTGGCGGTGACGTGCACCGGCTTGGGGCCGTTCCAATCGTAGGGGTCGTTGAGGAAGGCCTCGGTGACGTCCATCGTGGCGAAGTGCTCGGTCAGCTCGGGCTGGCCCTTGATACCGGAGAAGTCCAGCTTGCGCTCGTCGATGATGTCCCGGATCGCCAGGTACGACCGGATCTGCCGCTCCAGCAGCTCGGGCGTGAGCTTCCGCCCGTCGTAGTGGACGCCGCCCGCGTGCTCCTCGATCCACCGGCGCGCCTTGGCCGCCTCGCCCACGTCGGCCTTCTCCGCGCGCAGCACCAGCTCGTACTGGTCGATCTCCTCGACGTCGACGCCGAACTGGCGCATCCACTGGTCGGTGTTGGCGACCGCGGTGTTCATGCCCATCGGGCGCCCGCCGAAGCGGCCGAAGGTCGACCCGCGCAGCGACGCGACCGCCGCCGCGGCCCGCGCGTGCGCGCCCACCCGCGCGGCCAGGTCCGCGTCGTCCGGCGCGCCCCACAGCCGGGTGTGGGCGCGGCCGATCTGGTCCAGCGCCCCGCCCGCGGCGAGCATGCCGACCAGGCCCGGTTCGGTGGGATCGGTGCTCGCGACCAGGATCAGCGGGCTGCGGGTGGCGTCCGCGGCGAGCATCGTGAAGTGCGGGAAGCTCCACACCGCGTAGTAGAAGATCGTGACGTCCACCCCGGCGGCGGCGACCTCGCGCGCCACCGACGTGGCCAGCGTGTTGGTGGCGACCAGGTCACTGCCCGCGACCACCTCGTGCCCGGCCGAGGCGAGCGACCGCACGAGCGCGTCCTGTTTGGACTGGATGAACCGGGCGTTGCGCGCGTGCACATGGTCACGCCCGTCGGAAATGCTGATCACACCGATGCGGGCCACGCTGCCTCCTAGGGCGGGTAATCGATTACTCAAGACGCTATTCTGGAGCCCGGACGGTGTCAATACCACCACGGGTCCACCGCGTGAGCGGCACGGGAGACGGGAGGTCGCGGTGGCGACCATCAGCGATGTGGCGCGGCGCGCCGGGGTGTCCACGGCCACCGTGTCGCGGGCGCTGAACGGCGTGTCCACAGTGGATCCGGCGCTGGTCGTCCGGGTGCGCGCGGCCGCCGAGGAGCTGGGCTACCAGCCCAACGGGCTCGCCCGGAACCTGCGCCGCCAGGAGACCGCGGTCCTCGCGCTCATCATCTCCGATGTGGAGAACCCGTTCTTCACCGCGATCGCGCGGGGCGTCGAGGACGTGGCGCAGACGGCCGGTTACTCCGTGGTGCTGTGCAACTCCGACGAGAGCGCCGAGAAGGAGCGCCGCTACATCGACGTGGCGCTGCAGGAGCGGGTGGCCGGGGTGGTCATCTCGCCGACCGACGAGTGGGCCGGGGTGGAGATGCTGCTGGGGCGCGGCACGCCGGTGGTCGCGGTGGACCGGCCGCTGCGGGCGGGAACCGGCGACCAGGTGCTGGTCGACAGCCGGGCGGCGGCGCGGGCGGCGACCGAGCACCTGCTGGCGGCGGGTTACCGGCGGATCGGGTGCGTGACCGGGCCGAAGGGGGTGCGCACGGCGGACGACCGGCTGGCCGGGTACCGGGACGCGCTGGGGCGGCGCAGGCGGCGCGAGCGGCGGGCGGAGTACCGGGCGGCCGGCGGCGAGGCGGCGACGCGGGAACTGCTGGCCGCCGCGGAGCCGCCGGACGCGTTGCTGGTCGCCAACAGCGCGATGGCGATCGGCGTGCTGGAGACGCTGCGGGCGGAGGGCCTGCGGCTGGGGCGGGACGTAGGGGTGGTGGCCTTCGACGACGTCCCGTGGGCGACGCTCATCGACCCGCCGCTGACGGTGGTGGCGCAGCCGGCGTACGAGATCGGGGCGGAGGCGGCGAGGCTGCTGCTGGCCCGCATCGCCGACGGCTCGCTCCCCCCGACCGCGACGACGCTGGAGGCGCGGCTCATCGAGCGGGGCAGCAGCCACCGCGGGTGAGGGCGGTTCTTTCCGGGGGAGTCTTGGCAGGGCAACGCGGCGCCGGATCAGCCATCCCGGCGCCGCGAGCCGTAGCCGCCGCCCCACCCCGAGCCGGGCGGCGACCCGCGCTTCAGGAACCGCCGTTCAACTCCGCGTACGTGACGGCCGCGTTCTCCTTCGTCACCAGCTTCGTCGGCAGGGTCTGCGTCTTCGGCACCTGACCGCAGTCCACCAGGATGGTCTTCGCCGCCGCGATCGCCTCCTTGCCGCCCGTCGGGTAGAGGAACGTCGCCGACAGACGGCCCGCCTCGACCGCCTTCAGACCGCCCGATTCGATCGGCAGGCCGTCGATCCCGGTGATCGGCAGGTCGGGCCGCCCGGCGTTCGCCGCGGCGATCCGCGCGCCCTCGCCCATCGGGTCGTTGTGCGAGTAGATCGCCTGGATGTCGGGATTGGCCTTGAGGATCGCGTCGGCCTGCTGCTGACCCTTGTCCCGCAGCCAGTCGCCGTCCTGCGCGGCCACGATCTCGATCCGCGAACCCTGGATGCCCTGCACGAACCCGTCGTGCCGCTCCCGCGCCGGGGTCGACCCGGCCAGCCCGCGCAGCTCGCCGATCTTGCCGCCCCCGGGCAGCAGCACGTTCTTGAAGTACTCGCCGGCCTGCCGTCCGATGTCGACGTTGTCCGCGCCGATGAACGACGTGTAGGCGTCCCCGTCGACCTTGCGGTCCAGCACCAGCACCGGAATCCCCTTGTCGTAGGCGCGTTTCACCGGCGCGGTGAGCGGCGTCGCCTCGTTGGGGCTGATGATGAGCAGGTCGATCTGCTGGGTGAGGAAGTTGTCGACCTGCTCGACCTGCTTGGAGTTGTCCTGCGCGGCGTCGGCGAAGTTGACGGTGAACTGCGGCACCGACGCGGCCGCCGCGCGGATGTCGTCGTCCATCCGCTGCCGGTACGGTTCGGCGACGTTCGCCTGGCTCATCCCGATCGTGTACTGCCCGTCGGCGCCGCACCGCTCCGGCGCGCCCTGCGCACCGGTGCCGCTGCCGGAGTTCTCGTTCGTGGTGCCGCACGCCGCGAGCAGCAGGCACGCGCCCACCGCCGCCAGGCCACGGGACTTCCGCATGATTCTTCCCCTCTCGTCAGGAAACCGATGCCGGGCGCAGCCGTTGCAGCCCCGCGGCGAGCACGATGACCAGGCCGATCACGAGCAGCTGGACGTTGGAGTCCACGTTGTTCAGGCCCAGGATGTTGCGCAGCACGCCCACCAGCAGCGCCCCGCCCACCGTGCCGACCACCGAACCGCGCCCGCCCATCAGGCTGGTGCCGCCGATGACCACGGCGGCGATCGCGTCCAGTTCGTACATCGCGCCGTCGTTGGGGCCGCCGAAGTTGAGCTGCCCGGCGTGCACGATCCCGGCCAGCGCGGCCAGCAGCCCGCACAGGCCGAACACGATGATCTTGACCCGCTTGACCGGCACCCCGGACAGGCGCGCGGCCTTCTCGTTCCCGCCGATGGCGTAGACGTGCCGGGAGAACGCGCTGACCCGCAGCAGCACCACCGCCAGCGCGGCGACCACCAGGAAGATCAGCGCGGGGATCGGCACCAGCCCGTTGAACGTGCGCTCCCCCAGCAGCGAGAACGTCTCGGGCGCCTGGCCCGGCCCGTCGCCGTAGGTGATCGACACGCCCTGCCCGCCGGACCAGATCCGCGCCAGCCCGCGCGCGATCTGCATGCCGGCCAGGGTCACGATGAACGCCTGGATGCCGAACGAGGTGATCGCGAACCCCTGCAGCAGGCCGAACCCGAGCCCGATCGCGAGCACCGTGAGCACCGCGGGCACCAGGCCGAGGTCGTTCTCGGTGAGCAGCACCGCCGAGCCGACGCTGGCCAGGCCGAGCACCGACCCGACGGACAGGTCGATGCCGCCGATGAGGATCACCAGCGTCATCCCGACGGCGAGGATCCCGATCTCCGACATCGAACGCACGACGTTGAACAGGTTGCCCGAGTCCAGGAACACCAGCTCGCCGTTCTTGCTCGGCGAGTACACCACCGCCGCGATGAACACCAGCACCAGGCCGAACAGGCTCTGGAACCGGAACAGCGTCGCCAGCAGGCCGCCGCCGGGGTGGGCCAGGTCCGGCAGCGCCTCCACCTTGGTCATGACGTCCCTTCCGCCACCAGGTCCTCGACGGCCCCCTCGCCCATCGAGAACGCCAGCAGCTCCGCTTCTCCCGCGCTCGCCGTGTCCAGTTCCCGCACGGCACGCCCGTCCCGCAGCACGACCACGCGGTGGCAGACGCCGATCAGCTCGGCCGGTTCCGACGACGCGAGCAGGACCCCCACGCCCCTGCTCGCCGCCTCGCCGAGCAGCCGGTAGATCTCGGCCTTCGCCCCGACGTCCACCCCGCGCGTCGGCTCGTCCAGCAGCAGCGCCGGATCGGTGAGCAGGCCGCGCCCCAGCACGACCTTCTGCTGGTTGCCGCCGGACAGCGACCCCACCGGATCGCGCAGCGAGGAGAGTTTGACGCCGAGGCGGTCGACCATCTCCTTCGCCGCGCCGCGTTCCCGCCGCCGGGGCACCACACCCGCCCGCGCGATCCGGTCCACAATGGACAGCACGGTGTTGGCGAGCACGGAGTGCTCCAGCGCCAGCCCGGCGATGCGCCGGTCCTCCGGCACGAACGCGATCCCCAGCCGCAGGGCGGCGCGCGGGCCGCGCGGGCGGATCTCCTCGCCGCGCAACAGGATCCGCCCGGACCAGCGTCCCCCGACGCCGTAGATGGTCTCGAGCAGCTCCGTGCGGCCGGCGCCGAGCAGCCCGGCCACGGCGACGCGGCCGCCGCGCCCGACGGTCAGGCTGATCCCGGCCGGATCGCGCCGCCCGGGCCGGCGCGACGTCACGACCAGGTCTTCGACGCGCAGCAGCTCCTCCCCCGCCGCCGCGCCGTCACCGGTGCGGAACATCGATTCGACCGGCCTGCCGACCATCGCCTCGGACGCCTGCTGCGCGGTCATCGCCCGCGCGTCGAACTCCGCGACGACTTCGCCGTTGCGCAGCACGGTCGCCCGGTCGGCCACGCGGCCGATCTCGTCCATCCGGTGCGAGATGTAGACGACGCCGGCGCCGCCGCGGCGCAGTTCGGCGATGACGGCGAACAACCGGTCGATTTCCGGTGCGGACAACGCGGACGTCGGCTCGTCCATCACGATGATCCGCGCGTCCAGCGACAACGCCTTGGCGATCGTGACGAGCTGCTGCTCCCCGGTGCGCAGCTGCTCCACCGGGCGGCGCGGGTCGAGGGCGATGCCGATCCGGTCCAGCAGCCGCGCGGTTTCGCGCACCATCCGGCGGCGGTCGATCGTGCCCAGGCGGGTGCGCGGCTCGCGGCCCAGGAACACGTTCTCGGCGACCGGCAGGGCCGGGACGAGGTCGAGTTCCTGGTGGATCATCGCCACCCCGGCGCGCTGCGCGTCGGCGGGCCGGGCGAACTTCACGGGCACGCCGTCGATGCGGATTTCCCCGCGATAGCCGCCGACCTCACCGGAGAGAACCTTCATCAGAGTCGACTTGCCCGCGCCGTTTTCCCCGAGCAACGCGTGCACTTCCCCGGCACGGACAGTGAAATCGACGTCACACACCGCGTGGACCCCGCCGTAGGACTTGCTCACCCCGGCCAGCTCGACCAGGGGCGACCGCGGGTCCGCGTCCATCTGGCCCCCTCGCCACGCTGCGAGAAATCGATTACTTGGCCGAACCTAGAGTGACCTGCGGCACATGTCAAGAGTGGACCGGAATGTGTCCTCTGCGGACAGTTTCCCCCAGGGCGCACGAACCCGCACGCCGACGGCTATGCTGATGCCCATGACGGTCGCGCTGGAGAACGTCCTCGCCAAGGCGGGCCTCCGCATCGACGCCGCGGACTTCCTCACGCTGGTCGAGGACGCCGCGCGCCGCCTCGCCCCGCCGAACCCGGACCCGTCGTCCTTCTTCTCGGCAGGGCAGCGGGCCGCGCTCGCCGAGGCCGGGCTCGATCTGTCGCCCCGGCGTGACGACGAGCCGGACAGCCGCGCGCCGTCGGTCGCCGCGCACGCGGTGCTGGCCGAATCCGCCCTCACGGTCGCCGAGGCCGCGCGGCTGCTGGGCGTCGATCCGAGCCGGATCCGGCACAAGCTGGGCGAGCGCCGCCTGACCGGCTGGAAGGACCAGGGCGGCTGGCGGTTGCCGGCGTGGCAGTTCAGCGAACGGGGCGCCCTGCCCGGGCTCGAGGTCGTGCTGGCCGCCGTGCCGGACGACCAGCCCGCGCTGGTCGTGGCCGCGTTCATGAACACCGCGCAGGCCGACCTGGAGATCGGCGGACGCCCCGTCACCCCCCGGCAGTGGCTGCTGGCCGGGGGCGACCCGGCGCCGGTCGCCGCGCTCGCCGCCACCCTCGGCACCCCGTTCTGAGGTCGCATCACCTCTCATGGCACGTCTGCCACTCCCGCCGTCGCGGGCCGAACTCCTCGCTGCCCTGCGCCCGGAAACCGACATCGTGCGCGTGCCGCCGGCGCAGCGGCTGGTCCGGATCTTCAGCGCCGGCGGCAACCACCCGCAGCGGTGGAACACGTTCCGCTACACCGGGCCGCTGCCGCACGGCCGGTTCGACCCGCAGCCGCCCGGCCGGGACGGGGGCGCGGTCACCGATCCGGGGCAGGGGGTGCTGTACTTCGGGCTGACCGTGCGGACCAGCGTGGCCGAGGTGTTCCAGACGACGTCGCTGGTCGACCGCAAGACGCGCGTGCCGCGGCTGGTCGTGGTGCGCCCGACGCGGCCGCTGAGGCTGCTCGACCTGACCGGCCTGTGGCCGACGCGGGTCGGGGCGTCGCAGGAGATCTCGAGCGGGCCGAAGAAGATCACGCAGGCCTGGGCGCGCGCGATCCGCGCGGCGTTCCCCGAGCTGGACGGGCTGTGGTACCGCTCGTCGATGGACGGCGGGCACCCCGCGCTGTGCCTGTGGGACCCCCCGGCGGGCGAGGCGCTGCCGCTGGCGCCGGACGTGCTGCTGCCGCTGGACCACCCCGGGCTGGACGTGCCGCTGGGCCGGGTCTGCGAGGAGCTGAACTACGTGCTGCTGAACTGACCCGGCCCGCACCCCGTCGCACATCGCCGGGAATGCGCGACGGGGCGGCGGAAGGAGTCACGCCAGGTGGCGCGACCACCACTCCAGGATCGCGTCGAAGCGTTGCACCCGGTGGCGCGGCTTGCCCGAGCGGCTCAGCTCGTGGCCCTCGCCCGGGAAGAGCAGCATCTCCACCTCCGTGCCGGTCCGCTTGAGCTCCACGAACAGCCGCTGCGCCTGTTCGACCGGGCAGCGCCAGTCGTGCTCGGAGTGCACCACCGCGAACGGGATACGGATCTGCGCGGCGTAGGTGAGCGGGCTGCGCTCGCGCTGCACCACCGGGTCCGCGCCGACGTACGCCTCCGTGAAGAACCAGCCGATGTCCGAGCTGCCGGTGAACGAGTCCCACGCGTTGACGGCCCGCTCGCTCCACGCGGCGCGGAACCGCGAGCCGTGGTGGGCCGCCAGCCACGTCGTCATGAACCCGCCGTACGAGCCGCCCATCACGCCGACCCGCGAGGAGTCCAGGTCGTCCCGCGCCAGGGCCGCGTCCAGCAGCGCCAGCACGTCGTCGACGTCCACCGTGCCCAGGCCGTGCACGATCGCCTGCCCGTGGCTCTCGCCGTAGCCGGCCGACCCGCGCGGGTTGCCCATCACCACGGCGTACCCGGCCGACGCGTACACCTGCGCCTCGTCGAACAGGCCCCAGTCGTAGGCCGCGAACGGGCCGCCGTGCACCACGAGCAGCACCGGGTGCGGGCCCTCGCCCTCGGGCCGCACCAGCCAGCCGTGCACCGGGTACCCGTCGGGCGCGGTGGTGGTCAGCTCCTCGACCGGGCGGAGCCCCGACTCCCGCACCGGCTTCGAGAAGTCCGTGAGCACCCGCTCGGACCGCCCGTCCAGCAGCACGACCTCACCGGAGCTGTCCGGCCGCGCCACGACCGCCGCGATCCGCTCCTCGTGCACCGCGAACGACCGCACCGCGCTCCGCTCACCCAGCAGCCGGTCCAGACCGTCCAGCGGCGCCCGGTCGGCGTCGCGGGGCACCGCCCGCAGCTCGACGGCGCCGCGCTTGAGCACGGTCACCAGGATTTGGTCGCGGAACGGCGCCGGCGGCACGTCGGTCGTGCAGCACACCGATTCCGCGTCGGTCAGGCGCCGCGGCTTGGCCGGCTCACCGTCGGCGGGCAGCTCCGCCGACCACAGGCCGACGTTGCGCGCCACGACGTGCGGCCAGGTGAATTCCGGGCCGTAGAAGCACACGGTGCCGTCGGGGAACACCGCGGGCTTGGCGGCGCTGCCCGCGGTCGGCCCCGCCAGCACCGGCTCGCCGCCGCCGGCCGGCACCAGATAGAGGTCGCTCTCCTCGGTGTCGGTGCCGCCCCACTCGCGGGGCGCGACGACCAGCAGGGCCGAGCCGTCCGGCAGCCACGCGGGGTCGGACACGTCGGCCCGGTCGTCGGTCAGCGGCTCCGGCTCCCCCGGATCGGTGGTGTCGGTGGTGTCGATGACGAACAGCCGCCGCGGCCGGTCCCGCAGGAAGCCGACGTCGTCGAGCCGGTAGTCGTACCGGGTGATCCGGCGCGGCGCCTCCGCGTCCGGTTCGAGGACCTCACCGTCCTCGTCCGGCGCGCCGTAGCGGCCCGCTTCGGGCAGGCGCGCGGTGAAGGCGATGCGGCGGGAGTCCGGCGCCCACACCGGGACGCCGGCGCCGAGCGGCAGCTCGGTGAGGCGCCGGGCGTCACCGCCGTCGGCGGGCATCACGTGCAGCTGCGGCTTGCCGCCGTTCGCGCGCAGGAAGGCCACCCAGCGGCCGTCCGGGGAGATCGCGGGATCGGTGTCCCGCTCGCCGTGGGTCCACTGCCGGGCCGCCCCGCCGCCCGGGGCGGCGGATCACCGCGAACCGCGATAGGTGTTGCCGCCGAGGTCGGGGGTGGTGACCGCGGTCAGCAGCAGGGTGCCGTGCAGCGCGGGAGTGCCGGGCACGGCGAGGAGTTCGAGATCCGAGGGACGCATGCCCCCGAACCTACCGGATTTCGTTAGCCTCGCTAAGAGCCTGCGACGCGGACTTCTTCTCGTCCTTCTTGGCCTTGGCCAGGCTGAGCAGCGTGGTGACGGTCAGGACGGCCACGATCACACCCAGCGAAACCCAGTTGTTGATGTCCAGCCAGTCCGGCACCGCGTGGTACTCGTGCAGCGCGTGCAGGATCAGCTTGGCGCCGATGAAGCCGAGGATGACCGCCAGCCCGTAGGACAGGTAGACCAGCTTGTTCACCAGGCCGCCGAGCAGGAAGTACAGCTGCCGCAGGCCCATCAGCGCGAACGCGTTGGCGGTGAACACCAGGAAGGCCTCCTGGGTGATGCCGAAGATCGCCGGGATCGAGTCGACCGCGAACAGCAGGTCGGCGCTGCCGATGGCCACGATCACCACGAACATCGGGGTGAGCCAGCGCTTGCCGTCGCGCTTGATGCTCATCTTGTGCCCGTGGAAGTCCTCGGTGACCGGGTAGACCTTGCGCACCCACCGCACCACCGCGTTCTCGTGGTACTCCTCGTCGTGGTCGTTGCCGCGCACCATGCTGATGGCTGTCCACACCAGGACCGCGCCGAACAGGAAGAACACCCACACGAACTGGGCGATGAGCGCGGCGCCGACGGCGATGAACACGCTGCGCATGGCGAGCGCGAGCAGGATGCCGATCAGCAGCACGCGGTGCTGGTGGATCGCCGGCACCTTGAACGAGGCCATGATGACCATGAAGATGAACAGGTTGTCCACCGAGAGCGAGTACTCGGTGATGTACCCGGTGAAGAACTCGACGCCGTAGTCGTGGCCGGCGAGGACCCAGACGCCGATGCCGAACAGCACGGCGCAGCTGACGTAGAAGACGACCCACTTGGCCGCTTCCTTGGTGGTGACTTCATGTGGCTTCCGGTCGACGATCACCAGGTCGATCGCGATCAGCACGAGCAGGCCTGCGACCGTGGCGATCCACAGCCACACGGGGACATTCATCTACGCATTACCTCCGGTTAGCGCGCAGCAGCAGCTAGCCGGAGGTCTCTTCCGCCGGTGGATCCGGCCGGCGGTGCCGGGTGCCCCGAAGGACCACCGTGCTGACGACACCGCCGCGAAGGAATACTCCCCTCCACGTCGTATCCATCTTTCCTGATCAACGGGACGAACACCACCTTAGGTAACCCTCATCACCCGGCTCCCTTGATCACGACCCGCGCCGGGACGTTCTCAGGAAAGCTCCCATACGGTTTCGGTGTGCCCCGAATCCCGCTCCCGCACACGCGCCGGTCCCGGACCGTCACCCTCGCGGTGGTCGTCCTGCTGGTGGCCGCCGCTGTGCTCGTCTGGACCCGCTCGTCGAGCGAGCCCCCGGCGGTGCCGGCGCAGGAGGCCGTCCTCGACGTGCCCGCCGCGCCCGGCGCCGCCGCGACGGTCAGCCTGGACACCACGCTCTACCTGCCGGAACGCACGCCCGCCCCGGCGGTCCTGCTGCCGCACGGGTTCGGCGGCGACAAGAACAGCGTCGCCGGGGACGCCCAGGAGCTGGCGCGGCGCGGGTTCGTGGTGCTCACCTACTCGGCGCGCGGCTTCGGCCGCAGCACCGGCGAGATCGGGCTGAACGACCCGGACTTCGAGGTCGCCGACGCCGCCCGGCTGGTCGACTGGCTCGCCACCCGCCCGGAGGTCCGCCTCGACGGTCCCGGCGACCCGCGGGTCGGCGTCCTGGGCGCCTCCTACGGCGGGGCGCTCGCGCTGCAGCTGGCCGGGCGGGACAAGCGGGTCGACGCGATCACGCCGATGATCACCTACAACGACCTGGCCCAGGGGCTGACGCCCAACGTGGCCGCGGCGGCCCCGCCCGCCGCCGGAACGCCCGCAGCGGGCGCGTTTTCACCCGGTGGGGTGTTCAAGAAGTCGTGGGCCGGGCTGCTGTTCTCGGCGGGCACGTCGTCCTCGGGCACCGGCGGCCTGGGGGCCGAGGCGCCCGAGCCCGGCCAGGAGACCGACGACTCCCAGACCGCCGGGACCACCGGCGGGGGCGGGGCGGCGGCCGCGGCGCAGCTCCCCCAGCAGGCGCCGGGGCAGCTCGGCGCGACGACGTGCGGCCGCTTCACCGCCGAGATCTGCCGCGCCTACGCCGACCTGGCCACGACCGGGACGGTGAGCCCGCGGGTCGCGGCCCTGCTGCAGCGCCTGTCCCCCGCGGCCGTCACCGGGAACATCACCGCCCCGGCCCTGCTGGTCCAGGGCGAGGCCGACACGCTGTTCGGGCTCGACCAGTCCGACGCCACCGCCCGGCAGATCACCGCGGCGGGCGGGCAGGTGCAGCAGGTCTGGTACACCGGCGGGCACGACGGCGGCCGTCCCGGCCCGCAGCTGCGCGCCAAGATCGGCGACTGGCTGTGGTTCCAGCTCACCGGCGAGGGCGGCAACCCGTTCAGCGGGTTCTCCTACGACGTGCAGGGCTCGCTGCGCGCGTCCGGCTCGCCGTCGGTGCGCACGGTCGACGCCGGCGAGTACCCGGCGCAGGCGCCGCGGCGCACGCTGCCGCTCACCGGCGACGAGCAGACGATCGTCAACCCGCCCGGCGGCACGCCCGCCGCGGTCAGCGGGATCCCCGGCCTGAACGGCCTGGTCAGCGGCTCGTCGCGGCTGTCCGGGCTGTTCAGCATCGACCCGCCCGGCCAGTCCGCGCGCTTCACCTCCGCGCCCGTCGATTCGCAGCTGCTGATCACCGGCTCGTCGACGGTCCGGCTGCGGGTGTCGGGCACCGGCGAGGCGGTGCTGTTCGTCAAGCTCTACGACCTCAACCCGGACGGCACCCGCACGCTGCCGGCGAACGCGATCGCGCCGATCCGGGTGGCGATCCCGGCGTCGGGCACCGCCGAGGTGACCGTGACGCTGCCCGGGATCGTGCGGCCGGTCGAGGCCGGGCACGCGCTGCAGCTGGTGGTCACGACCACCGACCAGGCGTACGCGACCCCGGTGGCCCCGGCGGCGTACCGGGTGGCGCTGGCCGACCCGGCGGTGTCGGTGCCGGTCGTGCCGGGCAACGCGGTCGGCGGCGGGTGGCCGGTCGGCACGCTGATCGGCATCGCCGTCACGCTCGCGATCGCCGCGGCGGTCGCGGCGCTGGCCGCGGTGCGCCGGCGGCGGTCGCACCAGGCCGATCCGGAGCTGGCGCAGGTGCCGCTGGTGATCGACGGGCTGACCAAGGCCTACCCGGGCGGGCTGACCGCGGTCGACGACCTGTCCTTCCGCGTCGAACCGGGCCAGGTGCTCGGCCTGCTCGGGCCGAACGGCGCCGGCAAGACCACGACCCTGCGCATGCTGATGGGCCTGATCACCCCCACCGCCGGGGAGATCAGGGTGTTCGGCCACCGCGTCACACCGGGGGCGCCGGTGCTGTCCCGGATCGGGTCGTTCGTCGAGGGCTCCGGGTTCCTGCCGCACCTGTCCGGCACGGCGAACCTGCGCCTGTACTGGGACACCACCGGGCGCCCGATCGAGCAGGCGCACCTGGAGCAGGCGCTGGAGATCGCCGGGCTCGGCAGCGCCGTGCACCGCAAGGTCCGCACCTACAGCCAGGGCATGCGGCAGCGGCTGGCGATCGCGCAGGCCATGCTCGGGCTGCCGGAGCTGCTCGTGCTCGACGAACCGACCAACGGGCTCGACCCGCCGCAGATCCACCAGATGCGCGAGGTGCTGCAGCGCTACGCCGCGACCGGCCGGACCGTGGTGGTCTCCAGCCACCTGCTGGCCGAGGTCGAGCAGACCTGCACGCACGTCGTGGTGATGCACCGCGGCCGGCTGGTGGCCGCGGGCGAGGTCGGCGACATCGTGGCCGCCGGCGGCGAGGCCACCTTCCGGGTCGACCGGCCCGAGGCGGCGGCCGACGCCCTGCGCGGGGTGCCCGGGGTGTCCGGTGTGGACGTCGAAGGCAGCCTGGTGCACGCCGACCTGGACGGCATGCAGGGTGGCGACGCGGTCGCGGCGCTGGTCCGGGCCGGGGTCGCGGTCGAGCAGGCCGGGCCGCGACGACGGCTGGAGGACGCGTTCCTCCAGCTCGTGGGAGAGGAAACGTCATGAGCGAGAACGGGGTCCACACCGATCCCGCGGCCCTGGACGAGCTGACCGACGCCGCCGAGCACACCCACTCCGGGGTGGGCGCGGACGGCGCGGTCGAGGGCTACCGGCCGGGGCGCACGCTGCGGCTGGGCGTCGAACTGCGGCGCCAGCTGCGGCGGCGGCGCACCCAGCTGGTGCTCGGGTTCGTCGTGCTGCTGCCGTTCATCCTGGTGCTGGCGTTCGAGATCGGCGAGTCCAGCCCGAACCGGCGCTCCGGCGGGTTCGTCGACCTGGCGACGGCGAGCGCGCCGAACTTCGTGGTGCTGGCGCTGTTCGTGTCCGGGACGTTCCTGCTGCCCACGATCGTGGCGTTGTTCTTCGGCGACACGATCGCCAGCGAGGCGTCCTGGTCGAGCCTGAAGTACCTGCTGGCGATCCCGGTGCCGCGGCACCGGCTGCTGCGGCAGAAGGCGATCGCGTCCGGGCTGCTGTCGGTGGTGGCGCTGGTGCTGCTGCCGCTGGTGGCGCTGGTGGCCGGGCTGATCTTCTACGGCGCCGGGGACGCGGTGAGCCCGACCGGGGACGCGATCCCGTTCGGGCAGAGCCTGATCGCGATCGGGCTGTCCGCGGTGTACGTGGTGATCCAGCTGGCGTGGGTGGCGGGGCTGGCGCTGCTGCTGTCCGTGCTCACCGACGCGCCGCTGGGCGCGGTCGGCGGGGCGGTGCTGGCGGCGATCCTGTCGCAGATCCTCGACCAGATCACCGCGCTGGGCACGCTGCGCAACTACCTGCCGACGCACTACTCCTACGGGTGGATGGACCTCATCGCCACCGACATCGACTGGACGAACATGGCCGCCGGGGTGCTGTCCGCGGTGATCTACGCGACCGTGTTCGCGCTGCTGGCCGCGCGCCGGTTCGCCACGAAGGACATCACGAGCTGATTTCCCACTACGGTGGGGCGATGACGACGATCGAGGTGGACAAGGCCGGCGACGTGGCCGTGCTGAAACTGGCCCACGGCAAGGCGAACGCGCTGGACACCGAGCTGTGCCGGGAGCTGGTGGCGCGGCTGGAGGAGGCCGAGCTCGGCGGGGCGAAGGCCGTGGTGCTGACCGGGCGGGACGGGATGTTCTCCGCCGGGGTGGACCTCAAGCGGGTCTCGGCCGGCGGGGCGCCCTACGTCCGGGAGTTCCTGCCCGCGCTGTCGGACGCGTTCCTGGCGCTGTTCGGGTGGCCCGGGCCGGTCGTCGCGGCGGTGACCGGGCACGCGATCGCGGGCGGGGCGGTGCTGGCGGCGGCGTGCGACCGGCGGGTCCTGAACGCGCAGCGGGGCCGGGTCGGGGTCACCGAGCTGCTCGTCGGGGTGCCGTTCCCGTTGGTGGCGCTGGAGATCCTGCGGTGCGCGTACGGGACGGAGCGGTTGCCGGGGCTGACGTTCCTGAGTGGGACCTACGCCGGGTCGGAGGCGCTGGGCCGGGGCCTGGTGGACGAGCTGGCCGCGCCGGAGGAGGTGCTGCCGAGGGCGATCGAGGTGGCGACGCGGCTGGCGGCGGTGCCGGCGGAGGCGTTCCGGCACACGAAGGCGCAGATCCACCGGCCGTTCGACGAGCGGATCGGCGAGCAGCGCGCCGGAGACGACGCGCACGTCGAGCGGGTGTGGTCGGCGCCCTCGTCACTGGCCGCGATCGAGGAGTACGTGCGCACCACCCTGGGCGGGTAGGGCTTCCCCCTGCGGCGGCGGGCAGCCGGGCCGGCGCGGCTCCAGGGTGATGGTTCGAGGCTGTCCTGCGTTCCGCAGGCTGCCGGGTACGGCGCCCCCGGCCGCGCGGAGCCGCGACAGCGGGCTTCCCCCGGCCGGGCAGCGGTGGTCCCGCCCAACCCGGCGGCCGCGGGCAGCCCGGCTGCCCGCGGCCAAGGCAGCCCAAGCCAGGCGGCCGGGCCGTCCAGCCGCTGGGCGGCCCGGCCGCCCGTCCGCCCAGCGGCCTAGTAGTCCGCGGTTCCGCCAGCCAGCGGCCCGACGGGCCAGCTGCCCGCCTGCCCGGACACCAGCCGCCCAACCGGCCCTTCGGGCGAGCGCCCTACTTCAGGCCGGCCGCGTCCATTCCTCGTAGTTCCTTCTTCAGCTCCGCGATCTCGTCGCGGAGGCGGGCCGCCAGCTCGAACTGCAGGTCGCGCGCGGCTTGCATCATCTGGTCGGTCATCTGCTGGATCAGGTCGGCCAGCTCGGCGCGTGGCATGCCCGCCACGTCGCGGTCCACCAGGACCCCGGAGCTGCGGCCGCCCTGCTCGGGCTTCTTGCCGCGCGAGGCGTTGCGGCCGGAGCCGCCCACCTGCACCGCCTGCTCGGAGTCCTCCGCCTCGCTGTAGACCCGGTCCAGGATGTCCGCGATCTTCTTGCGCAGCGGCTGCGGGTCGATGCCCCGCTCCTTGTTGTAGGCCATCTGCTTCTCGCGGCGGCGGTTGGTCTCGTCGATCGCGTAGCGCATCGAGTCGGTGATCTTGTCCGCGTACATGTGGACCTCACCGGAGACGTTCCGCGCCGCGCGGCCGATCGTCTGGATCAGCGACGTGCCGCTGCGCAGGAAGCCCTCCTTGTCCGCGTCGAGGATCGCCACCAGCGACACCTCCGGCAGGTCCAGGCCCTCGCGCAGCAGGTTGATGCCGACCAGCACGTCGAAATCACCCGACCGCAGCTGCCGCAGCAGCTCCACCCGGCGCAGGGTGTCCACTTCGGAGTGCAGGTACCGCACCCGGATGCCCAGCTCCAGCAGGTAGTCGGTGAGGTCCTCGGCCATCTTCTTGGTCAGCGTGGTCACCAGGACCCGCTCGTCCCGCTCGGCGCGCAGCCGGATCTCGTGCACCAGGTCGTCGATCTGGCCCTCGGTCGGCTTCACCACCACCTGCGGGTCGATCAGGCCGGTCGGGCGGATGACCTGCTCGACGAACTCACCACCGGTCTGACCCAGCTCGTACGGGCCCGGCGTCGCCGACAGGTACACCGTCTGGCCGATGCGGTCGGTGAACTCCTCCCACGTCAGCGGCCGGTTGTCCAGCGCGCTGGGCAGCCGGAACCCGTGCTCGACCAGGGTCCGCTTCCGCGACGCGTCCCCCTCGTACATGCCGCCGATCTGCGGCACCGTCACGTGCGACTCGTCGATGACCAGGAGGAAATCCTCCGGAAAATAGTCGATCAGGGTCGCCGGCGCGGAACCGGCCGGGCGGTCGTCGATGTGCCGCGAGTAGTTCTCGATGCCGGAGCAGAACCCGACCTGCCGCATCATCTCGATGTCGTAGCTGGTGCGCATCCGCAGCCGCTGCGCCTCCAGCAGCTTGCCCTGCTTCTCCAGCCGCTCCAGCTGCTCGGCCAGCTCCGCCTCGATGCCGCGGATCGCCTTCTCCATGCGCTCCGGCCCGGCCACGTAGTGGGTGGCCGGGAAGATGCGCACCTCGTCGACCTCGCGCACGATCTCACCGGTCAGCGGGTGCAGGTAGTACAGCTTGTCGACCTCGTCGCCGAAGAACTCGACCCGCACGGCCAGCTCCTCGTACGCCGGGATGATCTCGACCGTGTCGCCGCGCACCCGGAACGTGCCGCGGGAGAACGCGAGGTCGTTGCGGGTGTACTGGACGTCGACCAGGGCGCGCAGGAACGTGTCGCGCTCGACCTCCATGCCGACCTCCAGCTTGGAGGACCGGTCGAGGTAGGACTGCGGCGTGCCCAGGCCGTAGATGCAGGACACGGACGCGACCACGATGACGTCGCGCCGCGACAGCAGGTTCATCGTCGCCGAGTGCCGGAGCCGCTCCACGTCGTCGTTGATCGACGAGTCCTTCTCGATGTAGGTGTCGGTCTGCGGGACGTAGGCTTCCGGCTGGTAATAATCGTAGTAGCTGACGAAGTATTCGACCGCGTTGTGCGGGAACAGCTCGCGCAGCTCGTTGGCCAGCTGCGCGGCCAGTGTCTTGTTGGGCGCCATGACCAGCGTGGGCCGCTGCACCCGCTCGATCAGCCAGGCCGTGGTCGCCGACTTGCCGGTGCCGGTGGCGCCCAGCAGCACGACGTCCTTCTCGCCCCGCTCGAGCCGCTTGGCGAGCTCGTCGATGGCCGCCGGCTGGTCACCGGCGGGCTGGTACTCGCTGACGACCTCGAACCGGCCGCCCGCGCGCGGGATCTCGGAGACGGGCCGGAACTCGGACTGGGCGAGCACGGGGTGTTCGGTTGCGAAAGCCACGGAAACCAGAGTAGGCCGACCCACCGACAGTTTCCCGCGAGGTGGTGTTCTAGCAGGCCAGACGCCGGTCGCGGGCGGCACGGGCAAGGCAGGCCTCGCACGGCATGCCGCAGATCCGCTCCAGCAGCTCGGCGCTCCCGCAGGCGATCGGCGCGCCGCACCGGGCGACGAGCACCTCGGGGATGGGGCCGGTCTCGGGGATGGGGACGAGGTGACACACCCGGTCGCGTTCACCCGCGACGCCCCGGCGCAGGCGCACGAGGGCCATCACTCCGGTCGGCTCGGCGTGGACGACGTTCCCCATGGGTGAAGCGTAAACCGGAATAATCGTGGAATCTTCGTGCCGTCGGCCCAATCCTGGGGGCCAGAACTGGTCCTGAAGGACGAAAGCGCAGGACCGCGGGGTGACGCAGGCGGCGGGGAAACACCCAAAAGAGACAAAGCGGAAGGCATGCCGCTACGCCTGGGGCCGTCGCTCCAGCCCGAGCTCGCCGAGCGGGCGGGAGCACGGGACCGGTCTACGGCGCCGTCAGCACGGCCGCCCCGAGCCGGTGGCACAGCCGCAGCGCGAGTTCGACGTCGAGGCGGTTCTCCGACACCGGGCGGCCCAGCATCTCCTCCGCCTTGCGCACCCGGTACTGCACCGAGTTCTTGTGCATCGTCAGCTGCGTGGCCGCCGCGGTGTAGCTGCCGCCCGCGGCCAGGAACACCCGCAGCGTCTCGCGCAGCCGGGCGTGCTGCTCGTCGTCGGTGGCCAGGTCCCGCAGCGTGTCCGCGACCCACCCGCGGGCGGCCGGCAGGTCGCCCGCCATCAGGGCCATCGCCCCGACCTCGCGGAAGGTCAGGACCCGGTCGCAGTGCTCGCCCGCGGCGAAGGCCAGGTTGTACACCCGCTGCGCCTGCCGGTGGCTGCGCCGGAACCCGTCCAGCCCCTCCCCCGGATCGCCCAGCACGAAGCGGATGCCCGGATCGGCCTTGTCCAGCACCTTCCGGACCCGCTCCTCGTCCGGCATCGCCGGGCGCTCCAGCGGGAACCACACCCACGCGCAGACCTCGTCGTTGGGCACGAACAGCGGCGCGCCCGTGCTGGGCAGCCCGCCGGCGAGCTCGGTCGCGACCGCTTCCAGCCCGCTCAGCACGTGCCCGGCGGCCGGAACCGGGGCCTGCCACACGATCATCGCGAGGTGGGTGCCGCGCAGCCGGTAGCCCAGGCTGGTCTCGCTGGTGTCGGTGGCCCCGCCCTCCAGCAGGGTCCGCACCCGGGCGGCGCGCACCGCACTGCGGTTGACCAGCCAGCGGTCGCGTTCCTCCTGGTAGGCCGACACGGCCTGCTGCGTGACCCGGTCGATGAAGGCGAACGCGCCGGTCAGCGCGTGCCCCATCAGGCGGCCGAGCAGGTCCGGATCGGACACGAACTTGACGGCCTCGCGCAGGGAATAATCGAGCAGCGCGGTCTGGCCCAGGTAGTAGGCGCGGATCAGGTCGACGACCGGGGTGCCGCGCTGGGCGAGCCGCCGCGCGTACTCCATCGCGGCGGCCGGGGCCTCCACCCGTCGCGGGTCGATGCCGTGCTGGAAGATCCGCAGCGCGGTGTCCAGGTTCTGGTAGACGCTCGCCGACATCAGGCTGACGACGCTCTCGTCGTCGTTGACCAGGTGCGGCAGCTCGCGGGCGTACATCTCGACCAGCTTCACGGTGAGCTCGCTCGCCCGTTCGGCGAGCGCGGCGGCCACCCGCGCCACGGCCTCCAACGTGTCTGCCTCGTCCGCCACGTGATCACCCTACCGTCGTGACAGTTCCCAACTCCGTGTAAACCAGCAGAATGGAGCCATGACCGCGCACGCCGGGACGATCCATCCCCCGAAGATCGAGACCTTCGACGTCGCGAACCGGACCAACACCGATCCCAAGGGCATCGCGCGCGCGGTCGAGGAGTACCGCGTCGAGCCGTTCGGCCTCTACCTCGCCCGGCCCACTCCCGGCCGCGCGCAGTTCCACTACCTCGAGTCCTGGGTGCTGCCCGGGCTCGGCCTGCGGCTGACCGACTACTGGTTCCGCCCCGGCCACGAACGCGACCAGGACTTCTACCTCGACGTGGTGTCGGTCGAGCGGGACGGCGCCACCTGGCGCACCACCGACTGGTACCTGGACCTGGTGGTGCGCGAAGGCGAGCTGGCCGACGTGCTCGACACCGACGAGCTGCTCGCCGCGGCCCGCGCCGGGCTGCTCACCGCGGGCGAGGCCGAACGCGCCCTGGAGATCACCTTCGACGCGGTGAACGGCCTCGCCGCGCACGGCTACCGCGTCGGCCGCTGGCTGGCCACCCACGACATCCACCTGACCTGGCGCCGCCGCTGACCATCCACCGATCGGTGGATGCCCGGGCATCGGGCGGCTGACGCCGGGTCCCGCCGCCGGGTCGATCCGCTCCGCCCGGTTCCGGCGAATGCTGGTGCCATGGGGATCATCGAGGTGGAAAACCTCCACAAGCTCTACGGCGCGAAGGTGGCGGTGCAGGACGTGTCCTTCACCGTCGAGAAGGGCGAGATCTTCGGGATTCTCGGGCCGAACGGCGCCGGGAAGACCACGACGGTGGAGTGCCTGGAAGGGCTGCGGCGGCCGGACGGCGGCACGGTCCGCGTGCTCGGGCTGGACCCGCGGCACGAGACCGCGGAACTGCGCAAGCGGCTGGGCGTGCAGTTGCAGGAGACCGAGCTGCCCGACCGGCTGCGGGTCGGTGAGGCGCTCGAGCTGTACGCGTCGTTCTACCCGGACCCGGCCGATCCCGGCGCCCTGATGGCGGAGCTGGGCCTGACCGAGGTGCGCGATTCGGCGTACCGGAAGCTCTCCGGCGGGCAGAAGCAGCGCGTCTCGATCGCGCTCGCGCTGATCGGCAAGCCCGAGGTGGCGGTGCTCGACGAGCTGACCACCGGGCTGGACCCGCAGGCGCGGCGCGACACCTGGGAGCTCATCGAGGGGGTGCGGGCGCGCGGGGTGACGATCCTGCTGGTCACCCACTTCATGGAGGAGGCGGAACGGCTGTGCGACCGGATCGCGGTGATCGACCGCGGCCGGGTGGTCGCGGTCGACACGCCGGCCGGGCTCGTCGCGCGGGTGACCGACGAGCAGCGCGTGCGGTTCCGCCCGTCGACCCCGGTGGCCGACGAGGTGTTCACCGCGCTGCCCGAGGTGCGGCGCGTGGACCGGCACGGGGACCGGATCGTGATCACCGGGGACGGCAACGTGCTGCAGGCGGTGACCTCGGTGCTGGCGCGGGCGCAGGTCGTCGCGCTGGAGCTGCGGGTGGAGCAGGCCGGGCTGGACGACGCGTTCGTCGCGCTGACCGGCCGCACGATGGAGACGGGAGAATGACCATGCTGTCCAGGCTCATCGCCGTGGAGGCGAAGCTGTTCCTGCGCGATCCGGCCGCACCGGTGACGGTGCTCGGCATCCCGGTCGCGTTGCTGCTGGTGTTCGGGCTGATGCCGGGCATGAACCAGCCCAGCGAGGACTTCGGCGGGCAGGTCCCGCTGTCGGCGTTCATCGCGCCGCTGTCGGTCGCGATCCTGATCGGGATGCTGGGGCTGACCCTGTTCCCGGTCGTGATGGCGACGCACCGCGAGAAGGGGGTGCTGCGCCGCCTGGCGGCCAGCCCGGTGCCGCCGTCCCGGCTGCTCGTGGCGCAGTTGCTGGTCAACCTCGGGGCCGCGCTGGTGGTCGTGCTGGTCATCGTGGCCGGCGGGCACCTGGCACTCGGGTTCGCCCTGCCCGCCAACGCCGGCGGGTTCGTGCTGACGCTGGTGCTGGGCGTGCTCGCCCTGTTCGGCGTCGGCCTGCTGATCGCCGCGCTCGCCCCGACCGGGCGGACCGCGAGCGGGGTCGGCGCGGCCCTGTTCTTCCCGATGCTCGCGCTCGGCGGGGTGTGGGTGCCGAAGGAGGACCTGCCCGCGGTGCTGCAGGACGTGGCCGACGTGCTGCCGCTGGGCGCGACGCTCAACGCCCTGCGCGCGGCCTGGACCGGCGGCTGGCCGCAGCCGCTGCAGCTGATCTCGATGGCGGTGTTCGCGCTGGTCTGCGCCGGGGTGGCGGCCCGCGTGTTCCGGTGGAACTGAAGAAGTCGGCGTCGGTGGGCAACCGATCCGGCGCGGGCCGCGTCAGAGAGGCGAAGCTCGCTCGCGTTCGTGTCCACGGCGACGGGCTGATCCCGGTGGCTGGTCGGCATTCTGCTTGGGGGTATGCCGACCAGCCACCATCGTCTCCCCGGGCCGGGCGGAGCGCCGGATAATGCCTCCCGTGAACCGCCGCTTCTGGTCCTCCTCGCTCGACTTCGCCATCGGGCCCGGCGGTCCGTTGCCGCAGGCGTGGGACCGCTGGGCGGAGAACCGCCTGGCCTACGTGCTGCTGGGACTGGCGACCCTGGTCAGTCACCGGGCCGACGTCCTGCCGCTGGCCGGCGCGACCCTGGCCTGGCTGCTGCTGACCAGGTACGCGGTGCCCCGGCGGTGGCGGTCGCACGGGATCGTGCTGGCGGTCTCGTTCGCCGGGACGCTGACGCTGGCCTCGCTGCTGATGTTCCGCGAGATCCTGTTCCTGGTGTTCATGATCAGCTGTTTCTTCAGCGCGCTGAAGCTGAAGCCGGTGCCGCTGGGCGTGCTGGCGCTGGCCGCGACCTCGCTGATGATCAACACGATTGGCTCCGGCGGGCCGCTGCGGGCGCTGGCCGACGAGCCGGTGCTGTGGCTGACCATCGTGGTCGTGCAGACCGGGGCGATCTGCGGCGGCACCGTGGTCAGCCGCAAGCTCAGCGAGCAGAACGAGGCGCGGCGCGCGGCGGTGACCGAGCTGGAGGCGGCGCTGGCGGAGAACGCGGGCCTGCACCGGCAGCTGCTGTCCCAGGCGCGCGAGGCCGGGGCGCTGGAGGAGCGGCAGCGACTCAGCCTGGAGATCCACGACACGCTCGCGCAGGGCTTCACCGGCATCATCACCCAACTGGAGGCCGCCGAGCAGGATCCGGACCAGTGGCGGCGGCGGGTGGCCACGGCCACCGCGCTGGCGCGGGAGAACCTCGCCGAGGCGCGCCGGTCGGTGAACGCGCTGCGGCCGGGTCCGCTCGACGAGGCCCGGCTGCCCGAGGCCCTGCAGGCGGTGGCGGAGCGGTGGTCACAGCGGTCCGAGGTGGCGGTCGAGTTCACCGCGACCGGCACCGCGCGGCCGATGCACCCGGAGATCGAGGCGACGCTGCTGCGCGTCGCCCAGGAGGCACTGTCCAATGTGGCCAGGCATGCCGGGGCGCGGCGGGTCGGCCTCACGTTGTCCTACATGGAGGACCAGGTGACGCTCGACGTGCGGGACGACGGGGCCGGCTTCGACCCATCGCGGCGCGGAGACGGGTTCGGGCTGCCCGGGATGCTGCAGCGGGTGCAGCGGCTCGCCGGGACGCTCGCGGTGGAGTCCGAACCCGGTGGCGGGACGGCCATCTCCGCCAGCCTGCCCGCGATCGGGGCGGCATGATCACCCTGGTGCTCGCCGACGACCACCCGGTGGTGCGGGACGGGCTGCGCGGGATCTTCACCGCCGAGCACGGGTTCGAGGTGCTCGGCGAGGCCGGGGACGGCGCGGAGGCGGTGGCGCTCGCCGAACGCGTGCGGCCGGACGTCGTGCTGATGGACCTGCGGATGCCGGGCACCGACGGGGTGCACGCGATCGGCGAGCTGGCGCGGCTCGGCAACCCGGCGCGGGTGCTCGTGCTGACCACCTACGACACGGATTCCGACGTGCTGCCGGCGATCGAGGCCGGTGCGACGGGCTACCTGCTCAAGGACGCGCCGCGGGAGGAGCTGTTCCGGGCGGTGCGGGCGGCGGCGCGCGGCGAGGCGGTGCTCTCCCCCGCCGTGGCGACCCGGCTGATGGGGCAGATGCGGGCGCCGGCGCGGGAGGAGCTGAGCCAGCGCGAGATCGAGGTGCTCACGCTCGTGGCCCGCGGCGGCACGAACAAGGACGCGGCCGCGAAGCTGTTCATCAGCGAGGCGACGGTGAAGACGCACCTGCTGCACGCCTACGCGAAGCTCGGGGTGAAGGACCGGGCCGCCGCGGTGGCGCGGGCGCTGCGGCGGGGGCTCATCGACCTCGACTGAGCCCCCGCCGCCGGGGATCTCACGCGGCCGCGCGGTGGATGACGATGTCGTCGAGCCGGGTGCGGGCGTGCACGCTGACGTGGTCGTCGAAGTCGTCCGGCTGCGGCAGGGAGCTGCGCACCGTGCCCTTGGTGCTCCGGGCGTCCACCGAGGCGGCGGTGCGTTCGCCGATGCCGACCTCGATGCCCCCGGAGGCGTTCACCAGCTCCGCGACGCCGCGGGTCAGCCGGCCGATCCGGATCGGACAGTCGCCCGCCTTCGCGGTGACGCTGCCCTCGGCGCGGTCGATGTCGAAGCTGCCCCGGGCGCTGCCGAGGTCGACGCCGGAGCGGGCGTGGCCGATCCAGACCGTCCCGGTCGACCCCTGGTAGCGGACGGCGCCCCCGGCCTCGCCGATGCGCAGGGCGGCCGCGCCGCCGTCGATGTCGGCGGGTCCGGCGATGTGCCCGACGGCGACCGAACCGGCGGCGAGGTTGCCGCGCAGGGCGGCGATGTGGTCGAGCTGGACGTGTCCGGAGCCCAGGTTCAGCTCGCAGTCGCCGAACCGGCCCTCGGTGCGCACGTCGGTCCAGGTGGTGTGCAGGACCAGGCGGGAGCCGGCCGGCAGCTCGATGGTGATGGCGACCGACCCGTCCTTGTCGCCGGGCTTGCGGGTCTTGACGGACAGCTCGCCGCCGGCGAAGGCGACCTCGGTGCGCTCGGCGACCTTGAGGTGGGCCTTGTTGGTGCGGTCGACGGGCTCGACGCGCACCACCGTGTGCGGCCGCTCGCTGGCGGTGATCCGGATGCGGGCGCCGGCGGTGATCAGGCCGGCGGTGATGGGGGCGGGGGTGGCGAAGGTGGTCATCGGGAGCTCCTTGTCGGGTTTCGTTGTGATCACTTTCGCCGCCGGGTCTGACACCGGGCTGTCACGGCTCTGACAGGCCGCGTCAGGCTGCCCCACTGGCCGGCCGGGGTGGGCACCGCCGCCAGGTGCTGCGCGCGGATTTTTGTCGTACCCCCCGCCTAGCCTCGGGCGCATGGTGTTGTCGGTGGAAGAACGTGAACGATTCCTGGCCGAGCCGCACGTCGGCGCGCTGTCGGTCGTCGAGGCGGCCGATCGCGCGCCGTTGACGGTGCCGATCTGGTACCGGTACACGCCGGGCGGTGAGCTGTGGGTGCGCACGCCGCCCGGTTCGCGGAAGGCGCGGGCGATCGAGGCGGCGGGCCGGTTCGGCCTGATGGCGCAGCGGACCGAGCCGACGGTGCGGTACGTGTCGGTGGCCGGCCCGGTGACGGCGATCGAGCCGGACAGCGCGGAGCGCGCCCGGGAGATGGCGGAGCACTATCTGCCGGCGGCCCAGGTGGAGGAGTTCCTGGCCTACGAGCGAACGCGGCTCGGGGAACACGTCGTGGTGAGGATGCGGCCGGAGCGCTGGCTGTCGGCGGATCTGGGGGGCGGATAAGCGGGATCCGGGTGTTGCGTGGGTGGGTTGG
>NZ_PQHW01000051.1 GCF_003385215.1 Amycolatopsis thermalba | reverse complement strand
CCACCCCCACTGCCGGCCCCCGGCCATCCAGAACCCTCCGGCCCCAGTGCGCAGCCTGCCCACTCCCGCTCCCGGCTTGCCGTCCGCTACCCCAGATACCGCTCCGCCACCACGTCCGGGTACTCCACCGGCCGTCCCCGCGCCACGGACCACGCCAGCCTCAGGTACTGCGCGTGCGTCCAGGCCAGCGGGGTCGCCGATGCGGTCGGCGTCCCGGGGCGTACGGCCGGGTACGGCGGGTTCCGGTCCCACACCTGCTCCGGCAGCAACCCCGTCTCCCCCGCGCACGCCGCCATGTCCCGCAGCCGCCCGGCCGCCGCGTCCCGGTCGCCGGCCAGTAGTTCGTATTCGCCGCGCTCGCCGGCGAAGATCGGCCACAACCGGCCGTACGTGCGGTGCAACTCGGGCCGGTTCACGTTCCACGGGCCGCCGTCGGCCTGTTCGCCGTAGCCGTCGCCGGAATACCGGTGCCAGTGCCGGCCCGACGGCGTCACCGTCGAGATCCGCTCGTCGACCACGGCCAGCGAGTTCACCACCACCGGGTCCTCCGGCGACCGTACCCCCAGCCGCACCAGCTCCAGGAAACCGGCGTCCACGACCGCTCGCTGGTCGGTCGGGTCCGGGTTGTTGTTGCCCAGGTTGTAGGTGGTTCCGGCGTCCGGGTCGCCGTCCTTGGTGAGCCGCACGAAGTACGGGCGCGGCGCGTACGGCCCGGTCGACGTGACCGTCCAGCCGTCGACCGCCGCGCGCCACCGGTCCGCCGCGTCCAGGAACCGGGCGGGGTCGCGTCCCGCGCGGCGCATCAGGTCGGCCAGGCACACCAGCCCGGCGATCACGGACGCGATCGTCGACGGCGAGTACCCGCTCTGCTCCTCCCACCGCTCCTGCTCGGTGTACGGCGAGGAGTACCCGTCCTTGGCGTAGGACAACAGGAAGTCCCCACCCCGCACCAGACTGTCCACAGTGACCACGTCATCCCGGTCGAGCAGCCAGGCCAGCAGCATCGGCGCGGCGGTCTCGTCGAGCTGGATCGACGTCCAGAACGGCTCCCCCGACACCTTCGTGTTCTGCGGCCAGTGCCCGTCCGGCTGCTGGATCCGCAGCAGGTAGTCCAGCGCCCGCTCAGCCGCCGCGCGATCCCCGGCGGCGAGCATCCCGGTCGCGATCTGGTACAGGTCCCGCGGCCACACCAGGTGGTAGGACCCGTACTCCGGCGCCACCGCCCGGTCGAACCCGAACGCCCACGGCATCGACGGCGACGCGATGAACGCCCCCGGGTTCCGCTTGTCCTCACTGCACGCCAGCGCCACCACGGACGTCAGGTAGATCCGCCGGTCGGCACCCTCCGGCGCCGCGGGCAGGCCACGCAGGTACTCCCGCCACCCCGCGGCGTACGCCGACGCGGCGGATCCGAAGCCCCGCGCCAGCGAACCGCGCGCCGCGCGCACCGCGGCGTCCCCGTCGGTCCCGAAACCCAGCGCGACCAGCTCGCGGGTCCGCGAAGTGCCGTCGAGCCGCAACCGCCCCAGCTGGACGACGTTGCCCGGCCCGGCCGTCGCGTAGCGCCGGTCCAGCCGTCCCCGGCCGGCCACCAGCTGGGTCCAGCCGTCGTTGACGCCCGCGTAGCCGACCGTCGACTCGCTGAACCCGCCACGGGCGAGGATGGCGCTGGCGGTGGAACCGTCGGACGCCACCAGCGCCCCGGCCTGCGGAAAGGCCCGGTCGGCGGTGCCCTCGCCGCCCAGCGCCGGATCGTGCAGCAGGTACACGCGCAACGGCCGCCGTGACCGGAACTCCACGTCGATCAGCACGGAGTCGCGGTCCGGGTCGGTGACGTACCGGGTGGTCAGCGTCCAGCCGGTGCCGCGCGCGGTCTGCCGGTACGCGGGCATCCCGGCGTCCGGCAGCTCGGTGCGGTGCTCGACGTCCGACACGCGCTCCACAAAGGACTCGCCGTCGGTGACCACGATCTGGGTCTCGCGGCTCGCCGGGGTGCTCAGGTCGGGGTGGTAGACCTCGGAGAGCCGCCCGTCCTGGAGGGTGAACCAGACCGGGCTGGCCGAGCGGGCCGTGCCGAACCCGAGCTTGTCCGCCGGGGTGAAGGTGGTGTCGGCACCCGGCCCGCCCGGCGCCGCACCGCCCTGGCCCGCGCTCGCGGGCACCGCCGGTGCCGCCACCGCCGTCGCCCCGACGAGCGCCGCCGCTCGCAGGAAATCCCGCCTCGAGGTAGTCATCGTGAACCTCCCACAACGTGATGCCCGGCCTGGGCAACATCTACCAGCGCCGCGGATCGCGGGAAAGGGGCCGGTCAGCCAAGCGGCGCGAGCAGGAGCGTGGCGAAGCCGAAGCAGTCCCGGTAGCCGCGCAGCCACCCGTCCCGGTGGGCGGCGGCGATGGCGAGCACGTCGGGCTGGTCGAGGCTGCGGGCGGCGAGTGAGCCGGTCCAGTTCCACTCGTAGTCGTCCAGCTCGTGGCGCGTGCTGAGGTGACCGTAGAGCGGCACCCAGCCGTCGGCGGTGATCGTGTCGACCGTGGTGGGGAGGTCCAGGAGGTCGCCGAGGGCCTCGACAGCGGCCGCGCTCGGTTCGCGCTCCCAGTACCCCTCGCCGACGACGACCCGCCCACCGGGCGCGAGAACCTTCCGGGCCGCCGCGAGGGCAGGCAGGAGGCCGCCGAAGGCGTGGGTAGCGCCGACACAGAGCACGACGTCGGCCGGCCGCTCGGGCGCGAAGCCGGCCGCGTCGGCCTGGTGGAGCGTGAGCCGCTCCGCGAGGCCGCGGCGCTCGGCCTCCCGGCGGGCGTGGCCGAGGGCAGGCTCGGAGACGTCCACGCCTTCCGCCGTGGCCCCGGGCGCCAGGGCGAGGGCGCGCAGCAGCCACTCGCCGCCACCGCACCCGAGGTCGAGAAGACGCTCGTCCCCGCGCGGCAGGGCCCGCTCCAGCAGGGCGCTCACCGAGGCGTCCCCGAGGGGCGCCGCGATGGGATGGTCGGCATGCGCGAGGCGCGAGATCAAGTCACGTTCCACGACGGCACCCTGCCCCGTGGCGGGATGGGGCGCACTCCAATTTCCGGCGATCGTCCGGGGGACCCGGCTCCGGCGGCACCCGATGACGGTGACAGAAGAACACCGCCCGGGGAACGCCGCCGGACGGAGCAACGGGTGCGCCCGTCCGGCGCCGCTTCGTGAAAAGGACCCGTGTGGGTGGGCCGAGTCACCCGGCGCCCGCCCCACAACGAGACAGGACGCCAGAACAGGCAGGCACCAGCCACCGAAAACGGTGGGCGCAGCAGGGTTCGAACCTGCGACCCCCTCCTTGTAAGGGAGGTGCTCTTCCGCTGAGCTATGCGCCCTCGAACCGGCGGCACCCCACACGAGGCGACGCCGGTGCGAGCATCACTGCGGCAGCTCGGCCACCGCTCGCTTCCAGGCGAGCTGGTCGCGCGGCTCACCCGGCTGGTTGACCTCGGCGTAGCGCACCACGCCGCTCTTGTCGATCAGGAAGGTGCCCCGGTTGGCCAGCCCGGCACCCTCGTTGAACACGCCGTACAGCTTGGCGACCTCACCGTGCGGCCAGAAGTCCGACAGCAGCGGGAACTGGTAGCCCTGCTGCTCGGCCCACGCCTTCAGCGAGAACGGTGTGTCGACCGACACACCGAGCACCTGGACGCCCTGGCCGTCGTACTCGGCGAACTCGTCGCGCAGCTGGCAGAGCTCGCCCTGGCAGATCCCGCTGAACGCGAACGGGTAGAAGACCAGCAGGACCGGCTTGTCGCCCTGGAACGACGACAGCGTCACCGGCTGTTTGTTGTAGTCGTTCAGGGTGAAATCCGGAGCAGCTGAACCGACCTCGACCGCCATCGAAGCACCTTTCGCATCGCCAACGTTGCACTTGCCGCACGCCCACCTTAGCGTGCGGCCGTTCAGCGCTGCTTCGACTTGGTCTTCGGCGGCACCAGCTTGGTCCCGGCCCAGTTCGGGCCGACGCTGATGTTCGACGTCTGCGCGAGCCCGACGGTGGGCACCGCCTCGGCGATCTCACTCGGCTGCACGTGCCCGGGCTGCCCGGTCTTGGGCGTCAGCACCCAGATGAAACCGTTCTCGTCGAGCGGCGACCGCGCGTCCATGATCGCGTCGACCAGGTCCCCGTCGTCCTCCCGCCACCAGAGCAGAACCACGTCGATGACCTCGTCGGCGTCCTCGTCGAGGAGATCGCCGCCGATATGTTCTTCGATCGCGGCACGCAGGTCGTCGTCGACGTCCTCGTCCCACCCGATCTCCTGAACCACCATGTCCGGCTTGATGCCAAGCCTCTCGGCGACGCTGCTGTACTCAGCGTCTCCAGCGGCGACCACTGCAGTCACTCCTCCAACTCACGACGCGGGCGGCACAGCGCCGCCGCGCTCGACATACGGATGGGTGTAGCGAACACGCCCGGAGCCTCCGGCGCAACCGTCCACACCGGATCTCTCTCAACTCGTAGCGCAGCGTAGGGCCTCGCCGGAGGTGTTCGCGACCGCAAAACGACCCTCGGCGGGACCCGTTCGGGCACACCTGGCCTAGGGTAGGCATAACGCGCGCGCGTGCGCGCGCGGACTTAGGTGAACGTTACCGCTCAGTAGCGATGACGGGAAGCCCGGACTAGACGACCATGACAGAGAGGGCACGGCCAGACTGAGGCATCCGTGCCCGCACGCGAAGTGACAACCGGCGAGGAGATCCCTTGGCCCCCCAGAACGACCAGGCCGCAGGCACCGGCGCCAGCACCGATCGGGCCCCGGCCCGGGTCCGCGTCATCCGTGACGGATTGGCGGCCCACCTGCCCGACATCGACCCCGAGGAGACAGCCGAATGGCTGGACTCGTTCGACGAGGCTCTCGCCCGGGGCGGCCAGCAGCGGGCTCGCTACCTGATGCTGCGGATCCTGGAACGCGCCCGCGAGCGCAACGTCGGTGTCCCGCCGCTGACCGCGACGGACTACGTCAACACCATCCCCACGGAGAACGAGCCGTGGTTCCCCGGCGACGAGGAGATCGAGCGCCGCTACCGGGCCTACATCCGCTGGAACGCGGCGATCATGGTGCACCGGGCGCAGCGCCCCGGCGTCAGCGTCGGTGGCCACATCTCCACCTACGCGTCGTCGGCGGCGCTCTACGAGGTCGGGTTCAACCACTTCTTCCGTGGCAAGGACCACTCCGGCGGCGGTGACCACGTCTTCATCCAGGGCCACGCCTCCCCGGGCATCTACGCCCGCGCCTACCTCGAGGGCCGGCTGTCCGAGCAGCAGCTCGACGGGTTCCGGCAGGAGCTGTCGCACGCGGGCGAGGGCGGCGGCCTGCCGTCGTACCCGCACCCGCGGCTGATGCCGTCGTTCTGGGAGTACCCGACGGTGTCGATGGGCCTGGGCCCGATGAACGCGATCTACCAGGCCCGGTTCAACCGGTACCTGCGCGACCGCGGCATCAAGGACACCTCCGACCAGCACGTGTGGGCGTTCCTCGGCGACGGCGAGATGGACGAGGCGGAGTCGCGGGGCCTCATCCACGTGGCCGCCGGGGAGGGCCTGGACAACCTGACCTTCGTGATCAACTGCAACCTGCAGCGGCTCGACGGCCCGGTGCGCGGCAACGGCAAGATCATCCAGGAGCTGGAGGCGTACTTCCGCGGCGCCGGCTGGAACGTGATCAAGGTCATCTGGGGCCGCGAGTGGGACGCGCTGCTGCACGCCGACCGCGACGGCGCGCTGGTCAACCTGATGAACGTCACCCCGGACGGTGACTTCCAGACCTACAAGGCCAACGACGGCGCCTACGTCCGCGAGCACTTCTTCGGCCGCGACCCGCGCACGAAGGACCTGGTCAAGGACCTGTCGGACGCCGACATCTGGAACCTCAAGCGCGGTGGCCACGACTACCGCAAGGTGTACGCGGCGTACAAGGCGGCGATGGAGCACCACGGCCAGCCGACGGTGATCCTGGCCCACACCATCAAGGGTTACGGCCTGGGCCCGGCGTTCGAGGGCCGCAACGCCACCCACCAGATGAAGAAGCTCACCCTCGACGACCTGAAGCTGTTCCGGGACGCGCAGCGCATCCCGATCAGCGACGAGGAGCTGGAGCGCGACCCGAAGCTGCCGCCGTACTACCACCCGGGCGCGAACTCGCCCGAGATCGAGTACATGCTGGGCCGCCGCAAGACCCTCGGCGGGTTCGTCCCGGAGCGGCGCAACCGGGCGAAGCCGCTGGTGCTTCCGGGCGACAAGGTGTACGAGGCCGTCCGCAAGGGCTCGGGCAAGCAGGAGGTCGCCACCACGATGGCGTTCGTCCGGCTGGTGCGCGAGCTGGCCAAGGACGGCGAGATCGGCAACCGGATCGTGCCGATCATCCCGGACGAGGCCCGCACGTTCGGCCTGGACTCGATGTTCCCGACGGCCAAGATCTACAACCCGCACGGGCAGACGTACACGTCGGTGGACGCCAACCTGATGCTGGCGTACAAGGAGTCCGAGCACGGCCAGCTGCTGCACGAGGGCATCAACGAGGCGGGGTCGACGTCGTCGTTCACGGCGGTGGGCACGTCCTACGCCACGCACGGCGAGCCGATGATCCCGATCTACATCTTCTACTCGATGTTCGGCTTCCAGCGCACCGGTGACGGCCTGTGGGCGGCCGCCGACCAGATGGCCCGCGGTTTCGTGCTGGGCGCCACCGCCGGGCGCACCACGCTGACCGGTGAGGGCCTGCAGCACGCCGACGGGCATTCGCTGCTGCTGGCGCACACGAACCCGGCCGTGGTGGCCTACGACCCGGCGTGGTCGTTCGAGATCGCCCACATCGTCAGGGACGGCCTGCGCCGCATGTACGGCGAGGGCGGCCCGGACGGCAACGGCGAGAACGTCTTCTACTACCTGACGATCTACAACGAGCCGTACCGGCAGCCCGCCGAGCCGGCGAACCTGGACGTCGAGGGCCTGCTCAAGGGCCTGTACCGGTACGCGGAGGCGCCGTCGGGCGACGGTCCGGAGGCGCAGATCCTGGTGTCCGGCGTGACGATGCCGGACGCGCTCAAGGCGCAGCAGATGCTGGCCGAGGAGTGGGGCGTGCGCGCCGCGGTGTGGTCGGCGACGTCGTGGTCGGAGCTGCGCCGCGAGGCGGTGGAGATCGACCGGGACAACCTGCTGCACCCGGGCGAGTCGCCGCGCGTGCCGTACGTGACGCAGGCGCTGTCCGGCGCGACCGGGCCGGTCGTGGCGGTGTCGGACTGGATGCGCGCGGTGCCCGACCTGATCCGCCCGTGGGTGCCGACCGACATGGTCACCCTGGGCACCGACGGGTTCGGCTTCTCCGACACGCGTCCGGCGGCGCGGCGGTTCTTCCTGGTCGACGCCGAGTCGATCACGGTCGCCACGCTGGCCGCGCTCGCCAAGCGCGGTGAGGTGCCGCAGGACAAGGTGGCCGAGGCCGCGCGGAAGTACCGGATCGACGACGTGTCGGCCGCCGGTCCGCAGCTGACCGACGCCGGGAACGCCTGATCTGTCCGTTCACCGTGGAGGTCATCCCCGTCGCGGGGGTGGCCTCCACGGTTGTGTGCGCGAGGATGGTCCGATGACGCGACGCCGCCTGCCCAGGCCCAGTGAGCTGCAGCAGATCCTGCGACCCAAGCCGGTGAAGCTGAACCCGACCGACCGGCGCCTGTCCAACGCCCACACCATCGCCGACCTGCGCACCATCGCCCGCAAACGGACGCCGCGGGCGGTGTTCGACTACACCGACGGCGCCGCGGAGCTGGAGGACAGCCTGCGCCGCGCCCGGCAGGCGTTCCGCGGCGTGGAGTTCCACCCCAACGTGCTGCGCGGGGTGTCCGATGTGGACACGAGTGTGACGGTGCTGGGCGAGCACTCGGCGCTGCCGTTCGCCTTCGCGCCGACCGGGTTCACGCGGATGATGCACCACGAGGGCGAACGGGCGGTGGTCCGGGTGGCGCAACGGGAACGCATCCCGTACGCGCTGTCGACGATGGGCACCACGTCGATCGAGGACGTGGCGAAGGCCGCACCGCACGCGCGGAAGTGGTTCCAGCTCTACGTGTGGCGCGATCACGCGGCGGGCGCGGAGCTGATGCGGCGGGCGGAGGAAAGCGGTTACGACACGCTGCTGCTGACGGTGGACACCCCGGTGGGCGGCGCGCGGATGCGGGACGTGCGCAACGGCCTGACCATCCCGCCGACGCTGACGCTGCGCACGTTCCTCGACGGCGCGATGCACCCGGCGTGGTGGTTCAACCTGCTCACCACGGAGCCGCTGGAGTTCGCGTCGTTCGGTTCGTGGGACGGCACGGTCGCGGAGCTGATCAACAGCCTGTTCGACCCGACGCTGAGCTTCGACGACCTGGCCTGGGTGCGGGAGACGTGGCGGGGCAAGCTGGTCGTGAAGGGCATCCAGAACCCGGACGACGCGCGGGACGTGGTGAAGTACGGCGCGGACGCGGTGGTGCTGTCCAACCACGGCGGCCGCCAGCTGGACCGAGCACCCACCCCGCTGGAACTCCTGACCCCCACACTGGACACGATCGGCGACGACGCGGAAGTCTGGGTGGACACCGGAATCCTGTCCGGGGGCGACATCGTGGCCGCGATGGCCCGCGGCGCGTCGATGTGCCTGATCGGCCGCGCATACCTCTACGGCCTGATGGCCGGGGGCGAGCGGGGAGTCCAGCGGTGCGTGGACATCCTGCGACAGGAGATCATCCGCACGATGCAGCTGCTGGGCGTACGCACGATCAGCGACCTACAACCAACCCACGCCACCCTGCGCTAAACAACGAAACCGCCACCCGGCACTGAAAGCCCCCACGGCCCACGAGCCGCCCCTCTCCCGCAACCCGATCCCCAGCCACATCGGTTGCCGAGCAGCGGGGTCAAGGTACTCTTTCCAGCCTTGACGCCGCTTCTCGGCAACCGAACACTGAAAGATCGGGTCCGGGAGGGGCAAATCCGGGCGTAGCGAAGCGAAGCCGGCGCTTCCAGCCCTGCAGCGCAAACCCAACTTTGCGCACCACCCGCACGATCATCGTCCCGATGGCGGCCCCAGCAGTACGTCGAGATTCAAGTATTCGCTCAGTAGATGCTTGAGGTGCGGCCCCTCAATGAGTTGGATCCGTCCGTGACGAGCAACGAAATCGTGCGATGCTTTGCCAAAACGTGAAGTAGTGACCAGCACGCCTCGACTCGCGCGCTTGTCATCCATCACTCCGGCAAGCGCACGGACGGCATCTGGTTCAACAGTCCCCTTGTACCTCTTCGCTTGAATAACGCACACCCCACCCATGATCGGGTCTTCGTTGACAGCGATCGCATCGAGCCCGTCATCACGGGATGCCTGTGTAACCCAGGATTTCATCCCCATTGCCTCGAAGAGCTGTTTGACGAGAACCTCGAACTCGAAGGGCTTCATCTCCAAGAGCACCGGACGACCACCCAGGCCCGCTGCCACGTCATGGGCGTCCACCAGCCGATACTTCGACAAGTCCGGATCGAATATCGGTCGCACTGCCTCAAGGTCCCACGGGTGGGGCGACACGAGCGCGTTGAAGTACTTAAGGCATTCAGCGGGATCAAGTTCGGTGAGGACGAGTTCCTCAAACTGTTTGCGAGTCGCAGAAACGCTTACCAGGCATGGGCGCTCGGGTTTACCGGTAGCTCTGTTACGCGTCGACACATGCGCGTTGACAGCCACCTCGTCCACGAGCTCACTCGGCCGGACTTCAAACACGTCGCGCATGGTCCTCAGGACGATCTGCGCAACCAGGTTCGCGTAAGCCTGCTTGATCTCCTTCACAAGCCGCGGCTTTGCGACGATCTCGTCTCGCGACTTGACATACGTGTATTCACGGTTCTGAGGAATCACGTCGACCCCGGGCAACTCCCGGATCATGAGCAACTTCTTCGAATCCGGCTGGTAGGCGACTTCGACGTCGACTGGCAGGTCGGCCGGCAACGGCGACCGTTCTATCAGCAACTCGAAATAGTCCTCGACCGCCTCCGGCAGTCCTGCCATCACTCGTTTCTCCAGGTCGTCTACCTGGGCGTTGTGTTGTTCCACTTCTTGTCGGCGAGATTCCTCACCCTGGCGATGCCGCGCCTCGGCAGCTGCCAGCGCAGTGAGACGTTCGTGCTCGCTATGCTGATAAAGCGCCATGTCGCGGGCGAAACTGGCCTTGGCCTGCTCGATTGCTCTGTTGTGAGTTCCCTTGAACAAACGGCCCACACCCGAAGGAGGCGGCGGCGCATACCGCTCCCATCGCGGTTGCCGCGCGGGGGTGGCGAGAGCGGACGGGGCTTCGAACGGCCGCGGCCTGAACGACCTGCGCATTTGGCGGAATGAAAACACTCCTCGATGACGAAGACCGTCCACCAGCACTCGGCCGAGTTCATTCATCCGGTCCTGTGCGGCGACGGTGTAGGCCGCCGCTTCGTCCTGTTGCTGCTTGACATGCAATTCCCGCTGTTCGCGGGCTTCCTGCGCCAATGCTCGTTCCCGAGCGCGGGCCGCCTGTTCGGCTTCCTTCGCCGCCTGCTTGAGCTGCCGCTGCCTTTCTCGCTCCTGCAACATCTGCTGATGCTGGAGCTCGGCGAAGAAACCACGTTTGCGTGCCACAGCACACCCCCACAACCCACCGATTCGACAAGCGACCGTATCCCAGATACAGCTTGATTGACGATGCGCCGAATCGGCGATCTTTCCACGTCAGCCGGACCCCATCTCGATCAGTGAAACGCCCCACTTGACCACACCCCGGCAGGACCGGACCATTCCTCCCCACGTCCAGCGGAACCCAACTTCCGCGATGTGGAATCGAGGTCGGCCATGTTCGTGCAGGAACTCGCCCCGCTGGCCGGGTCGCTCGGCCTGTCCGCGCTGGTCGCGGCGCTCCCCCTGGCCACCGTGCTCGTCCTGCTCGGCGTGGTCCGCATGAAGGCCCACCAGGCCGGCCTGATCGGCCTGGCCGTCGCCCTGATCGTCGCCGTCACGATCTTCGGCATGCCGATCGGCCAGGCCGTCTCCAGCGGCTTCCAGGGCGCCGCGTTCGGGCTGTTCCCCATCATGTGGATCGTCGTCAACGCGCTGTGGATCTACCGGATCACCGTGCGCACCGGGCACTTCGACGTGCTCCGGCGGTCGTTCGGCCGGGTCTCCGACGATCCGCGCATCCAGGCGCTGATCATCGCCTTCTGCTTCGGCGCGCTGATGGAGGCGCTGGCCGGGTTCGGGGCGCCGGTCGCGATCAGCTCGGTGATGCTCGTGGCGCTCGGGTTCACCCCGGTGCGCGCGGCGGTCGTCGCGCTGGTCGCCAACACCGCGCCGGTCGCGTTCGGCGCCATGGGCACCCCGGTCGTCACCCTCGCGCAGGTCACCGGGCTGCCGCTGGACACCGTCTCCTCGATCGTCGGCCGTCAGACGCCGATCCTCGCGGTGTTCGTGCCACTGCTGCTGGTCTTCATCGTCGACGGGCGCCGCGGGCTGCGGGAAACCTGGCTGCCCGCGCTGGTGTGCGGCGCGGCGTTCGGGGTGGTGCAGTTCGCCGCCGCCAACTACGTCTCCGCCCAGCTGGCCGACATCGGCGCCGCGCTCGCCGGCGCGGCGGCCCTGGTCGCGCTGCCTGCCGCCCGGAAGCCGGCCCGCGCGGAGGTCCGGACCGCCGTGCTGACCGGCGTCGCCACCGAGACGCTGGACCGGCCGGAGGACCGCGGCGAGGTCGTCCGCGCCTACCTGCCGTACGGGCTGATCATCGTGATCTTCTCGATCGGCCAGCTGCCGCCGGTCAAGCGGCTGCTCGACGCGGCCACCTGGAAGTTCGACTGGCCCGCGCTGTCGGTGGCGAACTCGGCGGGCAAGCCGGTCTCCGGGAACACGTTCTCGCTGCCGTTCCTGAGCACCGGCGGCACGCTCGTGCTGATCGCGGGCGTCCTGACCGCGGTGTTCCTGCGGGTCCGGGCGCGCGACGCGGTGCGCGAGTGGGGCGGCACGGTGCACGAGCTGCGGTTCGCGATCCTGACCGTGACGAGCGTGCTCGCCCTGGCCTACGTGATGAACCTGTCCGGCCAGGCCACCACGATCGGCTACTTCATCGCCGGCGCGGGCGCGGGGCTGGCGTTCCTGTCGCCCGTGCTCGGGTGGTTCGGCGTGGCGGTCTCGGGCTCGGACACCTCGGCCAACGCCCTGTTCGGCGCGCTCCAGGTGACGGCGGCGCACCAGGCCGGGCTGTCGCCCGAGCTGCTCGCCGCGGCCAACTCCTCGGGCGGCGTGCTGGGCAAGATGATCTCGCCGCAGAACCTCAGCATCGCGTGCGCGGCGGCGATGCTGCCCGGCGAGGAGGGCACGCTGTTGCGCAAGGTGCTGCCGTGGAGCCTGGGGCTGCTGCTCGTGATGTGCCTGATCGTGGTGGCGCAGGCGAGCTTCCTCAGCGGGATGCTGCCGTGAGTTCCGGGCGGCGGACGGCGGCGCGGTGCCAGCTCCACCAGCCGTGCACGACCAGGACGGCGAACACGAGGTAGACCGCCGCGGAGAAGTACAGGCCCGAGGAGATCTGCAGCGGTACGCCGATCGCGTCCACGACCAGCCACACCAGCCAGAACTCGACCAGACCGCGGCCCTGCGCGGCGAAGGCGACCAGCGTGCCGATGAAGATCGCCGCGTCCGGCCACGGCGCCCAGGACGCGTGCAGCGCGTCGAGCACGAGCGCCATCGCCACCGTGCCCGCCCCGAACGCCCCGGCCATCACCAGCCGTTCCACGGCGCGGCCGCGGCGCACGACCACCCCGTACACCGGGTCGCGGCGCCGGGTCCAGGCCCACCAGCCGTACACCGAGATCAGCAGGATCGCGACTTGCCGGGCCGCGAGCCCGCCCAGGTGTGCGGAAGCGTAGACGGCGAACAGCAGCACCGTCGCGCCGACCTGCACCGGCCAGGTCCACAGGGTGCGCCGCTGCGCCAGGAAGACCACGGCGAGCGCGCACAGTTGGCCGATCAGCTCCGCGATGGAGATCCACTGCCCGAAAACGGACAAACCGTGCTGCAACAGAACGTGCATGGCGCCTCCCGTCTGCCGCAACAACCTGCCACATCCGGCACTGATTCCCTCACCCGCAGTGAGCCCCGCTACACCGGTCGAAAATTACTTGCACGATCGAGTGAGAAGACTGGCGGAAAAATATCCACAAGGTCCATAGTGGACCTACCGGTGGGGACCGGGGAGATGAGGCCGCCCGGCGCTGCGAGAACCGCGTGCGCCGGGCGGCCTCGCGTTTACCGGGCAGCCGGTTAGAGTCGGTTCACGATGACCCAAACCAACAGCAGACGGCCGGCCAAGCACCACGGCCTCTCGGCGAAGACGCTGCGCAGGCTGGAGCGCGCCTCCGGACGCCTCGCCTCGGCCAGCGTCGCCGCGATGGAGCAGCGGCTGCCGTGGTTCGGGCGTCTGCCCGCCGAGCAGCGGGCGAGCATCCTGCTGATCACCCAGACCGGCGCGGCCGGGTTCGTCGACTGGCTGCGCGACTCGCAGGAGGCGCTCAAGCTCACCACCGAGGCCTTCCGCGGCGCCCCGGAGGACCTGTCGCGGTGGATCAGCCTGCGGCAGGCCGTCGGGCTGGTGCGGCTGGCGATCGAGGTGTTCGAGGAGCAGCTGCCGGAATTCGCCGCCACCGAGGCCGAGCACGCCGCGCTCATCGAGGGCATCCTCCGGTACGGCCGGGAGATCGCCTTCGCGACGGCCAACTCCTACGCCGCGGCCGCCGAGGCCCGGGGTGCGTGGGACGCCCGGCTGGAGGCGCTGGTCGTGGACGGCATCGTCCGCGGCGACGCCGAGGAGGCGGTGCTGTCGCGGGCGGCGGCGCTGGGGTGGGAGCCGTCGGCGATGGCGACCGTGCTGGCCGGCCGTCCGCCCTCGGACGATCCGCCGAGCGTGGTGTTCGAGGTGCGGCGCCTGGCCGCGCGCCTGGGGCGGCCGGTGCTGCTGAGCGTCCAGGGGTCGCGGCTGATCGTCGTGGCCGGCGGGCCGACCGAGGGAGACGCCAAGCAGAAGGAGGTGCTCGGCAAGCTGGCCGGCGCGTTCGGCGAGGGGCCGGTGGTGGCCGGGCCGACGGTGGGCAGCCTGGCCGAGGCGCACCGCAGCGCGGCGGAAGCGCTGTCCGGGTTGCGTGCGGTGGTGGGCTGGCCGGGGGCGCCGCGCCCGGTGCGGTCGTCCGACCTGTTGCCCGAGCGCGCGTTGTCCGGCGACGCCGAGGCCGAGCGGCTGCTGATCGAGGAGATCGCGCAGCCGCTGGAGGCCGCGGGCCCGACGATGCTGCAGACGGTGGACGAGTACCTGGAGTCCGGCGGCGTGCTGGAGACGTGCGCGAAGAAGCTGTTCGTGCACCCCAACACGGTGCGCTACCGCCTGCGCAGGGCGGCCGAGCTGACCGGCCGGAACGCCACCGAGCCGCGGGACGCGCCGCGGCCGCGGGTGGCACTGACGGTGGGCCGGCTGGCCCGAGCACGCGGCCTCTGGTGACGTTCACACGCAACCGACGACCACGGCAGCTCCCAGGGCGCCAGCTCACACAACCTCCGGTGATGTTGCACGTAGCCGACGACCGCGGCAGCCGACAGGGCGCCAGCTCGCGCGGCCAGTCCCCCGTCAACGCCCGCGAGTCCCACGTTCAGGAACGCGAGTCCCACGCTCGTGCGCGCGAGATCCACGTCCGGGCCCCGCGAGCCTGCCCTGGGTGACCGGTCTCACTTCCGCCCTGCCCGGAACCGACAACACATCAGAGCTGGAAGACGGCCTACGGGCGCCATTTTTGTAGGGCCTCTACAAGATCGCCGCTCCGACTTGGTGAACGGCGGCATCCCGGGCCCGCCGGGGGAGCATGTTCCCTTAGAGGCGTGACAGCAGTGCTCGCTCCCGGACAGGGCTCCCAAGCGCCCGGCATGTTCTCCCCCTGGCTCGACCTCGACGGCGCCCGCGAGAAGCTCGCGCGCTGGTCCGAGCGCACCGGGCTCGACCTGGTCCACCTCGGGACCGAGGCCGACGCCGAGACCATCCAGGACACCGCGATCACGCAGCCGCTGATCGTCGCGCTCTCGCTGCTGGCCTTCGACTCCCTCGGCGACGTCCCGGGCGACACCCCGGTCGCCGGCCACTCGGTCGGCGAGCTGGCGGCCGCCGCGGCGGCCGCTGTGCTCACCGCCGAGGACGCCGTGGCGCTGGCCGCCGTCCGCGGCGCCGAGATGGCCAAGGCCTGCGCGATCGAGCCGACGTCCATGGCGGCCGTCATGCTGGGCGACCCGGACGAGGTCGTCGCCTGGCTGGAGGGCCACGGCCTGACCGCGGCGAACCGCAACGGCGCCGGTCAGATCGTCGCGTCCGGGGCCAAGGACGCCATCGAGCGCATCGTCGCCGAGCCGCTCGAGGGCACGAAGGTCCGGCCGCTGAAGGTCGCCGGCGCCTTCCACACCTCCTACATGGCCCCCGCCGAGGAGGCCCTGCGCGCGCACGCCGCGTCGATCACGCCGAAGGACCCGGTCCGCCCGCTGCTGTCCAACGCCGACGGCACCGTGGTCACCAGCGGCGCCGAGTACCTGGAGCGGCTGATCAAGCAGGTCACCCGCCCGGTCCGCTGGGACCTCACCATGGACGGCCTGGTCGAGCTGGGCGTCACGGCGACGGTCGAGCTGCCGCCCGCGGGCACCCTGACCGGCCTGGTCAAGCGCCAGCTCAAGGGCACGGTCACCCAGACCGTCGCGTTGAAGACCCCCGCCGACCTGCCCGCCGCGAAGGAGATCCTGTGAGCCCGGTGTTGCGCCAGAAGCAGGGTCCGGCCGCCACCCGCATCCTGGGCGTCGGCAGCTACCAGCCGGACCGGGTCGTCACCAACGACGACCTGTCGCAGATCATGGACACCAACGACCAGTGGATCCGCGACCGGGTCGGCATCATCGAGCGCCGCTTCGCCGAGAAGGACGAGCTGCTGGTCGACATGGCGGTCAAGGCGGGCAACGCCGCGCTCGCCGACGCGGGCCTGCAGCCGTCCGAAGTGGACACCGTGATCGTGCCGAACTGCACGATGCCCGCGCCCATCCCGAACGCGGCCGGCCAGGTCGCCGACCGGATCGGGGTGAAGGCGGCCGGCGCGTTCGACCTCAACGCCGCGTGCGCCGGGTTCTGCTACGGCCTGGGTGTCGCCTCCGACCTGATCCGCGCCGGCTCGGCGGGCAAGGTGCTGGTGATCGGGGCGGAGAAGCTGACCGACGTGGTCGACCCGGTGGACCGGGCCAACGCGATCATCTTCGCCGACGGCGCGGGCGCCGCGGTGGTCGGCCCGTCCGACGAGCCGGGCATCGGGCCGGTGTCGTGGGGCAGCGCGGGCGATCTGGTCGACACCATCTACATGCGCGACCACAAGTACATCTACCAGGAGGGCCAGTCGGTCTTCCGGTGGGCGACCACGCAGATCGCGCCGATCGCGCTGAAGGCGGTCGAGCTGGCCGGGCTGGAGCCATCGGACATCGACGTGCTCATCCCGCACCAGGCGAACCTGCGGATCGTCGACGCGATCGCCAAGCGGCTGAAGGCCAAGGGCGCGCGGGAGGACCTCGTCGTCGCCGACGACATCAAGTTCTCGGGCAACACCTCGTCCGCGTCGATCCCGATGGCGCTGGACCACATGCGGAAAGCGGGCACCGTCAAATCGGGTGACGTCGTGCTGATGGTTGGATTCGGCGCGGGCCTGTCCTACGCCGGACAGGTCGTCATCTGCCCGTGATACCACTATCGCCGGCAGGCGCGGAGCCTGCCGGTATCAACCACCAGAAGGGAACAACCATCGTGGCGGACAAGCAGGAGATCCTCAGCGGCCTCGCGGAGATCGTCGAGGAGGTCGCGGGTGTCGCGCAGGACGACGTGAGCCTGGAGAAGTCCTTCGTCGACGACCTGGACATCGACTCGCTGTCGATGGTGGAGATCGCGGTGCAGGCCGAGGACAAGTTCGGGGTCAAGATCCCGGACGACGAGCTGGCCAACCTGAAGACCGTCGGCGACGCGGTGGACTACGTCGCCGCGAACGCCAAGTAAGCACGAGCTGAATTCTTCGTCTGAACCTCGGGGAGACTCCTCATGAGCAACATCGACGTCGTGATCACCGGGATCGGCGCGACGACGCCACTCGGCGGGGACGTCGCGTCCACGTGGGAGGGCTTGCTCGCCGGCCGCAGCGGCATCCGGCGGATCGAGGCCGACTGGGTCGAGAAGTTCGACCTGCCGGTCAAGATCGGCGCCACGCTCGCCGAGGATCCGGCGGAGAAGTTGCCGCGCGTGCAGGCGCGCCGGCTGGACCGGTGTGAGCAGATCGCGCTCATCGCGGCCCGGCAGGCGTGGGCCGACGCCGGTTTCGAGCAGCCCAGCGAGGAGCACACCGACGTCGACCCGGACCGGCTCGGCGTGTCCATCGGCACCGGCATCGGCGGGCCGCTGACGCTGCTGGCGATGGACGACCTGCTCGAGCAGGAGGGTCTGCGGAAGGTCTCGCCGCTGACCGTGCCGATGCTGATGCCGAACGGGCCTGCCGCGCACGTCGGCATCGACCTCAAGGCCAGGGCGGGGGTGCACTCGCCGGCGTCGGCGTGTGCCTCCGGTGCCGAGGGCATCGCCAACGGCTACCAGATGATCCAGAACGGGCGGGCCGACGTCGTGGTGGCGGGTGGTGCGGAGTCCTGCATCCACCCGATCACCGTGGCCGGTTTCGCGCAGGCCCGGACGGTGTCGACGCGCAACGACGAGCCGGAGCGCGCGTCACGCCCGTTCGACGCCGACCGGGACGGGTTCGTGCTCGGCGAGGGCGCCGGGGTGGTCGTGCTGGAGCGGGCCGACCGCGCGAAGGCCCGCGGCGCGCGGATCTACGGGCGGCTGGCCGGGTACGGCATCACCTCGGACGCGCACCACATCACCGGCAACCACCCGGAGGGAATCGGGCAGATCGCCGCGATGGCGAACGCGATGACCATGGCGGGCCTCACGTCGGCCGAGGTGGGGCACGTGAACGCCCACGCGACGTCCACGGTGGTCGGCGACATCGGCGAGGCCGCGGCGATCCGCAAGGCCGTGGGTGAGCACCCGGTGGTGACGGCGCCGAAGTCGGCGCTGGGGCACCTGGTCGGTGGCGCGGGGGCGGTCGAGGGCATCCTCACGCTGCTGTCGGTGTACCACGGGCTGGTGCCGCCGACGCTGAACTTGGAGAACCTGGACCCGAAGGTCGGGCTGGACGTGGTGGCCGGCGAGCCGCGGAAGGTCGAGTTGACCGCGGCGCTGAGCAACTCGTTCGGTTTCGGCGGCCACAACACGGCGCTGCTGTTCACCGGCGTGTGAGTTCGTTTTTGCGGGGACCCCGGCCGTGGGTGGCCGGGGTTCTTTGCATTTTCGTGCCGGTTCGTGGACTCTGCCTCGGCAGGAGTAGCTGCTCTCGCCCGGGGGCGGTCGGACGGCTCTGGGGTGCCCAGGGGGCGGTACCGCCCGGCCCTTCTGTGGGAGGCAGCCGCTTTTCCTGAAGTAGCCGGGCGTCAGTTGCCGCGCCGGCGGGTTCTGCCCAGGGGTGGCCACTCTCGCGCCGGCGTCGGCCAAGCTCCACCCGGGCGCCTCAACGCCGGGCAGGCAGCAGCCGCGCCCTTGGTACGGAAGCAGCCGCTTGTCCTTGAACAGCCAGGCGTCAGTCCCCGCGCCGCCGGGTCCTCCCCAGGGGGACCACCCTCGCGCCAGCGCCAGCCAGCTCCACCCGGGCGCCCACAGTCGGCCAGGCACCAGCCCATCCGTCGCCCGCGCTCTTTGTACGGAAGCAACCGCGCTCCCTGAAGCAGCCGGGCGCCAGTCGCCCCGCCGCGGAGCCCCCAGGGGTGACCACTCTCGCGCCACGCGCTAGCCAAGCTCCATTCGGTCGCCTCGAAGCCGGGCAGGCATCAGCCGGGCGTCCCGTCAGCAGCGGGACAGTTCGGGTGTGGTGGAGCCGGTCACGGTGTCCACCTTCCAGGCGCCGGACTCCAGGGCGAGCGGGAGCACGAGCCGCCAGTGCACGCAGGGTTCCGGGAGCTCGGCCGGGGCGTCCTTGACGTCCTGGGTGCTGGTGAAGCCGACCAGGGCGCGGAGTTCGTCGTCGGTGACCGGGTCGATCCGGTAGACGAGGATGCTGCCGTCCTTCGTGGTGCGGTAGTCGTTGAGCCAGGTGCTCTTCGGTTTGGCCTGGACGCGTTCCCGCGTGACGGCCGTTTTCCACAGCTCGTAGTCGCGGTTGTTGATCGAGTCGAAGTAGGTCTGCAGCAGCCCGCGGACCGTGGCGTTCTGCGGGTGCGCGGCGGCGTCCGGGGTGAGCTCGACGATGCCCGGGCCGGGTTGCTCGGCCAGCGGCCGGGCGGGCGAGGTCTGAGCGAGGATCGCGTCCGGGGCGGCTTCGGGCAGCCGGTACAGCTCGCGGGCCAGGAGACCGCCGCCGACCATGATCGACACCACGACGATGACGACGGGCACCAGCCATCGCGGCGGTGCTGCGGGAGGCGCCGGCATGGCTGTCACATCGGCAGCGTAGTAGCGATCGTTACCGAGTGCTGTCCCGCATCGGTGGCTGCCGGTTGGGGTTGGGCCGTTCCGGTGAACGGACTGAGCCGACCCGGCGGTTGGCCTCCGGGCTTGGCTGCTGCGAGTGGTCACGTCACGGGTGGATGAACGGACCATTCATCACCGCACGACTGGACACTTGGTGGCGGCGAAGGCATGAACGGACCATTCACCGCCGCGCGGCTGGGCACCTCGCGGCCGACAAGGCATGAACGGTCCATTCATCGCTCCACGACTGGGCACCTCGTGGCGGCGAAGGCATGAACGGTCCATTCATCACCGCGCGGCTGGACACCTGGTGGCGGGGAACGCATGAACGGACCATTCACCGCCGCGCGGCTGGGCACCTCGCGGCCGACAAGGCATGAACGGTCCATTCATCGCTCCACGACTGGGCACCTCGTGGCGGCGAAGGCATGAACGGACCATTCATCACCACGCGGCTGGACACCTCGTGAGCGCCGAGACATGAACGGTCCATTCATCGCTGCGCGGCTGGGCACCTCGCGGCCGACAAGGCATGAATGGTCCATTCATCGCCACACGACTGGCCACCTGGTGGCGGCGAAGGCATGAATGGTCCATTCATCGCCACACGACTGGCCACCTGGTGGCGGCGAAGGCATGAATGGACCATTCACCACCGCACCGTTGGGCATCTCGTGCGCCAGCGAGGTGTCCACTCACGGCCCCACGAGTGGGCACCTCGCGGCGGGCAAGGCATGAATGGACATTCATCGCCGCGCCTGGTGCCTCGGGGGCGCCAAGGCATGAACGGTCCATTCATCGGCGCACGACTGGGCACCTCGGGCGCACCAAGGCGTGAACGGTCCATTCCTGGGCCCGCGGCTGGGCACCTCGCGCCCTAGCGAACGGTCAGCACCACCGGAAACCCGAAACCCGGAAACCCGGCCCGGAAACCCCGAACCCCGGCAACTCACCCCACCCGATGCAGCCAGGTAACCGGCGCCCCATCCCCCGCGTGCCGGAACGGCTCCAGCGCCTCGTCCCAGCTCGAGGCCAGCAGCTCGTCCAGTTTGTGCGCCAGCTGCTCCCCCGCGCGGCACGTCGCGACCAGCGTGCGCAGCTGGTCCTCGCCCACGACGATGTCCCCGTTGGCGCTCGTGCGGCCGCGCCACAGCCCCAGCCCGGGCACGTAGCAGAACCGCTCGCCATCCACACCGGCGCTCGGCTCTTCGGTCACCTCGAAGCGCAGCATCGGCCACGCCTTCAGACCGGCCGCCAGCTTGGCGCCGGTTCCGGCGGGCGCGCTCCACGTGCACTCGGCGCGGAGCTGCCCTGGAGCGGCGGGTTGCGCCGTCCACTTCAGATCCACCCGGGTACCGAGGGTGCCCGAAATCGCCCACTCGACGTGCGGGCACACCGCAGACGGCGACGAGTGGACGTAAACCACGCCACGGGTGCTCACTGCTGACCTCCGCTACTCGACGAGGGGCGTCTTCCCCTACGACCTCGCGAGCCTCGGCGCGCCTGCCGTCAAACAACCTTGACGTGACTGCTTATATTGTGCACCCCGGCAGTGGCACTTCGCCACAGGAACCTCAGATGTCGCAGCACCACCACCGCGCGGAGGCCGCCATCACGGCCCCGCGAGCGCCCCCACCGCGGCAACAGTGTCCACCAGCCCGGCCCCCTTGTCGAAGCTCGAACCGCCCTCGTACGGCGCACCATCACGGTACTTGTACGCCGTCGACTTGATCGCGGTCTCGATGTCGCCCGGCGTGGCACCCGGCCGGGCCTGGAACAGCTGCGCCACGATCCCGGTGATCTGCGGCGCCGCCATCGACGTCCCGCTGATCACGTTGTAGGTGCCCAGATCCAGCGGCCCCGGGCCGTTCGACGGCTGCAACCCGGTCGCGCAGATCACCAGGTACGGGCGGCACGCCGACAGGATGTTCTCACCGGGCGCGGACACGTCCGGCCACGTCGACGGGTCCGTGGCGAGCCCGCGCGAGGAGTAGTCCGACACCGTGCCGTCGCGGGTGCCGGTGCCCTGGTCGTTGTACGAGGCCACGGAGATCACACCCGGCGTCGGGTCCTTGCCCGGCGGGTTCGACAGGTCCGCCGAACCGTCCCCGCCGTCGTTGCCGTTCGCCCACACCGTCACGACCCCCTCGGCCGCCAGGGCGCGCTGCAGCTTCACCGTCGCCGACTGCGGGTCGAACTCGCCGCCGCCGCTCGGGCCGTAGGAGTTGTTGATCACCTTGATCGGCGGGCACACCGTGGCGGGCACCCCGGCGCCGCACGGCGCGGCGTGGTTCTCCAGCACCCAGTTCAGCGCGGCGTCCGTACCCAGCACCAGGATCGCCAGGCCGGTCGAGATCGACACGATCTTCGCGCCCGGCGCCGACCCGCCCACGGACGATCCGCCGGCCAGCGTGTACGGCGCGCCCGCCGCGATCCCGGCGACGTGGGTGCCGTGCCCACCGAGCGCGGTCGCGTCGGTGTCGAGCGAGGTGGGCACGTCGACGATGCACGAGGTGGTGGTGCCGCCGAGGCACAGGCTCTTGAGGTTGCGCACGACCCGGGTCGAGCCGTCGGCGCCGCGGAAGGCGGGGTGCGTCGGGTCGATGCCGGTGTCGATGATCGCCACCGACACCCCACGCCCGTCCAGCGGAGCGCCGTCCGCGCCGGTGAGGGTCGTGCGTGCTTCGGCGCTGCGGGTGGCCGGCGTGCCGGACGAGCCGAACGCGACGAGCGGGTCGTTGTTCTCCACGTAGCTGACCCCGGCCGCCTTGCGGACCGCGGCGACCTGCGCGGCGGTGCCCGTCGCGGCCACGACGCCGATGCGCGGGAACCGGGTGATCTCCCGCATCCCGGCCGCCTGGACAGCCCGCGCGGCGGTGCCCGCGTCCGCCGCGTGCACCAGCGTGGTGAGCGGAGTCGGCCCGCTCGCGGTGGCGAGCACCCGGCCCAGCGTGTCCGACACGGGCGCGAGCGGGGCCTGGGCGTTCGCCGCGGGGACGGCGCCGGCGAGCGGGACGACGAGAGCGGCGACGAAGGTCGTCGCCCACCGGACGGAGCGCCATCTCATCGGGATCTCCTGATCTGTCGAGCAGCCGTACGACCTACCAACGAGTAGCACACGGATGAGTGACGGCGGTCACGAACTGATCACCAACTGTGCAACAAGGGCGGGTGATTTTCACACCATCGAGCGGCGCGGACCGGCCGGCGCGCTAGCGTATGCGCGCACGCGGACGGGACCGGGGAGGTGCGAGGTGCGGCTGGTCCGCCTGGAACGACAACCCTCGCGCGTCGCCGAAGACGTGCGGGCCGCGCTCGCCGCGCTCGGCCGCGGTGACGACTTCGCGGGCGGCATCGCGCTGGCCGGGCCGCGGCCGCTGCCGGGCAGGCCGCCGGTCGAGGCGATCGTCGTCCTCCCCCGCGCCGTGCTCGTCGTGATCGGCGTCGACCTGCCGGACCCGGCGATCCGCCTCGACGCGCCCCTGACCGGGCAGTGGAAGGCCGACGGCTGGCCGCTCGTGGCCGACGGCGAGGTCGTCAACCCCGCCACGGAGGCCCTCGCGTTCGCCGACGCCGTCGCCGAACGCCTGCGCCCGGACGTCCCGGAGCACCTGCCGATCGCCACGATCATCGCCGTCGGGCCGTTCGTCGAGGAGATCGAGCAGCCGCCGGCCGACCTCGCCGGCAACGTCCGCGTCCTGTTCCCGACGCAGAACAGCCTGCTCGCCGCGATCGCCTCGCTGACCCCGGCGCCGTGGCCGTGCACCCCGGCCCAGGCGCGCGCGCTGATCGACACCCTCGCCCCGGACACCGACCTGACCGGGGACGCTCTGGCCGCGGAAGGCTTCACCGTCACCGAGGAGTCGGCCACGGTGAAGCTGCCACCGGTCAAGCCGCGCCCGCGGCGGACGCGCCCCGCCGGGCCCGCGGCCGTGCCGCCGGTCGTCCCGCCCGCCGAGGTGACGATGCCGGTGCCCCGCGTCACCGCGGCCGCGCCCGTGCGCACGCCCCCGCCTCCCGGGCCCGTGCCGTGGCGGCCGGTCGGGGCGATCGCCGTGGCGCTGGTGCTGGTGGTCGTCGTGCTCGTCCTGGTGACGACCGGCGGGGACGACGAACCGGTCACCGCGCCCACGACCACCACCGCGGTCACGCCGGTGCGGCAGGCCGTGGCGGGCATCGAGTTCACCAAGCGCGCCTCGGGCACGGAACGCACCTGCGCCGCCCGCGCCTACGGCGACCTGCAGGCGCGGCTGCAGGCGGGCGGTTGCGCGGGCATGGAGCGCGGCAGCTTCGAGGCCACCGTGGACGGGCGGGTGGTCGCGGTGTCGGTCGCCGTGCTCACCTTCGGCAGCGACGAGCAGGCCGCGGCGTTCAAGCAGCTCGCCGACACCCCGGGCAGCGGCGGGATCACCGACCTGGCAACCGAGACGCACCAGTGGCCGCGGGAACCGGACACCGCCGGGGCCGCTTACCAGAGCGCGATCTCCGGGGCCGCCGTCCGGCTGGTGCTGGCCGCCTACCTGGACGGCCAGTCCTCCCCGGAGGACCCGGTCCTGCTGCGGGCGGCGGGCGCGGCGCTGGGAGTGCGGATCAGCTAGCCGATCGCCGCGGCGAGGATCTCCTCGGCGTGCGTCCACAGGAGGGCGCCGCCGGCACCGGGCACGACGCGCCGTTCGGCCCCCGGGATGCGAGAGGTGAGCAGCGCGCCCAGGTCCGGCGAGTGGACGCGGTCCCGCTCGCCGAACCACACCCGCACGGGCACCCGGATCGCGGACCAGTCCAGCTGCCACGGCGACATCGCGATGAGCGTGTCGGTCGCATAGCCGGCGCCGTCGTTCGCGAACCCCTCGCGCAGAGCCGCGCGGTACCGGGCGAGGAACGCGGGGTCGGTGTACACCTCGCGATCGCCCGGGTCCGCGCCGTCCAGCACCATCCGTTCCATCCCGGCCGGGCCGAGTCCGGCGAAGAACGCCCGCGCGGCCGCCGGGTCCTGCCGCACTCCCGTGACGACGTCGCGCACCGGGCCGGGCAGCCGCGCGAACACCCGCGGGTCGGCGACCTCGTCGGCCGGGGAGACCAGCAGCAGCCGGGACGCGATCCCGCGCGCGGCGGCCGCTAGCCCGAAGACCGCGGCCTGCGAGTTCGCCACGACCGGCAGCGGCCCGCCGAGCCGCGTGACGAGGCAGCCGAGGTCGGCGGCGGTGGACGCGGCCGACCGGCCGGGGTCGTGCGTCGACGCGCCGATACCGGGGCGGTCCACCGTCACCAGCCGGACCCCGAGCCGGGCCAGGTGCTCGTCGCCGAAGGTCATCGCACGGCCGGTCGCCGCGCCGGCCAGGAACAGAACCGGGGCGCCGGCGCCGGTCTCGGACCAGGCGAGGACCCGGCCGCCGGGCAGCGACAGCTCGTGATCGACGGACACGCGGCCAGGGTCGATCACCGTGGCCGCGCCCGGCAAGCGGTTTTCAGAGCCCGTACTCCTCCAGCAGCCGCAGCCACACCTCGCTGATCGTCGGGAACGACGGGACCGCGTGCCACAGGCGGCCCAGCGGCACCTCGCCCGCGATGGCGATCGTCGCCGAGTGCAGCAGCTCCGCCACGTCCTGGCCGACGAACGTGACGCCGACCAGGACCTCGCGCTCGGTGTCGGCGATCATCCTGGCCTTGCCCGCGTAGCCGTCCGCGTGCAGCGACGACCCGGCCACGGCGATGTCGATGTCGACCACCCGGTGCGGCGCGCCGGACTCCGGTTCGGTCAGCCCCACCGAGGCGACCTCCGGGTCGGTGAACACGACCTGCGGCACCGCGTGGTGGTCGGCGGTGGCGCTGTGCTTGCCCCACGGACGGGTGTCCACGGGCTTGCCGGTGGCGCGCGCGGCGATCACGTCGCCGACCACGCGGGCGGCGTACTTGCCCTGGTGGGTCAGCAACGCCCGGCCGGTGACGTCGCCCGCCGCGTACAGCCAGTCCCCGTCCACTTCGGACACCAGCCCGCTGTCGTCCACGGTGATCGGCTTGCCCGGCGCGAGCCCGATGACCTCCAGCCCGAGGTCGTCGGTGGCGGGGCGCCGTCCGGTCGCGACGAGCACCTGATCGGCGGTGACGACCGCGCCGCCGGTCAGCTCCAGCCGGGCGGCACCGTCCACAAGGGAGGCTCGCGCCAGGCCGGATTCGGTGTGCACGCGCACGCCGTCGGCGCGCAGCCCCTCCGCGACGGCGTCACCGGCGAAGTCCGGGTACCGGGGCAGCGGGCGCGGGCCGGTGACGATCAGGTCCACCCGCGCGCCGAGCCGGGCCCAGGCCTGCGCCATCTCGACGCCGACCACCCCGCCGCCGACGACGGCCAGCCGTGCCGGGACCGTGCTGCTGGACGTCGCCTCGCGCGAGCCCCAGACCGGCACTTCGTCCAGGCCGGGGATCGGGGGAGTCTTCGGCACGCTACCGGTACAGACCACCACGGCGTGCCGCGCGCGCAGCACCCGGCCGCCGTCCACAGTGATCTCGCGCTCACCGGTGATGCGGGCGCGTCCGCGGATCGGCTCGATGCCGGCGCCGCGGGCCCACTCGGCCTGGCCGCTGTCGTCGCCCTTGCCGGTGAAGTAGTCGCGGCGCTCGAACACCGCCGCCGGATCGAGGGCGTCACCCACCGGAACACCGGGCAGCCGCCTGGCCGCGGCGAGCGCGTTTCCCGGTCGCAGCAACGCTTTGCTCGGGATGCAGGCCCAGTAGGAGCACTCACCCCCGAAGCGTTCCTGCTCGACCAGCGCGGCGGAGAGGCCGCCCTTGGCCGCCCGGTCCGCCGCGTTCTCCCCCACCGGTCCGCCACCGATCACGATGACGTCAAAAGTCTCCTCGGACATGGGTCACAGCGCACACCAGCCCGGCGGCCGGCGCAAGTGGGGCGGGTATTCTCAGCGGCAAATCGTAAGTACTGGAGGTTATCGGTGGCGAAGAACACCGCGGTGCAACTACTGGACGACCTGAACGGCGAACCGGCCGCGGAGACGGTGCGGTTCGGCCTGGACGGCGTCGAGTACGACATCGACCTCTCGGACTCGAACGCGAACAGCCTGCGGGAGCTGCTGGCGACCTACGTCGAGGCGGGCCGCCGCACGGGGGGCCGCAAGCGCCCGCCGCGCCGCCTCGCGCCGGTGAAGCGCACCCGTCGCGCGAACTCCCCTGCCACGACGGCGAAAACCACGGGCAAGGTTCCGGCGAAGACGGCCGCCGCGAAGGCCACGGAACCGGCGGAGGCTGCTGCGAAGGCCACGCGCCGGGGCACGGCCAAGAGCGCCACCGCGAAGGCGGCACAGACGGCGGCGGGCAAGTCCACGAAGAGCACGGCGAAGAACGCCACCGGAGCCGCGTCGAAGAGCACGACCGGGACGGCGGCGAAGCCGGCCGCTCGCAAGACCGCCAGCGGCACCGCCGCTGCCGCGAAGAGCACCACGCCCGCGACGAAGCCGGCGACTCGCCGCAAGGCGGCCGCCCCCGCCGCCGTGAAGCCCGCCGCGGGCAAGGCCGCCACCGGCACCACGCCCGCGACCCGCCGCAAGGCGGCCACCGCCACCGCGGCGAAGCCCACCGAAGCCAAGACCACCGCGAGCAAGATCACCCCGGCGACGAAGCCCGCCGCCAGCAAGGCGACCGGTGGCGGCGGAACCGCCACCCCGGCAGCGAAGCCCGCTGCCGGTGGCAAGGCGGCCAAGTCCGCCACGGCCGATACCGGTGGCAAGCCCACCCCGGCGGCGAAGCCCGTCACCGACAAGGCAGCCACCGGCGGCAAAACCGCCACCCCGGCGGCGAAGCCCGCTGCCGATGGCAAGGCAGCCACGGCCGCCACGGCCGATCCCGGTGGCAAGTCCACCCCGGCGGCGAAGCCCGTCACCAACAAGGCAGCCACCGGTGGCAAAACCGCCACCCCGGCAGCGAAGCCCGCTGCCGGTGGCAAGGCGGCCAAGGCCGCCACCAAGCCCGCGGCGAAGCCGTCGCGCGCCAAGGCGAAAGCCGCCAACATCAAGCCGGTCGAGACGGCGCCGGCCAAGGAGAACGCCACCGCCAAGAAGCCGGCCGCCAAAAAGGCCGCCCCGGCGGAGAAGGCGCCGCGCAAGACCGTCCGCAAGGCGCCGCCCGTCGTGTTCTCCGCGGCAGGCAACTAGCTACACGCGACCCGTGGTGTCTGCAGGCAACGAGCAAGGCGCCGCCGTCATGTACTCAGCGGCAGGCAACTAGCCAGAGCCACCAGCGTGTCCGCAGCCGGCGGCCGGCTCACGCCACCCGTCGTGTTCTCGGCAGGCAACTGGCCAGGTGCCATCCGTGGTGTCCGCGGGCAACCAGCAAGGCGCCCGTGGCGTTCTCCGCGGGCAACCAGCCATACGCCGCCCAGCGGCGGTGCGTGGCAGGCCGGCTCGCCGCTCGTGGGGTGGTGAGCCGGTCACCTCACCGGTCGATGCCCAGGTGCTCCCGCAGCGTGGTGCCGCTGTAGTCGCCGCGGAAAACGCCCCTCTCCTGCAACAACGGCACCACCTTGTCGGCGAACGGGTCCAAACCCCCGGGCGTCACGTGCGGCACCAGGATGAAACCGTCGCTCGCGTCGGCCTGGACGTAGGTGTTGATCGCCTCGGCGACCGTCGCCGGGGCACCCACGAACGTTTGCCGTCCGCTGACCTCCACCACCAGGTCCCGGATCGACAGGTTCTTCGCCTCGGCCAGCTCCCGCCACTGCCGCACGGTCGCCACCGGGTCCCGGTACACGCGGGTCTGCGCGCGCCCCTTCGCGAGCGCGTCCGCACCGACCACCGGATCCACGTCGGGCAGCGGCCCCTCCGGGTCGTAGCCGGACAGGTCCCGGTTCCACACCTGCTCCAGGAACTTGATCGCCGTCTGCCCGCTGACCTGCTGGTACCGCACGATGCTCGCCAGCTCCTCGGCCTCGGCGTCGGTGTCGCCGAGCACGAACGTCGCCGCGGGCAGCACCAGCAGCTGGTGCGGCTCGCGCCCGTACGCGGGCAACCGGCGCTTCACGTCGGCGTAGAACTTCCGCCCCGCCTCCAGCGTCCCGTGCCGGGTGAAGATCGCGTCCGCCGTCGCCGCCGCGAACTCGCGTCCCTCGTCCGAGTCGCCGGCCTGCAGGATCACCGGCCGCCCCTGCGGCCCGCGCGGCACGGTGAACCGCCCCGCGATGTCGAACTGCGCGTCGTGCCGTTCGAACTCACCCGCCCGCGGATTCCGCACGAACACCCCGGACGACTTGTCCGCGGCGACATCGTCCGCGCCCCACGAGTCGAACAGCTCGAACGCGGTGTCCAGGAACAGCTTCGCCCGCTGGTAGCGCTGTTCCTCGGGCAGGTACCCGCCGCGGCGGAAGTTCTCCCCGGTGAACGCGTCCCACGAGGTCACCACGTTCCACCCGGCACGCCCCTCGGACAGGTGGTCGAGGCTCGCGAACTGGCGGGCCACCTCGTACGGCTCGTTGAACGTCGAGTTGATCGTCCCGGTCAGGCCGAGCCGGTCGGTGACCGCGGCGAGGGCGGCCAGCACGGTGAACGTGTCCGGGCGGCCGACCACGTCGAGGTCGTAGATCCGGCCCGCGTGCTCGCGCAGCCGCAGCCCCTCGGCGAGGAAGAAGAAGTCGAACTTCGCCCGCTCCGCGGTCCGCGCGAGGTGCGCGAACGAGGAGAACTCGATGTGGCTGCCCGCCTCCGGATCGCTCCACACGGTGGTGTTGTTGACGCCGGGGAAGTGCGCGGCGAGGTGGATCTGCTTCATCGCGTCGCTCCTGCGTAACGGTTGGCGGGACGCTCCAGGCCGAGCAGACCCCGCAGCGTGGTGGCCTCGTACTCGCGGCGGAACGCGCCGCGCTGCTGCAGTTCGGGCACGAGCCCGCGGGTGATGGCGGTCAGGTCGTGCGGCAGGGCGCCCGGGCGCAACCGGAACCCGGACAGGCCGGCGTCGCGCCAGGCCAGCAGCTGGTCCGCCAGCCGGGCGGGCGTGCCGGTGAAGACCAGGGCGTCGGAGGTGAACTCGGCGCGGTCGTCCAGGCGCGCCTTGCGGTCGCGGGCCGCCTGCTCGGTCTCGTCGAGGAACACCACGACGTCGCCGAACACCAGCAGGCCGTCGAGTTCCCGCGCCAGCGCACCCGCCTCCTCGACGTCGTGCGGGGTGACGAACACGAGGTCGGCCGAGCGGGCGGCGAGCCGGTGGACCTCGGCGACGTGCGAGAGCACGGCGACCGGCGGCTGCCCCTGCGGCGGGCGCGGCGTGATCGACGGGCCCTTGACGCTGAAGAACCGGCCGGTGAAGTCGATGTAGTGCAGCTTGTCGCGGTCGATGAAACGGCCGGTGGCGACGTCGCGGATTTCCGCGTCGTCCTCCCAGCTGTCCCACAGGCGCCGCACGACCTCGACCCAGTCGCCGGCCTCCTCGACCAGGTCGGGCAGCGGGACCGGGAACTCGCGGCGACCGAAGTGCGCGGCGTCCTCCGGGCTGCTCGTGATCCGGACGCGCACCCCCGCCCGGCCCTGCGAGACGTAGTCGAGGGTGGCGATCGCCTTGGACAGGTGGAACGGCTCGGTGTGCGTGACGATCGCCGTCGGCAGGAACCCGATGTGCCGGGTCAGCGGCGCGACGCGGGACGCGACGAGCACCGCGTCCAGCCGCCCCCGCACGCGGTCGGTGCGGTCGGTCCCCGGTCCGAGCGAGTCCTCGATCGTCACGAAGTCCAGCAGGCCGCGTTCGGCTTCGACCACCAGATCGCCCCAGTACCGCGGGCGGAACAGCGCGTCCGGGCGCGCGTCCGGCTCCCGCCACGCGGCCGGATGCCAGCCCGCGCCCTCCAGTGCCACCGCGAGATGAACCATGCCTCGCTCCTTTCGCCTCCCCCCGTCCAGCGACCGGGTGGCGCGCGCTATTTCGCGTACCACCCGTTGGGACGCCTACCGTGGGAGGCATGTACTTCACGGAGATCGAGGTGACAACCGGCGGCCGCGCCGTCGTGCACGACCTGACCAAACAGGTCGAGGCGTTCCTGGCCGAGGCCGAGGCGTCCGACGGGCTGCTGCACGTCTTCGTGCCGCACGCCACCGCGGGGCTGGCGATCCTGGAGACCGGCGCGGGCAGTGACGACGACCTGCTCACCGCGCTGGACGAGCTGCTGCCGCGGGACAACCGGTGGCGGCATCAGCACGGCAGCAAGGGCCACGGGCGTGACCACGTGCTGCCCGCGCTGGTGCCGCCCTACGCGAGCGTCCCGGTGCTGGGCGGGTCGCCGGCGCTGGGTACCTGGCAGTCGATCTGCCTGGTGGACACCAACATCGACAACCCGGTCCGGCGCGTCCGGTTCAGCTACCTGGCCGGCTGAAGCTCCGGCGCCGCCTCCGCCGGCGCGGACCGCTTCGCGCGCCCCGGCCAGAGGACGACCACCAGGCCGGCGACCAGCATCGCGCCGAGCACCCAGATCCCGGTGGTGACGTCGGGTGCGTCCGGGGTGCCCCTGCAGCAGGCTGCGGGTGCCCTCGGTGGGTAACCGGAACGGCGTCCACGACCACAGCAGGATCCGGTAGGCCGGGTTGAGCAGCTCCGGCACCTGCCCGGCGACGTTCGGCGCGAGCAGGTACAGCGGCGCGAGGATCGCCATCGCCCGGATGCCCAGCAGCCGCAGCAACGCGGTCTGCACGGCCGCGAACGCCGCCGCGGTCAGCAGGATGTAGCCGAGCACGTCCCAGCCCAGCGGCAGGGACGAGTCCCACAGCGCCAGGAACCCGGCGGCGACCCCGGTGATCAGTACCGCGGTGACGGTCACCTGCGTGAGGCGCGCGGTCAGGCCGACCCGCCGCCCGGCGCGCTGGGCGAGGACGACCAGCAGCGCGCCCGCGGCCAGGCTGCCCACCCACGCGAGAACGCTCACCGCGAGCGGCGCGGTCCGGCCGGCCGGGCTCGCCGGGTGCACGGTTTCCACCCGCACCGGGGCGGCCGGGGTGCCGGTCGCCTGGCTCATGGCCGTCGAGAGCGCCTGCCCGGCGCCGGTGAGGGCCTGCTGGGCGATCTGCGTACCGCTCGGGTTCACCGCGCCCGACACGACGACGCCGACCTGCCCGGGCGCCAGTTCCAGGACGCCGTAGACGTCCTTGTCGTCGAGCAGCCGCCTGGCCTCCGCGGGTGAGGTGACCTGCCAGCTCAGGGCCTCGCCGCTGTGGGTCGAAAGCTGCCCGGCCGCGGCGCGCAGCTGCGGCGGGGCGTTGTCGGGCACCGCGACCGCCACGGGCAGCCCGTGTGGTTCGACCGACGCCTGGACCCCGACGGTGAGGAATCCCAGCACCACCGCGATCACCGCACCGGCCAGGGCCGCCAGTCCGGCTGTCGGCCTCCGGGATGTGCCGGCCATGGGGACCTCCCTGAATAATTTCTGCACACGTTGAATTCAGGGTTCACGCTAGCCCGGTGGGGCGATCGAAGTCAACGCTTGATGAATAACGGTCTTGGTAGCGTCAGCGGATGTGACGAGCAGTGCGCACCGCCTGGTGCTGTGGGACATCGACCAGACCCTCATCGACCTGCGCGGAGCCGGCCGCGGCTGGTACCGGCAGGTGCTCGAGGAGGTGACCGGCGTCGCGATGACCCAGATGCCGGACTTCTTCGGGCGGACCGAGCGCGCGATCACCGCCGAAGTGCTGACGCGGCACGGGATCGAGCCGACCGAAGAGCTGATCCGGAAGATGTGGGCGGCGCTGACCGCGGTGTCCGAGCTGGCGCTGCCGGAGCTGGCGAAGCGCGGCCTGGCGCTGCCCGGCGCGGCGACGGCGCTGGCGGGGGTGGCCGAGGCGGGCGCGGTGCAGTCGCTGGTGACCGGGAACCTGCGGGAGGTCGCGTGGCACAAGCTGTCCGCGTTCGGGCTGCACACGCATCTCGACTTCGAGATCGGCGGCTACGGCGACCTGTCCGCGTACCGGCCGGACCTGGTGGCGTACGCGGTGGACCGGGCGCACGCCGCGCTCGGGCGGCCGTTCGAGCCGGCGTCGGTGATCGTCGTGGGCGACACACCGCACGACATCGACGCCGCACGTGCCCACGGCGCGGTCGCGGTCGGCGTGGCGACGGGCCGCTTCGATTCGGAGGCACTCCGGGAGGCCGGGGCGCAGGTGGTGCTGCGCGACCTCAGCGACACGAAGCTGGTGCTGTCCGCGGTGTTCGGCTGACCGAACGGGAAACGGCCCGCCGGGGCGGGCCGTTTCCGGAAGCTCGGTCAGCCGCGGACGAGCTTGACCAGGTGGTCCACCACGGCGTCCACCGCGATCTCCTCGCGGTCGCCGGACTTGCGGTCCTTGACCTCGACCACGCCCTTCGCCAGGCCGCGGCCGACGACCAGGATCGTCGGCACCCCGACCAGCTCGGCGTCGGCGAACTTGACGCCCGGCGTGGCCTTGCGGTCGTCCAGCAGGACCTGCACGCCGGCCGCGTCGAGGTCGGCGGCCAGCTTCTCGGCGCCCGCCGCGATCGACTCGTCCTTGCCCGCGATCACCACGTGCACGTCGTACGGCGCGATCTCGCGCGGCCACACCAGGCCCAGCTCGTCGTGGCTCTGCTCGGCGATCACCGCGACCAGGCGGGACACGCCGACGCCGTAGGAGCCCATCGTGATGCGGATCGGCTTCGAGTCCGCGCCGAGGGCGTCGACCTGGAACGCGTCGGTGTATTTGCGGCCCAGCTGGAAGATGTGCCCGATCTCGATGCCGCGCGCCGCGACCAGCGTGCCCTGCCCGTCCGGCGAGGCGTCGCCCTCGCGCACCTCGGCGGCCTCGATCGTGCCGTCGGGGTGGAAGTCGCGGCCGGCGACGAGGTCGACGACGTGGTGGTCGGCCTTGTCGGCGCCGGTGACCCACGCCGTGCCGGTGACCACGCGCGGGTCGACGAGGTAGCGAACCCCGTTGTCCTGCAACGCCTTCGGGCCGATGTAACCCTTGACGAGGAACGGGTTGGCGGCGAAGTCGGCCTCCTCGAGCAGCGCGACCTCGGCCGGATCCAGCGACGCTTCGAGGCGCTTCTGGTCGACCTCGCGGTCACCGGGGATCCCGATGCCGAGGATCTGCCAGTCCTTCTCGCCCGGCTGGCGGATCTTCACCATCACGTTCTTGAGTGTGTCCGCAGCGGTGAAGGTGCGGCCCAGATCGGTCTTGGTGTTGAGGTAGTCGACCAGCGTCTGGATGGTCGGCGTGTTCGGCGTGTGGTGCACCTGCGCGTCCGGCTTGTCCTCGGTGGACTGCGCGGGCGGCGGCGGGGTGACGACGGCCTCGACGTTGGCCGCGTACCCGGAGGCGTTGCTGCGGACGTAGGTGTCCTCACCCGTTTCGGAGACGGCGAGGAACTCCTCGGACGCCGAGCCGCCCATCGCGCCGGAGGTGGCCGTGACGATCACGTACTCCAGGCCCAGCCGGTCGAAGAGGCGGATGTAGGCGTCGCGGTGCAGCTGGTAGGACCGGGACAGGCCGTCGTCGTCGAGGTCGAAGGAGTAGGAGTCCTTCATGACGAACTCGCGGCCGCGCAGGATGCCCGCGCGGGGGCGCGCCTCGTCGCGGTACTTGGTCTGGATTTGGTACAGGATGACCGGGTAGTCCTTGTACGAGCTGTACTCGCCCTTCACGGTGAGGGCGAACAGCTCCTCGTGCGTGGGGCCGAGGAGGTAGTCGGCGCCCTTGCGGTCCTTGAGGCGGAACAGGGCGTCGCCGTACTCGGTCCAGCGGCCGGTCGCCTCGTACGGCTCGCGCGGCAGCAGCGCGGGGAAGAGGATCTCCTGCCCGCCGATCGCCGCCATCTCCTCACGGACGACCCGCTCGATGTTGCGCAGCACCCGCAGGCCCAGCGGCAGCCACGAGTACCCGCCCGGCGCGACCCGGCGGACGTAGCCGGCCCGCGTCAGCAGCTTGTGGCTGGGAACCTCGGCGTCGGCCGGGTCCTCGCGCAGCGTGCGCAGGAACAACGACGACATCCTGGTGATCACTGGGCTGCTCCTCGGCGTCGAAACACGGTGTGAACAGGGTAGTCAGGGGCGTCCAGCGGTTATCGGGCGGGCCGGAATTGTCGGTGCGGCGCGCTACCGTCCGGGCATGACTCTCGAACTGGGGATGGTGACCGTGGACTGCGCGGATCCACGGCAGATGGCGGCGTTCTGGTGCGGCGCGCTCGGCGTGCGGATCGACCAGGACTGGGGTGAGTACCTGGTGCTGACGCCCGCGCGCGAAGGCGGGGTGCGGCTGGGGTTCCAGCAGGTGCCGGAGGAGCGGGCCGGGAAGAACCGGCTGCACCTGGACCTGGCGACCACCGACCGGGAGGGCGAGGTCGCCCGGCTGGTCGGCCTCGGCGCGACGGCGCTCGGCGAGCACGAGGTGCCCGGCCTGGCGTGGACGGTGCTCGAGGCCCCGGAGGGAAACCAGTTCTGCGTGGGCACCCCACACTGACGTCGCGAGTCCCACACTCCGTCACGCGAGTCCCACACTCCTGCACGCGAGTCCCGCACTGGCGACGTGGCGTGCAGCGGACGGAGCCCGGGAGATGAAGCGTGTTCGCGCGCGGATAGGGAGCAGCACCGTCGAACTCGCGGCGCCGGACGTGGAACTCGCGGACGAGAGCGTGGGACTCGCGGGCGGGAGCGTGGGACTCGCGGACGAGAGCGTGGGACTCGCGGACGAGAGCGTGGGACTCGCGGGCGGGAGCGTGGGGGTGCCCTCAGCGGGGCAGCACCGCGCCCAGCTCCCGCGCCGCCTCCTGGAGGGCCGGTACGAAGGCCTCCAGCTCGGCCACCGAGATCCGGTACGCGGGCGCCGCCGTGGACAGGGCGGCCATCGCCACGCCGTCGGGGCCCAGGATCGGCACTCCGACCGCCCGGATGCCGGGCTCGTGCTCCTCGTCGGCCATCGCGTAGCCGCGGGACCGCACCGAACGGATCTCCCGCGCGAACTCCTCCCGCGAGGTGATCGTCCGCGGCGCCAGCTCCGCCAGCTCCAGCGAACCCACCAGCTCCTCCCGCACCGGCGCGGGCGCGAACGCCACCAGGCACTTGCCCATCGCCGTGCAGTGCAGCGGCCCGCGCAGCCCCGGCTCGCCGCGGATCTGGATCTGCCGCGGGCCCTGCACGGAGTGCACGTAGACCTGCTCATGCCCGTCCAGCACCGCCATCAGCGTCGGCTCGCCGGTCTGCTCCGTCAGCGCCCGCAGCACCGGCAACGCCACCCCGGCGAACCCCCGCGCGTGCGACACCCGCTGCCCCAGCTCGAACAGCCGCAACCCCAGCGCGTACCGCTTCGACCCCGGATCACTGCGCGCGAAACCCTGCTCCTGCAACGAACTCAGCAACCGGTGCGTCGTGCTCACCGGGTACCCGGCCCGCCGCGCCAGCTCCGACACCCCGGCCCCGTCCGGGTACTCGCCGAGCAGCGACAGCACCCGCAGGGCCTTGCCCACCATGTCAGCCACGCACCACCCCTTGACGCCACCCGGTCAACGTTCCACACTCGATCAAGTACCGCATTACGGAAGAGCTTTCCATATAACGGAAAGAACGGCAAGGAGGCCGCCTTGGAGAGCCCGCCACTGACCGGCACGACCGGCGCGTCCGCACAACTGGGCAGGCAGCGCTGGCTGCGCCTGATCCCGATCGTCTTCGTGACCTACAGCCTCGCCTACCTCGACCGCTCGAACTTCTCGATCGCGGCGGCCGGGGGCATGTCCGAGGACCTGGGCATCACGAGCTCGACCTCGGGCCTGATCGCGGCCTCGTTCTTCGCCGGCTACTTCCTGCTGCAGGTCCCGGGCGTGCTCTACGCCGACCACCGCAGCGTCCGCGACCTGATCTTCTGGTCGGTCCTGGCCTGGGGCGCGCTCGCCACGCTGCAGGGCCTGCTCAGCTCCGTCCCGCTGCTGATCGTCGTCCGCTTCCTGCTCGGCGCGGTCGAGGCGGCCGTGCTGCCCGCGCTGGTGGTCCTGCTCGCGCGCTGGTTCACCAAGGCCGAACGCGGCCGCGCCAACGCCTTCCTCATCCTCGGCAACCCGGTCACGGTGATGTGGCTGTCCGCCGCGTCGGGCTACCTCATCGAGGCCACCAGCTGGCGCGGGATGTTCATCATCGAGGGCGTGCCCGCCCTGATCTGGGCGTTCTACTTCCGCGCCCAGGTCCGCGACCGGCCCGCCGACGCGCCCTGGCTGGCCCCGGCCGAACGCGCGGCCGTCGACGCCGCCATCTCCGCCGAGCAGGCCGAACTCGCGACCACCACCGACACCACCGGCCGCCACCCGCTGATCGACGCCCTGCGCACCCCGGCCGTGCTGGTGTTGTCCGCGCAGTACCTGCTGTGGAGCGTCGGCGTGTACGGGTTCGTGTTCTGGCTGCCCTCGATCGTCAAGGCCGGGTCGTCCGCCGGTATCGGCGCCACCGGCCTGCTGTCGGCCGTCCCCTACGCCTTCGCCGTCGTCGCGATGCTGCTCAACTCGCGTGGTTCCGACCGCAGCAACCGGCGCATCCGCTACATCTGGCCGTGGCTGCTCGCCGGCGCGGTCACCTTCTACGGCTCCTACCTCGCCGGGCACGACGCCTTCTGGCTGTCGTTCCCGCTGCTGGTCCTCGCCGGGATCGCGATGTACGCGCCCTACGGCCCGTTCTTCGCGATGATCCCGGAGCTGCTGCCGCGCCGCACCGCCGGTGTCGCCGTGGCGCTGGTCAACTCCGCCGGCGCGCTCGGTGGCTTCCTCGGCACGTATCTGGTGGGCTGGTTGCGCACCGCCACCGGCACCGACGCCGCGGCGTTCCTGATGCTGGCGGGCACGATGGCCGCGTCCGCGCTGGTCCTGCTCGCCGTCCGCACGCCGAAGAGGAAGGTCGCATGACGCCCCGAGTTCTGCTGCCCTGGTCCGGTCTGGCCGTCCCGGACGGCCTGGACACCGCCGTCTACGACGGCACCGGCGCACCACCGGACCTGGAGCACGTCGAGTTCTACGTGCTGCCCTACGACAGCGGTCCGGAGCCGCAGGAACTGATCGCGAAGATGCCGTCTCTGAAGGCCGTGCAGTCGCTGTCCGCGGGGGTGGACAGCCTGCTGCCGCTGATCCCGGACGGCGTCACCCTGGCCAACGGGCGCGGCCTGCACGACCTCAGCGTCGCCGAGCACACCCTCGCCCTCGTCCTGGCCGCGCAGCGGGACCTGCCGCGCTGGTTCGCCCAGCAGCGCACCGGCTCGTGGGACCGCGAGCACACCCGCTCGCTGGCCGACGAGCGCGTCCTGCTGATCGGCTACGGCTCGATCGGCAAGGCCATCGAGCGGTACCTGGAAGCCGGGGAGGCCGACGTCGTGCGCGTGGCGAGCACCGCGCGCGACGGCGTGCACGGCATCGACGAGCTGCCGGAACTCCTGCCGGGCGCGAGCATCGTCGTGCTGATCCTGCCGGACACGCCGGCCACCCGCGGCCTGATCGGGGCGCCGGAACTGTCGGCCCTGCCGGACGGCGCGCTGGTGGTGAACGTCGGCCGCGGCACCGCGATCGACACCGCGGCGCTGACGAAGGAGGTCGCGGACGGCCGCCTGCGGGCGGCGCTGGACGTGGTGGACCCGGAACCGCTGCCCGCGGATCACCCGCTGTGGCAGCTGCCGGGCGCGATCATCACCCCGCACGTGGCGGGTGGTTCGGACTCGTTCCACCCCCGCGCGAAGCGGCTGGTGGAACAGCAGCTGGAGCGCTTCGCCCAGGGCGAACCGCTGGTCAACGTGGTGCGGTGATCAGGACGCCCGGGCGTACTCGACGACGTAGTCGGCCGTGCAGACGCAGTCACCGTCGACCTCGTCGCACCGGATCGTGAGGCTGTGCCGCACCAGGTCGGTGTCGGTGCAGTCCGGTTCGGTGCACTCGACCAGGGCGTCCACGTGCAGGACGAGGGTGCCGTGGCAGTGGTCGAGGTCCCGTGCGCAGCTGGGGCACTCCATGTCTGACACCTTCCGCCGGTTCGTGTTGCGGCACCTTGGTACCACCACGCCTCACCGGAAGGTGGGAGGAGGTCCCGGCGTGTCGGGGTGAGGTCAGGCGCTCTTCGGCGAGCGGCGGGTGCGCGCCGAGGGGGCGGCGGGTTTCTTCGCGGCCGTGCGCTTGGCCGGTTTGCGCGCCTTCTTGGCCTCGCTGACGCTCGCCTCCAGGGCGGCCATCAGGTCGACCACGTCGGTCTGGGGCGCGCGCCCCTTCGGCCGGGTGGTCTTCTTGCCCGCGATCTTCGCCTCGATCACCGATTCCAGCGCCTCGCGGTACTGGTCGGTGTACTTGTCCGGGTCGAACACCGGCTCGGACAGCGACTCGATCAGCGAGCCGGCCATGCTCAGCTCCTGCGGCCGGACCTGAGGCAGCTCGTCGCGCAGGAACCCGAAATCCGGGGTGCGCACCTCGTCCGGCCACAGCATGGTGGTCATGACCATGACGTCGGCGTGCACGCGCAGCAGGGCCAGGGTCTCGCGCTGGCGCAGGGCGACCTTGGCGATGGCGACGTTGCCGGACTTGTGCAGCGCGTCGCGCAGCAGCACGTACGGCTTGACCGCGGCCTTCTGCGGCTCCAGGTAGTAGTGCCGGTCGAAGTGCAGCGGGTCGATGGCCTCCAGCGGCACGAACTCCAGCACGTCGATGACGTTCGAGCTGGACAGCGGCAGCTCCTTGAGGTCCTCGTCGGTGATCACGACCATCTCGCCGTCGTCGGTCTCGTACCCCTTGGCGATGTCGGCGTAGGGCACCTCTTCGCCGTCGATGGTGCAGAAGCGCTTGTACTGGATGCGCCCGCCGTCGGTGACGTGCACCTGGCGCAGGGACACGTTCTTGTTCTCGGTGGCCGCGTAGAGGTTGATCGGGATCGTGACCAGCCCGAACGACACCGAGCCCTTCCACATCGATCGCATCGCCGGGGCCCTCCGCTCCTGCCGACATAACCGCAGGTCGGACGTTACGCGAGAACCGGGCCGGCCACCAGGCGGCCAACCGGCGGCAGCGCGGCCGCCCGCGGGAGGGCAGCGCGAGTGCATCATCTCCGCACCATCACGACCCCACCGATCACCGCGCCGGAGAACTAGGCTGTGGCGGTGGCGGGCACACTTCCGAGCGAGCTCACCAGCTTCGTCGGCCGGCGGCAGGAGCTCGCGGACATCCGGCGGCTGCTGTCCGTCACGCGCCTGGTGACGCTGACGGGGCTCGGCGGGGTCGGCAAGACCAGGCTCGCGGTGCGGGCCGCGGTCGGGCTGAAACGCGCGTTCCCGGACGGGGTGCACTTCGCCGAGCTCGCCGCCCTGGACGATCCGGCGCTGCTGCCGCAGACCGTCGCCACCGCGATCGGCCTGCGCGACGAGGCCGTCGAGCCCGCGGACCGGCTCGCCCAGTTCCTCGGCGACCGGCAGGTGCTGCTGGTGCTGGACAACTGCGAGCACCTCACCGACGCGTGCGCGACCCTGATCGGCAAGCTGCTCGCCGCGACGAGCGGGCTGCGCGTGCTCGCCACGAGCCGCCAGCGGCTCTCCGTCGAGGGCGAGCACCTGCTGCCGGTGGAACCGCTGAGCCTGCCCGAGCGGAGCGGGACGACCGAGGGCACCGAGGGCTGGGACGCGATGTCGCTGTTCGCCGACCGCGCCGCCGCGGTGTCGCCGGGGTTCGCGCTGACCGCCGGGAACGAGGCGCTCATCGCCGCCATCTGCCGCCACGTCGAGGGGCTGCCGCTGGCCATCGAGCTGGCCGCGGTGTGGCTGCGCACGCTGTCGCTGGCCGAGCTGAACGACCGCCTGACCGACCGGTTCGCGCTGCTGACCGAGGCCTCCCGCACCGCGCCGCCGCGCCAGCAGGGCCTGGAGGCGCTCGTCGACTGGAGCTACCGGCTGTGCCTGCCCGCCGAGCAGCGGGTGTGGGAGCGGCTGTCGGTGTTCCGCGGCGGGTTCGACCTGCCGGCGGCCGAGTACGTGTGCGTGGGCGAGGACATCGGCGGTGAGACGGTCCTCGGCCTGCTCGCCGGGCTGGTCGACAAATCAGTTCTGGTGCGGGTGCGGGAGACCTACGGGCACAGCGCGCGTTACCGGATGCTGGAAACGCTCGCCGAGTTCGGCGCGGCGCGCCTGGCCGAGCACGGTGATCCCGCCGAGTCCGCGCGGCGGCACCGCGACTTCTACCGCGCGCTCGCCCGCCAGTTCACCGCGGAGAAGATCACCGCGCGCCAGCAGGACTGGATCGCGCGGCTGCACAGCGAGCACGCGAACCTGCGCGCCGCGCTGGAGTCCTGGCTGGAGGAGCCGGATCCGCGGCCCGCGCTGGAAATGGCCGGGAACCTGTCGACGTTCTGGATCGCCGGCGGGCACCTGGTCGAGGGCAGCCGGTGGCTGGACCGCGTGCTCCGCCTCGACGGCGGGGCGTCAAGGGAACGGGCCCGCGCGCTGCACGCGTCGCTGCTCACCTGCACCTGGCTCGGGGTGCGCAAGGGGTTCGCGGGGCGGCTGCGGGAGTACCGGTCGATCGCGGCGGAGCTGGACGACCCGGTGATCAGCGTCGAGCTGCTGGTGTGCGAGGGCGTCAGCCGCTACTTCCTCGGTGACCCGCGACGGGCGTGCGAACTGCTGGAGAAGGCGCACGAGGCGTGCCGGGAGATCGGCAACGACGGGCTGTCCCTGCAGATCCTGCCGTACCTGGCGCTGGCGCGGTTCGTGCTCGGCGAACCGGATGCCGAGCAGGCGGGTGAGCAGGCGGTGGAACTGTGCGCGGCGCACGGCAATCCGCCCTGGTACACGGCGCTGGCGGTGTGGGTGCTGGGCCTGGCGCTGTGGCGGCGGGGCGATCTGCAGCGCGCGCAACGCCTGCAGCGCGACGCGATCCGGTTGCGCGAACCGGCGGGCGACCACTCCGGGATCGCACTCAGCCTGGAGTCGCTCGCCTGGTGCGCGGCCTCCGAGCGCCGCTACGATCGGGCTGCCCGGCTGCTCGGCGCGGCGGCGACCGCGTGGCGGCTGTCGGGCGCGGGGCGGATCGAGCCGGCGCTGCAGCAGCTGTCCCAGACGCACGCCGCGCTGCCGGCCCGGGAAGCATTGGGGCGGCAGGTGTTCGAGCAGGAGTTCGCGCGCGGGGCGTCGATGGCGTTCGGCAAGGCGGTGGCGTTCGCGCTGGACGAGCGGCGCACGCGCGCGGCGCCGGAAAGCCCGTCCCGCAACCCGCTGACCGCCCGCGAGTCGGAGATCGCCGCGCTGGTGGCGAAGGGGCTGAGCAACCGGCAGATCGCCGGGCAGCTGGTGATCTCCCAGCGCACGGCCGAAACCCACGTCGAGCACATCCTCGCCAAGCTCGGGTTCACCTCGCGCAGCCAGATCGCCGCCTGGATCACGGCGAACGAGTCATGACGGCGGAAGACCTGCGCGCCCGGGTGGCGGAGAGCTACGCGCGCCTGCGCATGCCGTCCTGGCCCGATCCGCACGCGGACCCGGACTTCCCGCGCGACGAGGAGTACTCGCGGGTGACCGATCCCGGGCGGTACCGCGTGGTGCACGCCCGCGCCCGCGTCTGGGCCGAGGTCCTGGGCACCCAGTCCGGTGTCTCGGTGGAGGCGCTCGCCCCGGGACGGCTCGGCGACGGGGAGCGGTTCGACCGAGGGGCCCGGATCACCTCCGCCCGGCCGGGCACGCTGCCGCTGCTGCTCCTGGAGCAGGACGCGCCGCTCGCGGTCCTGCACGTGGGCGTCGTCCGGCCGGAGATCGCGGTGTCGGTGCAGCCGGACTGCGGCTGCGACGCGTGCGACTGGGGCTCCGACGACCTGCTGGAGGCGATCGACGAGGCCGTCACCGCCGCCATCGGGCCGTTCGTGGCGCTGCACGGACGCGGCTGGGACGCGCAGTGGCACCCCGGCGGCGGCAGTTCCTCCGGCACGCACCACGAGCGGGCGCTCGAGCTGTGCCGCCGGCTCGCCGACGGCGAGGACGTTCCGCTCCCGGACGGCACCGAGGCCCACGTCGGCCGCTCGTGGTTCAGCTGACCTCCGCGGGCTCCCGTCGCCCGATCCGGCCCAGGCGGGCCGGCACGTCGAACCCGACCAGCAGCGCGGTGAGCAGCGTCAGGCCGGCCGCGAGCCAGCCCAGCGCCGGTCCGAGCCCGATGTGCCCGGCCACCTGGGCGCCCAGCAGCGGAGCGACCGCGCCACCGAGCGCGCCGACGTTGTAGGTGAACCCGAGGCTCGCCGCGCGCGAGCGCGTCGGGAAGTGGTCGCCGATGTACTTCGGCAGCAGCCCGGAGATGCCGGAACTGGTGCCCTGCAACACGAACAGCAGCACCCACACCAGCACGATGCTGCCCGGGCCGAGTGCGAACGCGGGGAACACGAACACCAGCGACAGCAGCAGCCCGCCGACGTAGGTGGTGCGCGTGCCGAACCGGTCGCCGAGGATCCCGGCCAGGCACGACCCGGCCGCGTACCCGAGCCCGGCCCAGGTCAGCGCGTTGGCCACCTGCCCGGCGTTGTAGTGCAGCTCCGTCTTCAGGTAGGTGGGCAGCAGCGACTGGATCGGCCACGAGTACAGGAACGCGCAGAACACGGTCAGCATCAGCCCCACCGCCACCGGCCACGCGCGGCCGCTGATCTGCGCGCCGAACACCACGAACCCGGCCACGCACAACGCGATGCACAGCGGGTACAGGTTCCCCGCGTGACCGGAAAAGATCAGCACCAGGCAGGTCGCGAGCACCAGCGTCACCACGACGTTCAGCGCGGTCCAGCGCCGGTCGAGCAGCGCGGACGCGCTCGTGGGACCGGCCTTGCCGGAGGCCACCTCCTCGGTCCAGTCCTGCGCCTCGGGCAGCGCGCGCCGCAGCCACAGCGCCACGAACACCGGCACGATCCCGAGCCAGAACAGCCAGCGCCAGCCGAGGTTCGGCACGATCAGGTCGTAGGCGCGGGCGGCCAGCACCGTGCCGATCGGGTAGGCCGACAGCAGGAACCCGGTGGCGCGGTTGCGCAGGCCCTTCGGCCAGCTCTCCATGACGTAGGTGCTGCTGGAGCCGTACTCCCCGGCCATGCCGAGGCCGACGATCGCGCGGAAGACGAACAACGACCAGTAGTCCCAGGCGAACCCGCACAGCGCGGTGCCGACGGCGTAGAGCACGATGGAGGCGATCATCGCGGGGCGGCGGCCGAAGCGGTCGCCGAACGCGCCGAGTGCGAGCCCGCCCAGCCAGCGCGACACGAAGGCGGCCGACACCAGCGTGGCGGCCGTGGCCAGCGACAGGTCGAACTCCTCGCTCAGCTCGGTGAGCACCAGCGTGATGATCACGAAGTCGAAGCCGTCGAGCAGGTAGCCCAGCCACGCCGCGCCGAACGCCTTCCACTGGCCGGGGCCCAGCCTGCGGTACCACGGGATCATGTTCCTCACCTCTGCATCGAGGGGTAGTCATGGGACGTTGGACGTCGTATGATGCCGCGGAACGTTAGCCGACGATTCCGGATGGTGGCAAGAGTGCGGACACCGCGCAGCCAGGAGCTGGCCGACTCGATCGTCGAGCTGATCGACCGGCGCGGGCTCGGGCCCGGCGATCCGCTGCCGCCGGAACCGCGGCTGATGGCGGAGTTCGGCGCGGCGCGCAATTCCGTCCGCGAGGCGCTGCGCACGTTGCAGGCCCTGGGCATCGTGGAGATCCGGCACGGCTACGGCACGTTCGTCGGCGCGGCGAGCATGACCGCGCTCAGCCCGTCGCTGCTGTTCCGCACGCGCGCCCGCTCGCGCGACGACCTGAGCGGGCTGCGCGATCTGCTGGAGGTCCGGCAGATCCTGGAGACCGACCTGACCCGCAAGCTCGCCCGGCAGCGGGACGACGAGCTGCTGGCACAGCTCGCGGAGCGGGTGCGCCGGATGGCCGATCCGGCGACGTCGGCGGCCGCGGACGGCGAGTTCCACGAGCTGATCTGCACCGCGGCCGGCAACGAGCTGGCCGCCGAGCTGATCCGCCTGTTCTGGAGCGTCTACCGGCAGACCGAGGCGCTCATCGGGGCGCCTCGCACGCCCTCGGACGCGCTGGTGGCCAAGCACCAGCGGATCGTGGACGCCATCGCCGCGGGCGATCCGGAGGCGATCGGGGCGGCCGTGCGGCACCACTTCGACGAGGTCCGCGGCCGGCTCACCTGATTGTGTCGAATTCGATTTTCGCCCGTAACGAGTGAAGTCGGGTGGACGCCGGCACGGCTTCGAGAGGACCCTGGGCCCCAGGAGAGAAAGGGTGGGGCGATGGCGACAGTGGCCGAGCAGATGGTGCGGATCCTGCGGGACTGCGGGGTTCGCCGCATCTACGGGATCGTCGGCGACAGCCTGAACCCGGTCGTGGACGCGGTGCGGCGCACTCCGGGCATCGAGTGGGTGCACGTCCGGCACGAGGAGACGGCGGCGTTCGCGGCGGCCGCGGAGGCGCAGATCACCGGGCGGCTCACCGTGTGCGCGGGCAGTTGCGGGCCGGGCAACCTGCACCTGATCAACGGTCTGTACGACGCGCACCGCAGCGGCGCGCCGGTGCTGGCGATCGCCTCACACATCCCGTCCGGCCAGATCGGCACCGGGTTCTTCCAGGAGACGCACCCGGAGCAGTTGTTCGCCGAGTGCAGCCACTTCAGCGAGCTGGTGTCGCAGGCGGACCAGATGCCGCGGCTGCTGCGGATCGCGATGCAGACCGCGGTCGGGCGGGGCGGGGTGTCGGTGCTGAGCATCCCCGGTGACGTGGCGGAGCGGCGGGCCACCGGTTCGGGGGCCGAGACGGTGCACCTGGTCGAGCCGTCGCCGGTGGTGCCGCGGGAGGCGGCGATCGCGGAGCTGGCCGAGGTGCTCGACAGCGGCGAGAAGGTGATGCTGTTCGCCGGCGCGGGTTGCCGGGACGCGCACGACGAGGTGATGGCGCTGGCCGGCCGTCTGCTCGCGCCGGTGGGCCACTCGCTGGGCGGCAAGGAGTGGATCCAGTTCGACAACCCCTACGACGTCGGCATGAGCGGGCTGCTCGGGTACGGCGCGTGCTACGACGCGATGCACGAGGCGGATCGGGTGGTGCTGCTGGGCACGGACTTCCCGTACGACGGGTTCCTGCCGCAGGCGCACACGGTGCAGATCGACACGAACCCGGCGCACCTGGGCCGCCGGACGCCGCTGGACCTGGCGGTGCACGGGTCGGTGAAGGAGACGCTGGCGGCGGTGCTGCCCCGGCTGCGGCAGCGCACCGACCGGTCCTTCCTGGACCGGATGCTGCGCGAGCACGCGCGGCGGCTGGAGAAGGTGGTCGACGCGTACACGCGGGACATCGAGCGGCACACGCCGATCCACCCGGAGTACGCCGCGGCGGTCCTGGACGAGGTCGCCGCCGACGACGCGGTGTTCACTGTGGACACCGGGATGGGCAACGTGTGGGCGGCCCGGTACCTGACGCCGAACGGGCGGCGGCGGGTGATCGGCTCGTTCCGCCACGGCAGCATGGCGAACGCCCTGCCGCACGCGATCGGCGCCGCGCTGTCCGCCCCGGGCCGCCAGGTGGTGTCCATCTCGGGCGACGGCGGTCTGGCGATGCTGATGGGTGATCTGCTGACGCTGTCGCTGTACGACGTGCCGGTGAAGGTGGTGCTGTTCAACAACGCCTCGCTGGGGATGGTGAAGCTGGAGATGCTCGTGGACGGCCTGCCGTCCTACGGCACGGACCACGCGCCGGTCGACTTCAGCGCGATCGCGGCGGCGTGCGGGATCTGGTCCACGAGGGTCGACCAGCCGGGCGAGGTGCGCGCCGCGCTGACCAAGGCGTTCGAGCACCAGGGCCCCGCACTGGTCGAACTGACCACCGACCCCAACGCGATGTCCATCCCACCCAAGATCACAAGCGAAATGCTGCGGGGCTTCGCGCTGGCCGCGAGCAAGACAGTGCTGAACGGCGGGGTGGGCAAGATGGTCGAGCTGGCGCGCAGCAACCTGCGCAACATCCCCCGCCCCTGAAGCCGCCACCGCTGGGCCCGCCGCCCCTGGGTCCGCCCCTGGGCTCGCCGCCCACCGGAGCCGCCACCCCTGAGCGCG
>NZ_PQHW01000050.1 GCF_003385215.1 Amycolatopsis thermalba | reverse complement strand
GCCCAGACGGGCCAACTCGACGGCGCGCTGACGGAACTCAGGCGGGTGTGGTGCAGGCACCGCAACATCCTCCCCGGTAACCGACGGTCACCTCAGGTCAGGTGTCCGGGCCACAGGGCCAAGCTCATCGTTGGACGATGTTGCGGCGTGTGTGGCGTGGCTGGAGTGGCCCTTGTCGCCAGAACCTGCTCGGCCGGGTCGGCGGACGGCCGGGGCCTGGCCTGCGGAACTCGGTGCCTGCCATGACCTGCGTGAACATGGTGCAGTCGTGGACGTTGCCGCCGGTCAACACGATCGACAAGAGCCGTCCGTGACCGTCGCAGGCGAGGTGGATCTTGGTGGTGGGTCACGCTACGCCACCCGGGTCTTGGCCTTGAACAACATCCCCATTGATCACCCGGGGGGTCATCAACCCGCGGACGTCCCTTCGCCCCCGACGCCGGCAGCAATGGCTCGATCACCCGCCACTGCACATCAGCCAGCTCGCGCCTACGCACCACCCAAGAGCACACCGACTTTGAGGACACGCCCTAGTCCACCCCACGGCGCACAAGGTGCCCACCGCCCAGGAAGACCGCTCAGTGCCGCTGCTTCACCGCGCCAGCCACGCGCGTTCCCACTGCCGGGTCAGCGCCGGGTAGACGACGAGGTACCGGAACGGCGCGATCACGGCCATGTAGAGCCGGCCGAACCAGCCGTTGGGCTTGACGAGCACCGCCATCCGCAGTTCGTGGTCGCCATCCGCGCCGCGCGTCCAGCCGAGGTGCATCACGGGGTGCACGGTCTTGTTCGCCAGCTCGCGCGCGGCTTCCGTGTCCGTCTCGTAGACGGCCTTGAGCGGCATCACGTCGCTGTCCGGGCCGCGCGGGGCGTTGCGGAGGTCGGTGGGCAACCGGTCGCGGAGCGAGGCGACCCGGCGGCCGACGCCCGCGGATGGATCGTCCCAGCCCAGGAGCGCGCCGATCCGCCAGCGCAGGGCGAACAGGAACCTCGCCGCTTTCGGCTGGTGCGCTAGGCCACCTGCGGCGCGCATCGCGGCGAGCATCGCCGGGAAGTCGCCGGGGCCGGCGCCGGGGGTGCGGAACGACCACACGTCCTCGACCGCGAAGTCGCTGGTGAACTCGTGGATCCGCCACGGGTGGCCGGTGTGGGCGGATGCAGGCAGTCGGGACATGGCGCCACCTCGTTTTATACGGTGCCGTATAGTTGATCTGTACGGTACCGTACAGCAGCGAGCCGATCAACGGAGGTGTGCGATTCCCGCCGTCGCCCGCACGACACGTGCCAGGTGGATCGAGGCCGGTCTGGAAGCGCTCGCCCAGGGCGGGCCGGACGCGGTCCGCGTCGAGGCGCTCGCCGCCCGGCTCGGCGTCACGAAGGGCGGGTTCTACGGCTACTTCGACGGCCGTCCCGCGTTGCTGGCCGAGATGCTCGACGAGTGGGAACGCCGGTGCACCAAGGAAATCCTCGCGACGGTGGCGGGTGACGACGTGGTCGAGCAGTACCGGCGCGTCGGCCGGCTGAGCTTCAGCGAGGACCTGCATCGGATCGACCTGGCGGTGCGCGCGTGGGCCCGCCACGACGACTCGGTCGCGGAGCGGCTGCGGCGGATCGACAACGAGCGGATGGACTTCCTGCGGAAGGTGTTCGGCAGTTTCCTGACCGACCCGGACGAGATCGAGGCGCGCAGCACGCTCGCGTTCGCGCTGGCCATCGGGCGGCACTTCATCGCCGCCGACCACCCGAACCGCACGAAGCACGAGGCGATCCACCTGGCGGGCGAACACCTCCTGCGGCGGTAAGGGGGATGACGCCTCGCTCGAGACCGACCGCCGGTGGAGCGAGCTGGGCCTCCGCGTCACCGGTCGGGGACACCCTCGAGGTGTTTCGGGCGCTCGTGGATTCCCACCGTCATCAGGGCGATGTCGATGTAGCGCTGGGCGACCTCCTCGGGCGCCATCGGGCCGGTCGGGTGGTACCAGCGGGCTATGGACTGGCACATGCCGAGCAGGGCGCGGGCCGTCTCGGCGGGCTGGGCCACCGTGAAGATCCCCTGGACCGCACCGTCGGTGACGACGCGGACCAGCAGGTCCTCCACCTCCTTGCGGATCGCCGCGTAGCGCCTGCGGTTCGGGGCCGACAGGTAGCGCAGTTCGACGTCCAGGGTGGCCAGCTTGACGCGGTGCGTCATGTACAGCACGACCGCCTCGATCATGTTCACGAACTGCAGGTCGGGCCGGTCACCGGCGTCCTCCACCGCCGCGCGGGCCCGCCACGCCACCTCGAGCGTGCCCTTCTCCAGCAGCGCGACGAACACGCCCTCCTTGTTCTCGTGGTGGTAGTACAGCGACGGCACCGTCTGGCCGACCCGGCGGGCGATGTCCCGCACCGAGGTGCCGTAGAACCCGCGCTCGTAGAACGCCTGCAGCGCCGCGGCCAGCAGGGGGGTCAGGTCGAGCGGCTCGAAATTGCGCCAGTCGTCCCGCCCGCCCCGCGCGGGGCGGGTCTTCCTCGCTGCTGCTTTCACGCCTGTCCACCCGACTTTCGTCCGTCGCCGGTGCCTGCCAAGGTTACGCCCACCTCAGTAGATCGCGGCGTACATGATCTTCTCCTGCGTCGCCTCCGCGCGGCTGAACTCCGCAACCGCGCGGCCGAACCTGGTGACCAGGATGCGGTCCGACACGGCGAGGATCTCCGGCAGGTAGGAGGATATGACGATCACCGCCTTGCCCTCGTCGGCGAGGGTGCGGATCAGGTGGTGGATCTCGTCGATCGCGCCGACGTCGACGCCGCGCGTGGGCTCGTCGAAGATGACCACCTCCGGCTCGGCGACCAGCGACTTGCCGACCACCACCTTCTGCTGGTTCCCGCCGGACAGCTCGATGATCTTCGCGTCCGCGTTGATCGCCTTGATGCGCAGCTTCGCCGACCACTCGTCGGCGACGCGCCTGCGCTGCGATCCGGCCAGCAGCCACTGCCGGCGGCCCCGGCGGGAGGCGAGGTACCCGAGGTAGATGTTGTCGGCCACGGTCATCGTCTCGAAGAACCCGTCGAGCTTGCGGTCCTCGGTGATGTAGACGATGCCGTCGTCGATGGCCTGCTTGGGCACCCGGTAGCGGACCGGTTTGCCGTTGAGCAGCACCCGCCCGCCGTGGATCCGGTTGCGTTTCAGCGCGCCGGTGATGATCTTCGCCGTCTCCGTCCGGCCGCTGCCGATCAGCCCGGCGATGCCGAGCACCTCACCGGCGTAGGCCGAGAACGACATGTTCTTCACGACGTTGCCCAGGATCAGGTTCTCGACCTCCAGCACCCGGCGGCGCCGGACGTGGCCCTCGCGGGCGGCCGGGCGGTTCCGCGCGGCCCCGTCCAGCGACCGGCCCACCATGTACTTGACGATCTCGTCCCGCGAGGTCTGCTTCGCGTCCAGGCAGGCGACCCGCTTGCCGTCACGCAGAACGGTGACGCGGTTGGCGATGGCGAGCGATTCCTCCAGCGCGTGGGACACGTAGATGATGCCCAGGCCCGCGGTCCGCAGGTCCTCGATCACGTTGAACAGGTGCAGGGTCTCCTCAGGCGTGAGGCTCGCGGTCGGCTCGTCGAAGATGACGATGCGCGCGCCGGTGCGCAGGGCCCGCGCGATCTCGACCATCTGCTTCTTCGCCGCGCCGAGGTTGGACACGTACGCCGTCGGGTCGACGTGGAAGTTCATCGACTGCAGCAGCTGCTGGGCGCCGATGTTCAGCGAGCGGAACCGGGTCAGCAGCTTTTCGTGGCCGAGCTCGATGTTCTGCGCCGCCGTCATCGTCGGCACCAGGCTCGTCTCCTGGTAGACCATCGCGATGCCGTGGTCGAGCGCTTCGTGCGGGCGCCGGAACGAGACCTCCTCCCCGCCGATGCGCACCACTCCGCTCGAATGCTGCACCGCCCCGGCGAGGATCTTGCACAGCGTCGACTTGCCCGCGCCGTTCTCGCCGACCAGCGCGTGCACCTCGCCGGCCCGCAGGTCGAAGTCGACCTCGGAGATGGCGTGCACCCCGCGGTAGGTCTTGGTCACCTTCGCCATGTCCACCAGCAGCGTGCCGCCGCCTGCCGGGTCGATGTCGAGCTGGTCCACCAGCGACTGGCTCATTGCGCGTCACCCGCCCTCGTGATCAGGACCTCGTCGCCACCGCGGACCGCGATGAACAACCGGTCGCCGTACTGCTTCACCGACGTCACCCCGTGCCGCCGACCGCCGCCGCGGCTGTGCAGGCTGCGGAGCGGGTACCCGTCGGGATCCAGCCGGGTCACCAGGCCGTAGGACCGGGGCGGCGCCCACGGTTTGATCACGCCGAGCTTGCGGATCTGACCGCCCTGCAGGGGTTCCAGCCCCGAGTCGAGGCCGCGCAGCGCGGGGCGGATCCACAGGTCCGGTTCGATCGTGCGCATCATCTCCTCGACGTAGTCGCGCTGGGTGAGGACGAACTCGACCAGCTGGGTGCGCAACGCGAACACCGCGAGCCAGTACCCGCCGCCGGAGGCCGGGCTGATCCGCCCCGGGTAGCCGGGCAGGTTGTCCCGCAGCACGTCCGGGCGGCTCGTGTCCGCCAGCGGGTACCGCACCAGCCGGTGCGACCACGCCTCGCTGACGACGAGTGCGTCCTCGTCCGCGGTGAGCGTGACCCCGCTGGGGTGGGCGAGTCCGCGGGCCAGCACCGTGGTCCGGCGGGTCCGCGGGTCGTACCGCAGGAGCCGGCCGAGGGCGTTCTGCTCCATCAGGTCGCGCACCCAGTCCGCGCCGTGGTGGCGCACGGAGCCGTCGGTGAGGTAGATCGTCCCGTCGCCGGCCACCGCGACATCGGTCAGGCAGCGAGTGGGCACGCCGTCGGAGTCGGCGTCGACGAGGACCTCGGTGCCGCCGCCCTGGTCGACGCGGACGAGCCCGAGACCCGCCACGCACACCAGCAGCCCGCCCTCGTGGTCGAGTGCGATCGCGCCGGCGTCACCGGGCACGGTCGCGGTGACCTCGTGGTGGGCGAAGTTCAGGCCGTACCGCCGGACCACCTTGTCGGCCGTGGTGACGTGGAGCGATCCGTACGCGTCGCGCACCACGTCGTCGGGCTCGGGCAGCTCGTCGATCGACTCCTCGATGCGCTCCAGCGCGTCGTTCGGGGTCAGCCCGCCGTCCAGCGGCGGGATCGCCCGCGCGCCGGACCGGCCGGGGAACAGGAACTCCTTGACCAGTTCCCACGCTTCCACTCGTGGCATGGTTCCTCCTCAGCTCACCGACGCGTGGCGCGTCCGGCGTGCCTCGCCGGCGGCCGCGGCGGGGACCTCACGCACCTTGATCCGGCCGATGCGGTTGTTCTCCAGCCCGCCGATGTACAGGTAGCCGTCGTGCTCGCGCATCGACGTGATGGTGGAGTGCTTCTTCCCGCCCGGGTCCCAGTAGGTGTCGAGCACCTCGCCCCGCTCGGACACCCGCACCACGCAGCCGTGGTTCATGCTGGGGTAGAGCCATTCGTCGCGCGGGATGCGCTTCATCATGCGGCGGCGGAACTTCGGCATCCGCATCGCGAGGTCGTAGGCGGGGGAGCGCATGCCGCAGATCGCGACCCAGTAGGCCCCGCCGGAGCCGCGGTTGATGTTGTCCACGTAGCCGGGGAAGTTGTCCATGAACACCTCGAGCCGGCCCTTCTTCGGGCCGCTGTGCCAGTACCGCAGGATGCGGCACAGCCAGGTTTGGGCGATCAGCACCGACTCGCCGTCGTGGGAGCAGCACACCCCGTTGGGGAACACCAGGTCCGGCACCGCGGTGCGGGTCCTGCCGGTGGCCGGGTCGTAGCACAACAGACGCCCGTTGGGCCGCCCCTCGATGCCGTCGAGGACCCAGTCGGCCATCTCGAACCGGTTGGTGGCCTCGCTGAAGTAGATCTTGCCGTCCGGCGCGATGTCGAGGTCGTCGGGCAGGCGCAGCCGCGAGTCGTCCCGCAGGCGGGTCCAGGTCCGGTTCGTCTCGTCGGACAGCTTGCGGTGCTTGCCGTCGGGCGAGACCGCGTACAGGCCCATGCCGCCGACGCAGACGATCAGGTCGCCCGCGGAGTCGAAGGCCAGCCCCAGCGGGTGGCCGCCGATGCGCGCGAAGATCTCCCGGTCGCGGTAGTCCTCGCCGGAGAACCGCAGGATCCAGCCCTGCCGGGTGCCGCAGTAGATCCGGCCCTGGTCGTCGAGGATGACGTCCTCCGGCCCTTCGACCTCACCGAGACCGATCTCCTCGGCGTCGCTGAGACGGTCGTTGATCTCGTACCGGGTGCCCGAGCCGGGCCGCACGTCCGGCGGGGTGCCGTACTCGACGAGCGTGGGGTTGACGTAGGTCTTCTGGATCGCCTTGCCGCGGTTCTTGCCCCACTTCGTATCCAGACCGACGGCGATGATCAGCACGACGGCCAGCGCCGTCTGCAGCACCTCGCCGCCGACGTCCATCAGCAGCAGACCCTTGCCGAGCAGGCTGATCGTGGCCGCGCCGATGAACGCCCGCCACACCGTGCCCTTGCCGCCGGAGAGGCTGATGCCGCCGAGGATCACCGCGGTCAGCACGCTCAGTTCCATGCCCTCGCCGACGCGGGCGCTCGCGCTGCCCAGGCGCGCGGCGTAGAAGACGCCGGCCAGCGCGCACAGGGCGCCGGAGATCACGTAACCCAGCAGCAGCACCCGTTCCACCCGGATACCGGCGTGCCGCGCGGCCCGCCTGCTCGCGCCGACGGCGGTCACGTGCCAGCCGAACCGCGACCGGCTGAGCAGGATGTGCCCCGCGACGAGCACGACGAGCAGCGTGACGAAGCTGAACGGGATGCCGGCCACCTTGCCCGTGCTGAACCAGTCCCACACCGGGTCCATCAGGAACACCGTCGCGGTCTGCGCGGAGTAGTGCAGGTCCAGCAGGTTGAGGACGCCGCGGAAGATGATCAGCGTGACGAGTGTGGTGAGGAACGGCCGCGCCTTGAGGTAGGCCACGATCGACCCGTTCACCGACCCGAGGACCGCGCCGACGACGATCGTCAGCAGGATCGCCGGCACGACGGGCACACCGACGACGGTGATCAGCAGGAGCACCACGATGTTGCACAGCCCGAACATCGAGCCGACGGACAGGTCGATCCCGCCGGAGATCATCACGACCGCCATGCCGAGGCAGACCAGCGAGATCTCGGCGAGCTCGGTGGCCGAGGACAACAGGTTCGCGGTGGTGGCGAAACCCGGTGCGGCGATCGAGAAGAAGACGATCACCCCGACCAGGATCGCCAGCGGGATGGCGGGTTCCATCCACCGCTTCTCGAACAGCTCGGCGAACAACTGCTGCGGGGAGAACCGGTACCGCAGGTGGCGCAGCCGGGTGCCGAGGTTCTCGTTCTCCAGAACGTTGCGCTCCGGAGGCCGGCGCCGGGCGGGCACGGGCCGGACTTCCGTACTTGCCGTCATGGCGGTCCCTCTCGGTGCCGGTCAGGAAACGGTGAGCCCGTCGCTCTTGCCGTCGTAACACATGTTGGGCTGGTTCCAGTTGGTCTTGTCGATCTTCACCAGCGGGGTGTAGTCGGCGATGCGTGCGGTGCCGGGCGCCTGCCCGGACTGCAGGAGGTACTTGGCGATGGCGACGATGTCCTTGCCCTGGGTGGGCACCGAGTAGCCGTAGGACTGGTGGAACATGCCGTCGCGGATGCCCTCGCAGGTGATGGAGCTGTGGTCGGAGGTGAACACCTTGACCTGCCCGAGCTTGCCGGCCTCCTTGATCGCCGCGGCCGAGCCGTACTGCATCTGGTCCCAGAAACCCCAGCTGGCGCACAGGTTCGGGTGCTGCTGGATCACGGTCGCCGTGATGTCGTGCGCCTTGGTGCGGTCCCAGTTCGCCGCCTGGGTGGACACGATCTTGATCTCCGGGTGCTGGTCGAAGATCTCCTTCGCGCCCGCCATCACGTCGAGCGTGAAGCCGGAGGTCGCGTCGCCCTGCACGATCTGCACCTCGTGCGAGGTGGGGGTGTTCGCGCCGCACTCGTTGACGATGTCGGTCGCGATGCGACGGCCCAGGTCGATGGTGTCGGCGCCGACGAAGGCGTCCGACTTGTAGTTGCTCACCATGTTGATCTGGATGACGTAGATCCCGGCCTGCTCGGCCTGCTGGATGAGCTTGGCGAGGATCTGCACGTCGAAGTTGTGCACCACCAGGACGGCGGGTTTCTCGTTGATCAGCGACTGCACCGCTTCGGCCTGTTTCGCGGTGTCCCAGTTGGGATCGCGCAGGACGTAGTTCAGCCCGGCCGCCTTGAAGCCGGTCTCCATCTGGCGGTTCCACTCCTCCATGAGCGGGGTGCCCAGTCCCACCGGGACGAACGCGACCGTCTTGCCCTCGATGCTGCGCAGGGCGTGGTTGCGCAGTTCACCGGCGGAGGCGGTCGGCGGGATCTGGCCGCTGCCCGCCGACGTCGAGTTCGCCCTGGTGCCGGTGGAACATCCGGTGGCGATCAGCACCGCGGCGGCGCCGAGTGCGAGCGCGCGGACCGCGCGGGTACGAAGTGGACGCATGGGAGGACCTCCTTGTCCTTCGGTGGATGTCTGGGGTGTCAGTCGCCCTGGCGGACGGTCTCTTCGTCGCGCGGGTGCAGCCGGTTGTCCAGCACGAGGGCCGCGAGCAGGATGAGACCCTTGACGATGTCCTGCTCGTGGGTGTTCATGTTCATGATCGTCATGCCGTTGAGCATGATCCCGATCAGCGCGGTGCCGGCCACCACGCTCGCGACGCTGCCGCGTCCGCCGACCAGGCTGATGCCGCCGACCACGACGACGAGCAGCACGTCGTAGATCAGCGAACCGTCGATGACCTGGGTGTTGAGCCCGCCGACCGCGCCGGCGGTGACCAGGCCGCCGACGAGCGCGGTCGCGGCGCTGGCCGTGTACTCGAACACGGTCAGCGGCCGCACGGCGATGCCGGTGAGCGCGGCCGCGCCGGCGTTGTCCCCGTGGGCGTAGATGAAGCGTCCCCCGCGGGTGCGGGAGAGCATCAGCTGGGCGAGCACGGCGACGACCGCGAACACGATGATGGGGACCGGGATGCCGAAGACGGTGCCCTGTCCCAGGGCGAGGACGAACTGGCGGTCGCCGGGCAGCTCCGCGATCAGTCCGTCCAGGACGGTGGTGCGGGCGAGACCGTAGACCAGCAGGCCGGAGGCCAGCGTCGCGAACAGGGCCGGGATCTCCACGAAGGCGATCAGGAACCCGTTCAGCAGCCCCATGATGACGACGATGCCGAGGCCGGTCAGCAGGGCGACCGGGGTGCTGACCGGTGTGCGCATCAGCTGGATCGCCACCGCGGTGGCCACGCCCATCGAGGCGATGAGGGACAGGTCCATCCCCCTGGCGATCACCACGACCGCCATGGCCACCCCGAAGATCCCCAGTGCGGACACACTGCGGACCAGGTTGACCAGGTTGTCGACGTTGAGGAACCCGTCGAGGGTCAGGCTGAAGACCACGAACAGGGCCACGACCACGAACAGGACCACTTGCTCCTGGGAAATCCGGTTCGCGAATGACGGTCGGGACCTCGGTAGAACTGCGCTCATCGCTACTCCGTTGTCCGATGCGCGGGCTGTCTAGCGAGCACTAGATAGGATTGACGGAAAAGATACACGGGTTCGTTTTCCAGACAAGTCCGCGTGGTCCGCGGGGGCGAGTTACCACCCGTTGGGGTGAGGTGGGCCGCGCCCGTGGTGGGGTGGCGGGGTAACGCTTCGGCATCGCGGACCGCGTCCGGCCGGTGTCTGCAAGTGCTCCATGTCGAGCAAAAGTCCATGTCGGGCAAGGAAGTTTCAGTCCTGAATGGTCAAAGCTTCAACCGACTACGTGGTGCCGGCCGGGTTGTCCGCGATGCGAACTTGACAAACCGGCCGCTTCATGCCCTACTTATCGGGCGTTAGATAGACACACGAACGCGACCGGGAGCGGTGTGACGTATTCGCCGTCGCGCTGATTTCCTTTTGCCGATTCTTCCCTTTTCTTTTCGTGCCGATCAGTCCTCGCTCGGAGAAAAACCGCATGCTTCCTTCTTCCTGGGCCGCGCGGCTGCGGTTGCCGTTGATCGCGGCGCCCATGACGGCCGTTTCGGGTCCCGATCTCGTCGTCGCCGCGTGCCGCCAGGGCGTCGTCGGCTCGTTCCCGACGCACAACGCGCGGACTCCCGCCCAGCTCGGCCGGTGGCTGACCCACATCCGGGAGGCCCTGCCCGCCGCGGCTGCCCCGGTCGCGCCCAACCTGGTCGTGCACCGGTCGAACCCCCGGCTGCGGGAGGACGTGGACTGTCTCGTGCGGCACGGCGCCGAGGTGGTGATCACCAGCGTCGGATCCCCGGAGCCGGTGATCGGGCCGCTGCACGACGCCGGGGCGCTCGTGTTCGCCGACGTCGCGACCCTGCGCCACGTGGACCGGGCCCTGGCGGCCGGCGCCGACGGTCTGGTGCTGCTGACCTCCGGAGCCGGTGGGCAGACGGGGTGGAACAACCCGTTCGCCTTCGTCCGCGCGGTGCGGGAGCGCTACGACGGGCCCGTGGTCCTCGCCGGCGGCGTCAGCGACGGTGTCGCGCTGCTCGCCGCCCGCCTGCTGGGCGCGGACCTGGCGTACATGGGCACCAGGTTCATCGCCACCGAGGAGAGCCTCGCCGGTGACGACTACCGGCGGGCGCTCGTCGAGGCCTCGCTCGACGACATCGTGCTCTCCCGCGGGCCGAGCGGGTTGCCCGCCAACTTCCTCGCCGCCTCGCTCGCCACCGCCGGCCACGGCCCGGACCAGCCCGCCCGGTTCGACTTCCGGACGCTGCTCGAGCGACCGCGGGCCTGGGCGGCCGGCCAGAGCGCGCACGGCGTGCACCGCGTGCAGAGCGTCGCCGATCTGGTCGAGACGACCCGGGCGGAATACGCCTCGGCCCTCCGGGCCGTTCCCGTCGATCCCCTGCCCGAGGCCTGCGCGGCCGGAAAGGAGTTCTGATGTCGTTGTGGGGAACGCTGCCCAGCGTCCTGGACCGCGCCTGCGCGTACTACCCGGACCGGGTGGCCATCGTGGACGGCGACCGCCGGATCCGGTACCGGGAGCTGCGGGAGTGGTCCGACCGCGTCGGCAACGGCCTGCACGAGCTCGGCGTGCGGAAAGGGGACCGGGTCGGGCTGCTGATGCCGAACTGCCTGGAGTTCATCCCGACGCAGCACGGGATCTGGAAGGCCGGTGCGGCGACGGTGCAGATGCCGGCCCGGGCCTCCGCCGAGGACCTCGCGTTCTTCCTCGAGCAGTCCGAAGCTTCGACGCTGGTCTACCACTCCCAGTTCGAGCCGGTCGTCGGGAAGTTCCGCGGCCGGCTGCCGGGCATCCGGCGGTACATCCGGCTGGGCGGCGGGGAGGACCTGGCGGACACCTGGGACTACGGGATGGTGTTCAGCGCGGCGCCGACGGAGACGCCGGTCCCCGAGCCCGCGCCGGGCGACCTCGCCTACGTCGCCTTCACCTCGGGCACGACGGGCACGCCCAAGGGCGTCATCTACACCCACGAGGCCTGGTCGCACTACATCGTGACGGCGGGCCTGGAGATCGCCGACACCCGCCCCGGCGAGGTGTTCGCCCACGGCGCGCCGCTCACGCACTTCACGGGCGCGTTCGTGCTGCCGACGTTCATGCGCGGCGGGACGAACGTCATGCTGCCCACCCTGGACATCGACCTGCTGCTCGACACCGTGGCGAAGGAGCGGGTCACCGCGACCGCGGTGGTGCCGACCGCGCTGTACCTGCTGCTCGACCACCCGCGCTTGGCGGACACGGACCTCTCGTCGCTGCGCACGGTCGTCTACGCCGGTTCGCCGATCGCGCCCGAACGCCTGCGCCAGGCGCTGGCCGCGCTCGGGCCGATCTTCGTGCAGACCTACGCCGGCCACGAGCCCGGCTTCATGACGACGCTGCGCAAGGAGGACCACCGGTTCGGCACGCCGGAGGAGGTCGCGCGGCTGGCGTCCGCCGGGCGGCCGATGTTCCACGTCGAGATGAGCATCCAGGACGAGTCCGACCGGATCCTGCCGGTCGGCGACGTGGGGGAGGTCTGCACCCGGCAGGAGGGGCAGATGGTCGGCTACCTCGATCCCGCGCTGGACGGCGAGGCGATCCGCGACGGCTGGGTGCACTCCGGCGACATCGGCTACCTCGACGACGACGGCTACCTCTACCTCGTCGACCGCAAGAAGGACATGATCGTGTCGGGCGGGTTCAACGTGTTCCCGAGGCAGGTGGAGGACGTGCTGGCCCAGCACCCCGCGGTCGCGCAGTGCGCGGTGTTCGGCGTGCCCGACCCGAAGTGGGGCGAGGCGGTCAAGGCGGTCGTCGTGCCGAAACCGGGGTCCGACGTGGCTGCCGGGGAGCTGATCGCGCTGGTCAAGGAGCACAAGGGCAGTGTGTGGGCGCCCAAGTCGGTGGACTTCGTGTCCGCGTTGCCCCTGAACGCGTCGGGAAAGGTGGACAAGAAGTCGCTGCGTGCTCCGTACTGGGCCGGGCAGGGCAGGCGCATCGGCTGAGGGGTCAGCATCCGGGGGCGCGCGTGCCCGGTGGGCTGAACTCCAGCCAGAGCGTGTTCGTGCGGGGGAGGACGTACGTGGGGCTCTCCGGGCGGCGCCAGTCGTCCGGGACGAGGACGTACTGGTTGCCCGACTGGAGCAGCAGTTTGAGCCCGGGGTAGCGGTACTGGAACGCGCCGTCCGGGGCGGGGCAGTGCACTTCGCCCGGGAGGTTGAGCTTCTGGGCGCTGTAGAGGACCGCCGCGGGGCGGCCGGCGAGCGCGCGTTCGGTTTCGAAGGCCCGGCGGACGCCGACCTGGCCCGCGTAGTCGGCCACCGCCCAGAACAGGCCGAACGTCACCAGCGCGTACGCCACCAGCCATTCGGCGACCCCGTGCGCGGTCCACCGCCGCCACGCGAAGACCAGCAGCACCACGGCCAGCGCGAAACCGAGCCCGGGCAGCGCGGTGAACCGCCGGAAGGGCACCGGGTCCAGCGCGACCGCCAACGTCACCGCGAGCAGCGCCGCGCCCAGCACCGCGGCCACGGGCGTCGCCCGGCGCAGGAACGTGTGCCAGGCCCGGCGGGAGAGCCGGAAGCGCAGGAACCGGATCACGCCGAGCGCCAGGAACACCGCCCCGGCCAGCTCGGCGATCGGCAGCAGCAGCCCGTCCACCCCGCGCGCCAGTATCTCCGGCGTGGTCTGCCCGAGCAGCGTGTAGTGCACCCGGAAGTAGCTGAAGAACACCTGCGTGGTCAGGAACCCGAAGTAGTAGAGCAGACCGGTCAGCAGCGTCGCGTTCGCGGCCAGCGTGCCGACCACCCGCAGCGCGCGGGCCGGGCCGGCCGCCTGCCGCGGGCGCGGCGGCGACAGCCGGGTCCTAGCCACCGGACTCGGTGGTGTCCGGAGTGGACTCTTCGGCGGTGGTTTCCTCCGTCGTCTCACAGGGTTTCGCCCTGATCGTGATCGTGCCGCCCGGGAGCACCGGGTCCGGCCCGATGCTCGCCGCGCACTCGCCCCGCCCGGAGACCACCACCTTCACCCCGCAGAGGCCGGGCCCGCACTCCTCGCGCAGGGTCGCGAGGATCTCCGCCCGCGCACCCGCCACCCCCGCGAGCAGCAGCGTGCTGTCGTAGTCGATCGGGCTGCCCGGCACCCCGGGCGGCTCGCTCTTCGACGTGCGGGTCGTCGTCGGGTCCGCGCCCGTGCCGGCCGTCTCGGTCGTGGTGACTTCGGCCGGGCTGTCCGCCGGCTGCTCGCCCGGGATCGGCGACCCGCCCGCGCACCCCGCGAGGGCCGCGCCGATCAGCAACGCACCGTGGTAGCTCCGCATAGCTCACCGTCCTGGCGGGAGTTCCTGCCTATCAGGACGCACCCGGAGCGCGACCTGATACAGCAGCCGGCTCCTCCCTTCGGGTGAATCAGCGCGCGCGGGCGGGCAGCAGCGGTGTGCTCGCCCGTGCCGGGACGGCGTACCGGCTCTTCCCGCCGTCACGGGGGAACAACACGGTCATCCAGGTGCCTTCGCCGCCGATCCAGGCCGGCTGCGGCCCGGCGCTCGCGAAGCGCGTCGGCCGGCGGCTCGACAGGTCTCCGCTCAGCTCGATCCCACCGCCCTCGGCGTAGTTCGCGAACACCCGCCCGACCGGGGTCACCACGACCGACGCCGGGTGCCACCCGGTGCGGCGCACCGACCAGTACCTGCGGGCCCAGCTCGCCGCCGCGAACGCGGCGACCGGCGTGCCGGCGAGCCCGGCCAGCAGCGGGACGAGGTTCCAGAAGGACCGGACGGGATCGTCGTTCTCGTCGTCGAGGGTGCGGACGCGAGCGGGGTCCGCGGGGTCGTAGGCGACCAGGACCTGTTGGTACACCTCGAACCGCTGCCCGGTGCTGAGCTTGATCACCGCGGCGCGGCGGGTGTCCCCGACCGGGTAGGTGACTTCGATCGTCGCGTCTCCCCGGCGCGGATGCGGCGCCGTCACGACGGTGGCCGGGACGCGCGTTCCGTGCTCCAGCAGTTCCCGCACGCGGGCCCTGGCGAACCTGTGCCAGTGGACGGCCTCGGTCGCCAGGAGGACGGCCGCCGCGGACAGCAGGATGGCGATCGCCAGCGCGACGCCGGTCTCGCTGCCGGAGAGATCGCCCCCGATCGCTCCCGTCAGGACCACGCCGATCACGGCGACGACGGCGAGGCATGAGCCGGCGAACCGGTTCCGGGTTCTCCGTCGTCGTCGGACGCAATGTCCGTGGTCATGATCCCAAACTACTCACCCATCCGTGTGACTGGTGCCACAACCGCGGCGGAACTCCTCAGGGTCAGCAATTAACCATTTGGTCCATTGAGAGCGAGCACGACGTGGTGGCTCAGCCGGGTGCCGACAGGGCGCGTCCGCGGCAGGCGGCATTCGCCGCCTGGGTCGGCAGCGCTCTGGAGTACTACGCCTTCTTCATCTACGGCACGGCCGCGGCGCTGGTGTTCGGCAAGATCTTCTTCCCGGTCTCGGACCCGGCGACCGGCACGTTGCTGGCCCTGTCCACCTTCGGCGTCGGGTACGTGTCGCGGCCGTTGGGCGCGATCCTGCTCGGCCACCTCGGCGACCGGTTCGGGCGCAAGCGGGTGCTCGTGCTCACCCTGCTCCTGATGGGCGTGTCCACGGTGCTGGTCGGCTGCCTGCCCGGCTACCAGACCGCCGGGGTCGCCGCGCCGGTCATGCTCGTCGCGCTGCGGCTGCTGCAGGGGCTGTCCGCGGGCGGCGAGCAGGCGAGCGCGAACTCGATGCCGCTGGAACACGCGCCGGAGAACCAGCGCGCCTACTACACCAGCTTCACCCTCAGCGGCACCCAGGCCGGGCAGATCGTCGCCACCGCCGCGTGCCTCCCGGTCGCCGCGCTGCCGCAGGACGCACTCCTGTCCTGGGGTGGCGCGTGCCGTTCTGGGGCAGCGCGCTGATGGGTTCTCGTCGGCTACCCGGTGCGCCGCACGGTCGAGGAGACCCCGGTCTTCGAGCAGGAGGTCCGCACCGGCGAGGTCACCAAGCTGCCGCTGATCGTGCTGCTGCGCGAGCACTGGGCCGACGTGCTACGGGTGATCGTCGCGGCGCTCATCGCGTGCTCGCCAACGTCGCCGCCGTCGTCTCGATCCCGCTGTGGGCGAGGCTCGCCGACCGGGTCGGCCGCAAGCCGCTGTTCATCGCCGGTTCGCTGGGCTGCGCGGTGCTGATCTTCGCCTACCTCGGCGCCATCGCGGCCGGCAGCTGGGGGCTGATCTTCGCCGTCGGCATCGTCCTGTTCGGCGTCGTCTACACCGCCACCAGCGCGGTGTAGCCCGCCTTCTACGGCGAGATGTTCCCGGCCCGCGTGCGGCTGTCCGTTACCGCGATCGGCACCCAGATCGGGTTCGCCATCAGCGGCTTCCTGCCGACCGTGGCCGCCGCGGTCGCCGGTGACGGCACCGGCGCGTGGCTCGGCGTGGCGATCTTCACCGCGGCGCTGTGCCTGGTCAACGTGATCGCCGTGGCCACCGCGCGGGAGACCTACCGCGTCCCGACCGCGCGGCTGGGCATCGAGGAAACCGCTCCGGCGGAGCCGGTGGGCGCTGTGCGGTGAGCGAGTACGAGGTCCACGCCCTCTGCTACGGCCGCCGGAACGGCACCCGCGGACAGCACTTCCTCGGGCGGCCGACCGAGCTGCTGGCCTCGATCGTGGTCGCCGCGGCGGGAGCTGGACTACTGGACCGGACCGTGGGCGCTGGACCACTCCGCGGCGACCGGTTGTCCGAAGTGGACGGAGATGTGGAGGTCCGGCCCGGGCTGAGCGTGCACCTCGTGGGCGGGCACACGGCCGGGATGCAGATCGTCGCGCGTCGCGACCGCCGCCGGGCCGGTCGTGGTGGCCTCGGACGCCGGCCACTTCCACGAGAACCTCGACGACGACCGGCCCGCGCCGCTGCTGCACTCGATGCCCGGGGTCTACGGCGCGTTCGACCGGATCCGCGAACTGGGCGGCGTCGTGCTGCCCGGGCACGATCCGGAGGTGCTGGCGCGGTACCCGGCCGTGGCGCGGGACGTCGTCCGCGTCGCCTGAGGCCGGGTACCGGCACGGCGTCAGGCCGCTCGGTCCAGGGCGGCCGGCGCCCCGTCCCGCACCAGACGGCGGCGCTTGTCGTCCGTGGCCCACCACTTCCGCTTGCCCGGGTGGCGCGCCTCGTAGCCCATCTGCCACACGATGCTCCGGCAGATGACCTCCTTCACCACCGCGCCGAGCCGGCCGCCGAGGTAGGAGGCCTTCGCGGTGTCGTCCTTCGTCGAGAACTGGAAGATGCCGTGGCGACGGCCCAGGCTGATGCACTGCCCGGCGAACCCGACGTCGATCGGGGCGGGCTCGGTGCCCGCGATCCGGGCCAGGACCGTCTGGGCGGCCTGCGGGCCCACCTGCACCGCGGCCTGGCAGCTCATCCGGACCGGCAGGCCCGAGGGCGCCGCCGAATCCCCGGCCGCGACGATGCGCTCGTCGTCCACACTGGTCAGGGTCTCGTCGGTGAGCAGGCGGCCCAGCGCGTCGGTGGTCAGGCCGCTGCGGGCGGCGAGGCCGGGCACACCGAACCCGGCGGTCCACAGGGTCACGCCGGAGGTGAGGGTGCGGCCGTCGCTGAGCTGGACGGCGTCGCGGGTCACCGCGGTCACCGCGGGTCCTTCGAGGACGGTCACCCCCAGCTTCGCGAGCCGCCGGGCGACCGACCGCCGTCCACGCGGGTGCAGGTACGGGCCGAGCTCGCCGCCGCAGACCAGCGTCACGGCGCGGCCCCGCCCGGCCAGTTCGGCGGCGGTCTCGATGCCGGTCGGGCCGGCGCCGACGATCGTCAGCTCGGCGGCGGCTTCGACGAGCGGCCGGGCGCGCTCGGCTTCTTCGAGCGTGGCGAGCGGGTGGGCGAACTCGGCCGCGCCCGGCACGCTCGGGTCCGCGCTGCCGCTGCCCACCGCGTAGACCAGGTAGTCGTAGCCGATCGTGCCGCCACCGGCGAGGGTCACGCTCCGCTGGGCGGTGTCGATCCGCGTCGCGGTGTCCACCACCAGCCGGATGCCCTCACGCAGGATCTTGCGGTAGCCGACGACCGCGGGGTGCGTGCCGCCGACGAGCTGGTGCAGGCGGACCCGGTCGACGAACTCCGGGCGCGGGTTGACCACGGTGACGGTCACGTCGGCGCGCTGGGTCAGCCGGTTCGCGGCCATGACTCCGGCATAACCGCCGCCGATCACGACCACTTCGGTGTTGCCGCTCATGGTGTCTCCTTTCCAGGGGGTCGACCATCAGACAAAGCGGCCCCGCGGAGCGTGACAGCGCGTGACCTGGATCACTCCGCTGGCGGACGAGAGATCGCCGTCGCCCGGATCCGCGTGAAGCTGGACCAGGTGGCCGGCGACCTCGGTACCACGTGACGCTCCACTCGTTTCGCCTGGTCGGCTCTCGCCCGCCGCGACACATTCGGATGAACTGGACCGAGCACGAAACGACGGACGAGGAGGGGGCCCGTGGCGCTGCCGGAATGGCTGGTCAAGGAGATCGACGAAGTAGGAGACCACCCGGCGTTCGCGGGCGTCGACGAGCTGCACCGCCGGTTGCGCGGGCTCGCCGCGGGCTACGGCGAGATCGCGACGCTCCAGCGCGTGGGCACGTCCCGGCACGGCGAGCCGCTGCTGTGCCTGACGATCGACGGCGAGCCGGGCGATCCCACCGCGCTGGTCTTCGGCCTGCCGCACCCCAACGAGCCCATCGGCGGGCTCACCGCGCTGCACCTGGCCGAGCGGCTGTGCGCCGATCCCGGGCTGCGGGCGCGGCTGCGGCACCGGTGGCGGATCATCGCGTGCATCGACCCGGACGGGCTGCGGCTCAACGAGGGCTGGCTGGCCGGCCCGTTCACCCGGGAGCACTACGCGCGGCACTTCTACCGCCCGGCCGGTCCCGACCAGGTCGAGTGGACGTTCCCGCTGGACTACAAGGACGCCTACTTCGACGCGGCGCTGCCGGAGACGCAGGCGCTGATGCGGCTGATCGACTCCGACCGCCCGGATCTGGTGTGCTCGCTGCACAACAGCGAGCTGGGCGGGGTCTACTACTACCTCAGCCGGCCCGAGCCCGCGCTGCACCGGGTGTTGCAGGCGCTGCCCGGGCACGCCGGGCTGCCGCTGGACCGCGGTGAGCCGGAGGCGCCCTACATCGTGCGGCTGGACGACGCGATCTTCCAGGGCACGTCGATCAGCCGGGCCTACGACTACCTGACCGGCCGGGGCGAGCCGTGGACCAACTCGGCCGGCGACAGCACGGCGTCCTACGCGGGCCGGTACGGGGCGCTCACGCTGGTGACCGAGCTGCCGTACTGGACGTCGGACACCGCGGACGACGAGAGCCCGGCCGGCATCGGGTACGCGTCGGCGCTGGCCGCGCACGCCCGGGCGGTGGCGGACCTGTCGTCGCTGATGACGGACACCATCGAGGCGGTGTCCGGGGCGCTGATGGTGCCGGACTCCCCCTTCTGGCGGGCGAGCCGCTCCTTCGCGACGATGATGGCGGCCGGGGCGCGCAGTGCCCGGTCCCGCAGCACAACCCCGGAGGCCGACCGCCCGGCGACGGTGGCCGAAGTGGCGTCCCTGGCGGAGGCGACGCACAGTTTCCGGTTGCGGTACGGGGGGATTCTGTTGCGGGCGCTGGACGGTGAGCTGGCGGTGGGGAACACGCGGCCGCCGGTGCGGGTCGCGCGGGACCGGGTGGCCGCCCGGCACGCGGAGTGGCTGGCCGAGGACGCCGCGCTGGGCGACTACCGGACGATCCCGATCCGCCACCTGGTGGCGACGCAGTACGGAGCGGTGCTCGCCGCTGCCTCGCAGGTGGCTGGGTGAGTAGCCGCTACGCGGGTGGTTGCGCTGCGCGCGGCTGACAGCGCCGGCTTCGCTCCGCTACGCCCCGATTTTCCATTGTTTCAACGGCCGAGCAGGGGAGCGGGGGAGGGCTGGGCGGCAGGTGGGTCATCTGCCGTTGCCGGGCGTCACAAACCGCCACCCGGCAACGCAAAGCACCAACCCCCACGAGCCACCCCTCTCCCGCAACCCGATCCCCAGCCAAATCGGTTGCCGAGCAGTCGGGTCAAGGTACTCTTTCCCGCCTTGACGCGACTTCTCGGCAACCGAACAATTGAAGATCGGGTTCGGGAGGGGCAGATCGGGGCGTAGCGAAGCGAAGCCGGCGCAGTAGATACGCGCGTAGCGCCTACTCCACCACCTTGGAAGGATGCGTAGCCAACGGCATCACCCGAATATCCATGTACGGGAACAACGGCAACCCCGACAACAGCTCGTGCAGTTCGTCGTTCGACCCCACGTCGAAGATCGAGATGTTCGAGTACTCACCCACGATGCGCCACAGGTGCGGCCACTTCCCCTCCCGTTGCAGCTGCTGGCTGTACGCCTTCTCCCGGGCGACGATGTCCGCCCGCACCGACGGGTCCATATCGGACGGCAACCGAACATCCATCCGGACGTGGAACAACATGGGTGAGTCCTCCAGAGACGATCAAGCGGGGTCGAGCACGAAACCGTAGGACACCGTCTCGCCGCCGTCGCCCGGTTTCGGGTCCAGCAGCAGCTCCGGCTTGACCGCCGAGGCGATGTCGTCCTCATTGTGCTCGTCGCCGGGGAAGTACAGCTGCGCGGTCAGCAGTTCGTGGCCCGGCGCGGACACCTTGACGTGCAGGTGCGCCGGGCGCCACGCGTGCCAGCCCGCGGCGGCGATGAGCTTGCCGCACGCGCCGTCGGTCGGGATCTGGTACGGCGCGGGCCGCACGGTGTGGATCTCGAACGAGCCGTCCTCCGCCACCGAGAAGGTGCCGCGCAGATTCCACTCCGGGATGCCCGGCGCGAACTGCGAGTACAGGCCGTCGGCGTCGGCGTGCCACAGCTCGACCTTCGCGTCCTTCAGCGGCGTACCATCGACCGAGGTGACCGTGCCGGTCCACACCAGCGGCGTGCCGCCCTCGTCCGCGCGCATCGGCACCGAGCCGCGCGAGCCCTGCTCGGGCGCGCCGGGCACGTAGTACGGGCCTTCGATCGTGCCCTTGTTGCCCTTGCGGTGCGCGGTGGCGACCTCCTCCACCACGTGCTCCACCCACACGTCCAGGAACAGCGGCCACTCGCCGTCCTCGCCGACCTGGATCAGCCACGCCTTCAGCGCGTTGTACTCGTCGTAGGTGACCTTGTGCTTGCGGATCGTCTCGTGCACCGCCGACAGCACCTCACGGGCGAGCGTCGACACCCGCTCCTTCGGGGTGCCGGCCACGGCGGCGAACTTGTCCGTCTTGAACCGCTGCGTGGCGCTGGCACCCGATTCGGCGGCCGCGGGAGCGTGGTGGGTGGCGGTCATGGGATCCTCCTTGATTCCTTGATATCCGGGGAAGTTTCAGCGGTCCTGGCGGTAGCGTTCGAGCTTGGCCGGGTCGATCTCGATCCCGAGCCCGGCGCCGGGCCGGATGTGCAGCTCACCGTCGTGGATCTCCAGCGGTTCGGTGAGCAGGTCGTCGCTCATGTCGAGGAAGTTGGACAGCTCGCCCGCCCGCCGCGAGGTGAGCGCGTAGGACGCGCCGAACGCGACGGTGCACACCGAACCGATCTGGCCGTCGATCTGGTTGCCCATCACGACCTCCAGGCCCAGTCCCTCGGCGAGGTGGTGCACGCGCTGCGAGTGGGTGAAGCCGGTGCGCGCGGTCTTGATGCTGATCGCGGTGGCCGAGCCGGCCAGGATCTCGCGGGTCACGTCGGCCGGGGTGACGGCCGATTCGTCGGCGATGAACGGCACGTCCAGCTGCGACACCAGCCAGCGGCGGCCCAGCACGTCGTCGGCCGGGCACAGCTCCTCGGCGAACAGCAGGCCGAGGTCGGCCATCTCCTTCATGGCCACGGCCGACTCCGAGGCGGTCCAGCCCCGGTTGCCGTCCACGTACAACTCGACGTCGTCGCCCATGCCCTCGCGCAGGGCCCGCACGACGGCGGTGTCCAGGGAGACCGGGCGGCGCCCGACCTTGACCTTGAACGTGGTGATGCCGTGCTCGTCGCGCATGCGCTGGGCTTCGGCGACCATCGCCGACGGCTCGTCGAACCCGAGCATGTGCGACACGCGCATCCGGTCGGTGTAGCCGCCGAGCAGCTCGGTGACCTGCACGTCCAGGGTGCGGCCGAGCGCGTCCCACACGGCCATGTCGATGGCCGCCTTCGCGGCCGGGTTGCCGACCGTGCGTGCCAGGCGCGAGGCCATGGTCTCGCGTTCGAGCAGGGTCAGTCCGATCACCTGCGGGGCGAAGATCTTCTCGATCACCGCGATGATCCCGGCCTGCGTCTCGCCGTAGGTGAACGGCCGCGGCGGTGCCTCGGCCACGCCGGTGATCCCGTCGTCGGTGTGCACCCGCACCAGCACGTGCTCGGCCACGTGCACCTCGCCGGAGGCGAACTTGAGCGGTTTGCGGTACGGGATGGCGAACGGGATCGCCTCCACGCGCGTGATCTTCATCGGCTGACCTCGGATGCTTGTGGTTGCGGGGCGAGGGCGGCCTCGAGGACGTCGAGGACCGACCGGACGAGCGGGGAGTCGTTGTCGCGGCGCCAGGCGAGGGCGAGTTCGACCGTGCCGGCGTCGGCGAGGTCGCGGAACACGACCCCGGCCAGCGGCAGCGCGCGGGCCGACGCGGGCACCACCGCGACGCCGAGCCCGCCGGCGACCAGCGCCACCAGCACCGCCGTGCCGGCCGCTTCGTGCTCGCGGCGCGGGCTGAACCCGGCGGCCTGGCAGCTGCGCATGACGGCGTCGTTGACCACGGAGTCCTTGCCGGCGTAGCTGATGAACCCCTCCGTGCGCAGGTCGGCCACCGACACCGCGGGCTCGACCGCGAGCCGGTGGTCGGCGGGCACGGCGAGGATCAGCGGCTCGACCTCCAGGGTGTGCAGCTCGATGTCCTCGCCCTGCGCGGGCGGGCGCAGCACGGCCAGGTCGAGGCCGCCGTTGCGGAGCCCGTCGCACTGGGCCGGGGTGAGCAGGTCCGCGTGCACCTCGACGGCCACCCCGGGCAGGTCCCGCTTGACCGCGCGGGCGATGCGCGGCAGGTGCGAGAACGCCGAGGTGCCGGTGAACCCGACCCGGACCAGGCCCAGGCGGCCGTCGGCGATGCGGCGCACGCCGCGGACGCTGTCCTCGACCGTGTCCAGCACCCGGCGCGCCTCGGCCAGGAGGAACTCACCCGCCGGGGTGAGCCGGACCTGCCGGGTGGTGCGGGTGAACAGGGGCGCGCCCAGCTCGGCCTCCAGCTGCCGGATCGCGTGCGACAGGGCCGGCTGCGCCATGTGCAGGCGCTCGGCGGCCTTCCCGAAGTGGCAGGTGTCGGCCACGGCGGTGAAGTACCGCAGATGACGCAGCTCCATCGCTGGCCTCCTTCCCGCTCCTCGTGGATTCATTCACCGTAGGTACGGGTATTGAGTCAAGACAAGGAGCGATTCGGTCTGGATTGATCGATGACATCGATTGATAGCACCCTGAGTCAGGACTAGGTAATCGCCCGGTGTGACTGGGGCCACGGGTTGTCATGGTCGGGGGAACACGCAGAGCCGAGCAGTGCCGCTGAGGCCGTTGGAGGTTTCCATGACCGAGACCGTGGACCACGTGTCGGCCGTCCTCGCCGACGCCGTCGTGGAGGACCGCGAGGCCGGGATCTACCGCGCGAACCGCCGGATCTTCACCGACGAGGAGATCTTCGAACTCGAGATGAAGCACATCTTCGAGGGCAACTGGATCTACCTCGCCCACGAGAGCCAGATCCCGAACCCGGGCGACTGCTTCACCACCTACATCGGACGGCAGCCGGTGGTGATCACGCGCGACTCCGGCGGCGAGCTGCACTGCCTGATCAACGCCTGCGCGCACCGGGGCGCGATGATCTGCCGCCGCAAGACCGACAACCGGATGACCCTGACCTGCCCCTTTCACGGCTGGACCTTCCGCAACGACGGCAAGCTGCTCAAGGTCAAGGACCCCGACGGCGCCGGGTACCCGGCCTCGTTCAACACCGGCGGCTCGCACGACCTGACCCGCGTGGCCCGCTTCGACAGCTACCGCGGGTTCCTGTTCGGCAGCCTCAACGCCGACGTGCTGCCTCTGGAAGAGCACCTCGGGGACACCACGAAGATCATCGACATGCTGGTGGACCAGTCCCCGGAGGGGCTGGAGGTGCTGCGCGGCTCGTCCACCTACACCTTCGACGGCAACTGGAAGGTGCAGGCCGAAAACGGCGCCGACGGCTACCACGTCACCGCGACGCACTGGAACTACGCGGCCACCACCGCGCGGCGCAACACCGGTGAGTCCACGAACGACACCAAGACCCTCGACGCCGGCAGCTGGGGCAAGTCCGGCGGCGGCTACTGGTCCTTCCCGCACGGGCACCTGTGCCTGTGGACGTGGGCGGCCAACCCGCAGGACCGTCCACTGTGGAACCGGATGGACGAGCTGAAGGCGGAGTTCGGCGACGCCAAGGGCGAGTTCATGGTCAAGGGCTCCCGCAACCTGTGCCTGTACCCCAACGTCTACCTGATGGACCAGTTCTCCACGCAGATCCGGCACTTCCGGCCGATCGCGCCGGACAAGACCGAGGTGACGATCTACTGCATCGCGCCCAAGGGCGAGAGCGCCGACGCGCGCGCCTGGCGGATCCGGCAGTACGAGGACTTCTTCAACGCCTCCGGCATGGCCACCCCGGACGACCTGGAGGAGTTCCGCTCCTGCCAGCTCACCTTCCGCGCCACCGCCGCGCCGTGGAACGACATGAGCCGCGGCGCCGAGCACTGGCTGACCGGCCCGGACGAGGTCGCGCTGGCCCTGGACATGAAGGGCGTCATCTCGGCGGGGCAGAAGAACGAGGACGAGGGGCTGTACCCGGTCCAGCACGGCTACTGGCGGGACACCCTGCGCAAGGCGATCGGAGCGGCGGAATGACCACCGGGATCAAGACCATCACCCAGACCGACATCGAGCAGTTCCTCTACCGCGAGGCGCGCTACCTCGACGACCGCGAGTTCGAGAAGTGGCTGGACTGCTACGCCGACGACGTCGTGTTCTGGATGCCCTCCTGGGGCGACGACGACCTGCTGACCGAGGACCCGCGGAGCCAGATCTCGCTCATCTACTACCCGAACAAGGGCGGGCTGGAGGACCGGGTGTTCCGGATCCGCACCGAGCGGTCCAGCGCCACGTCGATCCCGGAGCCGCGCACCAGCCACAACATCACCAACGTCGAGCTGATCGAGCGCCGCGGCGACATCGTGGACGTGCGCTTCAACTGGCACACCATGTACTTCCGCTACAAGACGGTCGACCCGTACTACGGCACGTCGTTCTACACGATCGACTTCTCCGGCGAATCCCCGCTGATCCGCCGCAAGACGGTGATCCTCAAGAACGACTACATCCACCACGTCGTCGACGTCTACCACATCTAGGACTGTCACGGGCTGGTTTGCGTGGCGGTGCGGGTGGCGGAACCTCAGACGCCCCCTCGCTGTGGGATCGCCTCCTCATGAATGCCAATTCACCACGTCGGCGCTGTCCTCGCGAGGGGACGTCTGAGAACCCGCGGCGGTGCCGGTTCACGGCCCACCACAAGCGGCTTCGCCGCTTCACCACCTCGCCCGAGCACCAGGAGTCACCATGGCTTTCCAGGTCGCACTGTCCTTCGAGGACGGTGTCACCCGCTTCATCAGGTGCGAGCCGGACCAGACGGTCGCCGACGCGTCCTACCGGCAGCGCATCAACATCCCGCTGGACTGCCGCGACGGGGCGTGCGGGACGTGCAAGGCGTTCTGCGAGTCCGGTGAGTACGACGGCGGCACCTACATCGACGACGCGTTGTCCCCGGACGAAGCGTCGCGGGGGTATGTGCTGCCGTGCAGCATGAAGCCGAAGTCCGATCTGGTGCTGCAGATCGCCAGCACGTCGGCGGTGGCGAAGACGCAGGCGGCGACCTACCCGGCGACGCTCACCGCGCTGGAGCGGTTGTCGCCGACCACGGTCGCCCTCACGCTGGAGACGCCGGACCGCGACCAGCTGGCGTTCCTGCCCGGGCAGTACGTCAACATCGAGGTCCCCGGCACCGGTCAGACGCGCTCGTACTCGTTCAGCAACGCCCCGGACGACAAGCAGCTGACGTTCCTGGTGAAGCTCACGCCGGGCGGGGTCATGTCGGACTACCTCACCGAGCGGGCCGCGCCCGGGGACGAGCTGACCTTCACCGGCCCGCACGGCAGCTTCTTCCTGCGCGAGGCCGACCGGCCGGTGCTGCTGACCGGCGGCGGCACCGGGCTGGCGCCGATCCTGTCGATCGTGCGGGCCCTGCGCGGCTCCGCCCGGCGGGCGCACCTGATCTACGGCGTCACCACCGACGACGACCTGGTCGAGATGGACACGCTCGCCGCGCTGGCCGCCGAGGTCGAGGGGCTCACCTGGGACTACTGCGTCGCCGACCCGGATTCGAGCGCCCCGAACAAGGGTTACGTGACCAGCCTGATCCGCGACGAGCACCTGCACGGCGGCGAGGTGGCGGTGTACCTGTGCGGCCCGCCGCCGATGGTCGAGGCGGTGCGCCGGCACTTCGCCGACACGGGCGTGGAACCGGCGGGCTTCTACTACGAGAAGTTCGCGTTGTCGGCCGCCGCGGTGGCGACCAAGGCCGATCCCGAGCCCGAGGCCGTCCCGGTCACCCCGGCTCCGGCCCGGCCGGCACCGGCCGCTCCGGTTTCGTCTGCCCCGGAACCGGTGGGGGCGAGCCGGGCCGTCGCCGGGCAGCGGATCTTCCCGCTCGCCGAGGTCGCGCCGCTCCACGGCGGCTCGCCTCGGCCCGCGGCCGAGGAGGCGGCCACGGCTCGTGCCATCGCCGGTCAGGTCATCTGGCCGGGACAGGGCACCGGCGGCGCCCTCGACCCCGGCGACTCCCCGCGACCCACCGCGTCCCGCACCATCGCGGGCCAGGAAATGCTGCCCCGGCAGGACATCACCCCCGCGTTCGAGGCGGGGGACCGGCCGGCCGCGCGGCGGACGGAGTTCCTCAGCCCGGGCCGCTTCGCCGGCAAGGTCGTCGTGGTGACCGGCGCCGCGCAGGGCATCGGTGCGCGGGTCGCGCGGCGGATCAGCGCCGAGGGCGGCACGGTCGTCCTCGCCGACCGCGCGGACCTGGTGACCGCCGTCGCCGACGAGCTCAGCGGCGAAACCCTGCCGGTGCTCGCCGACCTGGAGACCTGGGCGGGCGCGCAGGCGGTGGCCGCGGCGGCGCTGACCCGGTACGGCCGCATCGACGTGCTGGTCAACAACGTCGGCGGGGCCATCTGGTTCAAGCCGTTCACCGAGTTCACCCCGGCGCAGATCGACGCCGAGATCCGCCGGTCGCTGATGACCACGCTGTACTCGTGCCGCGCCGCGCTGCCGTCGATGGCCGCGCGGGGACACGGCGTGATCGTCAACGTCTCCTCGGCCGCCACCCGGGGCATCCACCGCATCCCGTACTCGGCGGCCAAGGGCGGCATCAACGCCATCACGGCCTCGCTCGCGCTGGAGTACGCCGACGCGGGCATCCGGGTGGTCGCGACCGCGCCCGGCGGCACCGAAGCGCCGCCGCGCCGGATCAGCCGCGGCGGGTCGGCGCTGGAGACCGAGCAGGAGCGGGCCTGGTTCCAGGCGCACATCGACCAGACCGTGCAGTCGTCGCTGATGAAGCGCTACGGCACGCTCGACGAGCAGGCCGCCGCGATCGCGTTCCTGGCCTCCGACGAGGCCTCCTACATCACCGGCACCGTCCTGCCGGTGGCCGGGGGCGACCTCGGCTGACATCCCCGGCGGCCCCGCCCGGGGCCGCTGTTTCCTCCCCACACCCCACCCCGGGAGCCATCATGTCCGACACCGACGCAACGAAGCGCCGGCGCACCGTGTCCTGGGTGGTCGCCCTGTCGGCGATCGCCCTCGTCTTCGACGGGTACGACCTGGTCGTCTACGGCACCGTCCTGCCCACCCTGCTCGCCGACCCCAGCCAGCTCGGCCACATCAGCGCCGGCCAGGCCGGGGCACTGGGCAGCTACGCCCTGGTCGGCGTGCTCGTCGGCGCACTGGCCGCGGGCGCCCTCGGCGACTGGATCGGCCGCCGCAAGATCATGCTGATCAACCTGGCCTGGTTCTCGATCGGGATGGGGCTGACCGCCCTGACGCAGAACGTCACCGCGTTCGGCTTCGGCCGGTTCTTCACCGGCATCGGGGTCGGCGCGCTGGTCGCGACCGTCGGCGCTCTGGTGGCCGAGTTCGCGCCGGCCGGACGCCGCAACCGGCTCAACGCGATCGTCTACAGTGGAGTGCCCGCCGGTGGCGTGCTCGCCTCACTGCTGGCGATCGTGCTGGCCGACGACGTCGGGTGGCGCGGGCTGTTCTGGGTCGGCGCGCTGCCGATCGTGCTGGTCCTGCCGCTGGCGATCGTCAAGCTGCCGGAGTCGGCGAAGTGGCTGGCCGCCCGCGGCCGGGACGCCGAGGCGCGGGCGGTGTCGGAGCGCACCGGGGTCCCGCTGGTGCCGGAGCCGCCGGTGACCGACCGCGTCGGCTTCCCGGCGCTGGCGACCCGGGCCCTGGCCTGGCCGACCGCGCTGCTCGGGCTGATGAGCTTCGCCGGGCTGCTGCTGACCTACGGCCTGAACACGTGGCTGCCGAAGATCATGTCCGACAACGGGTACGGCAAGAGCTACTCGCTGACCTTCCTGCTGGTCCTCAACCTCGGTGCGATCGTCGGCGGCGTGCTGGCCTCGCTGTGGGCGGACCGGGCGGGGGCGAAGCGGGTCGTGGTCACCACGTTCGTGCTCGCCGCGATCACGCTCGCGCTGCTGCCGCTGGACCTGCCGCTGGTCGCGCTGCTGCTCGCGGTGGCGGTGGCCGGGGTCGGCACGATCGGCACCCAGGTGCTGATCTACGGGCTGGTGTCCAACTACTACCCGACGCGGGCGCGCGCCGCCGGGGTGGCGTGGTGCGCCGGGTTCGGCCGGCTCGGCGGGATCGTGGGCCCGGTCGTCGGCGGCCTGCTGGTCGGCGCCGGTCTCGGCGGGACCACGGCGTTCTTCATCTTCGCCGGGGTGGCGCTCGCCGCGGCGCTGGTCACCGCCCTGGTGCCGCGGGCCGACCACGCCGGCGTTCCGGTGGCCGCGGTCGCGCCGGAGCCCGCCTAGAGTGACCATGTGGTCCACCGTCGCCCGCAGCTGATCGCCCGCGCCGCCGCGCTCGCCGCACTGGGCAGCGCGACGGCGTCGGCGTTCGTGCTGGTCACCGGCCCGGCCGGGGTGGGACGGTCCGCGCTGGCCGACGAGTTCGCCGCCCGGCACGGCGGGGCGAGGCGGCGCGCGGCCGGGGCGCCGTGGGAGACCGGCCGCGCCGGGGGAGTGCTGGCCCAGCTCGGTGGCGCCGACGGGGTGGCCATTGTGGACGATGCGCAGTGGGCGGACCTGGAGTCCTTGCGCACGCTGGTCTCCGCCGTCCGGCACGACCACGACGGCCGGCTGCTCGTGGTCGCCACGTGCGTGAGCGGCGACCACCACGTGCCCGCGGCGGCGCTGGAACTGCTGCACCGCGCCGCGACCACGACCGTGCGCCTGGAGCCGCTCACCGCGTGCGAGGTCGGCGACCTGGCCGCGGCGCACGGCGTCCTGCTGCACCCGTCGATGGCCGAGCGGCTGTGGCGGCACACCGGCGGCATCCCGCGCCACGTCGTGCAGCTGCTCGGCGAGGTGCCGGCCGCGACGTGGGCCCGGTTCGACCCGGACCTGCCCGCGCCCGCCGTGGTCGCCGCGCGGGTGTGCGAGGCCCTGGAGTCGTGCTCGCCCGCGGCGCGGCGGCTGGTCGAGGCGATCGCGGTGCTCGGGCCGGGCACCGCGGTGCGGGACGCCGCGTCGCTGGCCGGGGCCGGCGGCGACGTGCTGCCGCTGCTCGACGAGGCGTGTGCCGCGGGACTGGCCGAGTTCGCCCCGCACGGCCTCACCGAAGCCGGCCCGCCGGACCCGATGGTGCGCGCCGCCGTGCTCGCCGCGATGGGCCCGGCCGCCGCCGCGGACGCGCACCGCCGGGCCGCCGACCTCATCGAGGACCCGGTCCGCCGCATGCACCTGCTGGTCGCCGCGTCCCCGGTGCCGGACGCGGCGGTCGCCGACCGGCTCGACGAGCTGGCCGCCGAACTCGCCGCCGAGGGCGCGTGGGGCGTGGCGGCCTCGTTGCTGTCCGACGCCAGCCGCCTCACCGACGACCGGCTGAAGCGGGAAAGCCGCCTCACCCGCGCGGTGGACGCGTTGATCGGCGCCGGGGACGCGTTCGCCGCGGCCGCGCTGGTCCCGGAGGTGGAGAGCCTGCGGGAGACGCCGCTGCGCAACGCCGTCCTGGGGTACCTGGCGATCGTGCGCGGCCGCGCCGCCGAGGCGGAAACGCGGCTGGGCCGGGCCTGGGACCTGGTCAACGCCGGACGCGAGCCGGACGTCGCGGCGCTGATCTGCCAGCGCTACGTGCTGCACTCGCTGGCGCGGTGCCGCGCCGAGGACCTGGTGCGGTGGGCGGACCGGGCGATCTCGCTGGTGCCCGCGGACGCCCCGGCCGCGGTCGAGGCGGCGGCGATCCGCGGGCTGGGCACGGCCGGCAGCGGCCGCGCGGACGAGGCGCTGGCCGGGTACGCCGAGCTGGCCGGACGGGTGCAGCACGGCGCGCAGGCGCAGCGGATCCAGATGGGCCGCGGCTGGCTGAACCTGATGGTCGACGCGCTCGACGAGGCGCGGGTGGACCTGGAGATCTCGGTGCCCACGACGTTCCTCGGCGGCTCGACCCGGATCTCGCTGTGGGCGCGCGGGTGGCTGGCGCGGGCGCAGTTCCTGGCGGGGGAGTGGGACGAGGCGCTGCGCACGGTCGCGGAGGCGGAGCCGCTGCTGGACCGGTCCGGGATCGTGCTGGCCGGGCCGCTGCTGGCGTGGACGGCGGTGGCGGTGCACGCGTTGCGGGGCGACTGGGAGCGCGCCGAGGAGGCGTTGCGCCGGGCCGACGCCGGGCCGCAGGACTACGAGATCATGCGGGTGCCGTCGTGCCTGGCGCGGGCGCACGTCGCGGAGGCGCGCGCGGACTCGGCCGGGGTGCTGCGGGCGTTGCGGCCGCTGACGATGCCGTGGGCGGGCGGCAGCATCGACGAGCCGGGGCTGTGGCCGTGGGCGGACATGTACGCGCACGCGCTGGTGCTGGCGGGCAAGACCGCGGAGGCCGGCGCGTTCCTCGAACCGCACGAACGCCTCGCCGCCGACCGCGGGCGGGTCTCGGCCCGGGCCCGCCTCGCCGCGGCGCGCGGGCGGCTGCTCGGCACGCGGGGTGACGTGGCGGGGGCGCGGGCGGCGTTCGGCGAGGCGCTGGAGTTGCTGGAGGACCTGCCGCTGCGCTACGACCTGGCGCGGGTGAACTTCGCCTACGGGCAGATCCTGCGGCGGGCCGGCAAGCGCCGCGAAGCCGACACGGTGATCAGCACCGCGCGGGACGCGTTCACCGCGCTGGGCGCGGCGACGTACGTGGCCCGCTGCGACCGCGAGCTGAAGGCCGGCGGGGTGCACGTCCCGCGCGGCCGGGGGTTCGACGAGCTGACCCCGCAGGAAGAGGCGGTGTCGCAGCTGGTCGCGAGTGGACTGTCCAACCGGGAGGTGGCGGCCGAGCTGTTCCTGTCCACGAAGACGGTGCAGTACCACCTGACCCGGATCTACGCCAAGCTCGGCATCCGCTCGCGCGCGGAGCTGGCCGCCCGGCGCCGGTCATGAGCGGAAGTCACCGCGCTCCAGCAGGGCCGACACCGCGAGCCCGGCGACCAGGCCCCAGAACGCGGCGCTGATGTTCAGCGGCTGCACGCCGGACACGGTCACCAGGAAGGCCACCAGGGCGCCGAGCGTGAACTTCGTGCGGAAGGCCGTCACGAACGCGCTCTGCAGTGCCCGCAGCATCGCCAGCCCGCCCAGCACCGCGATGAACGCGGGTGGCGTCGCCAGCATCAGGCGCACGAACGCCGGTGCGAACAGGCCCGTCACCACCGCTCCCGCACCGCACACGAGGCCCGCCGTGTACTGGCGTTCGCGCTCGCCCGAGGCGACCAGCAGGGCGTTCGTCGGCCCGGTCAGGCAGGTGGACACCGCGCCCACCGCCGCGGCCGGCAGCGACCACAGTCCACACAGGACCGTCACCACGTTGGTCGGCGGCTCGTGGCCGGCCTGCTTCAGCACCGCCACGCCCTGGCCGTTCTGCACCACCAGCACGGTCACCGCCAGCGGCACGACCAGCTCCAGCAACGCGGTCCAGGTGAACCGGGGCGCCTGCAGCAACGGCTCGGCCAGCCAGCCGGAACCGGCCGGGGCGAACCGACCCGCCACCGCCACCGCGACCGCGCCCGCCAGCAGCGCCCCCAGGATCGGCGGCAGCCGCCGACCGGCCGATGGCAGCGCGCTGAGCAGCACGAACACCGCGACCATCGGGACCGCGACGCCCGGGTCCAGGCCGAGCGCGGTCACCAGGTCGAGCCCGAACTCCAGGAACACCCCGGCGACCATCGCCATCACGATCGGCATCGGCAGCGCGGCCATCACCGCGCGCACCCAGCCGGTCAGGCCGATCCCCAGGATCAGCAGCGCCGTCACCACGAACGCGCCCAGCACTTCGGCCCAGGTCAGGTGGTTCAGCGATCCGCCGACGACGACCGTGCCGGGGATCGTCCAGAAGAACGCGAGCGGCCGCCGGTACAGCCACGACGCGAGCACCGTGAGGATGCCGTTGAGGAAGAAGACCCCGAAGATCCAGGACGCCAGCTGCGCCGGGGTCAGCCCGCCCTGCACCCCGACGGCGAGGATGACCGCGATCGGCCCGGTCGCGGAGAACACCAGGCCGATCACGCCGTTGGTCAGCGTGGTGCCGGTGAGGTCCCGGCGCACCCGCCGCGGCCCGGCAACCGGTTTCGGTGGTCGCTCGAACCGCGGCGCGCGGGTCTCCTCGTCGAGGCTCATGTACGCATGTTGAACGTGGCGATCGCGATGCGTACACCGGGTTGTGGCGGGTGCCACAGGGTCAGCGGTCGAACACGTCCTTCGCCGCGTCCTTGACCTTCTCGCCCGCCTGCTTGACGTCGGCCTTGCCCTGCTCGCCCTTGCCTTCGGCCTCCCACTGCTCGTTGCCGGTGGCCCTGCCGAGCCCTTCCTTCGCCTTGCCCTTGAGCTCTTCCGCCTTGTTCCGGGCCTTGTCTTCGCCGCTCATCTCGGGTCCTTCCGGTCGGTGAGCGCTCCGGGTACCCCAGTGGATGATCCTTACCCGGCCAGGGCCGACGGCGGGGCTCAGCAGCAGGAGCGCGGTGGCGATTCACGCGCTCACCATGTTGGTGCGCTGGAGTGACCGCTCGCTGACCTCGGCGGAGATCGCGGAGAGCCTGGCGAGCAACCCGGTTCTCGTGCGGCGCATCCTCGGCAGCCTGCGCGACGCGGGCCTGGTGTGGTCCACCGAGGGGCGTGGTGGCGGCTGGTCCCTCGCCCGTGCCGCGCGGGAGATCACCCTCGACGACGCCTACGCCGCCGTCGAGGAGGGGCGGATCCTGTCGCGGCACGCCCATCCGCCCAGTGACGCGTGCGAGGTCGGACGCAACATCTGCGCCCTGCTCGAGGTGGAGTTCCGCGAGGCGGAACAGGCCATGGAAGAACGGCTCGGCCGGACCACGATCGCCCACCTGCTCCGGCAGATGCTGGCCATCGAGCGCGAACACGCGCCGGCGAGTCGCTGACCGGCCGACTGGCGGAGGCACGTCCTCCGCCGTCTTTACCGCCCTGACTGTAACCACAACAGTGGCAGTTCATGCCGCGACGGGACGACCGCATGACAGGCACGCCGACCACCGGACGAACCGGCTCGACGCCGGCCCTGCTGGCCCTGCTCCTGCCGGCCGTGCTCGTCACGGTTATCGCCAGCGACATGGTCAACCTCATGCTCCCGTCGATCGGCGAGCAGTTCGGGGCTTCCGAGGCCGAGCTGGCCCGGGTCGTCACCGGCTTCCTGCTGGTGTTCTCGGTCGGCATCCCCTTCTACGGCCGCATCTCCGACCGCGTCAGCCTGCGGCGTCTGTTCGCTTTCGCCCTGCTGGCCTACGCCGCCGGGAGCCTGGTCTGCGCGCTGGCCCCGGAGTTGCCCGTGCTCGTGCTCGGGCGGGTCGTGATGGGGCTGGGCGCGGCCGCGCTGCCGGTGCTCTCGATCATCGCCGTCACAGGTTGATGCCCGCGGACAAGCGCGGGCCCAGGACGAGGGTGCGGTGAAGCCGGCGACCTGCGCCTGGGTCATGCCGAACAGCACCAGCCCGGCCCCGAGGCCGAGGAAGATGCCACCCGGCAGGTCGAACCGGGCTGGCGGGTCTCACGGCGATGGCGCTGTTCGCCCTGTTCCTGTCGAGCTTCGCGACGGCAGCGTCGGTGATCCCCGCGGGCGTCGGGATCCCCGGGCTCAGCGTCGGGTTCATCTTCGCGCCACCCCGATCATCAGCGCCGCGGCGAGCGCGCTGCCGGCCGAGCAGACCGGTGCCGGGCTCGGGATCCTGCAGGGCGCGCAGTTCCTCGGCGCCGGCACCGGCCCGGCCCTGTTCGGCGTGCTGGTGACCGCGTGGCAGCACAGCGGCGGCGGCGCCGTGAATCCCCTCTTCGCCGGACCGGCGGGCGCGGCCTTCTCCGACGCGTTCCTGGCCATGGCCGTGGTCGCCGTCCTCGCGTTGATCGTCGCGTTCCGGATGCGCCCCACCGCTTCGGTCGGCGGCGGTCAGTCCAGCCCGTCGCGGTCGGCCCAGTCCAGCAGCGTCTCCAGCGAGTAGGCGGTGTCGTCGATGCCGGCGTGCAGGTCGCCGAGCTTGGCGAACCTCGCGGGGACCGTCGCGATCGTGCAGTCGCCCGGTTCGACGTCGTCGATCTCGTCCCACCGGATCGGCGTCGACACCGTCGCCTCGGGCACGCCGCGCACCGAGTACGCGCTCGCGATCGTGTGGTCGCGCGCGTTCTGGTTGTAGTCCACGAACACCAGCGCCGGGTCGCGGTCCTTGCGCCACCACGTCGTGGTCACGTCGTCGGGGGCGCGGCGCTCCACCTCGCGCGCGAACGCCAGCGCCGCCCGGCGCACCTCGCTGAACCCCCACCGCGGCTCGATCCGCACGTAGATGTGCAGGCCGCTGCCCCCGGAGGTCTTCGGCCAGCGCACGGCGCCCAGCTCGTCGAGCACCTCGTGCGCGACGTGCGCCACCCGCCGCACCCGCGCGAAATCGGCCTCCGGGCCGGGGTCGAGGTCGATGCGCCACTCGTCGGGCTTCTCGGTGTCCGCGCGCCGCGAGTTCCAGGGGTGGAATTCCACGGTACTCATCTGCACCGCCCAGATCACGTGGGCCAGCTCGGTGACGCACAGCTCGTCGGCGTGCCGGTCGTAGCGCGGGAAGTGCACGCGCACCGTCTCCAGCCACGGCGGCGCCCCGGCCGGCACCCGCTTCTGGTGCACCTTGTCGCCGCTGACCCCGGACGGGAACCGGTGCAGCATGCACGGCCGCTCCCGCAGCGCGCGCACGATCCCCTCGCCCACGGACAGGTAGTACCGCGCCAGGTCGAGCTTCGTCTCGCCCCGCGCCGGGAAGTAGACCCGCTGCGGGTTCGAGATCCGCACCGTGTGGTTCCCGGCGTCCAGCTCCACCGCCTCGCCCTTGGCCATGGACCGAACCTAGCGCGAAAACCGGCCCGTCGCGGGGTGCCGGGCGGACCCGGCACCCCCGTCGGCGTCAGGGCGCGATCTCCTCCAGCGTGCGGCCGCGGGTCTCCTCCGCGAACACCGCGGCCACGATCGCACCCACCAGCGTGATCCCGCTGATCAGCAGGAACACCGAACCCAGCGCGGTGCCGCCGGCGTAGACCGCGCCGACCAGGATCGGCCCGAGGATCAGGCCCAGCCGGTTCATCACCCCGCCCAGGCTGCAGCCCAGCGCGCGGCTGCGCGTCGGGTACAGCTCGGGCGTGTAGAGGTACAGGCTGATGTTCACGGCGAAGTTGAACACCGCCGCCAGCGACGACCACACCAGCAGCTGCACCGGCGACCCGGCGCCGAGCGCGCCCAGCACCACCAGCATCGCGGTGGTCGCGCCGAGACCGGCGGCCAGCACCATCCGCCGCCCGATCCGGTCGATCACCAGCGCCGCCAGCACGCAGCCGGCCAGGCCGGCGGCCGAGGTCGCGGTGCTGTACCAGAGCGCCTGGCCCAGCGGCAGGTGGAACACGCCGCGGTAGATCGTCGGCAGCCAGGACGTGATGCCGTAGTTGGCGAGGTAGCCGACGAACCAGATCGTCCACACCGTCAGCGTGCGACGCCGGTAGCGTCCGGCGAACAGGTCGCGCAGGGCGTTGCCGCGCTGCTGCGGGGCGGTGACCGGCACCGCGGCGGCCGGCGCGGGCAGCGGCTCACCGGTCGCGCGCTGGACCTTCGCCTCCATCGTCGCCATCGCCGCGGCCGCCCGGTCGTACTTGCCGCGCGAGGCGAGCCAGCGCGGCGACTCCGGCACCTTCTTCAGGATCACGAACGCCATCAGGCCGGGCACGGCGGCCAGCAGGTACAGCGAGCGCCAGCCCCACAGCGGGATCAGCCACGCCGCGACCAGCGCGCTCACCGCCAGGCCCGCCGGGAACACCACCTCGTAGAGCAGCACGAACCGGCCGCGCTTGTGGGCGCGGGTGATCTCGCTGATGTAGGCCGCGGCGGTGGGCACCTCGCCGCCGATCGCGAGCCCCTGCACGAACCGCAGGACGAGGAACGGGGTGAGCGAGTCGCAGGCGGCCATGCCGGCGCTGCACAGGGCGCTGACCGCGACGCAGATCGCGATCACCTTGACCCGGCCGATCCGGTCGGCGGCCCAGCCGGAGACCAGCGCGCCGAGCAGCATCCCGATCGAGCCGATGGTCAGCGCCGCGGTGCTGGTGGCCGCCGACAGGCCCCACTCGCGGGAGAGCACCGGCAGCGTGTAGGCGATCAGCAGCTGGTCGAACGCCTCGAAGAAGGTCACGATGCCGATCAGCAGGCGAACGCTGATCTGCCAGCGCGACATCGGCAGCCGTTCCAGCCGGGCCGCGATGTCACCCTGCGTCATTGCGGGTGTGGCGTCGATGCTCATTCGGTCTCCTCGTCGGGCAATAGTGTGCGGGCTGAATCGAGGAATCGCACTGCTTCGTCCCAGGTGTCGTCTTCGTCACGCAGGGACAGCCAGGACTCGCCCAGGTTCGCGGCGAGCACCGGCAGCTCGGGGAGACCGGGCCAGGGACCTTCGCGCGGCTCGACGCCCACCGCGGGCAGGCCGTGCGTGGTGGCGGCCCACGCGGCGAGGTGGGCGCCCTGGCCGAGCCCGGTGAACGCGGTGGGCGGGACTCGCGCGCGCCGCCGCAGGTGGTCGAGCGCGCCGGCGACGTCGGCGGCGAGGTCCTCCGGTTCGAGGGCGGCGAAGTTGCCGCGCGGGTAGACCCGTCCGCCGGTGTCGTAGTAGAGCAGCGGGGCCACGGCGAGGTACCCGCACTCGGCGAGCGCGCGGCACGCGGCCTCGGCTCCGGCGGTGAGCCCGCGCTCGTCGTGCAGGACGATCACGGCGGCGCGTACGTCGGCGACGGGGTAGCGCACGAGCAGCGGCGCGGCCGTCTTGAGGACGCGGCGCCGCCGGTTGGCGGGGGCGTGTCCGTGGTGGTGGCTGGTCGCCGGGGTGGTCATCAGTCCTCCCGGGGGACGGGCACCGGCGGGACGAACGGGCGCGGCGCCGGGTCCAGCGCCGTCACGTCGACCTCGATCACGGACGGGCCGTGTTGCGCGACCGCCTTCTCCAGGGCCTCCCCGAACAGCGACGGCTTGCTCACCAGCTGGTACGGCAGGTCCAGCGACTGCGCCAGCCGCGAGAAGTCCGGGGTGTAGAGGTCCACCCCGGCCCGCGCGCCGCCGTGGTGGTCCTGCATGTTGCGCAGCACCCCGTACCCGCCGTCGTTGAACACGACCAGCACCAGCCACGGCTTCTCCTGCGCCAGCGTGCCCAGCTCGCCCAGGTGCACGGCCAGCCCGCCGTCCCCGGCCATCACCAGCGTGGGCGCGTCGCGGCCGGCCAGCGCCGCCCCGATGCCGGTCGCCAGGCCCTGCCCGATCCCGCCGCCGACCGGGAACAGGTTGGTCCGCGGGTCGGCGATCTCCAGCAGCCGGTTGCCCCACTGGCTCGACGGGATCGTCACGTCCCGCGCGATCACCGACTCCCGCGGCAGCCCCGCGCGCATCGCGTCGCAGATCTCGGCGTACGGGCCGATCGCCTCACGCAGCCGCGACCGCACGGCGGCCCGCGTCGCCACCGCCCGCGCCCGCCACGCCGGATCGCCCGGCCCGCCCCGCAGGCGCCGGAGCACCTCGGCCGCCTCCCCGGCGATACCGACCGTCGCCGGGTACACCCGGCCCAGGGCGGCGGGGTCGACGTCGATCTGGATGTGCCGCTCGGGCAGCGCCAGGTGGTAGTGCCTGGTCTCGTTGGACCGGAAGTGCGTGCCGATCGAGATCAGCAGGTCGGCCTCGGCCAGCAGGTCCTCCGCCGCGGTCGCGAAGTTGCCCACCACCAGCTCGTGGTCCTCGGGCAGCGTGCCCCGCCCGGAGTTGCTCGTGAACACCGGCGCCCGCAGCCGCTCGGCCAGCTCCCGCACCTCGTCCCGCGCGCCCACCGCGCCACCGCCGGCCCAGATCACCGGCCGGCGCGCCGCGGCGAGCAACTCTTCCGCCCGGGCCAGCGCGGCCTCGTCCGGCGACGGTACCGGCCCGGGGGTCTCCGGACCGCGGGCGGTGAACGTGTGCCGCGCGTACTGCAGATCGATCGGCCACTCCACACTGGAGGGTCCACAGGGGAGGGACACGGCCTGCCGGACCGCGCGCCGCAGCACGTCCTCCGCCTCGGCCACCGAAGAGATGGTTGCGGCGTGCTTCGACACCGCGGTGAGCATGCCCAGCTGGTCGCGGGTCTCGTGGATGACCCCGCGCCCCTGCCCGAGGTAGGGCGAGTCGATCTGCCCGGTCACGTGCAGCACCCGGCTGCCCGCGGTCAGCGCCTCCACGAGCGACCCGGCCGCGTTGCCCGCCCCGGTGCCGGTGCTGGTGATCGCGACGCCGAGGCCGCCGCGGGCGCGGGCGTACCCGTCGGCCGCGTTGACCGCCGCGGCCTCGTGCCGCACCGGGACGAACCGCAGCCGCGCCGCGATCGCCTCCACCAGCGGCAGGTTGTGCACGCTGACGATGCCGAACGCGGTGTCGACGCCGTTGTCGATCAGGATCTGGGCGAGCAAGTCCCCGCCGTTGCCGTGTTTCACGAGTGTCTCCTCAGACGTATCGGGCGACGCCGCCACCGACGTCGAGGGCGGAACCGGTCACATAGGACGCGCGTGGCGACAGCAGCGCCACGATCGGGAAGGCGACCTCGCCGGCGGTGCCGAGCCGGCCGAGCGGGATGCCGCGGTCCTCGGCCAGCTCGCGGGTCCAGTCCTCCCACGACAGGGAGGTGCCGGACTGCTCGTACCGGCGCCGCCACTGCCCGGTGTCCACCAGGCCGAGGCACACCGAGTTGACCCGCACCTGGGGCGCCAGCTCCGCGGCCAGCGTCTTGGACAGGTTCAGCAGCGCCGCCCGCGCCGCCGAGGTCGCGGCGAGCTGGGGTTCCGGCTGCCGCGACAGGATCGCGTTGACGTTGACCACCGCCGCACCCGGCCGCAACCACGGCTGCGCGGCGCGGACCACGTGCAGCACGGAGAAGATCTTCAGGTGCAGCTCGTCGCGCCACTGCTCGTCGCTGGTCTCGGCCAGCCGCGCCATCAGCGAGCGGCCGGCGTTGTTGACCACGCCGTCCAGCCCGCCGAACTCCTCGCCCGCGCCGGTGACGAACCGCCGCACGTCGCCGGCGTCGAGGACGTCGCAGGCCGCGGTGTACAGCCGGGCGCCGGACGCGCGGGGCAGATCGGCGAGCGCCTTCTCCAGCCGCTCGCCGTCCCGCGCGCACGCGGCGACGTGCGCGCCCTCCGCGAGCAGCAGCGCGGCGGTGGCCAGCCCGACACCGGAGCTGGCGCCGGTCACCACCACCGCCCGCCCGGAAAGTCGCAGGTCCATGAAAGCTCCTAGTGGCAGACGAATCCGCCGTCGACGACCAACGTTTGCCCGGTGATGAACGACGCGGCGTCGGAGAGCAGGAACTCCACCGCGCCCACCACGTCACCCGGTCGCTGCGCCCGGGTCAGCGCCCGCCCGTCCGCGTAGAGCTGGTGCCGTTCGCGGGGCACCCGCTCGGTGGCCTCGACCTCGGTCAGGCCCGGCGCGACCGCGTTCACCGTCACCCCGTCCGGCCCGGCGTCGCGGGCCATGGCGCGGGTCATCGCGATCACCGCGCCCTTCGACGACACGTAGTGCACCAGCCGCGGCGGCCCGAACAACGCGACGTCGGAGGCGATGTTCACGATCCGCCCGCCGGTGGCCGCCAGCTGCGGGTACAGGGCGCGGGCGACCAGCCACGGACCGCGCGCGTTCACCGTCATCAGCCGGTCCCACGCCTCGACTTCGAGGTCGGCGAAGTGCTTGCCGCCCACCCCGTCGGCCATCGCCGCGTTGTTGACCAGCCCGTGCAGCGGCCCGATCTCCGCGACCCGCTTGGCCAGGTGCGCCACCGAATCGGGATCGGCGACGTCGGTGTCGATGCGGTGCACGGTCCGGCCGCGCTCTTCCAGCTGCGCCACCCCGCGAGCGGCCCGCTCCGGATCGCTCTCGGCGACCACGACCTGCGCGCCGGACGCGCCGAGGGCGTCGGCGATCGCCCAGCCGAGCCCGCGCCCGGCGCCGGTCACCACGATCAGGCGCATCGCGCGGCCTCCACTTCGGACAGGAACTCCAGCAGGACCTCGTTGAACTCGTCCGGGCACTCCTGGTTGGCCGCGTGCCCGCCGCCGATCACCCGCAGCCGCGCGCCCGGGATTTCCCGCGCCAGCAACCGGCTCTCCGCGACGCCGGTGACCTGGTCGTCCGCGCCGACCACCACCAGCGTCGGCACGCTGATCCGGCCGAGCAGCGGACCGTGGTCGGTGGTGGCCATCGACTCCGCGGCCGCGCGGTACCCGGCCAGGCGCACCCGGGCCATGGTCGCCTCGACCTTCGCGCGGGTCGCCGGATCGGAGCTGAGCCGCGGCGCGCGCCGCCGCGCGAACTCCGCGGCGCCCACCTCGGCCAGCTCGTCCACCCGCGCGCGCATCCGCGCGGCGGCCTCGGGGCTGGTGCCGGAGCCGCGCGTCGAATCGGCCAGGGTCAGCGACCGCACGGGGTGCTCCAGCGCGAGCCGGGTCGCGATCACCCCGCCCCACGACACGCCCACCACGTGCGCGGGCTCGTCGAAGATCCGCGCAGCCTGCTCGGCGTACCAGCCGATGTCGGCCCGCTCCGGATCGGGCGAGTCCCCGTAGCCCGGCGCGTCCCAGGCGACCACCCGGTGACGCTTCGACAGCACGTCCACCTGCGGCTCGAAGGACGCGCTCGACCCGCCGATGCCGTGCAGCAGCAACACCGGAGTCATCGGAACACCACCCGGGGCTCGGCCAGCGCGGCGATCGCGCCGAGCACCGCGTGCGGCACGACCTCGCTGCTCGTCGGAGTCCGCGGCGAGGGCCGGTTGCGGATCTCGAACCGGTACGACCCGGCCGGCCCCTCAGCGGTGATGACGTGCGAGGTCAGCTCCGCGGCCGGATCGGCGATCACCGCCGCCTCGACCACGTCCCAGTCGCCCGCGGCCAGCGCCACCGAGGCCGCCACGTTCGCCGACTTCGGGAACGCCGCGGTCACCTCGCGGGCCGGGCCACGCATCAGCTCGACCGGCTCGGCGGTGGTCCGCAGCCGCTCGGCCTGATCGGCCGGCATCCACGGCTGCACCAGGTTCGCGGCCAGTTTCGTGGTCTCGATCGTCACCCGGGACAGCGGCGCCATCCGGGCCGCCGCCCGCAGCAGGTCCAGCCCGCCGATCGCCCCGGTGGACAGGTGCAGCTCACCCGGTCCGGCGGACAGCAGCTTCGCCAGCAGGGCGTCGTCGGCCAGTGCGCCGACCGACACGACCAGCAGGTCTCGCCCGGCGGCCAGCACCTGAGGTCCGACCTCCGCCAGTGCGCGCTGCCCGGCCGCCTCGACCACCAGGTCCGAAGTGGACAGCAGCTCGTCCAGCGACACCACCGGCAGGTCCGCGGGCCCGGCCGGGTCCACGACGCCGGAGAGCGTCGCACCCGGTACGGTCCCGTCGCGCAGGGCGCGGGCGACCACGCCGCCGATCGCGCCCGCGCCGATCACCCCGGTCCTCATCCCTGCCACCACGCCGAGTAGCCGGGGTCGGGCACGCCCGCCATGTGGGTGCGGACGTCCTTCGACGGCGGGCCCGCGGTGCCCCACAGGTCGGACAGCTCGGGCGTGCGCCGCCACACCCGGCACAGCCACGCGTCCTCCACCACCTGCTCGACCTCGGAGGTGTACTCGCACACCAGCCCGGCCGGGTCGGCGAAGTAGCCGAACGTGTTGCTGCCCGGCCCGTGCCGCCCCGGGCCCCACAGCGGGGTGATCCCGTTGTGCCGCAGCCGCCCGATGCCGCGCATGAAGTGGTCGATCGAGGCCATCTCGTAGGCGACGTGGTTGACCGACGCGAACGGCGCCTGGTTGAACGCGATCACGTGGTGGTCGGCGTTGCAGCGCAGGAACGCCATCTGGTGCTCGGACCAGTCGGAGATCCGCATGCCGAGCACGCGCGTGTAGAACTCGCAGGCCGCGTCGATGTCGGCGGTGTTGAGCACGACGTGCGCCAGCTTCCGCGGCACCGCGGGGTGCCCGTCCGGATCGTCCGGGGTCACCGCGAACACGTCCGCGGACAGCTCGATCAGCCTGCCCTCCGGATCGGCGAAGCGCAGCCCGTAGCCGCCGCCGACCTGGTCCAGCTTGCCGGGCTCGGTGACCAGCGGGATGCCCTGGGCGGCCAGGCGCGTGGCGGCCTCGTCGATCTCGCGGGGCGTGGCGACCGCGAAGGCCACCTTGCCGAGCGCGTTCTGCTCGGCCTGCTGCAACTGCAGCACGTGGTGTTCGCTGCTGGTGCCGCGCAGCCACACCGCGCCGGTGTCCTGCTCGACCTGCCGCAGCCCCCACACCTCGCGGTAGAACTCGCCCGCGTCGGCGCACGCGGTGGAGCGCAGGGTCACCGACCGCAGCGCCCGCAACCGGACGACGGGTTCGGACATGGTGTCCTCCAAGGGAAGTTGTCAGGCGACCGGGACCGGCGGGGCGGTCGCGGGCTCGGTCAGGCGGGCCACCTGTTTCGCGGCTTCGGCCTTGAGCAGGCGCCGCATGCGGACCAGCGCGATGTCGTGCTGGTAGAGGTTTTCCCGGTCCCACGCGTCGGCGGGCATCGCCTCGGCCATTTCGCGGTCCTGCTCCAGCACCGCGTAGTGCCGGGCCTCCAGCCGGTTGCGGTAGAGGAAGCGCCAGCTGTCCCGCTCCCAGCCGGACACCTTGCGGCAGCGCCAGAAGAACCCGGCGTGCCGGTTCTCCGAGATCGCGCACAAACCGGCGACGATCGAGAACGGACCGCCCGGGCCGGCGGTGTCCGGGTACGGGATGTCGAGGGTGACCCAGTCGGCGCCGCCGTGAGTCAGCTCCACCCAGTCGAAGTTGACGCCGCGCTGGTCGGTCTTCTCGAACACGAAACCCTTGTCGGTCGCGCGGATCTGGAAGACCGCCTCGCGCTTGCCGGCGAACATGGTGTGGCTGTTGCGGTGCAGGAACGCGCCGTGCATGGGGTCGAGCAGGTTGTCCAGCGAGTACAGGTAGGGCGCGTCCCATTCGACGTAGCAGAGGAACTGCGACCACTCTCCCCCCGCGATCGGCTCCGGCACCTCCAGCGGGGCCGGCGGTGCCGATTCGTCGACACCGAACCAGGCGAAGATCGCGCCCGCGTGCTCCTCGGCGGGGAACGTCCGCAGGACGCGGCGGCCCTCCAGCGCGCAGCCCGGGCTGCCCGGCACGGACACCACCGTGCCCTCGGCGTCGAGCTGCACGCCGTGGTAGTTGCAGGCGATCCGGTCGCCCATGTGCACGCCCTGCGACAGCCGCGCCCCGCGGTGCGGGCAGCGGTCCTCCTGGACGTGCACGGTTCCCGCGGCGTCCCGCCACAGCAGCAGCTGCTCGCCCGCGCGGTCGATCCGGACGAGTTCGCCGGTGCGCACGTGGTCCGACGGGCACAGCGGGTACCAGCGGTCCCGCAGCCCGAACGTCAGCAGGCCCTCGGGGGTGTGCAAGGGGTTCACGCGTGGTTCTCCGTTCCGCTCAGGCGGGCCAGTTCGGCGGTGAACGACGACTCGGTCCAGTCCTCGCCGCCCGCGGGGCGCACCCCGGAGGAGTTGAGGGCGGCCACGACACCGGGCAGGTCGTGCACGCCGCGGCCGTAGATCGCCTCGAGTTCGTCGCCGAACGCGTTCTCGTAGCTGGAAGGCATGTCCTCAGTCCTCCACGTCCAGGACGAGCTCGGCCGACCGGCTGCGCGACACGCAGATCAGCATCGTGCCGCCGGCCGCCTTCTCGTCGTCGCTCAGCAGGAAGTCGCGGTGCTCCGGTTCCCCGGAGAGCACCTTGGTCTCGCACGTGCCGCACACCCCTTCCCGGCAGGAGTTCGGCACGGACACCCCCGCCCCGGCGAGCGCGTCCAGGATGGACACGCCGGCCGGAACCGGCACGCGCCGCCCGGACCCGCCGCACACCACGTCGAAGCCCTCGTCAGGGGCGGGCGGGGTTGTTGTGGGCGCGCGGAACCGCTCGACCCGCAGCATCGAGGTGTCCGGGAGCGCGGCCTCGACCGCGGCGATGAGCGGTTCCGGGCCGCAGCAGTAGACCAGCGTGCCCGGCCGGAGACCGGCCAGCTCCACGGCCAGGTCCGGCGGTCCGCCGTGCTCGTCGTCGGCGTGCACGCGCACCCGGTCCGCGGGCAGGTCGCCCAGGAAGGCCATGCTCGCCCGGGATCGTCCACAGTAGAGCATGCTCCAGTCGGAATCCCGCTCTTGCAGGCGGTTCGCCATCGCCAGCAGGGGAGTGATGCCGATGCCGCCCGCGATCAGCAGGTGCGCCCGCGCGTCTTCGAGGGCGAAGTTGTTGCGCGGCCCGTCGATCTCGATCAGCGTGCCGGGCGTGAGGCGCTCGTGCACCCACGCGCTGCCGCCGCGGGAGGACGGCTCGCGCAGGACGGCCACGGTCCAGCTGTGCCCGTCCGCCGGGTCGCCGCACAGGGAGTACTCCCGGACCAGCCCGTTGGGCAGGTGCAGCGACAGGTGCGCGCCCGGCTCCCACGCCGGCAGGGCCGCCCCGGCGGGGTCGCGCAGCTCGACGCGCACGACCCCGTCGGCCAGCCAGGTGCTCTGGTGAACTCGTACCGTCCGGGGCATGGCGTCAGTCGCGGGTCACGCCGTGCATCGGCGAGGTCGGCGGGTAGGTCGGCAGCTGCGGCTTCTGCGCGCCGATGATCACGGCGAACAGGGCGTCGGTGTCGCCGATGTTGCGCAGGCTGCGCGGCACCCCGGCGGGGACGCGGATCAGGTCGCGGTAGCCCAGCACGCGGCTGGCGGTCTTGGTGCCGTCCTCGACGTCGTGCACGGTGACCTCGAGGGTGCCCTCCAGGACGAAGAAGACCTCTTCCACGTCGTGGTGGGTGTGCTCGGGACCGATCGCGCCGGCCGGCAGCCGCATGTTGGAGAAGGTGAAGTGCTCCGAGGGCAGGATGCGGTTGTCGGTGTCGTGGTTGCCGGTGGCGCCGGAGCCGATGTAGCGGACCTGGGCGCGGCGGAACTGGTCGCCCGCCTTGGCCTGGAAACCGAGCGTGTCCCAGTCCTCGTAGCGCGATTCGCGGGTCGCGATGCAGGAGTCGATCAGTTCCTCGAGGCCGGCTTGCGTCGTCGTCACGGGATCTCCTTGGATGTCTTAGCTCTAAGGGAACTTGGGAAGAGTTTGTAGCACCGCCTCCCGGTCGCCGACAACCCTTAGCGCTAAGTTTTCTGCGGGTTTGTTTCAATACCGTCAACACCTTCCAATTAACTTAGAGCTAAGTTATTCTGCCGAGCCTGGACGGCGTGTGGAGGTGGCTCGATGACAGTGCCCGCGGACGAGATCCTGGTGGCCGGGCGGTGGCGGCGGGGCGGTGGCGCACCGCTGGAGTGCGTGGACCCGGCGACCGGTGAGCCGATCGCGGTCGTGCACGGCGCGTCCGCGCGGGACGTCGACGAGGCGGCCCGCGCGGCGTCGGTGGCCGAGTGGGCGGCGTTGCTGCCGCACGAACGGGCCCGGGCGCTGGCCCGGGTCGGCGACCTGATCGAGCGGGACGCGGAGTCGCTGGCCCTGCTGCAGACCCGCAACACCGGCAAGACCCTGCGGGAGACGCGGGCGCTGGTCGCGAGCGCGGCCGGGACGTTCCGGTTCTACGCGGCGGCGCTGGAGACGATGGAAACCGCGCTGACCCCGCAACGCGGGCCGTGGCTGACCATGTCGGTGTACGAGCCGATCGGGGTGGTCGGCGCGATCACGCCGTGGAACTCGCCGATCGCCAGCGACGCGCAGAAGATCGCGCCCGCGCTGGCCGCGGGCAACGGCGTGCTGCTCAAACCGGCCGAGGCGACCCCGCTGGTGTCGCTGGCGCTGGCGCGGCTGGTGCTGGAGGCGGGGGTGCCGGCGCCGTTGCTGTCCGTGCTGCCGGGCCCGGGGTCGGTGGTGGGGGATGCGATCGTGCGGCACCCGCTGGTCGGCAAGGTCGCGTTCACCGGCGGCACGTCGACCGGGCGGGCGATCGGGCGGATCGCGGCGGAGAAGGTCATGCCGGTGACCATGGAGCTGGGCGGCAAGTCACCGACGATCGTGTGCCCGGACGCGGCGGTGGAGCAGGCGGTGGCCGGGATCCTGTACGGGATCTTCTCCTCCAGCGGCCAGAGCTGCATCGCCGGGTCGCGGATCTTCCTGCCGGAGCCGCGGTACGCCGAGTTCCGGGACCTGCTGGTGGCGGGGGCGTCCCGGCTGAGGATGGGGCCGGGCACCGCGGCGGACACGCAGGTGGCGCCGCTGGCGACGGTCGCGCACCGCGACCGGGTGGCGTCGCTGGTGGACCGCGCGCGGGGCGAGGGGGCGCGGGTGCTGTGCGGGGGAGAGGTGCCGTCCTCGGCGGGCGCGTACTACC
>NZ_PQHW01000005.1 GCF_003385215.1 Amycolatopsis thermalba | reverse complement strand
GGGTGGTGCGGGATCCGGCGTGGGGCCCGGCCATGGCGATCGGCCTGGGCGGGGTGTGGGTGGAGGCGCTGCGGGACACCGCGCTGCGGCTGCTGCCGGTCACCCCGGACGACGTGCGTGCGGCGCTGGCCGAGCTGCGCGGGTACGGCCTGCTGACCGGCGCCCGCGGCGCGGAGCCGGCCGACCTCGGGCGGCTGTCGGAGGTGATCGCGCGCATCGGGGAGCTGGCCGTGGAGCTGGGCCCGCGGCTGACCGCGCTGGAGGTCAACCCGCTGCTGGTGACCGGTTCCCGGGTGGAGGCGCTGGACGCGCTGATCACGTGGTCGTGATCGGCGTCGCGCTTGACCTTCACACTGGTGTCAACGTTGCACGCTGGCCGCATGAGTCTGGAACTCTTCGACTACCAGCCGATCACCGAGCGCGAGCCCGTCGTCTGGCCGAACGGGGCCCGTCTCGCGTTCTACGTCGGTCTCAACATCGAGCACTTCCACGTCGACAAGCCGTCCACCAGCATCTGGGCGTCCACGAACACGCTGGTGCCCGACGCGCTCAACTACGGCTGGCGCGACTACGGCCTGCGCGTCGGGATCTGGCGGGTCATCGACATCCTGGACCGGCACGGCATCCGCGCGTCGGCGTTGCTCAACTCCGAGGTCGCCGAGCACTACCCGCAGGTGGTCGAGGCGGGCCGGGCCCGGGACTGGGCCTGGCTCGTGCACGGGCAGACCAACTCGCGGCTGCACGCCAACCTCGAGATCGACGAGGAGCGGGCGATCCTCACCGACGCGGTCACCACGATCGAGAAGGCGACCGGGCAGCGGCCGAAGGGCTGGATGGGCCCCGGTCTCACCGAAACGTTCCACACGCCGCGGCTGCTGTCCGAACTCGGCCTGAGCTACGTGCTGGACTGGACCAACGACGACCAGCCCTACCGGCTCAACGTGCCGGGCATGCTGAGCGTGCCGTACACGCTGGAGGTCAACGACCTGCTGATGTTCATCACCCAGGGGTTCACCGGCCCCGAGGTGCTCCAGATCATCAAGGACCAGTTCGACCAGCTCTACGCCGACTCCGCCACCAGCGGCCGGGTCATGGCGCTGCCGCTGCACCCGTTCGTCATCGGCCAGCCGTTCCGCGCCCGCTACCTGGACGAGGCGCTGGCCTACATCGCGAGCCACGACGACGTCTGGCTCACCACCAGCGACGAGATCGCCGGGCACTACGCGCGGACGAGTTCCTGAACCGCCGGGAAACCGGGCAGGGCGACGGGCTCGCCCTGCCCGGTCCGGTCACGCCGCGGCGACCGGTTCCGCGGGAGCCGCGGCACGGGTGCGCCGCAGGGCGAGGCTGACCAGCAACCCGAGGACCATGCCGGCGGCGGTCAGCAGCACGACGAGGAATTCGCCGTCCGCGGTGGCCGTGCGCAGCGCCTCGCCCGTCTTCCCTTCGGTGCCGATGTCGGCGAGCGCGGTGAACACCGCCAGCCCGATCGCGTTGCCGATGTTCAGCGCCGTGGAGGCGATGCCGTTGGCGACACCCTGCTCGTGGGCGGCGGTGCCGGTGGCGGCGGCGATCCACATCGCGGTCCACACCACACCCTGGCCGACGCCGGAGACGATGAGCCCGGGCACCAGCACGCCGTAGCCGGCGCCGGCGTCGAACCCGATCGCCATGGCCGCGGTGCCCACGACGCCGACCCCGAAGCCGAGGATCAGCGTGGTGCGCAGGCCGATGCGCGTGGTCAGCCGCTCGCCGAGCTGGGTCCCGGTCGCGATCGCCAGCGAGGGCACCAGGAACGCGAGTCCGGTCTGCAGGGCGCTGTAGCCGTGCACGCTCTGCATGAGCACGGTCAGGAAGTAGGGCAGCACGCCGAACGTGGCCATGTAGATGAACGTGACGATCATGCCCGTGGTCAGGCTGGGGTTGCCGAACAGCCGGAACGGCATGAGCGGGTCGGCGCTGCGTGCTTCGATCACCGCGAACGCCACGAGCAGCACGGCGGCCAGCGCGAACGCGCCGATCACCAGCGAGCTGCCCCAGCCCTGCTCGGGGCCCTGGACGAGGGCGAACACGAGCAGCGTCGCGCCGCCGGTGACGGTCAGCGAACCGGGCAGGTCGAAGCGGCGCCGCGGCCCGCCCGCCGGGTCGCGCGGGATCACCGCCAGCGCGGCCAGCGCCACGAGGCCGGCCAGCGGGACGTTGACGTAGAAGACGGCGGGCCACCCGAAGTTCTCGGTGAGCACACCGCCGAGCAGTGCCCCGATGGTCAGGCCGCTGGCGCCCGCGCCGCCCCAGACGGCCAGCGCGCGGTTGCGCTGCGGTCCCTCCGGGAACAACGTGTTGATCAGCGACAGGGTCGACGGCAGCAGCAGTGCGCCACCGATCCCCTGCACCGCACGAGCGATGATGATCGTGGCCGGGTTCGGCGCGAGGCCACCGGCCAGCGACGAGATCGCGTAGAGGGCCAGGGCGAACACGAACACCCGGCGGCGGCCCAGCAGGTCGGCGGCCCGGCCGCCGAAGAGCAGGAACCCGCCGGCGAACACGACGTAGGCGCTGACCACCAGCTGCTGGGTCTGACCGGGGAAGCCCAGGTCCGCGCCGATCTCGGGGAGGGCGACGAACACGATGTTGAGGTCCAGGGCGTAGATCAGCTGCGCGAGCGCCAGCAGGACCAGGATCCAGCCCGTCCGCCGGGCGGCGGGCTGTCGGGGAACAGCGGACATGCGAGAGAACACCTTCCAAGAGCAGAGTACGACTGTACGAATAATTACGTACAGTCGAACCGTAGCGCAAGGTGATAGTTCGACTTTCCGTGTACGGTAGTACCGTGAGGTACCGTCATCCGGAGCGTGAGCAGATCCGCATCGACGGCGTGCTGTCGGCGCTGGGCCATCCGGTGCGGCTGGCCGCCGTCCGTGTGCTGGCCGGCGGCGGCGAGCACAACTGCACCAGCGTGCTGACCGAGCTGGGCATCCCGGCCAAGTCGACGATGACCCACCACTGGCGGGTGCTGCGCGACAGCGGCGTGATCATCCAGGAGCCGTCGGGCCGGGAGAACCTGCTGACCCTGCGCCGCGACGACCTGGACGCGCGCTACCCGGGCCTGCTGGACGCCATCCTGGCCGGCGCCCGCACCGACGAGGCGAGTTCCTGAGCCGGCGCTAGGTGTACTTGGCCATCAGGTTGGTGGCAGTCGGCTGGTGGGTGGCCGCCGAGTGTGCCGTGGCGGCGTTGACGTGCTGCCGGTGCCCACGGGCGAGCCTGGCCGGCCGTTTCCGGATACGCGGGCGACGGTCTCGGGCATCATCGCCGGTTTCGGTGCGGAATCGTCTGGCGGGATGTGCCGGCGGCGCGATCCGCACACGTACGCCGGCGGGAATCCGGGCGGTCATCCCCGAGCCGGCCGACCGAGCAGGACACCGGAACCGCCGCGGTTCCCGCGACGCACGGCGACCCATCTACCGCGACGCCATCGAACACCTACTCCCGCCGCGGTCTACGACGCAGCCATCCCCATCCACGACGTCACCATCTGGATGAAAGCTTTGCCGGACACCCCTACGTCTGGCACCGCGCCTCTGGGTTTCGGCGCTCCGCCAACGCAAGCGGCCCCGTCCCTGCGTGGGACAGGGCCGGGCGCAAGCGGGAGCTACCGGTTGCTCCCCTCGGTCGCCGCTCGTGCGGCGTGGCTCAGTTCCAGTCCGGCGGTCTCCGGGGCGAGGAAGTGCGACAGCAGCCCGCCCGCGGTGAGCACGCCCGCCCCGATCAGCATCGTCGGTCCGACGCCGAGGTGGGTGAGCGTCACCGGGAGCAGGAAGGTGCCGATCGCGGCCCCGACCCGGCTCATCGCCGTCGCGAAGCCGACCCCGGTCGTGCGGATCGCGGTCGGGAACACCTCCAGCGGGTAGACCGCGGTCAGCGCGCTGGAGGCCGCGTTGAGGAAGGCGAACACGAGGAAGCACGCGACGACCACGGCGATCGGCGCGGTGGGCCAGAACCCGATCAGCGCCAGCGCCGCCGCGGTGATCCAGAACGGCGGGATCAAGAGCCTGCGGCGGCCGATGCGCTCGACGAGCAGGCAGCCCGCGGCCACCCCGAGCACGGCGAGCGCGTTGCTGGCCAGCGAACCGGCGAGCGCGTCGCCGAGTCCGAGGGCCTCCAGCACCTGCGGGGAGAACGTGCCGATGGCAAAGTACGGCAGCACGAGCGCCGCCCAGAACGTGCTGGCGAACACGGTGCTGCGCAGGTGGCGGCGGGTGAACAGCAGGCGCAGGCTGTTGCGCCGCTCGCCGTCGGCCAGTTCGGTGTCCACGTCGACGTCCATGCCGTAGCGGCGGATGAGCTCCTCGGCCTCGGCGCGCCTGCCCTTGCTGAGCAGCCACCGGGCCGATTCCGGGATGCCGCCGCGCAGCGCCACGCACACCAGCGCGATCAGCGTGCTGCTGCCCAGCGTCCAGCGCCACCCGTCGTCCACATCGGACAGCGCGTAGCCCACCGCGAACGCCAGCATGAACCCGACGTACCAGCTGACCTCGAGACTGGCCAGCAGCCGCCCGCGGTTGTGCCGGGGCGCGTACTCCGACAGCAGCGGCGCGCCGATGGCGTACTCGCCGCCGATCGCGATGCCCATCACCAGCCGGATGACGAACAGCTGCCACGCGTTGTCCACGAAGAACTGAGCGATCGACCCGACCAGGAAGATCATCATGTCGGTGAGGAACACGATCCGCCTGCCGAAGCGGTCGGCGAACCAGCCGAACAGCGGCCCGCCGACGAAGATGCCGACCAGCGCCGACGCGCCGATCAGCCCGGCCGTCCAGTCCGACATGCGCATGTCGGCGACGATCGCGGGCATCGCGGCGCCGATGCCGCCGAGGATGTAGCCGTCGATGCCCTGCCCCACCTGGGTGGCGAGCATCAGCTTGGTGCGCAGCCGGCGGCGGCCGCGCTCGTCGGTGGCGGAGCCGCCGGTGTCGGTATCGGGCAACGCTGCCATGATCCGTCCTGTTCTCGTGGGGGAATGGGGAAACGCGGGGCTAGGCCGGCCAGTCCACGGCCAGGTACTTGGTCTCCAGGAAGGCGTCGATCCCTTCGCGGCCGCCCTCGCGGCCGAGCCCGGACTGCTTCACGCCGCCGAACGGCGCGGCCGGGTCGGAGATCAGGCCGCGGTTGATGCCGGCCATCCCGGTCTCCAGGCGGTCGGCGAGGCGCAGGGCACGGCCCAGGTCGCCGGAGTAAACGTAGGCCGCGAGACCGTGCACGGAATCGTTGGCGCGCGCGAGCAGATCGGCCTCCTCGGTGAAGGTGGTGATCGGCGCGACCGGGCCGAACACCTCGGTGTGCATGATCTCCGCGTCGTCCGGCACCCCGGCCAGCACGGTCGCGGGGTGGAACCAGCCGGGTCCCTCGGGCCGGGGCCCCTGGGCGGCGATCGTGGCGCCGCGGGCGACGGCGTCGGCGACCAGACCGGCGATCTTGTCCACCGCGGCCTGGTTGATCATCGGCCCGAGGCCGACCCCCTCGCCGAACCCGGGTCCGATCGGGACCGCGGCCATCGCCGCGCCGAGCTTGGCGGTGAACTCGTCGGCGACGCCGGCGTGCACGTAGAACCGGTTGGCGGCGATGCAGACCTCCCCACCACCGCGCATCTTGGCGTCCATCGCGCCACGCACGGCGGCGTCCACATCGGCGTCGGCGCAGACGATGAACGGGGCGTTCCCGCCGAGTTCCATGGTCACGTTCACGATGTTGTCCGCCGCCTGCCGGAGCAGGACCCGGCCGGTGGCGGTGGATCCGGTGAAGGAGAACTTCCGCACCCGCTCGTCGCCCAGCCAGACACCGCCCACCTCGGCGGCCCGGTCGGTGGGCAGCACGGTGCACACCCCGGCGGGCAGCCCGGCTTCGGCGAGCAGCCCGGCGATCGCCAGCGCGGTCAGCGGCGTCTCCGGCGCGGGCTTGAGCACCACCGCGCAGCCGGCGGCCAGGGCGGGCGCGATCTTGCGGGTGGCCATCGCGGCCGGGAAGTTCCACGGGGTGACGAACGCCGCGACCCCGACCGGTTGTTTGCGCACCACGTGCCGGTAGCCGCCGCCGGGCGCGTCGGCGAAGCCGGACCCGATGCGGACGGCCTCCTCGGCGAACCAGCGGAAGAACTCCGCGGCGTAGGAGACCTCGGCGAGCGCGTCGCGGTAGGCCTTGCCGTTCTCCAGGGTGATCAGCCGGGCCAGGGCCGGCGCGTGCTCGTGCATCGCGGCGAAGGCGGCGTGCAGCACCTCGGACCGGCGCCGTGGCGCGACCGCCCGCCACTGCTCGAACCCGTCCTGCGCCACATCGAGCGCCGCCCGGGCGTCCTCGGCGGAGGCCGCGGACACCTCGCGGATCGGCTCGGTGGTGGCCGGGTCGAAGACCGGGAAGGTCCGGCCGTCGGCGGCGGGCAGCCAGCGCCCGCCGACGAACAGGTCGCCCTCCCCCGCCGCGGCCTTCGCGATCGCGTCGATGTCCATTCTGTTCTCCTCACACCCTGACCTGGCGCGAGGCAACGTATGAGCCGCACGTGTTGCGCGGCAAGAGAACCCGGTGTTTCGCAACCTGAGTTGCGGTGAGGACAACCGCCTCAGGTGAAGCGCCGGGACGCGGGCGGGACGGCGCGCATCCGCCAGCCCAGCTGTTCCGAGACCGCCCCGGCGGCCCGTGCCGTGACCCGGCCGGCGTCGTCCAGCCGCGCGCCGAACCGGTCCTTGGGCGCGGAGACGTTCAGCGCGGCGACCACGCGCCCGCGGAAGTCGCGCACCGGCGCGGAAACCCCGACGAGATCGGGTTCGAACTCCTCGCGGACGGCGGCGTAGCCGTCGCGTTTGCCCCGCTGGATCCGCGACCACAGGTCGGGCAGCGTGCGCACCTCCGATCGCGGGCAGCCGGCCCCGAGATCGGCGCGCAGTCCGAACCGGACGTACAGGTCGTCCGGTGCGGCGTCCTGCAGGAGGACCCGGCCCGCGGACGTGCAGGGCGCGGGCACGCCCCGGCCTTCCCAGCCCTGCACGCGGAAGGAGTGCCCGGACACCGACAGTAGGGTGAGCACCTGGTTGTCGCGCAGCACGCACAGGTGGACGGTCTCCTCCAGCTCGCCGGACAGCGAGCGCATGACCGGTTCCGCGGCCCGCAGCAGCCGGTCCTCGACCGTGCGCGCCACCAGGGAGAACAACCGCCAGCCCAGCCGGTACTCCAGGGTGTCCGGGTCGCGCTCGACGATGCCCTCCCCGGCGAGCGCCTTCAGCGCACGCGACACCTGGCTCTTCTCCCGGCCGACCAGCTGCGCCAGCCGGACCACGCCGAGGCCGCCGGCGTGCTGGGCCTCCTCCGACGCCAGCGCCTCCAGCAGGTCGATGTCCCGGCGCAGGCCGTGGCCCTGGTTGCGCGCGCCGGCGCCCTGCCCGTCCGAACTCACCGCCGTAGCGTAAACCAGGGGTAACGGCGCTGGTCACGCCTGGAGTTGCCGCCAGCGCAACCGACGTTGCGATCGCCCGGAACTCCTTGCCGCCCCTCCCCCGGCTCCTTACCGTTCGGCTGCGTCAACACCATCCGCCACTTCTGGAGCTTCCATGACTTTCGCGCCTGCAGCGCTGGCCGGCGAGTCGTTCGTCGGCACGGGGGTCAACGCCGCGCACACCAACATCGTGGTGGGGCGCAAGGGCGGGCCCGTGGAAACCGCCTGGGCGACCGCGCTGGCCACCCCGAGCGCCGGGCACGTGCCGTTCGTGACCGTGCTGCGGCCCAGCGTGCCGGTCAAGCCGCTGACGTTGTTCGTCACCAAGGCGGCCGCCTCCGGCGACCTGCACGAGCGGGCCACCTGGGGCTCGGCCCAGGCCGGGCTGGCCCACGGCGTCGCCGACGCGGTCGAGCACGGGCTGATCCCGGCCGCCGAGGCGGACGACCTGCTGATCATCGCCGCGGTCTGGGTCAACCCCGGCGTGGCCGACCTCGACGAGTCCTTCCGCAACCAGCGGGCGGCCGCGTTCGGCGCGATCCGCGCCGCCGTGGCGGGCACGCCGACCGTCGACGAGGTCCAGGCGGCGGCGCGGGCCGGCGCGGCCAACCCGTTCTACGAGCCGGGTGCCGCCGTGCTCGCCGAGTCCGCGCCGGAGGCCGCCCGATGAAGATCACCGACATCACGCTCGACCGGCTGCGGCTGGAGCTGGACCCGCCGCTGCGCGCCGCGTGGGATCCCGAGCCGCGGCGGCACTTCGACGCCACGATCGTCCGGGTGCACACCGACGAGGGGATCACCGGGATCGGCTCGGGCGACACCATGGACGGGTTCGAGGCGTTCCGGGACCTGTTCCTGGGTGCCGATCCGCTCGACATCGTGCGGCACGTCAAGGCGATCGAGACCGCCAACTTCCACGGCGGCCACTACTGGCCGCTGGAGGTCGCGCTCTGGGACATCATCGGCAAGACGGCGGGCCTGCCGGTCGCCGCGCTGTTCGGCAACGCGGCCCGGTCCCTGCCCGCCTACGCCTCCAGCGCCGAACTCAAATCCCCGGCGGACCGGGTGGAGACCGCGCTCCAGGCGCGTGCGGCCGGCTTCCGGGCGGTCAAGATCCGCATCGACCGGGACCGGGTGGCCGACGGCATCGCCGCGGTGGAGGCGGTGCGCACCGCGCTCGGCCCGGACTTCGAGATCATGGTCGACCTCAACCAGTCCTGGCGCATGGCCGGGGACACCGCGGACGCCTCGGACCTGGTGAAGACCCGCCGGATCGTGCGCAGGCTGGCCGAGCTGGACGTGTTCTGGGTCGAGGAACCGTTGCCCTACGCCGATCTGGAGGGCTTCCGGGTGCTGCGGGCGGACAACCCGGGCGTGCGGATCGCCGCGGGCGAGATGCACCACTCGGTCCCGGAACTGCTGCGGTACCTGGAACACGACGTGCTGGACGTGTACCAGATGGACGTCGTGCTGGCCGTGGGCATGCACCGCGCCCGGACCCTCGCCGAGGTGGCGCAGCTCAAGCACCGGCAGTTCACGCCGCACAGCTGGACCAACGGCATCGGCGTGCTGGCGAACCTGCACGTCGCCGCCGGGGTCGGGGGCGGCCCGTACTTCGAGTTCCCGTTCGACCCGCCGGGCTGGACGCCGGAGCGGCGCGACTTCATGCTCACCGAACCGGTGATGATCAACGCCGCCGGTGAGCTGGAGGTCCCGCAGGCGCCGGGCCTCGGCGTCGAACTCGACGAGGACGCGGTGCGGCGGTGGCGGATCCGATGACGGTGCAGCGGGACCACGCGGCGTGGCTGGCCGCCGCCGAGCGGATCACCTTCGAGACCCGGCCGTTCATCGACGGCGCCTTCACCGGCGCGCTCTCCGGCGAGGTGTTCGCCACCACCTCCCCGCGCGACGGCAGGGTGCTCACCGAAGTTCAGGCCGGGGGCGCGGCGGACATCGACCGCGCGGTGCGCGCGGCGCGGGCCGCCTTCGACGACGCCCGGTGGCGGGGCCTGCCGCCCAAGGAGCGCAAGCGGATCATGCTGCGCTGGGCGGACGCCATCACCGCGCACGCCGACGAGCTCGCCCTGCTCGACACGCTCGAAATGGGCAAGCCGGTGACCGAGGCGCTGCGGGTGGACGTGGCCAAGACCGCGGAGACCATCGCCTGGTACGCCGAGACGATCGACAAGACCTACGGCGAGGTCGCCCCCGCGCCCGGCGACGCCCTGGCCTTCATCACCCGGGAGCCGCTGGGCGTGATCGGCGCGGTCGTGCCGTGGAACTACGCCCTGCTGATCGCGTCCTGGAAACTCGGGCCGGCGCTGGCGGCCGGGAACTCGGTGGTGCTCAAGCCGGCCGAGCAGACGTCGCTGGCCGCGCTGCTGCTGGCGCGGCTCGCGCACGAGGCCGGGCTGCCGGCCGGGGTGCTCAACGTGGTACCGGGCCGGGGTGAGGTCGCCGGGCAGGCGCTCGGCAGGCACCCGGACGTGGACAAGATCGCGTTCACCGGCTCGGCCGAGGTCGCGCGGCGCTTCCAGGTGTACTCCGGGGAGTCCAACGGCAAGCAGGTCGCCGTCGAAGCGGGCGGCAAGTCGCCGCAGCTGGTGCTGCCGGACGCCGACGTCCCGGCGGCCGCGTCCGCCGTGGCGTGGGGCATCTTCTACAACGCGGGCCAGACCTGCAACGCCGGGTCCCGTCTCATCGTGCACCGCGCGGTGAAGGACCGGCTGCTGGAGGAGATCGTCAAGATCACGCGGGAGACGTTCCGGGTGGGCGATCCGCTGGATCCGGCCACCGTGATGGGCCCGATCGTGGACGAGACCCAGCTGCGGCGCGTCCTCGGCTACCTGGACATCGCACGGGCCGAGGGCGCCGCGACGGTGCTCGGCGGGCAGCGGATCCGCACCGGGACGGGCGGCACCTTCCTGGAGCCGACCATTGTGGACGGTGTGTCGAACGACATGACCATCGCCCGCGAGGAGGTGTTCGGCCCGGTGCTGTCGGTGATCACCTTCGACGGGGACGCCGAGGAGGGCGCGCGGCTGGCGAACGACTCCGACTTCGGCCTGGTCGCCTCGGTGTGGACCCGGGACGTGACGACCGCGCACCGCGTGGCGCGGCTGCTGCGCGCCGGCACCGTCTGGATCAACACCTTCGACGCCAGCGACGTGATCACCCCGTTCGGCGGCTTCAAGGCGACCGGGGCGGGCCGGGACAAGTCCCTGCACGCGCTGGACGCCTACTCCGCGCTCAAGACCACCTGGATCGACCTGTCCTGACGGGTCGGATTGTGAGGACAACCATGAGAATCGGATTCATCGGACTGGGCAACATGGGCAGGCACATGGCCCGCCACCTGATCCACGCCGGTCACGAGGTCACCGTGCACGACGCCCGCCCCGAGGCGGCGGCCGAGCACCTGGCCCTCGGCGCGGCCTGGGCCGGCAGCCCGGCCGAGTGCGCGGCGGCGGCCGAGGTCCTGATCACCATGCTGCCCACCCCGCGCATCGTCGAGGACGTCCTGCTGCGGGGCGGCGCGGCCGCGGCGCTCGAACCGGGCGCGCTGTGGGTCGACATGTCCACCTCCACCCCGGCGGCCGCCGACCGGGTCGCCCAGGAGGTCCTCGACGCCCGCGGCGTGCACCGCCTGGACGCGCCGGTCAGCGGGATGGCGCGCGGCGCGGAAGCGGGCACCCTGCAGATCTTCGTGGGCGGGGACGCCACGCAGTTCCAGCGCGCCATGCCGCTGTTCACCGCGATGGGCGATCCCGGGCGGATCCTGCACATCGGCGGCGCCGGGTCCGGGTACACCGCCAAGCTGATGATCAACCTGCTGTGGTTCTGCCACGTCGTGGCCACCTCGGAGGTCCTGGCGATGGGCGTGAAGGCCGGGGTCGACCTCGGGGTGCTGCGCGCGTCGCTGCTGGCCAGCCCCGCCGCGTCGAACTTCCTCGAACGCGACATCGAATCGGTGCTCGCCGACGGCGACTACGACGACTCGTTCGCCATGGCGCTGGCGTGCAAGGATCTCGGTCTGGCCGTCGACCTCGGGCGGGAACTGGGCGTGTCGACGGAAGTGTCCGCGCTGGTCGAGCAGATCTACCGGCGGGCCAAGGCGCAGTTCGGCGACCTGGCCGGCGAGATGAGCCCGGTGCGGCTGTACGAGGGGCTGGCCGGCCGTCCGTTCCGCCTGGCTCCGGCGGGTGCGCTGTGACCGCCGGGCGCGTGACGATCGAGCCCACCTGCCGCGTCGAGTTCGGCGCCGGTGCGGTCGAGGACCTCCCCCGGTTCGTCACCGAGCTGGGGCACCAGCGCGCGCTGGTGGTCACGGACCGGGGCCTGCAGGCGGCGGGGATCGCGCCGCGGGCCGGCAAGATCCTGCACTCCGCCGGGATCGAGCACGAGATCCACGACGACATCAGCGCCAACCCCTCGGCCGCCGAGATCGATCGCGGGGCCGCCCGTGCCCGCGCGTTCGGCCGGGCGGTGGTGATCGCGCTCGGCGGCGGTTCGCCACTGGACGCGGCCAAGGGCATCGCGCTGCTGGCCGGGAACCCGGGCGCCGCCGCGGCCGACGCGGACGCGCTGTGGGACGCCGCGGACGCGCTGGCGGTGATCGCGGTGCCCACCACGTCGGGCACCGGCGCGGAGACCAACGGGTTCGGCGTCATCGAGGACACCTGCGCGTGCCGGAAGGTCTACATCGGACACCCGTCGGTGCGGCCGCGGATCGCGGTCCTGGACCCGGAACTGACGCTCGGGCTGCCGTCGCGGGTCACCGCGGCGACCGGCGTCGACGCGCTCGTCCACGGGATCGAGTCGCTGGCCGCGCGCGGGGCGAACCCGATGTCGGCCGCGTTCGCCCAGCACGCGGTGACGCTGATCGGGCGCTGGCTGCCGGTGGCCCACCGGGACGGCGGCGATCTGGAGGCCCGGGCCCAGCTCATGTTCGGCGCTCATCTGGCCGGGCAGGCGCTGACCATTTCCGGTCTGGGGCTGGTGCACGGGATCGGGCACGCGATCACCGCGCACACCGGCACCCCGCACGGGGTCGCGCTGGCCGCCGTGCTGGAGGAGGTGATCGCGTTCAACGCCCCGGCCGCGGCCGCGGCGCACGCGCAGGCCGCGCGTGCCCTGGGTGCCGTCGACGGTGACGGCACGGCCGCGACGATCGCCGCGGTGCGGGAGCTGTCGGGGCCGCTGGAAATCCGGAAGCCGCTGCGGCAGCTGGGCGTGGCGCGGGAGATGCTGCCGGAGCTGGCCCGCGCCGCGGTGCAGGACCCGGTGACGCGCAACAACCCGCGCACCCCCACCGAGGCGGAGGTGCTCGACCTGCTCGCCGAGGTGTACTGAGTGGCCGGGCCGGGCGGTCAGCCGTCCGGCCGGACCGGCGCCGGCGGGCCACGATCTTCCCCAGGGGCACCAGGACCGGCAGGATGGCCCCCGCGCCGAGGGCGATCAGGAACACCGACTCGAAGACGGTGTTCCCGCGTCGCACGCCGCGCTCGTCCTCGCCGTGCAGCGCGGCCAGGAGATCGACGCCGGCGACGGTCAGCCAGATGATCGCCACGCCCGTGGCGACGGCACCCAGCCCCACGGCCGCCGCGACCGCGACCGCGACCCTGTCGCGCCAGTGCATCGCTCAGTGCGGCCGGGGCGCGGCGGCGCGGGTGATGCGGTCGGCCAGGTCCCGCGCGCCGGGGAAGAAGGAGTTCACGACCACCTTCCGCCCGTCGGCGCGTTTGACCACGCAGCGCCAGTCGATGCCGATGCGGTGGCCGAGCTTCCCGGGCTGCCAGTTCCCGCGCGCGTCGACCACCACGATGTCACTCCACCGGAACTCCGTGCGCGCTCCGGCGTTGCGGTGGTGGACGAAACCGCCGGTGTGCAGGTTGATGCGTTCGCCGCGGTGCCGCAGGCCCTGGACGAGCCGCCGCAGCCCGTAGGGCAGCAACAGCACGCTGAGCCCGAAACACGCGCTCCCGGCCCAGACGGGGGCGGTCATCGAGGTCTCGGCCGGGGTGTTGCCGTACAGGTATTCGTCCAGCTTCACCATGAGCAGGCCGAGCGGGACCAGGCCGGCGGTGGCGACCAGGCACGCGACGGCCTGCCGCAGCCGGCGGCCGTTGTCGCTCGGGTAGGACTGCACGAGTGGGCCGAGATCTTCCATGCCCTGCACGGTAGGGATTCCGGGGCGCGCGTCGCCCCGGGTGGCCGGAAGCTGCCGGGGTTGCCCGGCGGGGGCCGCGCCGCAGGCGCCGGGCAGGTCGTGGTCAGCCGGCGTAGATCAGCTCGACCTCGAACTGCAGGTCGATCTCCCTGGACACGAGCAGGCCGCCCTTGGCCAGCGGCATGTTCCAGGTCAGGCCCCAGTCCTCGCGGTTGATCCGGCTCCGGGCCGAGAAGACCGCGCGGTGGTTGTCCCACGGGTCCTGCGCGTAGCCGAGGTAGTCGATGCTCAGGGTGACCGGCCTGGTCACGCCCTTGATCGTCAGATCCCCGGTCATCGAGCCGCCGCTGCCCTCCCACCGCACCTCGGTGGAGGTGAAGGCGGCGGTGGGGTTGCCGTCCACGTCGAAGAAGTCGGCCGAGCGGAGGTGGTCGTCGCGGGCCTGGTCGCCGCTGTTCACCGACGCCATGTCGATGGTCACCGAGACCTTGCTGTCCGCCGGGTTCTCCGCGACCTCCACCGCGCCGTCCACGCCGGTGAACCGGCCGCGGACCTTGGTCAGCATGAAGTGCCTGCCGACGAAGCCGACCTCGGCGTGCCCCGGGTCGATCTTCCAGGTGCCGGCGGCCGGCAGCTCCACGTCGCCCAGCCGCCGGGTGGGCATCACTGATCCCGTCATGTTCTTCCCCTTCTCTCGGGTTTCCCTGGCACTCACACTATAGATGCGTGCGCACGCACACAATAGGTTATCCTAGGAGTCGTGGACACTGCTGACGACACGGGCGTGGCGGCCTGGCGCGCGATGCTGCTGGCGTACAACGCGGCGCTGCGGGCCATCGACTCGGACCTGACCCGGGCCGGCACCATCCCCCTCACCTGGTACGACGTGCTGCTGGAGCTGAACGCCGGCCCGCGGCGGCGGCTGCGCATGAACGACCTGGCCGACCGGGTCGTGCTCAGCCGGACCCGGGTGAGCCGGCTGGTCGACGAGATGGTGGCCGCCGGGCTGGTGACGAAGATCCGCGACGAGGAGGACCGCCGGGTGGTGTGGGCGGCCATGACCGACGAGGGCGCGAGCGCCTTCCACGGCACCGCGCCGCGGTACCTGCGCGGCATCGAACAGCACTTCGCCCAGTACCTGACCGAGGAGGAGAAACAGGTCATGGCGGCCGCGCTGACGAAGGTCCGCAAGGCGCACGCGGAAGTCATCAGCACACCGGAAGCGCTGCGCCGCAGCACGAGGACCACGCGGTGATCCGCCGCCCCGGGCGGGAGGGGCGCCGCTCTCACCGGAGGAACGTGGCGCGAAAACGCCGTGCCCCCGTTGCACCCCGTCTCGCGGCTCAGCGCCACCAGCGCCTCCCAGGCCGGACGCAGCCCCTCGACCGTGCGTGACGATCGTCGCGTGCCCGCACGTGAGCACTCCGGAACAGGGTCCCCGGGCGGCACTTCCGCCGGCCTCCCGGGCGATCGCCACTCTGTCCCGCCGTCAGCGACGACCGTCGGCGCGGAGTGACCGGGTCACCACCGGGCGCCGGGACGTCATGTCCCCGCCTCCGCGAGCTCGCGCATCAGCTGCACCAGCGTCCGCACCGCCGCGCCGGTGCCGCCCCGCGGGGTGTCGCCGTGGGGCTCGCCCTCGTGGAAGGCGGGGCCGGCGATGTCGAGGTGCGCCCACGGCGTGCCGTCCGGCACGAACTCCTTCAGGAACAACCCCGCGACCAGCGCACCGCCCAGGCGCTCCCCCACGTTCGCGATGTCGGCGACCGTCGAGTTCAGGCTGGGGCGCAGATCCGCCGGCAACGGCAGCGGCCACGCCTGCTCACCGGCGCGGCGGGCGGCCGCGGCGCCGCGGGCCGCGAACGCCTCGCTGGGCGACATCACCCCGAACATCCGGTTGCCCAGCGCCATGCGCATCGCGAACGTCAGCGTGGCGACGTCGACGATCACGTCCGGCTCGTCCTCCGCGGCGCGGGCGATCGCGTCGGCGAGGACGATCCGCCCCTCGGCGTCGGTGTTGAGCACCTCGACCGTGCGCCCGTCGTACATGCGGAGCACGTCGCCGGGGCGGGTGGCCGAACCGGACGGCATGTTCTCCGCGAGGGCGAGCCAGCCGCTGACCCGCACGGGCACCTCGAGCCGCGCGGCCGCGACCACGGCGGCGAACACCGCGGCGGCGCCCGCCATGTCGCGTTTCATGATCTCGTTCGACCCGACGGGCTTGAGCGACAGCCCGCCGGAGTCGTAGGTGATGCCCTTGCCGATCAGGGCGATGCCGGTCGCCGCGTCCGGGTGCGCGTAGGAGATCCGCACCAGCCGCGGCGGCCGGACCGAGCCCTGCCCGACGCCGAGCAGACCGCCGAACCCCGCCGCCGCAAGCGCTTTCTCGTCGAGGACCTCGACCGCCGGCCCGTGTTCGGCGCCCACCGCCTGGACCTCCGCGGCGAAGACCTCGGGGTACAGGTCGTTGGCGGGCGTGTTGACCAGATCCCGCGCGCGGTTCACCTCGTGCGCGAGAACCACCGCGCGCCGCACCGCGGCATCGGCCTCCGCGTGGTCCAGGCCGGTGAGCACGCCCCATTCGGTCGCCGCGGGCTGTCGCGCGCTGCGGTAGGCGTCGAACGAGTACTGGCCGAGCACCGCGCCCAGCGTCACGGCTTCCACCGCCTCCGGGGTGGCGGCCGGCAGGGCCAGCACCACGCTCGGCACGCCGGCCAGGGCACGCGCCGCCACACCGGCGGCTTGCCGGAGTGCGTCCGGCCCGTATCCGCCGTCGGGGTCCGGCTCGCCGAGGCCGACGAGCAGGACGGACCCGGCGTCGAACCCCGGCGGCGCGGGCAGCCTGAGCGTTTCGCCCACCGCTCCGGTCATTCCCCACGCGGTCGCGGTCGCGATCAGCGGAGCGACGTCGGCGGTTCCCCGCCCGAACCCGATCACCACCACGTCGGAGTGCCGGCCGGCGGTGAGGGCGGTCACCCGTGTTGTTCTTGTGCTCACTCGAACCTCCGCCACCACGGTGCCGGAGGTGCCACGTAAGGACAAGTGAGCGTTTTTACAAGATCCTTAAGCTGATCTAACGCGCCGACGCCAGATCGCCCAGCGTGTGCAGCAGCACGTGGGCCAGGTTGTAGATCACCGCGCCCGGCGGGGCGGTCCCGGCCTGCTCGACGCTACCCACGATGCTCACCATCGGCTTGGCCGCGCGCCCGGCAGCGGCGGCGACCTGGGCCATCGCCTCGCGGACGCGGGGGTCGGCGGCTCCGGTGGTCAGTCCCATCGCGACGGACAGGTCCGCGGGGCCCACGAGGACCGCGTCCACACCGGGGACCGCCAGGATCTCCGGCGCCGCGGCGCACGCCTCCGGGGTCTCGATCATCGGCACGACCAGCGTCGTCTCCGCGGACCGTTCGAGGTGCTCGGCAACGCCCCGGGCGCCGAACCGGCCGGCCCTGCTGTACGTCGCGAAACCCCGTTCGCCCAGCGGCGGGTAGTGCGCGGCCGCGACGACCGCGCGGGCCTGCTCCGGGGTGTCCACGTGCGGCACGATCACCCCGTCCGCGCCCAGGTCGAGCACCCGCAGCACGAGCGCGGGCTCGGCCGCCCCGACCCGGACCAGCACCCCGAGGCCGTGTGCCTGCGCGGCCACCACGTGCTGCTGCAGCGGCACCAGATCGGCGGGCCCGTGCTCGCAGTCGAGCACCACGAAGTCGAGCCCGGCCACGCCCGCCATCTCGACCAGCGTCTCCGACGGCAGCCGCAGCAGACCACCGAGCAGCCGCTCCCCCGCCGCGAGCCGCTGTTTCAGCGTCGTCATCGCGCCACCATTCCCGCCGACAAGTCGATATCCGCGGCGCACAGCCCCGGCATCCGCAGCATCGCCAGCACCGCGGCCGCCACCTCGGACTCCGTCACCATCCGGCCCAGCGCCGCGCGTCCCACGAAAGCCCGTTCCGCCTCGTCGTAGCTCACCCCGGTGCGCTCGGCCTCCAGCCGGAAGTTGCGCGCCATCCGCGGCCCCTCCACCGGCCCGGGCGACAGCGAGTTCACCGCCACCCCGTGCGGCCCGACCTCCCCGGCGAGCGTGGCCGTCAACCCGATGACCGCCATCTTCGACGCGCAGTACGGCGTGCGCCGCAGCAACGGCCGTTTCCCGCTCACCGACGCGATGTTGACGACATCACCCGCCCCGCGCGCGACCATCGGCGGCAGGAACGCCTGGCACATCAGGTACACGCCGCGGACGTTGACCGCGAACACCTCGTCCCACTCCTCCGGCAAGACCTCCACCAGCGGCTTGACCGGCCCCGCCACCCCGGCGTTGTTGACGAGCACCGAGATCTCCTCGCCGGCCAGCTCGTCGGCCAGCGCGGCGACCGACTCCGGATCGGCCACGTCGCACACGGCGGCCCGTCCCGGCCCCGGCAGGGCCGCGACGGTTTCGTCCAAACTGGACCGTCGCCGCCCGGTCACCACGACCCGCGCACCGGCTTCCGACAGCGCGACGGCGATCGCGCGGCCCAGTCCGTTGCCGCCGCCGGTGACCAGCGCGGTCCGCCCGCTCACGCCGGGTTCCACGGCAGCTCCCCGCGCCGGAACCCGGCCGCCCGCACGTCGCCGGACCGGGCGTGCCCCTCGAACAGCTCCACGCGCGCCGCGCGCCCGCAGACCTCGCCCAGCCGCACGCTCGACTCGCTGCTGGTGACCTCCTGGTAGGTCACGGTCTTCAGGTACTTGCCGACCCACAGCCCACCGGTGTAGCGGGCCGCGCCGCGCGTGGGCAGGACGTGGTTGGTGCCGATCACCTTGTCGCCGAAGGACACGCACGTCCCCGGGCCGAGGAACAGCGCACCGTAGTCGCGCATCTTCTCCAGCGCCTGCCGCGGCTGCTCAGTGAGCACCTGGACGTGCTCGGAGGCGAACGTGTCCGCCAGCGCGAACGCCTCGTCGAGCGTGTCGGCCACGTGGATCTCGCCGTGGTCGCGCCACGCGGGCTCGGCGAAGTCGCGGGTCGGCATGCCGGGCAGCAGCGCCTCGACGTGGCCGAGCACCTCCCGCGCGAGGTCCGCGGAGGTGGTGATCAGCACCGCGGGCGAGTCCGGCCCGTGCTCGGCCTGCGACAACAGGTCCACCGCGACGACGAACGGGTCGGCGGTGTGGTCGGCGACGATCAGCACCTCGGTCGGCCCGGCGAACAGGTCGATGCCGACCTCGCCGAACAGCTGCCGCTTGGCCTCGGCGACGTAGGCGTTGCCCGGGCCGGCGATCAGGTCGACCCGCCCGATGGTCTCCGTGCCGACGGCGAGGGCGGCCACCGCCTGCACCCCGCCGAGGAGGTAGATCTCGTCGGCACCGGCCAGGTGCATGGCGGCGACGGTGGCCCCGGGCACCTCGCCGCGGATCGGCGGCGTGCACGCGGCCACCCGGGGCACCCCGGCGACCTTCGCGGTCACGATCGTCATGTGCGCCGACGCGGTGAGCGGGTACCGCCCGCCGGGGACGTACGCGCCGGCGGCGGCCACCGGCACATGCTTCTGTCCCAAGTGGACACCGGGCAGGGTCTCCACCTCGAACTCGCGCAGCGAGTCGCGCTGGTGCCGGGCGAAGGTGCGCACCTGGTCCTGCACGAACCGGATGTCCTCCAGCACCTGGTCCGGCACCCGGGCGACGATTTCCTGGATCCGCTCGGGCGACAGGCGGAACGACTCCGGCGACCACGAGTCGAACTTGGCCGAGTACTCGGCGACCGCGGCGTCCCCGCGCTCGCGGATGTCGGCGATGATCGCGCGCACCCGCTCGGCGACGTCGGTGCGCTGGGCGGCGACCTGCTCGACGGGGACGGCGGACTTCAGGACCTTGGGCATGGCAACTCCTTCATCGGATTGACTGGAGCCAGTCGCGCAGCACCGTGGCCGCGACGGCGGGTTCCTCGAGCGTCAGCAGGTGACCGGCCGCCGGGAGGACCCGGAGGGTGGCGTCGGCCGCGTGGGCGGCGATGGCGTGGTGGAACGCGGGCGGGCACAGCGCGTCCCGTTCGCCGCACAGCACCAGGACCGGGCAGGACAGCCCGGCGATCGCGGCGGCGGCGTCCCGCCGGGTGGCCTGGGCGGCGAGCTGGGCGCGGAACGTCTCCGGCCCCACCCGGTGGGCCATCTCCCGGAACCGTTGCCGCAGCGCGGGACCCGGATCGGCGAACATGGCGGGCAGGATCTGCTCGACGACCTCGGCGAACCCGCCTTCGCCGGTGCGGCGGCCGAACTCGGCCCAGCCGCCGAGCTGCTCCGGCCGCGGCGCACCGGCGTTGGTGGAGATCGCGCAGAACCCGGCCAGCCGCCCGGGCGCCAGCCGGGCGGCCTCGAAGCCCGCGATCGCGCCGAGGCTCAGCCCGGCGAGCACGAACGGGCCGTCGACCGCGGCCAGGATCTACGCGGCCATGCCGCCGATGGACGGCGCGGTGATCTCCGCGTGGACCACCGGCCCGGGCAGCTCGACATCGGCCCACAGATCGGCGTCGCAGAGCATCCCGGGGACCAGCACCACCGGCGGCACGGTCATCGCCCGACCGGCTTCGGCAGCAGGTGGTAGGGCGCGAGGTAACCGTTGTGGTCCACGCCCACCCCGGCGTCGGCGGCCGCCTTGACGACCTCCTCGTCCCACTCCAGGCGCACCCGGCCGTCACCGCCGTTGACGACGAGCAGGGTCGCCGTGTCGTCGGAGACGTTGCGGACGCTGCGCCACGCCCCGCGCGGCACGGACACCATGTCCCACGGCCCCAGCCGCACGCTCACCTCGTCGTGCCGGTTGAGCGTGACCTCCCACTCGCCGTCCTTGACCATCAGGACCTGGGTCTCGTCGTGGCGGTGCGGCAGCAGGCCCTCGCCCGGCTCGGCGCGCAGCCAGGCCAGGTTGTGCCCGTGCGGCTGGTGGATCCGCGGTTCCTGGTCGCGGTCCTCGGTCATGCCGAAGCCGATCACCGTGGCCAGCTCGGCGCGCCCGCCGGGCAGGGCGCTGCCCAGCAGAGCCCGCGACGACCACCGGAGGTCGTCCGTGGTCGCCACCCGGCGGCGCAGCTTGGCCACGTCGTAGGAGGGCAGGGCGGCGATGTCCGCCGCGGCCATCGGGCGGACCAGCTCGGCCGGATCGGGCACCTCGTCCCCGGCGACGGTGTCGATGAGCCGGTTGTCCGCGCTCAGGTACAGGCCGTGCCGCTCGGCCTCGCGCAGCACCGACGGGCCCCAGATGATGCCGCCGGTGTCGTCGTGGCCGAGCACGGTGAACAGCCAGCCGTCGTCCGGGCCGATGTTGGTGAACCCGCGGAAGATCCACGTCGGGATCGAGGCGATGTCGCCCTCGCGGAGCACCAGCTCGCCCTCGTCGCCGTCGGCGCCCCAGCGGAGCAGGAACTCGCCCCGGAAGCACAGGAACACCTCGGCCGTGAAGTGCAGGTGCAGGTTGTTGGTGATGCCGTGCGGCATCGCCGCCGCGCCGATGTTGAACCCGTGCGGCTCACGCAGGTTCACCACCTGGTTCGGGTTCTGCGTCACCCCCGGGCCGATCATCGAGTAGTTCTCCTTGCGGTCCGAACCCGGCGTCCGGCAGTCGATGAACGCCTGGTTGCAGGACACGAAATCGGCCCGCCGGATCGTCCGGCGTTCCAGCTCCGCCGCCGGGACCCACCCCTCACCGTTGACCATGACACCCTCCGCAGCTCGTTGTTAATACGTATGCAGAACACCATCGGGGACACCCGCGTGTCAAGCCCAAGGCGGCCGGAGTTCGGCTAGGATGCGTATGCACGGCCGATCCACGGGAAGGGGCGCCGATGTCGATCACGAGCCATGACGTGGCCCGGCTCGCCGGGGTCTCGCAGCCGACCGTCTCCCGGGCGCTGCGCGGGGACCACCGGGTGTCCGAGGCCACGCGCGCGCGGGTGCGCGAGGCGGCCGAGGCGCTCGGGTACGTGCCCAGCGAAGCGGGCCGGAGCCTGTCCACGCGCTCGACCCGCCGCATCGGGGTGGTCGTCACCGACCTGACCAACCCGTTCTACCCGCACCTGATCGGCCCCCTGCACGACACGCTCGAGCGGCACGGGTACCGGATGATGCTGTTCACCGAGCGCAGCGAGACCGCGCTGGAGACCGAACGGCTGCTCGACCGCTCGATCGACGGCGTCGTGCTCACCACCGCGGTGATCGGGTCCGCCCTGCCCGCCGAGCTGCACCGCCGCGGCCTGCCGTTCGTGTTCCTCAACCGGGAGACCGGCAACGACAAGGCCGACGCCGCCGTGGTGGACAACGAGGCCGGCGGCCGGCTCGTCGCCGAGGAACTCGTGCGCCTCGGCCACGGCGACGTGGCCCTGATCGGCGGCCCGGCGGAGACCACCACCGGCCGCGACCGCGAACTCGGGTTCCGGGTGGGCCTGTCGGAGGCCGGGGTCGGCCTGCCGCGGCACCGCGTGCGGCGCGGGCCGTTCGACTACGGCACCGGCTACCAGGGCCTGCTCGACCTGATGGCCGAGGACCCTCGCCCCACGGCGGTGTTCTGCGGCAACGACGTGATCGCGATCGGCGCGATGAACGCGGCGCGGCGGCTGGGCGTCGACGTGCCGGGCGACCTGACGCTCATCGGGTTCGACGACCTGCCGATGGCGTCCTGGGAGACCTTCGACCTCACCACGGTCCGCCACGACCTGCACGGCATGGCCCAGGCCGCCGCGGACCTGCTGGTCGAGCGCCTCGCCGGCGGCACGGACGACGCACCGCGCCGCGTCACGTTCGCCCCGGAGCTGGTGCCGCGGGGCACGCACGCGGCGCGGTGAGCCTCACGACGGCGCGGTGCGCCGCCGTTCCGCCGCGGCCCAGGCCCACGGGGTGAGCGCGCCGCCGTAGAGCGGCATCGGGATCGGCTCGTCGTCCTCCCGCATCTGCTCCCACACCCGGGTGACGCCGAAGCTGCCGTGCCGGCGCACCGCGGTCACCGTGTCCAGGTCGATCACCGCCGTGAGCACGCCCGCGCTGGAGCCGGGCAGCTCGGCGAGGACCTGCCCCTCGGGCCCGGCCAGCACCGAGTGCCCGGCGCCGGTCGGGCCTGCCGCGTTGATGCTGGCCACGAACAGCTGGTTGACGGTCGCGTTGGCACGGGCCAGCACGACCTCCTGGGCGCGGTCGGCGGTGTCGGTGCGCACCACGTTGAGCACCAGCTCGGCCCCCAGCCACGCCAGGTGGCGGGTGACCTCCGGGAACCAGGCGTCGTAGCAGACGGACAACCCGACGCGGCCGACCCCGGGGATGGGAAACACCACGAACTCACGGCCCGGCCGGAACGGCTCGTGCGGGCGCCAGGGGAAGACCTTCCGGTAGGCGGCGGCCTGCTCACCCCCGGGCGAGTACACGACGGCCGTGTTGTAGACGTGGCCGTCGGCGCCCAGCTCCGCGACAGTGCCCGGGCACAGCCACACGCCCAGGTCCCCGGCGAGTTCGGCGAAACACCGGTGCCGCGGCCCGTCGGTCAGCGGCTCGGCGTCCATATCGGACTCTCCGGTCACGTGCAGCTCGGGGTAGGCCAGCAGCCGGGTGCCCGGGAACCGGCGCAGCGTGGCGGTGACGTGCCCGGCGAACCCGTCGACGTCGCGGCGGGCGGGGACCTGGGCGAGCGCGAGGGTGAGCGGCCGTCCCATCAGACCTCCTGCAGCGCCAGCCGCTGCGTGCGCAGGGTGGCGGTGGCGCGGTGGGCCGCCATGCCTTCCGAGGCGGAGATGACCTCGACCGCGTCGGCGAGGGCGGGCGTGGCTTCGCGGGCGACCCGCTGGTAGGTCAGCGGCCGGACGAACCGGGACACCGACAGCCCGGCGCTGTGCCGCGCGCCGCCCGCGGTGGGCAGCACGTGGTTCGTCCCGGCCATGCCCTTGTCGGAGTAGGCGACGGTGCTCCACGGCCCGAGGAACAGCGACCCGTAGGCGGTCAGGTGCGTGTGGTACCAGTCGTCGTCGGCGGTCTGGATCTCCAGGTGCTCGGGCGCGAGGTCGTCCATGAGCGCGGCCGCGGTCTCCCGGTCGGCCGCCACCGTGATCGAGCCGTGGTCGCGCCAGGCGGGGCCGGCGATCGGTGCCGTGGACAGCGTCGCGAGCTGCCGGTCGACCTCCGCGGCCACCTGCGCCGCCAGCTCGGCGCTGGTGGTGATGAGCGCCGCGGGCGAGTCCGGGCCGTGCTCGGCCTGGCCGAGCAGGTCGGCGGCGACGAGTTCGGGATCGGCGGTCTCGTCGGCGATCACGGCCACTTCGGACGGTCCGGCGAGCAGGTCGATCGCGACGGTGCCGAACAGCTGCCGCTTGGCCTCGGCCACGAACGCGTTGCCCGCGCCGACGAGCATGTCCACCGGGGCGTCGCCGACCAGGCCGTAGGCCATCGCCGCGAGCGCCTGCACCCCGCCGAGCAGGAAGACCCGGTCCACTCCGGACACGTACGCGGCGTAGAGCACGGCGGGGTTCGGGCCGCCGTCGGGCTGCGGCGGGGTGCACGCCACCACCGACGGCACCCCGGCGGCCTTGGCGACGCCGACGGTCATGAACGCGCTCGCGGTCAGCGGGAACCGGCCGGCCGGGAGGTAGGCGCCGACGCGCTGCACCGGCACGTAGCGGTATCCGGCGACCAGGCCCGGTTCGAGTTCGATCTCCAGGTCCTTGAGCGCGTCCCGGGACGCCTTGGCGAACGCCGCGGTGCGGGCGGCGCCGAGCTCGATGGCCGCGCGCAGGTCGTCCGGCAGCGCCTCGCCGCTGCGGCGCATCTCCTCGCGCGAGATCTCCAGTGGCCTGCCGTCGTAGCCGTCGAGTTCGGCGGCGTAGCGGGTGACGGCATCGAGTCCCTCGGCGCGGATCCGGCCGAGCATGCGCGTCACGGTGTCGATGACGCCCGGGTCGCGCTGGGCGGGGGCGCCGCCGGCCGCGGGCTCCTTGACGACGGTGAACCGGCCGGCGAAGCGGCGCTGGGTGGCTTCGGTGAAGTACATGCCCGGAAAGCTAGTTCCGCTCCGGCCACAGGACCACCTTGTCTTCCGTTGGGACACCTATAACCTTTCCTTGTGACACTGACACAGCTGCGTGCCCTGGTGGCGGCCGCCGAACTCGGTTCCTTCACCGCGGCCGGGAACGCGCTCGGCTACACGCAGGCGGCGGTCTCGGAACTGGTGCGCCGCCTGGAGGAGGAGTGCGGTCTGCAGCTGTTCCACCGCGGCGGGCGCAAGCTGACGCTCACCCCCGCGGCACCGCAGCTGCTGCCGCACGCGCAGCAGACGGTGAGCGCGGCGCAGAACGCCGAGGACACGGTGCGGGCGGTGCGCGGGCTGACCGGCGGGGTGGCCTCGTTCGGCCTGTTCCGCAACGCCGACTTCTACCTGCTGGCCGAGCTCGCCGAGCGGTTCGCCACCGCGCACCCGGACGTGCGCGTCCGGCTGGTCGGGGTCAACGCCGCGCGCGTGGCCGAAGCGGTCGCGGCCGGGGACCTGGAAGCGGGCATCGTGGTCCTGCCGGTCACCCCGTCCGGGCTGGAGGTCACGCCGCTGGCGCGGGACGAGGTGCTCTACGTGTCGGCGGACCCGGCGCACGTGGCCACGCCGGTGGACATCACGACCATGGCGGCGCGGCGGCTCGTCCTCTACGACGCGCACGTGGGCTGGGCGGACCCGGACCGGCTGCAGCTGGCCGAGCGGGCGCAGATCGCCGGGGTGCGGCTGGAGCCGTTCCTCGAGGTCGAGCAAGCCCAGGCGGCGCTGCACCTGGTCGCCCGCGGGCTCGGGGACACGTTCCTGTCCCGGGCGGTGGCCGAACGGCTCCTGCGCACCGAAGGGCTGCGCCTGCACACCACTCCCTTCGACCCGCCGCTGCACAACACGTTCGCGCTCGTCCGGCGGCGGCACAGCAGGCTCTCCCCCGCCACCGCCGAACTCGCCCGGCTCGCCGTGGACCTGTTGATGCGCAACGAGATGCTCGAACACCGGCGGCCCCTCCCCGCGCGGGAGGAGCCGCCGGTGCCCTGAGGGGAACTCAGCGGGCGAACTTGTCGGCCGACAGCTCGCTGCGGTAGGTCTCCGTCATGAAGAAGGTGATCACCACCAGTGCCAGGACGGCCGCCACCGCGAGGTAGACCCACACGGCGTAGATCGTGCCGAAGGTGGACACCAGCAGCGTCGCGACGAACGGCGTGATGCCCATGAAGATCGAGAACGAGCTGTTGTAGGCGATCGAGCTGGCGCTGAACCGGGTGCGGTGGCGAACAGCTCCGCCGCGCACACGGTGACGATGCCGGTCAGGAAGAACTCCGGGATGATGTAGATCAGCTGGCTGGCCACGGCGCCGCCGAACGTGCCCGACTGGCCGACCCAGAACGCCAGCGGCACCAGGAAGATGCAGCACAGCGCGCCGATGACGAGCATCGGCTTGCGCCCGATCCGGTCGGAGATCGAGCCGGCCAGCGGCAGCAGCGGGATCAGCACGGCGACCGAGATCATGTTGGACAGCCAGGCCGCCGACTTGGACAGGCCGAGCGTCTCGGACAGGTACTCCGGGTAGAAGGTGACCCAGGTGTAGGACAGGATCGCCAGCATGATGGAGGCGCCGCAGAACACCAGGATGGGCCGCCACTGGGACCGCAGCGCCTCGCGGAACGGCGCGGCGACGACGTTGGTGCCGTGGTCGGTGGCGGCGACGAACTCCGGCGACTCCTCGATCCGGCGCCGCAACCAGACCCCGACCAGGCACAGCGGCAGCACCGCCAGGAACGGGATCCGCCAGCCCCAGCTGCGCAGCGCCTCGTCGGTGAACACCGCGCTCATCAACGCGGCCACCCCGGCCCCGGCGAGGATGCCGAGGAAGCAGCTGTTGGACGCGAAGGAGGTGTAGAACCCGCGGCGGCGCGGCTCGGCCCACTCGACCACGAACGCGACGGCGCCGACGTACTCACCGCCCGCGACCATGCCCTGCACGACCCGCAGCACCAGCAGGATCAGCGGCGCGGCCAGGCCGATCTGGTCGTAGGTGGGCAGGACGCCGATCGCGGCCGTCGAGATGCCCATGAACACGACCGTCCACAGCAGAACCTTCTTGCGGCCGAACCGGTCGCCCCAGCGGCCGAGGATGGTCCCGCCGAGCGGGCGGACGAGGCACGCGATCGCGATCACCGCGTAGGCGCTGAGCACGCTGGCGGTGTGGTCGCTCGCCGGGAAGAACGAGGCGGCGAGGACGGGCGCCATGTAGCCGTACAACCCGTAGTCGAACTGCTCGACGAAGTTGCCGATACTGCCGGCGACGATGGTCCGGCGGATCACCTTCCGGCGTCCGGGCGCGTCGGCGGGCGCGGCTGTGGTCGGCGCGACGGTGGACATGACACCTCCATTGTGCCACAACGGCTGAGCCGTTTGCATACGTATGGAGAGCAACATAGGTGTGTGACGTGGTGCGGTCAAGACGCAGATCGCAGCGGGGAGTTCGCTCTTGCCGACGATCATGCATACGGATACAGTCAGCGTGCCCCGGCCCGCTCCACGGAAAGGACCCAGCCATGCCCCTCGATCCGGTCGCCTACCAGCCCTACGAGGACCCGGACGACTTCATCCGCGAGGTCACCGACCGGATCTGGGTCCAGCGCGACATCTCCTACATCGTGGACAACTACGAGCCGGACTCGATCGTCCACGGTGGCCTCGGCACCGTCGTCGGCCGGGACGGGGTGATCGAAGGCAGCCTGATGCGGATCGCGCAGGTGCCGCAACACGTGGGCCAGGCCGAGGACGTGGTGTGGGAGGCCCGCGGCGATGACGCCTTCCTCAGCTCGCACCTCGTCTTCTCCGCCGACACGCACATCGTGAACGGCGTGCCGACGCCGATCCGCAAGCGCACCATCGCCAACTGCCTCTACCGCCGCGGGCGGATGGTGGAGGAATGGGTCGTGCGCGACGACCTCGCCGACTGCCTGCAGCTCGGGCTGGACGCGGCGGAGGTCGCGCGGGGCCTGCGGTTCCGCGGGTACGAGGGCTCGATGACCGAGCCGGCCCCGGCCGACGTGCTGACCGCGGGCGACAGCGGCCCGCGCCCCGACGACCACCGGCCCGAGTGCGAGATGGTGCTGGAGTTCATCGAGGAGGTGTGGAACGCCCGGCGCCTGCACAAGGTCACCGACTTCATGCCGCGCGACCTGTTCCTGCACACGATCGGCGACCGGACGGTCCTCCGCCCGGACGGCTACCAGCGCGACCTGCTCAACCAGGTCGCCCCGTTCCCGGACGCGCGGTTCGAGGTGCGCGACATCCAGACCAACTACGCCGAGCGGTACGCCGGGCTGCGCATCGCCGCGCTGTGGGTGATGAAGGGCTCCTACCGGGGCGTGCCGGAGTTCGGCCCGCTGACCGGGCAGCCGGTCGACCTGATCGGGGTGTCGCAGTTCCTGGTCCAGGGCGGCCGGATCACGCGCGAGATCCGCGTGTTCGACCAGATCGCGCTGCGGGCGCAGATCAACAGCCACGAGAGTTCGTTCACGGACACGAACATCTACTGACCCTGATCGCGCCGCCCGGTCAGCGTGGTGGCCGGGCGGTGATCAGGACCGCGGCCGTGATGATGGTGGCGACGACGAGCAGGGCGATGAGGCCGGCGTCGACGAGGGTGTCGATCATGATCGGCTCCGCGTGGCGGGTTCCTCGCTGCGGTTGCGGGAGCGCAGGCTGGTCACCGTGACCGTGGCGAGGATCAGCACGATGACCAGCAGCGAAACGGGGGTCGGGATGGTCGGCACCCCGGGCCACACCTCGTGCGCCCAGTGCAGCACGAGCTTGACCCCGATGAAGGCCAGGATGATGGCCAGGCCGTGGTTGAGGTGGACGAGCTTGGCCAGCGCGGTGTGCAGCACGAAGTACAGCGCACGCAGGCCGAGCAGCGCGAAGGCGTTGGTGGTGAAGACCAGGTAGGGGTCCTCGGTGATGCCGTAGACCGCGGGCACCGAGTCGACGGCGAACACCACGTCGGTGGCGAAGACGGCCACCACCACCAGCGTCAGCGGCGTCAGGGCGCGGCGTCCGCGTTCCCGGACCACCAGGCGCGTGCCGCGGTAGTCGTCGGTGACCGGCATCAGCTTGCGCAGCAGCCGGACCGAACGCATCCGCGACACGTCGCGCTCGAGTTCCGGGCCGCGCAGGGCCTCGTGCAGGATCTTGATCGCCGAGACGAACAGGATCGCACCGAACACCAGGAAGGCCCACGTGCCGGCCTGCAGCAGGGCGGCACCGGCGGCGATGAAGATGCCGCGCAGCACGAGCGCGCCGACGATGCCGTAGAGCAGCACCCGCTGCTGCACCTCGACGGGCACGGCGAACGCGGCGAGCAGCAGCATGAAGACGAAGAGGTTGTCGACCGAGAGCGACTTCTCGACGACGAACCCGGTGGCGAACTCCAGCGCCTGGGGCCCGCCGAACGCGCTCCACAGCCAGAAGGCGAACAGCAGTGGCAGGGTCAGGTAGAACACCGACCACCCAGCGGCCTCGCGCAGTGACACCTCGTGCGGCCGCCGGGTGACCAGGAAGTCGGTCACCAGCAGGGCCAGCAGCACCGCGATGCTGATCCCCCACAGCCAGGGCGTGCCGATCGACGACATGGGCGCGGCAGCGGCGACAGCGGAATGGTCCGGCATGGAGGGGCCTCCTCGAACACGGTCAGCGTCCGAGGTCTCCTTCACCCGGTGAGACCGGGCGCCCTGCCGGGGACACACGGGTGTCCGTACTGACCGGTCAGGACCTTGGGAAGTACTCCCCTCGCGATCCAGTATCCGGCAAAGCGGACATGACTGTAAAGAGTGGTCACCCGGATGCGGTGTGCGCACCCGAAGTAGCGGCTGCCAGGCGAATCCGCGGCGCGCATACCGGAAGTATCGTCCTGCGCATGTGCACAGCGCCCCGGACGAGGACGACATGAGCGGCCCGGTTCCCCGCGTCCCGCGCGAGGAGGTGCGGCGGCGCCTGCTCGAGGCCGCCGCGAAGGTGTTCGCCGAGCGGGGGTACCAGGCGGCGAGGCTGGACGAGATCGCGCACGCCGCCGGGTTCACCAAGGGTGCGGTGTACTCCAACTTCGCCAGCAAGCAGGCTCTGCTCGCGGAGCTGATCGACCAGCACGTGCGCACCCGGTTCGCGGCGAGCGCGCTCGAACTGCGCGCCGGGAAGGCGCCGGAGCGGGCCGTGGAGGACATCGCGGAGGTCGTCGCCCGCGGGATCGTCGAGCAGGACACCTGGGGGCGGCTGCTGGTCGAGATCGGCCAGCAGGCCGGTCACGATCCCGCCGTGCGTGCGGTTTACGTGGAGGTGCGCCGGGCGCTGCGCGACGAGCTGGCCGCCCAGGTCGCCCGGACCTGCGAGGAGTACGGCATCGAACTCGCCGTGCCCCCGGAGCAGATCGCGCTGACGCTGCAGTCGCTGCGGCTCGGGCTCGCGCTGGAGCACGGCACCGATCCGGAGCAGGTCGACCGGGCCGCCGTGGCCGCCGTCTTCACGACCACGCTGCGCGGCCTGATCCGCTGAGTTTCGATACTTGCCGGTATTCAATACCCACGGGTATCGTCGGCTTCGTGATCATCTCCCGCCGCCGCGTCCTCAAATCCGCCGCCGCGGTCTCCGGCGCCCTCCCCTTCCTGGGCGCCGGGCAGGCCGCCGCCGAGACCGCGGTCCCCCGCACCGGCGCCCATCTCGTACTGCTCGGCACCGCCGCCGGCCCGGTCCCGATGGCGGGCCGCTCCGGCATCGCCACCGCGCTCGTCGTCGACGGGCGCACCTACCTCGTCGACTTCGGGCACGGCGCGTTCGGCCGGCTCCAGCAGTCCGGTGTGGACATCGGCACGCTCGGCAAGGTCTTCGTCACCCACCTGCACTCCGACCACCTGGCGGACCTGTACACGCTGCTGTGGCTGCGGTTCGGTGGTGTCAACGGGCTGACCCACCCGATCGACTTCTACGGCCCCGGCCCGGCCGGCGCGCTGCCCGAGCCCTCGTCCGGCAAGCCGGCCGGCACCGTCGAGCCGGGCAACCCGACGCCCGGGCTGGCGGGCTTCTTCGCGAACTCGCTCGCCGCCACCGCCTACGACGTCAACCTCCGCATGCGCGACGAGGCCTGGCCCGACATCCGCGATCTGTACCGGGTGCACGAGATCGCGGTGCCCGACGTCGGTGCGAGCCCGCTCGGCGAGATGGCCCCGCCGATGCGGCCGTTCCCGGTCGTGGCCGACGATCACGTGTCGGTCAGCGCGATCCTCGTGCGGCACCCGCCGGTGTTCCCGTCGTTCGCCTTCCGCTTCGACACCGCCTACGGCTCGGTCGTGATCAGCGGCGACACCACCATCACCCCGAACATGGTCACCCTCGCCCGGGGCGCCGACATCCTCGTGCACGAGGCGATCGACCTGCGGATCGTCGAGCAGTTCGGCGGCCTCACCCCCGAACAGCTGCGCCACCACCGGGAGAGCCACTCCGACGTCACCCGCCTCGGCGGCGAGATCGCCCAGCCGGCCGGCGTCCGCACCCTCGTGCTGTCTCACCTGGCGCCCGGCCTCAAGGCGATCCCCGACGCGTCCTGGCACGCTCAGGCGAGCCGGGGCTTCGACGGCGAGGTGATCGTCGGCAACGACCTCATGCGCATCCCGCTCAGCCGCTGACCCCCGGCACTTCCGGACGACAGTGACGGTCCCACGCCGGGGTGCGGCCCGGGTAGCGCGCCCGCGCCGATCATCGCCGGCCCCGTGCCCCTTGCCGTCATGTCAGCGTCCGCTGTACTGTTCGCCGTGTGCTGACCTGTGAGACGCGGGGCGCCGCGCTGGCCCGGCTGGGCCGCGCGCTCGCCGACCCGACGCGATGCCGGATCCTGGTCGCGTTGCTGGACGGCGTGCGCTACCCGGGACGGCTGGCCGCGGAGCTGGGACTGTCCCGCTCGAACGTGTCCAACCACCTGGCCTGCCTGCGTGGGTGCGGCCTCGTGGTGGCCTCCTACGAGGGGCGGCAGGTGCGGTACGAGCTGGCGGACCCGCACCTGGAGAAGGCGCTGAGCGAGCTGGTGCACGTCGTGCTGGCGGTGGACACCGGCGAGCCCTGCCTGGACGAGCCGGCCCCGAGCGTGACCGCATGACCGAGCCACGCAACCCGCCCGCGACCACGCAAGACGACTGCTGCGCCCCTGCCGCCGCCCCCACCGGGCGGCGAGCCACCCTCGAGCGCCGCGTCCGGTTGCTGGTCGCCGCCACCATCACCTACAACGTCATCGAAGCCGTGGTCGCCATCTCGGCCGGCACGGTCGCCTCGTCGACGGCGTTGATCGGGTTCGGGCTGGACTCGGTGATCGAGGTCGCCTCGGCCGCCGCGGTCGCCTGGCAGTTCTCCGGCGCCGATCCGGAGGCCCGCGAGCGGGTGGCGCTGAAGGTGATCGCGGTGTCGTTCTTCGCGCTGGCCGCCTACGTCACCGTCGAGTCCGTGCGCGGCCTGCTCGGCGCCGAGGCGGCCGAGCACTCCACGGTGGGGATCGCGCTGGCCGCGGTGTCGCTGCTGGTCATGCCGTTCCTGTCCGACGCCCAGCGGCGCGCCGGCCGGGAACTCGGCTCGGCCAGCGCGGTCGCCGACTCCAAGCAGACCCTGCTCTGCACCTACCTGTCCGGCGTGCTGCTGATCGGGCTGCTGCTCAACTCGCTGTTCGGCTGGTCCTGGGCCGATCCGGTCGTCGCGCTGGTCATCGCCGCGGTGGCGGTGAAGGAAGGCCGCGAAGCCTGGCGCGGCGAGCACTGCTGCTGACCTACTCGTGCACGGCCAGCGCGATCAGCATCGCCAGCCGCCGGGCGGGGTCGGTGAGGTCCAGGCCGGGGACCGCCGCCGTGACGCGGCGCAAACGGTTGCGGACCGTGTTCTGGTGGACGTCCAGCGCGGCGGCCGCGCCGACCAGGTCGCCCTGGGCCTCCAGCCAGGCCCGCAGCGTCGGGAGCAGCTCGGTGCCGTGCGCGGCGTCGTGTCCGGCCAGCCGCGCCACCGGGCCGCGGGCGGGGATCCGGCCGGTCGCCGCGGCGGAACGCAGGCGCTGCAGGAGCACCTGGTGCCAGGAATCGTCGTAGCACACGGCTTCGGTGTGGCCGAGGCGGTCGTGCAACGTCAGGCACTCGTCGGACTCCCGGCGGCCGGCCGGCAGCTCCGCGACCTCGCACTCCCCGGACACCCCGGCCGTGACGCGCAGGTGCGCGGGCAGGCCGGTGACGAGTTGCCGCACCCAGTGGAACGCCGGGGCGGGATCGGCGGCGGGCAGCACGGTGTAGACGGTGTTGCCGAACAGGGTGCTGCGCCCGACGCGCGACCACCCGAAGCCGGTCGTGGCGCGCTCGAACGCGAGCAGCAGACCGGCGTTGCGCTCGGCCTCGGTGTGCGCCTGCACCGCGACGACCCGCAGCCCGGACGCGGGCAGGCCCAGCTTCCGGATCACCGCGTCCGCGTCCGGATCGCCTTCGAGGAGCTGGATGACCAGCTCCGACTCGACCTGCCGCTCCAGGTCCGCGCTGACCCGCCAGCGCAGCAGGTGCAGCGCCACCGTGCGCGCCCCGTCGGTGAGGATGCGCGCCCGCGCGGCGTCCAGCGGCGCGGTGCACGACACCCACACCGATCCCAGCAGCTCCCGGCCCGCCCGGACCGCGACGACCGAGCGGCCGTGCAGCCCGTGCTCGGGTGAGGCCGGCACGAACAGCGGCTCGTCGGAGCGGGCGAGGTGCGTGAACACGCCCTGCCGCTCGAACAGGGCCCGCACCCGGTCCGGCACGCGGCGGCCCAGGATGGTGTCGTGCCGCGCCGGATCGGCTTCGCGCTGCTCGCTGGAGTAGGCCATCACGCGGGACAGCTGGTCCTCGATGGTGACCGGTCCGCCGACCGCCGCGGCGATGGTGTCGGCCAGGGCGGACAGGTCGGCCGGGCCGCGGCCGGACTCGGTCTCGCGCCCCTCCAGCACCAGCCCGTACACCACGCCGGCGACCTGGCTCCAGGACACGCTCGGGTCGGCCACCAGCACGGCCATCCCGTCCGGGTCCGGCGCGGGCTCCTCGGTGGTGCGCACGACCAGCACCACCGCCCGGGCCTGCCGGGCGAGCCGGATCGCCTCGGACACCGTGGGCACGCCGACGGCGAGGAAGATGTCGCCCACCCCGGACTCCTGCCGCACCGGGTCGTGCAGGGCGACGCTGCGCAGCTCGACCTCGCGGTCGGCGGTCCCGAGCAGGCGGGCGCCGTAGGTGCCGAGGATCGTGATCAGACGGTCGAGCTTGACCATGTGCGGATCCTACAAACCGAATCCGGCAAATTGTGCGTTCGGGACACCCTGTGCCCGGCTCGGCGGCGCGATGCTCGGGTCGGAACGCCGAGTCAGGGAGGTTGCCGGTGAACGAGGCCGCTCGAGGTGCGGGACCACGCTCCGCCGTCGTGGTCGGCGCCGGGATCGTCGGGCTGTCGACGGCCTGGTTCCTGCAGGAACACGGGGTGCGGGTGACCGTGCTGGACCGCAAGGGCGTCGCCGCGGGCGCGTCGTGGGGCAACGCCGGCTGGCTCTCGCCGGGGCTCGCGATCCCGCTCAACGAACCCGGCGTGCGGCGGGCCGGGCTCGCCTCGCTCCTGCAGCGCGACGCGCCGCTGCACGTGCCGCGGACCGCCGACCCGGCGCTGTGGTCGTTCCTGCTGCGCTTCGCCGCCCACTGCACCTGGCCCGCGTGGCGCCGGGTGGTCTCCGCCGGCGTGGCGCTGAACGACGACTGCCTCGACGCCTTCGACACCCTCACCCGCGGCGGCGTGGTGGCCGAGACCGTCGAGGCCCCGGTCACCGCGGTGTTCGGCTCGGCAGGCGAGGCCGCGACACTGCTCGCCGAGCTGCGGCGCTTCGCCGCGGCCGGAGCGCGGGCCGATCACACCGGCCTGACCGCGAGCGAGGTCCGCGCGCGCCTGCCGCAGCTGTCCGAACGCGCCGGAGCCGGAATCCAGCTGTCCGGCCAGCGTTACGTCGCCCCCGCGCGGTTCGTGCGGGCGCTGGCCGACTCGGTGCGCCATCGCGGCGGCACGATCCGCGCCGGGTTCGACGTGCGGTCGATCCGCCACCACCGGCACGCGGTCACGGTCGTCTCCCGCGACAACGTGAGCTTCTCGGCCAACGTCGCCGTCCTCGCGACGGGAGCCTGGATCAGCCGCCTGGCCGGGAAACTCGGCGTCCGCGTACCGGTGCGGGCCGGGCGCGGCTACTCCTTCACGGTCCCGACGGAGACACCGCTGCGGCAGCCGGTGTACCTGCCCACCGTCCGCGTCGCGTGCACGCCCTACCGGGACGCGATGCGGGTGGCCGGGACGATGGAGTTCCGCGGTCCCGACGATCCACCCGACGAGCGGCGCGTGCAGGCGATCGTCCGGTCGGCGGCCCCGTTTTTCGCGGGCGTGCGCTGGGACGAGCGCAGCGACACCTGGGTGGGCCCGCGACCGGTCACCAGCGACGGGCTCCCGGTCATCGGCGCCACCGCCGAGCCGGGCGTGTTCGTCGCGGGCGGGCACGGCATGTGGGGCTTCACCCAGGGGCCGGTCACCGGGAAGCTGCTCGCCGAGCGCATCGTCACCGGCAAACAGCCGGAAGCACTGCGGCCGTTCGACCCGCTGCGGTGAGCCGGCCGATGGGATCCACAGAGGACCTGGAGTTCCTCCGCGCGGAGAACGCGTTGCTGCGCGTGGAACGAGACATCCTGCTGCGCGTCGCGGCCGGTTTCGCCGGCGACGCGAACGCCACCCTGCTCCGGCGGCGCACCGCCGCCCGGCCGAACGAACGAGGAAACCCGATGGACACCGTGTGGCTGACCGAGGAAGCATACGCGCGCCTGCGTGCCGAGCTGACCGCGCTGCGCGCCGCACACGACCACGACCCGGAGGACCGGGAAACCGGGCTGCGGCGGCGGAAAGCGCGCACCCGCGAGCTGGAGGACCTGCTGCGCCGCGCCGTCGTCGGGCAGGCCCCGCCCGACGACGGCATCGCCGAACCCGGCATGGTGCTCACCGTCCGGTTCGACGACGACCCCGAGACGGAAACCTTCCTCCTCGGGGTGCGCGAGGGGGCGGGCGACGACCTGGAGGTCTACTCCCCCGACTCCCCGCTGGGCCGCGCCCTGACCGGCGCCCGCCAGGGCGAGTCCCGGACGTACCCGGTCCCCAGCGGCGCGACGGTGCGGGTGACGCTGGTGAGCGCCGTGCCCTACGGGCGCCACGCCCACCAGCGGTCCGCCGGAGAACCCCGGCGGGATCACCGGACCACGTCGTAGACCAGCTTCTGGATCCCGTTCGAGCAGGACTGGCGGGCAGCGTCGCCGACACGACGTACTTCGGCATCGCGTGGTAGCCGGCGAACTCCTCGGTCATGCCCGGCCAGACCGGGGAGAACGCCTGGTAGCTGACCCGCCCCAGCAGCATCGCGGTGGCCTCGCCCTGCTCGCGGCCCTTGATCTCGTAGGCGGCCGCGGTGGATCCGGCGGTGCTGTCACCACTGCATCGATCGAGCACCACCGGATTCGACAGCCCGCCGGAAAAAATCCGTCACCGATCACCGGCGCTTGGCGACGACTTCCCACAGGCTGGTCCAGTTGTCCCGGCCGTGGCCCGCGGCGATCGCGCGGTCGTAGTGGGACTTGACGGCCTCGGGCAGGGCGAGGTCCACGCCCGCGTCCCGGCTGGCCTGCACGATGTGGTCCGCGGTCGCGCCCATCATGGTGGCCGTGCTCAGGTCGCCGGGGTAGGTACGCGCGCGGAGGTGCGCCACGGTCTCGTCCAGGTACGTCGCCCCCAGCCCCGCGGCCTCCTTCGCGAACGGCACCAGCCGCTCCGGCTCGGCGCCCTCGGCCTCCAGCAGCGCGAACGCCTGCAGGTAGGACGACAGCGAGGTGAGGAAGATCGTGAGCGCGGCCTGGTAGAACAGCTGCGCCAGGCCGTGGTCCTCCCCCAGGTACTCCGGCCGGCCGATGTGCCGCAGCACCGGCTCGTGCGCCTCGAAGACGTCGCGGGGCCCGCTGTAGAAGACGTAGGAGGCCTCCGCTCCGACGAGCGGCGCCGGGACCATGATCCCGCCGGCCACCAGGGTCGCACCGCGTTCGGCGAGCCACGCCGCCGCTTCCCGGGTGCGCTGCGGGGTGTCCGAGCTGAGGTTCACCACGACGCGTCCGGCCAGTGCCTCGCCGGCGTCGGCGAGCACGTCGTACATCGCCTGGTAGTCGGTGAGGCTGAGGATCACCAGCTCGGCCGCCTTCACCGCCTCGGCGGGGGTGGCGGCGAGGACGGCGCCGCGGGCGACGACGTCGTCGGCGCGGCTCTTCGTGCGGTTCCACACGGTGACTTCGGTGCCGTGGTCGAGCAGCACCCGCACCATGGCCTGTCCCATCGGGCCCAGGCCGATCAGGGTCGTGCTGGTCATGCGTTGTCGTCCTTCCTGAGGAGTTCGATGATTCCGGTGAGGTCCTCGTGGCCGTGGCCGTCGGCGGCCCGCTGCTGCATGAGCCGGCCGAGCGGCGCGAACAGTCCGGAGTGGACGCCCTGCTCGTCGGCGGTGCGGTGGAGGTTGTCGAAGCTGGCCGCCTGCATGCCGAGGTTGGAGACGACGCCGGTGGCGTAGTCGCCGCTGTCGAGCTGCTTCGCGGCGCCGTCGGCCCAGCCGCTCATGGCCTGCAGCCAGCGGGTCAGCAGTGGCGCGAAGTCGGTGGCGGGCACGCCGTCGGCGGTGACGAGCGCGAAGGCCTGCAGGGAGCCGGCGATCATCCCGTACATGCCGGTGAGCAGCGCGATGTCGGTCAGCGCGGCGCGGCCGACGGCCTCGCCGAGGAAGATGCTTTCGCCGAAGGTGTCCAGCGCGGGGCGGGCGCGGTCGAACGCGCCGGCCGATCCGCTGTAGAGCACGAACGCGGCCGGGGTGCCGATCATCGGCGGCACGGCCATGATGCCGCCGTCGAGGTAGTCGGCGCCCTGGCAGGCGGCCCACTCGGCGAACCGGCGCGCCTGGCCGGGCGTGCCGTTGGTGAGGTTGACGAGGGTGCGGCCGCGCAGGGACTCGGTGCCGAGCACCTCGCGGACGGAGTCGTAGTCGAGCAGGCACGCGACGACGATCTGGCTCGCGGCGACGGCCTCCGCGGGGCTGGCGGCCCGCGCGGCGCCCCGTTCGACGAGGGCGTCGGCCTTGGCCGCGGTCCGGTTCCACACGGTCACCGGGTGGCCCGCGGACAGCAGCGCTCCGGCGAGTGCGGTGCCCATGGCGCCGAGGCCGAGCACCGTGACGGATGGCTTGTCTGTGGTCATGTGATCACCGTGCCGGTGGCCTCGCACGGTTCACGCACGGTTTTCTGTCGGTGGTGCCCGCTACTGTCGCTTCCGTGAGGTTTTCAGTGCTGGGTCCGCTCGCCGTGCAGGCGGCCTCCGGCGCCGCGGTGGCGGTGCCGGAGGCCAAGGTGCGCGCGCTGCTGGCCGACCTGCTCGTGCACGAGGGCAGGCCGGTCTCGGTGGCGCGCCTGGCCGACGACCTGTGGGGCGAGCGGCTGCCGGGCAACCCGGCCAACACGTTGCAGACGAAGATCTCGCAGCTGCGCCGCACGCTGGAGCGGGCCGAGCCGGGCGCCCGCGAGCTGGTGGTGCGGCAGCCGCCGGGCTACGCGTTGCGGGTGCCGGAGGACGCCGTGGACGCCCGCCGGTTCCGGGCGCTGGTGGGGCGGGCCAAGGCGAGCCGGGATCCGGCGAGCACGGCCGCGTTGCTGCGGGAGGCGCTGGCGCTGTGGCGGGGGCCGGCGCTGGCGGATTTCGCGGAGGAACCGTTCGCGGCCGGGTACGCGCAGCGGCTGGAGGAGGAGCGGCTGGCGGCGGTCGAGGAGCTGGCCGAAGCGCGGCTGGCGCTCGGCGAGCACGCGGAGCTGGCGGGCGAGCTGGGTGATCTCGTGGCGGAGCACCCGCTGCGCGAGCGGTTGCGGGCGCTGCAGATGCGGGCGTTGTACCGGTCGGGGCGGCAGAGTGAGGCGCTCGCGTCCTACACGGATCTGCGCGAGCGGCTGGCCGACGAGCTGGGCCTGGAGCCGGGGCCGGAGCTGGGCGAGCTGCAGCAGGCGATCCTGCGGCAGGACCCGGCCCTGGACCCGCCGCCCGCGGCCGCGCGGTCGAACCTGCCGGTGCCGCTGACGGATCTGATCGGCCGGGAGACGGCGGTGCGGGAGGTCCGGCAGGTTCTGGAGCGGTCGCGGCTGGTGACGCTGACCGGTCCGGGCGGGGTCGGGAAGACCCGGCTGGCGCTGGAGATCGCGGCGGGGCTGACCGCGCCCGACGGGGTGTGGCTGGTGGAGCTCGCGGGGCTCGACGAGCACGGTCCGGCGCGGCCCGCCGAAGCCGTCGCCGCGGTGCTCGGGGTGCGGGACGACGCCGGTGATCTGACGGCGCGGCTGGCGGACGCGGTGCGGGGCCGGCGGCTGCTGCTGGTGCTGGACAACTGTGAGCACCTCGTCGAGCCCGTCGCCGCGCTGGCGGCCCGGCTGCTCGCCGCGGCGCCGGACCTGCGGATCCTCGCCACCAGCCGGGAACCGCTCGGCCTCACCGGCGAGACACTGTGGACGGTGCCGCCGCTGGGCATTCCCGCCGCGGGCCACGCCGATCCGGAGCGGCCGGCCGCGGAGGTGCTGCCGTCGGTGCGCGAGTTCAGCGCGGTGCGGCTGTTCGTCGCGCGGGCGGCGGCCACGGCGCCCGGGTTCGCGCTCACCGAAGGCAATGTGCACGCGGTCGCCGCGATCTGCCGCACCCTGGACGGGCTGCCACTGGCACTGGAGCTCGCGGCCACGCGCGTGCGGGCGCTGGGGGTGCACGAGCTGCTCGCGCGCCTGGGTGATCGGTTCCGGTTGCTCGCCACCGGGGCGCGGGGCGCGCCGGCCCGGCAGCGCACGCTGCGCGCGATGATCGACTGGAGCTGGGAGCTGCTGTCCACTTCGGAGCGCGGGGTGCTGCGGCGGCTCGCGGTGCACGCCGAGGGGTGCGGGCTGGAGGCCGCCGAGGAGGTGTGCGGGGACGAGCCGGGCACGGTGGTCGACGTGCTGGGGCGGCTGGTCGACCGGTCGCTGGTGGTGTCCGAGCACGGGGAGCTGGGCCCGCGGTACCGGCTGCTGGAGTCGGTGCGCGCGTACAGCCTGGAGCGGCTGATCGAGGCGGACGAGGCCGAGCCGGTCCGGTCGCGGCACGCGCGGTACTACGCGGCGCTCGCGGAACGGGCCGATCCGTTGCTGCGCGGCAGCGGTCAGTGCCACTGGCTGGAGAGGCTGGACGCGGAGGCCGCGAACCTGCGCGCGGCGCTCGACACGCTCGTCCGGCAGGGCGCCGCGGACGCGGCGTTGCGGCTGGTGACGAGCCTGGCGTGGTACTGGTTCCTGCGCGGGCGGCTGGGCGAGGCGCTGCGGTCGTTGCGGGCGGCGCTCGCGGTGCCGGGTGAGGTGGCGCCCGGCCGGCGGGCCGGCGCGCGGGCGTGGCTGGCGGGGCTCGAGGTGCTGGCCGGCGGGCGTGTCGACCCGGCGGTGGCCGAGGAGGCCGCGGGGATTCCCGACGTGGCGGTGCGGTCGCGGGCGCTGTGGTTCCTCGGGTACGTGCTGGGCACGGTCGCGGATCTGGCGGGGGCGTCGAAGCTGACCGGAGCGGCTCTCGACGGGTTCGCCGCGCTGGGTGACCGCTGGGGCACGGCGGCCGGGCTCGCCGAGTCGGCCAGCCAGCTGATCGCGCGCGGCGAGCTGGGCCGGGCGTCCGCGGCCGCGGCGGAGAGCGCCGCGATCTTCGCCGAGGTCGGTGACCGGTGGGGGCAGGTGCAGGCGTCGTTCGTGCTGGGCACGCTGGCGTCGTTCGAGGGCCGTTACGCCGACGCGGAGCGGTTGCACACCGAGAGCCTGGAGCGGGCCGAACAGCTGGGGCTGTGGCCGGAGGTGTCCTACCAGTTGTCGTGGCTGGGCCGCACCGCGCTGCTCGCCGGGGATTTCGCGGAGGCGCGGCGCCTGCACGAGCGGGCGCGGCGGGTGGCGGTGGAGAGCGGGTTCACGCCGGGCGAGATGTACGCGCGCACGGGTCTCGCGCTCGGTGCCCGCCGGGAGGGCGCGCTCGACGAGGCGGAGCGGCAGTTGCGGGTGCTGCTGGAGTGGCACGGGCTCGTCGAACACGAGCCGGGCAACACGCTGGTGTGCGACGAGCTCGGTTTCGTGGCCGAGCTGCGCGGCGACGCCGAGGGCGCGTTCACCTGGCACCGGCGGGCGCTGGAGATCGCCCGGCGCGGCACGGACCCGCGGGCGGTCGCGCTGGCGCTGGAGGGCCTGGCCGGCGCGCACGCCCTGGCCGGGGATCACGCACTGGCCGCACGGCTGCTGGGCGCCGCCGACGCCGCCCGCCGCTCCGTCGGAGCCCCCCTGCCCCCCGCCGAACGCGGCGACGTGGACCGCATCGAACACGCGGCCCGCACAGCCCTCGGCGAGAAGACCTACACCGCCGAACACGAGACCGGCGCCCGGCTGGAACTGGAGGAGCTGATCACGGAAACCCAACCCGCGTAAGGAACGCACCGCGACGGCGCGGAAGCCGAACACCGAGGGGCCCGTCAAGGCGCGGGGCCTTGCGGCGCGGCAGGGCCACCAGGCCCCGCCGGATGCGCACGCGCGCGGCAACCCACCGGATGTGCACGCCGCCGCAGCGCCACAAGGTCCCGCGGGCACGCGCACCGTGCCACGCCGCACGGCGCGCATCCGCGCCACGCCACAAAGCCACGCGCGGCGTGCACTCGCCCAGCAGCGCCACAAAGCCCCATGCGGCGCGCACTCGCCCAGCAGCGCCACAAAGCCCCACGCGGCGCGCGCACGCGCCCGTTGCGGCCCTCCATCGGCCTCGGTTCCTCAGCAGGTGCCGCGCCGGGTCACGCTCTGCGGCTCACCCTGGGGCCGTCCAGTCCCCAGGCGATGATCCGCTCCGGGGTGATCCGGATGGTCTCCCGCGAGAAGTACGGCACCGGCGGCTCCTGGCCGGTCAGCGCCGCCGCCGTGCCGCGCACCTCGATGCCCCGCGGCACCCACGGGTCCACGCTCGCCAGGTCGTCCACCACGAACGCGACCGTGCTGCCCCGCTGGATGTTGCGGAACTTCTTCGACGCCCCCAGCGCGTGCCCGCCGATGACGATCGTGCCGTCGTCGACGAAGAAGTTCACCGGGTTGTTCTGCACCTGCCCGCCGGGCGACACCGTGGCGAGCCGTCCGATGCGCTGCGTGGCGAGGTAATCCAGTTCTGCTCGTGTGAACACCGGCGCCATTCTGCGGGTTGACGCGCACGTCAAGGCAAGTCCGACAGCAACGACCGGACCGTCGCGGCCACCACGCCCGGCGCGTCGTCGGCGCTCAGCCGCCCGGCGCGGGTCTCCTCCGCCGCTCCGTTGAGGACGTAGTGCACGACGTTGACCAGCCACGTGATCGGCAGGTCGGTCCGGAACACGCCCTGCCGCTGCCCCCTTCGGATCAGGTCCTCGACCCGGTCGGCGGCTTCCCCGTGCAGCTCGCGGATCCGGGCCGCCGGCAGGAGTCCCTCGGCGGCCTGCAGCAGCTTCGTCGACTCGGCCACCAGCGCCCAGCTGGGCGCGATCAGCCGGGCCAGCGCGTCACGCGCGTCGCCGTCGAGGTCGACCGTGGACAGGACCTCCTCCCCGGCCCGCAGCGCGTCGGCGAGGGCGGCTTCGACCAGCGCCGCCCGGTTCGGGAAGTGCCCGTACAGCGTCATCCGGCCGACCCCGGCGGCCTTCACGATGTCGTCGATGCTCGCGTCCGGATCCCGGCCGAGGACCTCCCGGGCGGCGGTGACGATGCGGGCGATGCTGCGTTCGGCGTCGGCGCGCCGCCGCAGTCGTGCGGAAGTGCTCACCACCACAGTCTAGCTCGTACTGGAATGTACGAGTTAGCATTCCGGTTGCAAGTCGTACTGAGTCGTACGAGTTAACTCGGAGTTGATCATGTCGGATTCCTTCGCGGCACCTGGCGGGCACCCGTTGCGGTGGCGCATCCTCGGCTTCCTCGGCGTCGCCCAGCTGATGCTGATCCTCGACGTCACCGTGGTGGCGATCGCGCTGCCGCACATCGAGACCGACCTGGGCATGAGCCGCGCGGCGATGACCTGGGTGGTCAGCGCGTACACGCTGACCTTCGGCGGCCTGATGCTGCTCGGCGGCCGCCTCGCCGACCTCGCCGGCGCCAAGCGGATCGCGCTCGCCGGCCTGCTGATCTTCACCCTGGCCTCGCTCACGACCGGGCTCGCCGAAAGCTCCGGCGTGCTGCTGGGCGGGCGGGTCCCGCAGGGTGTCGGCGCCGCGTTGTTGTCGCCGTCGGCGTTGTCGCTGGTCGTGACGTTGTTCGACGGTGACGAGCGGAACAAGGCGCTCGGTGTGTGGTCGGCGCTGGGCGGCGGGGGCGCGGCCCTCGGCGTGCTGCTGGGCGGGCTGCTCACCGCCGGGCCGGGCTGGCCGTGGGTGTTCTGGATCAACGTGCCGATCGGGCTCGTCATCGTCGCCGCCCTGGCGCGGATGCTGCCGCGTGGCGCGGCCGCGGCCCCGGGCGGGCGGCTGGACGTGCTGGGCGCGCTGCTCGTCACCGCCTCGTCCGGGGCGCTGGTGTACGCCTTGATCAACGCCGGTGACCAGGGCTGGCTGACGGCGACGACGGGCTGGCTGGTGCCGGCGGCCGCCGTCGGCTACGTGGTGTTCGCGGCGTGGCAGCGGCGGACGCGGGCGCCGCTGATGGACGTGCGGCTGCTGGCCCGTCGTCCGGTGGCGACCGGCACGTTCCTCATCCTCATGGCGACGGCGCTGACGGTCGCGGTGTTCTTCCTCGGCACCTTCTACTTCCAGCAGGAGCGCGGGTTCGGCGCGCTGGTGACCGGGTTGCTGTTCCTGCCGGTCGCGCTGCTGACGATGGCCGCGGCCAACCTCACCGGGCGGGTCATCGGCCGCTTCGGCGCGCGCCCGCTGGCCGTGGCCGGGTTGCTGGTCGCCGCGATCGGCCTGGCGATCCCGGCGCTGGTGATGAACGCCGCGGTCGTGGCGATCGGCATCGCGGTCGCGGGCGCCGGCACCGGGGTGCTGTTCGTGGTGGCGTCGGCGACGGCGCTGGGACAGGTCGCGCCGCACGAGGCCGGGATCGCGTCGGGCATCGTGAGCACGTTCCACGAGTTCGGCGCGTCACTGGGGGCGGCGGTGGTGTCGAGCGTCGCGGCGGCGAGCCTGGTCGGGGAAACGTTGACCGGGTTCCGCGGCGGGTTCGTCGTGTTCGCCGTGACCGCCGCGGTGGCCGCGATCGCGGCCGGGGTGCTGTCCCCGGGCCGGGCGGCCGTGCCGGTCTGACGGCGCCACCGTCCGCATGCGACTGTCCGAACCGCCGTGCGGGCATCGCGCGCACGCTTCACCATCTGGAAATTCCCTGCTGTGACCCACTTCGCGATGCGTCGAGGCGGGCGCCGGGCCGCTGCTAGTTTCGCCGGCGTGACAACGATGACGGCGGTGGTGCACGGGAACGCGGCGGGACTGGAAGGTGTGCGGGTGGCGGAGGTGCCCGCGCCGCGGCCGGGGCCGGGTGAGGTCGTGGTCGCTCTCCGCGCGGCTGGTCTCAACCACCGCGACCTGTTCCTCGTCGACGCCCGTGGTCCGGGTGACGCGCCGGTCGTGCTGGGTTCCGACGGCGCGGGCGTGGTCGTCGCGGCGGGGCCCGGGGCCGCGGTGGCTCCCGGCACCGAGGTCGTCGTCAACCCGTCGCTGGGCTGGGACGAGCCCGGTGACGTGCCGGAGGTCCCCGCCATCCTCGGGGTCCCCACCGACGGCACGTTCGCCGAGCAGGTCGTGGTGCCGGCGAAGAACGTGGCGCCCAAGCCGGCGCACCTCGGCTGGGCCGAGGCGGCCGCCCTGCCGCTGGCGGCGCTGACGGCCTACCGCGCGCTCTTCACCCGCGGCGGTCTCCGCGCGGGCGAGCACGTGCTGCTGCCCGGCATCGGCAGCGGGGTGGCCACCTTCGCGCTGGCGATGGCCAAGGCCGCCGGCGCGACGGTCAGCGTGACCTCGCGCAGTCCGGGGAAGTGCCGCCGGGCACGGGAACTGGGGGCCGATCACGCGATCGGCAGCGCCGAGGACTGGCGTGCCGCGCTGGGGCCGGTGGATCTCGTCGTGGACAGCGTCGGCTCGGCCACGTTCGGCAAGTGCCTGTCGGTGCTGCGCCCGGGCGGGCGGCTGGTGTCGCTCGGGGCGACGACGGGCGCGGAGGTCGGTCTGTCGCTGCGCGAGATGTTCTTCCGCCAGATCAGCGTGCTGGGCACGTCGATGGGCAGCGCGCGGGAGTTCGAGCGGATGCTCGCCCTGGTGGCCGAACACCGGATCCGGCCGGTGGTCCACGGCACCTTCCCCCTGGACGACGGCCCACGCGCGCTGGCCGGACTGGCGGCGGGTGACCAGTTCGGCAAGCTCGTGCTGACCGTGGACCCGTGAGGACGCTCCCTAACATTCCCCATCCTCCTGTGTAGGGTCCGGTTGTGGAAGAAAAGCTGTACTCGGTGGACCAGGTCGCCTCGATGCTCGGCCTGCACGTCCGGACCGTGCGCGGGTACGTCCGCGACGGGCGCCTGCACGCGGTCCGGATCGGCAAGCAGTACCGCATCGCGCAGAAGGACCTGGATGCCTTCACCGGCCGCACCGCGACCGCCGCGCCGCGCGAACCGGGCGCGCGGCACGTGGACGTGTCGAGCATCGTGGAGATCGACGCGATCAGCCCCGAGACGGCGAGCCGCCTGGCGACGCTGCTGATGGCCGCCACGGCCAACCGCAGCTCGGAGGACCAGCCGCTGCGCCTGGAAACCGCCTACGACGAGGAGCGGGCGCGGATGAAGGTCATCGTGCTGGGCGGGCTGGGCGACACGGCCGGGATCATGGAGAACATCGAGATGATCCTGGGACGCTGATCAGAACGGCTCGAACCCGAAGCGGCCGAGCGCGAGGAACGCCGCGATCGCCAGGTAGGTCAGGTTCAGCAGGGCGAACCTGGCGCCGCCCGCGTAGCGGAGGTGCGTGACCATCGCGCCGATCATCAGCGCGATCCAGCACACCGCGGTCACCGGCACCAGCACCGGCGCGATCCCGGTCAGCGCGGGCAGGATCAGCCCGATCGCGGCGAGGATCTCCAGCACGCCGAGCGTCCGCACCAGCCCGCCGGGGGCGTCACCGGCCCACTCCCCGCCGTGCGCCGCGGCCAGTTTCCGCACCGGCAGGACCGACTTGGTGAAGCCCCCGGCGAGGGCGACGGCGGCGAGCACCCCGGCGGCGATCCACAGGGCGACGTTCATGGAGTTCTCCTTCGTTGTCCGAGTTCGCTCACCAGACACCGCGACCGCTCCCCGTGTGACACGACGGGGTAGAACTGAGCGGTGGCAGGTGACGGATTCGAGACGGTGGTCGGCGCGCTGGACTACCCGATGTTCGTCGTGACGACGACCGACGGGCGGCGGCACGCCGGGTGCCTCGTCGGGTTCGCCGCGCAGTGCAGCATCGACCCGCCGCGGTTCATGGTGTGGCTGTCGAAGAACAACCACACCTTCGAAGTCGCCGCCCGCGCCGCCACGCTCGTCGTGCACCGGCTCGACGCTTCGGCCCACGAACTGGCCGAGCTGTTCGGCAGCCACACCGGGTTCGACACCGACAAGTTCGCGCGCTGCGCCTGGCATCCCGGCCCGGGCGGCGCCCCGGTGCTCGACGACTGCGCCGGCTGGTTCGCGGGCGACATCCTGTCCCGGCACGACACCGGCGACCACGTCGGCCTGCTGCTGCGCCCGGTCGCCGCCACCACCGCCACCGGTCTCGGCCCGCAGCTCGGGTTCCAGGCGGTGCGCGGCCTCTCCCCCGGAAACGAGGCCTAGGAACCTGTCGAACCGCGGCGCCGCCGTCCGACGTGGTGGTGAGACACCCGAACGGAAGGACGGTCCCATGGCGACCACCCGGCTCTACATGTCCATGTCGCTCGACGGCTACATCGCCGGCCCCGACGACCGGCCCGGCCAGGAGCTGGGGCGCGGCGGCGGGCGGTTGTTCGACTGGCTGGACCACCGCGACTCCCCCGGGCCCGACGGCCAGGTGTTCGGCGAGGCCCTGGCCACCGGGGCCGTGATCGCCGGGCGGCGCACGTTCGAGCTCGCCGGGCGGTGGCAGGGCGACCACCACGACGGCGTGCCGATCCACGTCCTCACCCACCACGTCGACCCCGGCGACGAGCCGCCCGGCAGCGCCCGGTTCTACACCGACGTGGCCGCGTGCGCCGCCGACGCCCGGGCCGCGGCGGGCGACGGCGCGATCCTGGTGCACGGCGCGGGCGCGGCGCAGGCGCTGCTCGCCGCCGGGGAGCTGGACGAGATGGAGATCCACCTCGTCCCGGTCCTGCTCGGCGCGGGCCGTCGCCTGTTCGGCACGCGCGAGGACGCCCCGGTCGAGCTCGAACCGATCCGGCGGCTGGACGGCCACGGCGTGACACACCTGCGGTACCGGGTGGCCGGATAGCGCACGGCCAGCGGGAACCGGCCGGTCTCGGGCCCGTCCCGATCACGGGTCTCGGCGATCGGTGCGGGGTCGTGTTAATCTTGCGCCGTGCAGCGCCTGACGTCCCAGCGACTCGTAACCCGGCGCGCCGGCTGAACCCAGGTCGCCGGCGCGCAGTTCGGCGATCGCTCTTCTTCTTCGGGACCTGGCCCGGATCCATCCGGTCTTTTCGATCTTCCTGGAGATCCGCCATGTCCGTCAGCACGTTCGACACCCCGGCCCCGCGTTCGGCTCTGCTCGTCCGGCGCCGGATCGCCACGTACTTCACCGGCGGGGCCCCGCAGGTCCCCGCCCTGATCGGCGCGCTGTCGCAGCAGGGCCGCCCGGTGCACGAACTGTCGGTCGACATCCGCGAGGGCGTCCGGGAGAGCAGCATGGTCTGCGCGGTCCTGCTGCCGGGCGAGGAGATCGACCACCTGCTGGCCCGCCTGCGGGAGCTGCCCGCGGTGGTTTCGGCCGAACTCGCCTGAGCCGGCCCCGGGTCCGGCTCCCCGCCAGGGCAACGCTTCTCGCCGAGCTACGAACGTCCCCTCGAACTCGCGCCGCGCTCGACGTCGCCGCCTAACGCAAGCCGGTGAGGTGTGCCCGCGCGGCGGGGCGGCCCGCGAACAGCAGCATGATCGCCCACGCCGGGCCGCTCACCTCGGGGCCCTCGCCCACCGCCCAGCCGCTGTCGGTCGCGCGGTAGCGGTGCCCGCCGAAACGGCGGCGGGCGTGGAACATCCGCGGCTTGTCCCACAGCCGCTGCGCGGCGTGCGCGGCGGCTTCCGGCGGCACGGTGAGGTGCTTGCCCAACGGCAGCGCGATGTCCAGGCCGTGCACGAGGATGTCGAGCAGCACCTCGTGCACGCCGATGCTCGGCGGGGTCCGCCGGTACCCGGCGAGGGCGCGGATCTCCGTGGCGAGCCCGTCCGTGCCGGGGTAGGTGCACGCGGAGTCGCGGATCGCCCGGTTCATGTCGCCGCGCGCCCGGACCGCGGCGGCCAGCGCGTCCCGGAGGCTGGTCCGGTACTGGGTGGCCAGGTGGGCCGCGACGTCGCGCACCGTCCACCCCTCGCACAGCGACGGGCGGGCCCATTCGTCGCCGGTCAGCCCGTCCAGCAGGTCCGCGATCGCCACGCGCTGGGTGTCGACGGCCCGCCACAGGTCGGCGTCGTCCATGTCACTGAGTCGCGCGGTCCGGGCCGCGCGTTAACGCCGTGCGGTGATCGCCGGAGCTGCTACGATCAAGGTGGAGTGACTCGTGCGAAGGAGACCCGTCGTGGCAGGTGAAGACGACATCTCCGGGTGAGCCCCGGAGCTAGCTGGCCACCGGCGGATATTGCCGTCGTGGCCGTCTCGTCGTCCACTCGTTCCGCCACGCATTCCGAGGTTTCTCCGTCATGTCCGATGCTCGTATCGTCGTGTCCGGCCTGTCCTTCTCCTGGCCGGACGACACCCCCGTGTTCGACCGGTTGTCCGTCACCTTCCCGGACGGGCGCACCGGTCTGGTCGCGCCCAACGGCGCCGGGAAGTCCACCTTGCTCCGGCTCGTCGCCGGTGAGCTGCGGCCGTCGGCGGGCAGCGTGTCCGTGGACGGGCTGCTCGGCTACCTGCCCCAGGACCTGCCGCTGACCGGTGACCTCACCGTCGCCGAGGTGCTCGGCATCGCGCCGGTGCTGCGGGCGCTCGCCGCGGTCGAGGCCGGGGACGTCGCCGAGGAGCACTTCACCACGATCGGCACCGACTGGGACGTCGAGGAACGCACGCGCGCCCAGCTGGACCGGCTCGGGCTCGGGCACGTCGCGCTCGACCGGCGGCTGGACACCCTGTCCGGCGGCCAGGTCGTGTCGCTCGGGCTCGCCGCCCAGCTGCTCAAGCGGCCCGACCTGCTGCTGCTCGACGAGCCCACCAACAACCTCGACCTGGACGCCCGCCGCCGCCTCCACGCCGTGCTCGACGACTGGCCCGGCTGCCTGCTCGTGGTGAGCCACGACCGGGCGCTGCTCGACCGGATGGACCGCATCGCGGAGCTGGACGCCGGCGGGATCACCTTCCACGGCGGGAACTTCACCGAGTACGAGCAGGCCGTCCAGGCCGCGCGCGAGGTCGCCGAGAAGAACATCCGCAACGCCGAGCAGGAGGTCAAGCGGGAGAAGCGCGAGATGCAGCAGGCCCGGGAGCGGGCCGCGAAGCGGGCGAGCACCGCCCAGCGGAACATCGCCAGCGCCGGGTTGCCGAAGATCGTCGCGGGGACGTTGAAGCGCAACGCGCAGGAGTCGGCGGGCAAGGCCGACGGCACGCACGCCGCGCGGGTCAGCGCGGCGAAGGCGAAGCTGGACCAGGCGGAGCGGTCGCTGCGGGAGGACCAGAAGATCGTCCTGGAACTCCCCCGGACCGCGGTGCCCGCGGGGCGCACGCTGTTCCTCGGTGAGGGCCTGCGCAAGCGGGAGTTGTTCGGCGCGGGCGTGGACCTGGCGGTGCGCGGGCCGGAACGCATCGCGCTGACCGGGCCCAACGGGTCGGGCAAGTCGACGCTGCTGCGGCTGATCAGCGGTGATCTGGAGCCCGACCACGGGTCGATCCGGCGGGCCGGTGGGCGGGTCGCGTACCTGTCGCAGCGGCTGGACCTGCTCGACGACGACCGCACGGTGGCGGAGAACCTGGCCGCGGCCGCGCCCGGCATGCTCCCGGCCGATCGGATGAACCTGCTGGCGCGCTTCCTGTTCCGCGGCGCGCGGGTGCACCTGCCGGCGCGGGCCCTCTCCGGCGGCGAACGCCTGCGCGCGACGCTCGCGTGCGTCCTGTTCGCCGAGCCCGCGCCGCAGCTGCTGCTGCTGGACGAGCCGACGAACAACCTGGACCTGGTGAGCACCGGCCAGCTGGAGGCCGCGCTGAACGCCTACCGGGGCGCGTTCGTGGTCGTCAGCCACGACGAACGCTTCCTGGCCGGCATCGGAATCGAGCGCCGCCTGCACCTGGACGGGGGCCGGCTGCTGGAGGGCGCGTGAGCCGGTGACCGCGCCCCCGGGGGGTGCGGGTGGGCGCCCAGCCGGGTGGGTCCAGCCCCACTTCCGCGCCGATCCGGTACCGGCCCGGCTTTCCGCGGTGCACAGTGGACCCGTGCGAAACGTGGTGGTGGGATTCTGGCGAGCGGTGGTGGTCCTGGTCGTCAGCATGCTGGTCCCGGCCGTGTGGGCGGCCGCCGTGGCGCTGGCCCTGTGGTGGGACGGTCCGTGGACGTGGATACCGCCGGTGCTGTGGGCGGCCGTCGCGACGCTGCTGCTCGCCCGGCCGGTGTGCCGGATCTTCCGGTCGCTCGTGGCGAAGTGGACGGGCACCGTCATCCCCGCCGGCTACCGGGAGATGCCGCCGGTGGTGCGGTTGTCCACCGGCTTCTGGTGGAACGGTCACTCCTACGAGCGCACCGAGCGCGACGCCCGCCTGGACCAGCAGTGGCGGCTCCGGTGGCGGGATCCGGCGCGGTGGCGCGACCTGCGCTTCACCGCGATCGCCCCGGTGACCGCGGGCCTGGCGGCGGCCGTGCCGCCGGCCGGGATCGCCGCCGCGGTCCGGTGGTTCTCGGTGCCCGCGGTGGTTCTCGGGGTGGCGGTCGCCCTCGCCGGCGCACCGTTCGCCTGGCGCGTCGCCGGACCGGTCGCCGTCCGCTTCCTGCGCCCCACCCCGGCGATGGCGCTCGCGGACCGGGTCGGCGAGCTGACCGCCCAGCGCGCGGACACCACGATCGCGCAGGCCGCGGAGATCCGCCGCATCGAACGGGACCTGCACGACGGCGCGCAGGCACGGCTGGTCGCGCTCGGGCTTTCGCTGGCCACCGCGGAGAAACTGATGGAGTCCGATCCGGACAGAGCTCGGGCGCTGCTGCGCGAAGCCCGCGCCGGGGCCGTGTCGTCCCTGGCCGAACTGCGCGACCTGGTCCGCGGCATCAGCCCGCCGGTGCTGACCGAGCGCGGCCTCGCCGACGCGGTGCGCGCGCTCACGCTGGACACGCCGCTCGACGTGACCGTCGAGGCCGACGAGCTGCGTCTGGACCCGCCGGTCGAGTCGGCGGTGTACTTCGGCATCGCCGAGCTGCTGACCAACGCGGTCAAGCACGGCCACGCGACCGGCGCGCACGTCCGCCTCGCCCACGACGGGGCCGGGCTGGTCGCCGAGGTCTCCGACGACGGCCGGGGCGGCGCGCGCGAGCCGGACGGCGGCGGTCTCGCCGGGCTGCGCCGCCGCCTCGCGGTGTTCGACGGGACGCTGGCGATCACCAGCCCCGCGGGCGGTCCGACCACGGTGAGGATGATGGTGCCGTGCGAATCGTGGTAGCCGAGGACCTCTACCTGCTGCGGGACGGGCTGGTCCGCCTGCTCGAGGCCTACGGGCACGAGGTGGTGGCGACGGCGGCCACCGGACCGGAGACGCTCGACGCGCTGCTGAAGTGGCGGCCGGACGCCGCCGTCGTGGACGTCCGCATGCCGCCCACCCAGTCCGACGAGGGGCTCAAAGCCGCGCTCGCCGCGCGCCGGGAGGTGCCCGGGCTGCCGGTTCTGGTGCTCTCCCAGCACGTCGAGCAGCTCTACGCCCGCGAGCTGCTGGCCGGCCCGGACCGGCGGCTGGCGCGGCTCACCGAACGCGAGCACCCGGTGCTCGCCCTGATGGCCGAGGGGCTGTCCGACCAGGCCATCGCGCGGCGGCTGTTCCTTTACCTGAACCGGATCTGAACCGGGGTGTCACATCCGCGCGCCGGGCGGTGTCTGCATGCCGAGCGACCCGAGGAGGAACCGTGACCGACCCGTTCGTCACCCATCGCAGCCTGCTGTTCACCGTGGCCTACGAGATGCTCGGCTCCGCGGCCGACGCCGAGGACGTGGTGCAGGAGACCTGGCTGCGCTGGGCCGAGGTGGACCAGGCGGAGGTGCGGGACCCGCGGGCGTACCTGGTGCGGGTGGTGACGCGGCAGGCGCTGAACCGGCTGCGGTCGGTGTCCCGGCGGCGCGAGGACTACATCGGCGAATGGCTGCCCGAACCGCTGCTGACCACCCCGGACGTGGCCGAGGACGTGGAGCTGGCGGAGAACGTGTCGATCGCGATGCTCACCGTGCTGGAGACGCTCGGCCCGGCCGAGCGGGCGGTGTTCGTGCTGCACGACGTGTTCGACCTGTCCTACGCGGAGGTCGCCGAGGCGGTCGGGAAGAGCACCGCGGCGGTGCGGCAGATCGCGCACCGCGCCCGGGAGCACGTCGCCGCGCGGCGGCCGCGGATGCAGGTGGACCGGGCGCAGCAGCAGGCGGCCGTGGACCGCTTCCTGGCCGCCGTGTCCAACGGTGACGTGCGCGCTCTGGTGGACGTGCTGGCCCCGGACGTGGTGGTGATCTCCGACGGCGGTGGCGTGGTGCCGGCGGCGCGCAAGCCGGTCATCGGCGCCGAGCGGGTCGCGACGCTGCTCGCCCACGCCGCCGAGCGCACCGGGTTCACCGCGAGCGCCACCTGGGTCAACGGGATGCCGGGCGTCCGGCTCGACGTCGAGGGCTCGGCCGCCGCGCTGAGCCTGGTGGTCGAAAACGGCCGGATCACCCGCATCTACGGGATCAACAACCCGCACAAGCTGGGCTGGCTGGACAAGGTGGCCGAACTGCGCCGGTGATCGTCCGATGTGGACTCGTGATTCCTGGTCCGGCGCCGGACCAGGAGTCACGACACGGCCACCCCTCCAGCGCCGGTCAGGGCAGCAGCACCGTCTTGCCGGCGAGTTTCCCGGCGGCGGCCTCCTCGTGGACCGCGGCCAGTTCGTGCAGCGGGCGGCGGTCGGCGACGTGGATGCGCAGCCGTCCGGCGTCGACCTCCCGCACCAGGTGGCGCAGCTGCCCGGCGTCGCTGCGGACGAAGACGCGGGCGGCTCGCACCCCGCGGGACTCGTCCGGCTCCGGCGGCGTCGCGCTGCTCACCACGATGCCGCCCTCGCGCACCAGCGCGGTCAGCTCCGGCGGGGTCGCCGGCGCCAGGTTCACCACCACGTCGACCGGTTCGCGCACCGCGTCCCAGTCGCCGTGGCCGACGACCCGCGCCGCGCCGTAGGACCGCAGCCGCTCGGCATGGGCTTCGCGAGCCGTGGCGACGACCGTCGCCCCGGCCTGGGCGGCCAGCTGCACCGCGTACCCGCCGACGGCGCCGCCCGCGCCGTTGACCAGCACGCGCTGCCCGGCCCGCACCTCGCCCAGCTCGAACAGGGCCTGCCAGGCGGTGAGCCCCACCACCGGGAGGGCCGCGGCGTCGGCCGCGGGGACGGACTCCGGCGCGGCGGTGAGCACCTCGGCCGGGGCGAGGACGTACTCGGCGGCCGCGCCGCCGTCGATGATCGGCAGGAACCCGATCACCGGGTCGCCGGCCCGGAAGCCGGTCACGCCGTCCCCGGTCTCCGCGACGGTGCCGGACACGTCCACGCCGGGGATGTGGGGCAGGCGCACCGGGAAGACCTCCCGCAGCACACCGGCGCGGATCAGGGCGTCGGCGCCGTTGAAGCTGGTGCCCGCGACCCGCACCAGGACCTGGCCCGGCCCGGGCGCCGGGCGCTCGGCCTCCTCGGGACGCAGGACTTCGGCTCCGCCGTACTCGTGGTACCGCACTGCTCGCATGATCTCTCCTCGATTCTTGCTCCGAATTCGAAGCATATGTAGACCGTAGCACGCTTCGAAGTCGAAGCAAGTAGAATCCGGATGTGAGCCACGACGCACTGGACGCCGAGCAGCTGGACGCCTACTTCGCGCTGATGGAGGTCAGCAGCCTCCTGCAGCACGCGGTGGAACAGCAGTTGCGTGCCGCCGGGCCGCTCAGCTGGGTGCAGTTCCAGATCCTCGCCCGGCTCGCGAACTCCCCCGGCGGCGGCCAGCGGATGACGGACCTGGCCGACGGGGTGGTCTACAGCCGCAGCGGCCTGACCTACCAGGCGGGGCTGCTGGACAAGGCCGGGCTGGTCACGCGCCGCCCGTCCGAGGACGACGAGCGCAGCGTGACGGTGACGATCACCGACGCCGGCCGGGACATGGTGGCGCGCGTCCTGCCCGGGCACGTCGAGGTGGTGCGGACGATGCTGTTCGAGGGGCTGTCGCGGCGCGACCTCACCACCCTGAGCGGCATCCTGAGCGGGGTGCGCGAGCGGATGCGCGCGGCACCGCCGCGCTCGGCGACCTCACGCCGCAAGCCGAAGGCCTGACCAGCCCGCGGGAAGGCGCGCCAGCCGCGGGTGGTCACCGGCGGCGAGACGCCCGCACCGATCACCGGCCCGGCCAGTTCGCGGGAAGGCGCGCCAGCCGCACCCGCTGCGGGTGATCGCCCACCGGAACCGAGGTGATCTTCCGCCCGGTCGCGAAGTCGATCGCGGTCACCTGGTCCGTCCCGCTCTCCGAGATCACGCACGCGGCGCCGTCCCCGCTGACCGTGGCCCAGTACGGCTTGCTCGCCGTCACCAGCGGGCCCTCCCGCAGCGTCGCGCGGTCGACGATCGTCGCGTAGTCGTCCATCGTGCCGGCCACGCAGAGCTTCGTGCCCGCGGGGTTCATCGACAGGCCGTGGTGGCGCGAGTCGTTGACGAAGGTCGTGCGGTCGTCGCTCGTCGCCGGGTTCTCCGGCAGCGTCTTCATGCGCGTGATCCGGTCACCGCGCACGTCGTACTCGAAGAACCCGTTGAAGAACGAAACCTGGAAGTACAAAGTGGACTCGTCCGGGCTGAACGCGACCGGCCGCACCGCGTCCGAGTGGTCGGCACGGCCGAACGCGTCCAGCCGCGGCCGCATGTCGATGATCCGCACCTGCCGGAAGGTCGCGGCGTCGACCACGGTGATGCGGCGGTCGCCCTTCAGCGGGTCGAGGATCGGCGCGTCGAGGTCGTTGTTGACCTCCCCGATGGACATGTTCCACAGGTACCGCCCGTCCGCCGAGAACACGTTTTCGTGCGGCTTGTCCCCGGTGGCGAACGACCCGAGTTCGGCGCCGGTGCGGATGTCGAGCACGTGCACCCGGTTGCTGGTGGACGCCGACACCGCCACGCGCAGCCCGTCCGGCGAGACCGCCATGTGGTCGGCCCGGAAACCGGAGACGGGGAAGCGCCAGTTGATCGCCCCGGTGCCGGCGTCGATCGAGACGACGTCGGCGAAACTGGGGCGGGACACCACGATCGCCGAGCCGTCGGGCGTGGCGTACATGTCGTCGGCGAACTGGTCGTGCCCCTCCCCGACGGTGTGCCGGATGCCCAGGAAGAACGCGAGCCGGACCGGGTCGAGGTGGATCTCGCGGAGCCGCTCGTCCCGGTCCGGGATGACGTCGATGCGGCCGATGCGGTGGAAGTCCCCGGTGGCGGCGAGGACGTCGGCCGTGCCCTCCCAGTTGTTGCCGACGAGCAGGACCTCCCGCAGCGCGGGCGCCGCGGTCGCGGCCGGCGGCCCGGTGAGGAGACCGGCCAGCAGGACGGCGCCGAGCAGGAAGGCGGGAGCGCGCATGGTCTTCCTCCGTGGGAAGCGGCTACCTACTGGAGAGTAGCCATCCCCGGCGTGCGGCTCAAGAGCGCTACCCGCCGCGTGCCCCTCGGCGCGCGATCACGCCGCCCGGCGCTCGGCCGGGTCGTGGGTCAGCAGGAAGTCCCGCAGGCCGGCCAGGTCGTCGGTGTTGATGTGGTCCACCCCGGCGGCCAGCAGTTCCCGCCACACGGCCTCCCGCGCGGCGCCCGGGGTGTCGGGGGTGGCCCAGAACCGGACCCGGTACCCGGCGGCGTGCGCCTGCGCGACGATGCCCTGCAGCTTGGCGCGCTCGGCCGCCGGCATCGGGCCCACGCCCCGCCACGTGAAGGCGTTGGCCCAGTTGTCGCTCACCAGCGGCATGAACGTGGCCGGCGTCCCGGTGCCGAGGTCGCCCAAGCGCCCGTCGTAACCCGCGAAACGGGTGCGCTGCGCCAGCATTTCCGCGCGTGGCCGGTTGCCGCTGATGACCACTTCGACGGCGCCGTCGTGCTCGCGCCCGCCGGTCCACCGGGTGAGCATGAACCGGAACTCACGCAGCGCCGCGTCCACCGCCTGGTAGGCCGACGGGCCGTCGCTCTTGATGTCGATCAGCAGCTGGAACGACTCGCGCCACCGCGGGTACACCCGGCCGCCGTGGGCGCGCACCCGCTCGGCCAGCGGTTCGAGGTACAGGCTGGTCAGGGTCCGGCCGGGCCGGGCGTCGACCAGGTCGTGCGCCACCCGCAGCTCGCCGTCCACCAGCCACACGTCCGCCTCGACGGAGGTGAACCCGTGGCCGAGGGCGTCGGCCAGCGGGCGGTCGTGCTCGTAGTCGTTGTGGGCGTGGGCGTGCTCGAGCGGCTGCACCCGCGACGCCGCCGCGGCCGGCAGCGCGCCACCGGCCACCACCAGGGCGAAGATCAGCACCAGCAGTCGTTTCATCGGTTTCCTTCCCTCAGACCCGGACCGCGCCGGGACGGCCGTCCTCGACCACGAACGAGGCCACGGTGGATTCCGGCGCGTCGGCGCGGCTCACCGTGGAGACCATCCGCAGGTCGCTGCGGAACTCCTTCTTGCCGACCCGGCAGCGCACGTAGCCGCGGCGGTCGCCGTCGAAGAACTTGATGTGCGGGTTGTACTGGATCATCGGCCCGTAGTACGGCCCGTACACCGCACCGTCCCCATTGGACGAGATCGAGGTGCCGACGATCTCGGTGCCGATCACCGGCGAGCCTGGACGGTCGAAGTCGGCGTGGATGTCGTTGACGAACGTGGAGTGCCAGTCGCCCGTGACGACGACCGGGTTGCGCACGTCGTGCTGCTGCCACGCGTCGGTCAGGCGCTTGCGGGCGGCGGGGAAGCCGTCCCACGCGTCGTGCCACAGCCGGGAGCCGCCGGGGCCGTCGTGGTCGAGGCGGGCGAGCATGACGTTGTTGCCCAGGATGTTCCAGCGCGCGCGGGACGCGGCGAAACCCTCGTAGAGCCACCGTTCCTGGGTCGCGCCGAGCATGGTGACCGACGGGTCGTAGGCGGCCGGGCACGCGTCGGCCTCGCCCCAGCCGCACGGCGGGACGTCGCGGTACTGCCTGCCGTCGAGCATGTCGATCTGCGCGAGCCCGCCCCAGTGCAGGCGGCGGTAGATCCGCGGGCCGCCCGCCGACGCCGGGTTCGCGGGCGGGCGCACCGGCTGGTGTTCGTACCAGGCCTGGTAGGCGGCGGCGCGCAGGGCGGCGATGTCGCCGGCGTGTTCCTGCCGGGTGCTGGCGTAGTCGTTCTTGACCTCGTGGTCGTCCCACACCACCAGCCACGGGAAGCGCGCGTGCGCGAGCTGCAGGTCGGGGTCGCTCTTGTAGAGCGCGTACTGCATGCGCCAGCGCTCCAGGTCCTGCGGCACGGTGCGCAGCACGTCCGGGGTGGTCACCTTGCGGTAGCCGCCGTCGGCCGGGATGCCGCCCTCGTACACGTAGTCGCCGAGGTGCAGGACGAGGTCGAGGTCCTCCTGCGCCATGTGGCGGTAGGAGGGGTAGTAGCCGCTGTCCCACGACTGGCAGGAGGCGAACGCGAAGCCGAGCGTGCCGCCTGGGGAGCCCGGCGCGGGGGTGGTGCGGGTGCGGCCGACCGGGGAGATGTCGTGGCGGTAGCGGAACCGGTAGAAGTACTCGCGGTCGGGCGCGAGGCCGCGTGCCTCGACGTGCACCGAGTGGGCCAGCTGCGGCAGCGCCCAGGTGCTCCCCCGCGCGGCGACGCGGGTGAACCGCTCGTCGGCGGCGACCTCCCAGTCGACCGGCGCGGCCTTGGGCGGCATGCCACCGCCCGGCGTGAACGGCTCCGGCACCAGCCGCGTCCACAGCACGGCGCCGGTCGGGGCCGGTTCCCCGCTGGCGACGCCCAGTTTGAAGGGGTACTCGCCACCGCCCGGCCGGGGCGCGGCGGCCGCGGGGCCGACGGGCAGCTGGGACAGCGCGGCAGCCCCGGCGACGGCGGACACGGAAGCCAGGAACCGGCGGCGGTGGAACTCACCTGATGGAGTGATCGGCACGGACACTGTCTAACCGCCGCCGGTGGAGCGGGCCGGTCATCCGGATGAACAGAGCGCGAAGCGGATGTTTCAGCCCGCGATGCGCCTCGGGCGCGGCGGGCGCGCGGCGGGCCGTGGGTGTGAGGCGGGCTCGCCCGGCTACCGGGCCCGGCCGGCCAGTGCGCCGACCAGGCGGCGGGCCGTGGGCGCCGCAACGCCCGAGCCCAGCGGGCGCAGCCCTCGACGACCGGGCCAGCCTCCAGTCACCGGCCTGCACCTGCCCCGAGCAGGCGAGCCCCGCACCCGGCCGCCACGCCCGAGCCCGATCGGCGCGGATCTCGGCGACCGTGCCGTCCTCCACCCGCCGCGCACACCTGCCCCGAGCACACGGCCAACCGCGCGGGACCAGCCCGCGCCAGATGCGACCGAGACCAGGTGGCACCTCGGCGGCCTCGCCCTCCACCCGGCCGCCGACGTGCACCTGCCCCGGGCGCGCGCCGGGTCCTCAGCCCGAGCCCGACCGGCTCAGAGCTCCGTCACCTTGCCCTCCGTGACCTCCAGCCGCCGGGTCACGGAGACCGCCTCCAGCATGCGCCGGTCGTGCGTCACCAGCAGCAGGGTGCCCGGGTAACCGTCCAATGCGGACTCCAGCTGCTCGATCGCCGGGAGGTCGAGGTGGTTGGTCGGCTCGTCGAGCACCAGCAGGTTCACCCCGCGCGCCTGCAGCAACGCCAGCGCCGCCCGCGTCCGCTCGCCCGGGGACAGCGTCGCCGCGGGCCGGAGCACGTGCGCCGCCGCCAGGCCGAACTTCGCCAGCAGCGTCCGGACGTCGGCGTCGGCCAGCTCCGGGACCTCCCGCGCGAACGCCTCGGCCAGCGGCAGGTCGCCGAGGAACAGCCGCCGCGCCTGGTCGACCTCGCCGACCTGCACCCCGGACCCCAGCGACGCCACCCCGGTGTCCAGCTCGACGCGGCCGAGCAGCGCCGCCAGCAGCGTCGACTTCCCGGCCCCGTTCGCCCCGGTGATCGCCACCCGGTCGGCCCAGTCGATCTGCAGGTCGACCGGCCCGAGCGTGAACCCGCCGCGCCGCACCACGGCTCCCCGCAGCGCCGCCACGACCGCGCCCGCCCGCGGCGCCGCGGCGATCTCCATCCGCAGCTCCCACTCCTTGCGCGGCTCCTCGACGGCCTCCAGCCGCTCGATCATCCGGTCGGTCTGGCGAGCCTTCGCGGCCTGCTTCTCGGTGGACTCGGCGCGGAACTTGCGGCCGGCCTTGTCGTTGTCCCCGGCCTTGCGCCGCGCGTTGCGGACGCCCTTCTCCATCCACGCCCGCTGCGTGCGCGCCCGCGTCTCCAGCGCCGCGCGCGTCGCCGCGTACTCCTCGTAGTTCTCCCGCGCGTGCCGCCGCGCCACGGCGCGCTCCTCCAGGTACGACTCGTACCCGCCGCCGTAGAGCCGCACCTGCTGTTGCGGCAGGTCCAGCTCCAGCACCTGGTCGACGGTCCGGGCGAGGAACTCCCGGTCGTGGCTGACCAGCACGGTCGCCGCGCGCAGCCCGGTGACGAACCGCTCCAGCCGGGCCAGGCCGTCCAGGTCGAGGTCGTTGGTGGGCTCGTCGAGGAGGAACACGTCGTAGCGGCTGAGCAGCAGCGAGGCCAGCCCGGCGCGGGCGGCCTGCCCGCCGGACAGCGACGTCATCGGCTGGTCGAGGCCGACCGAGAGCCCCAGGTCCACGGCGACCTCCTCGGCCCGGTGGTCGAGGTCCGCGCCGCCCAGGACCAGCCACCGGTCGAGCGCGGCGGCGTAGCGGTCGTCGGCCCCGTCGGCGCCCGCGGTCAGGGCCTCGGTCGCCGCGTCCAGCTCGGCCTGCGCGGCGGCGACGGAGGTGCGCCGGGCGAGGAACTCGCGCACCGACTCCCCCGGCCTGCGCTCCGGTTCCTGGGGCAGGTAGCCGACGGTCGCGCCCGGCGGGGTGAGCCGGACCTCGCCGGCCTCGGGCTTGTCCACCCCGGCGAGGATCCGCAGCAGCGTGGACTTGCCGGCCCCGTTGACGCCGACCAGCCCCACGACCTCCCCCGGCGCGACGACCAGGTCGAGGCCGGCGAAAAGGGTGCGGTGCCCGTGTGCCGCGGTCAGGTCCTTCGCCTGGAGGGTCGCACTCACCCGGCCACCTTAACCGCGGTCGCGGTGTCGCCACGCCGCGGCAGGCCCACGACCGGTGCCACCGGGGCGTTGCTCAGCCGTTCAGGCGCGCCTGGATCGGCCCGGCGGGCGCGGCCACGCCGGAGGGCTCCGCCGGGGCGGACCGCGGGTGGAACTCCCCGGGGTCGCCGAGCCCGGTCGGCATCGGCGGGATTCGGGGGATCGCCTGCGCGCCTGCTCGAGCCGGGGGACCACGTTGGCCCGGATCGCGGCGGCGGTCTGGCCGACGAGGTCGGCGGACTTGGCGAGGAAGGTGTCGGCCACGGAAGCGTAGGAGACGCCGTCGAGCGCGACCGCCTGTTTGCCGGCCTCGTCGCCGGCCGCGAGCACGGCCGTGGCGAACGCCGGCAGCGCCGCGCCGCCCGTGGCCACCGTGACGACCGCGCCGGTGATCGCGGTGAGCACTCCGAGGGGCAACGGGACAGCCTGCTCGTGCTCGCCCAGGTGCTCGTCGCCTACTCCACCATCATCGAAGAGGCGCGGCGCGGCCTCGTGGATCTGATGACCGCGTGCGCCGACGGCTTCGCGCAGGTGAGCAAGCAGGTGGAGGCGGCCGGTCTGAGCGTGGGGATCACCGAGCACCTGCGCCATCCCGGACTGGAACGCCTCCATGCCGTCGTCGGCGGAGTCCAGACCCCGCCGACGATGTCGTAGACCGCGGCGATCGTGTCCAGGTCCTGCCCGGACAGCGCGGCGGCCGGATCGAAGAAGGTGTAGAAGTCGTAGCCCTCCAGCGGTTTGGTGGCGATGGCCCAGCCGGGAAGCCAGTCCGGCGCGGCGTCCGCGACGACCGGGCCAGGCTGTGCAACCGCTCCCCGTGCTGCTCTTCCGCGCCCTGGTAGCGCGCGACGACCTGCCGCAGGCTCTCGCGGAACATCTCCAGCGTCTGGACCGGATCGCGCTGCGCCCGCCCGGACTCGGCCGCGACCTGCTCGTAGTGGGCACCCGCGATCCGGCACACCGTGTCGAGTGCCGGCCCGGACAGGGCACCCAGGCCCGTCAGGTGGTTCCGGTCGAGCTGGGCGAACTGCTCCAGCCGCGCGATCAGCTCCCGCGCGAGGCCGATCGCCGGTTCGACGACCTGGCCGATCCCCGATTCGAGCGCGCCGGGATCTACCTCGTATCCACCCATTTCACGCTCCCCCAGTGAAAACGGTGAACGAGCATCATGACCGCGAAACACCCACGGCGCCACACTCCGCCGCCGAAGTCCACAGTGGACCGTGAGTCAGCGGCCGGCCGATCCCGCCGCCACCAGGTGCGGCCAGATCTCCGCCGCGATGCCCTCCGCTGTGCCGGGGCAGCCCCGGCGCAGCCAGTCCATCACCGTCCCCAGCAGCGCGTCCGCCAGCAGCGCCGCGGCCGGGTCGTGCGGGATCTCCGCCGGGTCGTCGGCGTGGGTGGGCGCTCCGGTGCCGGTCAGGTGCACGTGGATCGCGATGGCGAGGCGGTGGTGCAGGTGGTTGATCACCCGGGCGCTGCCGGCGAGCAACGCGCCGTACAGCCGGGCGTGCGCGGCGACGTGCTCGAAGATCCGCGCCAGCGCCGCGATCGGCGCGGGGTCCTCGTTCGGCAGCAGCACGTGCGCCGCGGCGACCAGCTCGTCGAACATGTCCGTGCACGCGGCGGCCGCCAGGTCGTGCACGTCGGCGTAGTGCTCGTAGAACGTGGAACGGTTCACGTCCGCGCGTTTGGTCAGGTCGGACACCGAGATCTGGGTGAGGTCGCGCTCGGCGATCAGCTCCAGCAGCGCGGCCTCGAGCGCGGAGCGTGACCGGCGGCTGCGGCGATCGGGTACTTGCGGCGCGGACACCGGATCAGTCTCATTGACTCCAACAGGTGTTGGAAAAACACCACATGTCGGAATATTTCGGGCGAAGTTGACTGCCGAGGAGTTGGTGATGACCACCGCGGAGCCCCGGAACTACCCGTTCAGCACGCCGGAACGGCTGGAGGTGGAGCCGATGTTCGCCGAGCTGCGTGCGAACCAGCCGCTGAGCCGGGTCCGGCTGCCCTACGGCGAGCCGGGCTGGCTCGCCACCCGTTACGAGGACGTGAAGGTCGTCCTCGGCGACCCGCGGTTCAGCCGCGCGGCGAGCCTGGAGCACGACGAGCCGCGGATGCGGCCGCAACCCTCGCTGCCCGGCAGCATCCTGAGCATGGATCCGCCGGACCACAGCCGCCTGCGCCGCCTGGTCACGAAGGCGTTCACGGTGCGGCGCATCGAGCAGCTGCGGCCGCGGGTGCGGCAGATCGCCGACGAGCTGGTCGACGGGATGCTGGCCGCCGGCCCGCCCGCCGATCTGGTGGAGGCGTTCGCGCTGCCCGTGCCGGTGACCGTGATCTGCGAGCTGCTGGGCGTCCCGTACGCGGACCGCGGGGATTTCCGGTACTGGTCGGACGCGTTCCTGTCCACGACGAGGTTCCCGCCGGAGGAGGTGGCCGACTGCGCGGGGAAGATGCACGCCTACCTGGAGGGCCTGATCGCCCAGCGCCGCGCCGAGCCGCGCGACGATCTGCTCAGCGGCCTGGTCGCCGCGCGGGACAACGAGGATCGCCTGTCCGAAGAGGAACTGGTCCGGCTCGCGATGGCGCTGCTGATCGCCGGGCACGAGACGACCGCGTCGCAGATCCCCAACTTCGTCTACACGCTGCTGACGCACCCGGACCAGCTCGCGATGCTGCGCGCGGACCTGAGCCTGGTGCCGAAGGCGGTCGAGGAGCTGATGCGGTTCGTGCCGCTGGGGATCGGCGCGGGCATCGCCCGGTACGCGACGGAGGACATCGAGCTGGGTGGGGTGCTGGTGCGCGCCGGGGAGGCCGTGCTGCCCGCGCTGGCGTCGGCGAACCGGGACGAAAGCGTTTTCCCCGATGCGGACGTGCTCGATCTGCGCCGGGAGGACACCTCGCACATCGGCTTCGGGCACGGGGTGCACCATTGCCTGGGCGCGCCACTGGCGCGGATGGAGCTGCAGGTCGCGCTGGACACGCTGCTGCGCCGGCTGCCGGACCTGCGCCTCGCCGACGGCGAGTCCGGAGTGGACTGGAAGGAGGGCCTGTCGACCCGCGGCCCGGAGCGGCTGCTGGTGACCTGGGAGCAGTGATCGCCGGACGGTGCGCCTGGGGCGCCCGCTGGCGGGGTGCTCCGGAGCGAGCCAGCGCCGGGGTGCACGCTGCTCGCCTGCCGGGCGGCCCGCGCCGCGGGCCCGAACCGCGCGCTGCTCACCTGCCGCCGCCGGTCGGGGGCGCCCGTTTCGGCCCCACGACGTGGGCAGCCGAGGTGCGGGATGCCGGCCCCGCCGTTGCTCCTGGGGGCCGGCGCCTTCCGGACCACCGTCTTCCGGGCCGGCGCCTTCCGGGCCGGCGGGAACCGTGCTTCATGGGTGGTGCGTTGCTCGGCCGGGATCCCGTCGGGCGGCTTTTCAGTTCGTGAGCTGCCGGGAGAACCACCTCGTCAGGATCTCGTCCACCGACTCGGCCGTGGGTAGCTGCGGTGCCGGGTCCAGGCCCGGTTCCTCGGCCAGCGGGTGCGCCAGCTCCGGCACCGTGACCAGCTCGGCCCCACCAGAGTGGGCGCGCAGCTCCCCGACCAGCGCGGTGGCGTCCGCGCGCAGGACGGGGTGGTCCCGCTCCCCGCTGACGACCAGCAGCGGCAAGTCGGCCGTGATCTCTCCGGCGCGGGCGACGAAGTCGAACTCCTCCGCCACCCGGTGCGCCTCCTCGGTCCAGTGGTACGGGTGTCCGGCGAGCCCGTCGGTCAGCGGGACCACCGATCGCAGCCGCACCGCGGGGTTGACGAGCGCCGCCGCGCGGACCGGGACCGCTTGCGTGGCAAGCACGTTCAGCGCCACCGCCCCACCCAGTGAGGCGCCGAGCACGCTCACCGGACCGTCGTCGACCGGCAACTGACGGCGCAGCGCCTCCAACGCGGCCGGGAACTCCTCGGCCGCCTGCCGGGCGAACGGCGCCAGGAACGCCAGCAACGCATCCCGCCGGGCGAGTTCGACGACCGCGTCGACCCGGCCGTCGACCATCCGCGCGCCGCACATCGGCATGCCCAGGTGCACCCGCCACGCCGGCACCCCGCGCATCGGCAGCGCGGCCGCGAACGCCGCGTCCGTGCGGGGCGCGTCGAGCATGTGCCAGGTGACGATCAACGGCGCGGGACCGTCGACGGCCGGCGGCAACGCCGTGTACGGGACCCCAGCGGCACTTCCGGTCAGAGTTTCCATGACCACCCCCAACGTCCACCCTAGACACCGGGGCGACGATGGGGAAAGCCCTTTCGCTGCAAGCGAAACCTCACACCGAACGCACCAGCTCGATCGCCTCTGCCAGAGAAGCTAGACCAACAGCGACCGGGCGACAGCAAGGCCGAGCCAACAAAAGCCCTTTCGCTGCAAGCGAAACCTCACACCGAACGCACCAGCTCGATCGCCCGGGCCAGGGTTGCCAGGCGCGCCTCCAGGGTGTCCCCCGCCGGGTACAGGCGCACCGTGTCCACGCCCGCGTCCCGCCAGACACGCAACCGGTCGCGCACCATCGGTTCGGTGCCGATGAGCGTCGTGCCGAGGACCATCTCGTCGGTCACCAGTGCGGCCGCCCCGTCGCGGTCCCCGGCCTGCCACCGCTGCCGCACCTCGGCCGCCACCTCGGCCCAGCCCTGCCTGCTGTAGGCCCGGTTGTAGAAGTTGGCCGACGCCGAACCCATCCCACCCAGGCTGAACGCCAGCTCCTTCTTCCGGCCGGCCACCATCGCCCGCAGCGCGTCCTCGTCCGGCGCGAACGCCACCTCCGCGCCCTGGCACACGTCCAGATCCGCGCGGGTGCGCCCGCTCCGCGCCAGCCCCTCGTCCAGGTGCGCGAAATACGCCTCACCCGCACCCTCGGGCACGAAACTGGTGCCCAGCCACCCGTCGGCGATCTCGCCGGTCAGCCGCAGCATCGCCGGGGACAGGGTCGCCAGGTAGACCGGGATCTCGTGCTCGGCGCGCATCGACAGCCGCATCGGCACCGCCTCCCCGCCCGGCAGCGGAATCCGGAACTCCGTGCCGGAGTAGGAGATCTTGCCGCCCTCGATCACCCGGCACACGATCTCCACGGTCTCCCGCACCCGGGCCAGCGGCCGCGCGAACGGCACCCCGTGCAGGCCCTCGATCACCTGCGGCCCGGACGCGCCCAGCCCCAGCACGAACCGTCCACCGGACAGATTGGACAGTGTGATCGCGCTCTGCGCCACCGCCACCGGCGTCCGGGTGCCGACCTGCATGACGCCGGACCCGAGCAGCATCCGTTCGGTGCGCGCGGCGAAGTAGCCGAGCGCGGACGGGCCGTCGGAGCCCCACGCCTCGGCGACCCAGCAGATGTCGAGGCCGAGTTTCTCCGCCTCCACCACGAAATCCGCGACCTCGCCGAAGCCGCTCGACGCTTCGACGGTCGTCGCGGTGCGCATCAGGCCTCCGCCCGCTTCTTCAGGCACTCCAGCGTCGCGGTCATGTTGCGCTCGAACTCGCGCAGCCGCACGAAGACGATCTTCTGTTCCTTGTCCGGCATCCGGTCGATCGCCACGGACAACCCGGACCGCCCCGGCCCCAGGCGCATCCACTGCGACAGCTCCGTGCCGCCGTCCCGCGGTTCCACCCGGAACCGCCAGGTCGCGCTGGGCTCGTCCGGGTCCCCGACCGCCCAGGCGAACACCCGGCCCGGCTCGAATTCGACGATCTCCGACGTGGTCACCCACTCCCCGAACGCCTCGTGCTTGCTGCGCCCGACGAACCGGGCGCCGGGCGCGGGGCCGGTGGCGCCGTCGAGCCAGTCGACGGACTGCAACTCGTCGCTCATCTCCGGCATCAGCCCGATGTCGGAGACCAGCGCCCACACCCGCTCGGGCGGCGCGTCGATCCAGGTGCGCACCTCCACCGTCGGCGTGTCCGCGTAGCGCGCGCCCGTCCACTCCATCGCGGCCGTCCTCCTCGTCGCGGGGTCCGGCCACTAGAGTTGCGTAATAAGACTCAGCCTGTCAAGAACCTGTCGCGCACGTCCGGCCTGCTCCGGAGCCGCTCCGGGAACCCGGGGCCGAGCCGCATCCGGGTGTCGTCGGCGCGCAGCGGCTCGCCGCACCGCGCACAGACGACCTCGGCGTGGGTGTCGTGGCCGCACGGCTCGTGGTGGAAGGTGATCGGCGCGCCCTCGTCACCGGCGAGCCACCGGTCGCCCCACCGGGACAACGCGGCCAGCACGCCGAAGAAGTCCCGCCCCTTCTCGGTGAGCAGGTACTCGTGGCGGCGCGGCTCGTCCTGGTAGGGCCGCCGCTCCAGCAGCCCCTGCTCGACGAGCCGGCGCAGCCGGTCGGTGAGCGTGTTGCGGGCGATGCCCAGCGACTGCTGGAAGTCGTCGAACCGGCGGACGCCGTAGAAGGCCTCGCGCAGCACCAGGGGCGTCCACGCGTCGCCCAGCAGGTCGACGGTGCGGGCGATCGAGCACGGCCAGTTCGCGAACGACGTCCTCTTCATGCGGCCAGGGTAACCCGGGCGAGCGGGTCACCCTTCCCGGCAGAGGACGAGGTGCTCGTGGTGGAGCACGCGGTCGCGGACGTCGCCGGTCGCGGTGGCCCACATGCCCACGAACGGGTGGGGTCAGCCCGCCTTCGCGCTGTGCAGCACGATCTCGGTGCCCTCCGCCGTCCACACCAGACACCGCAGCTCGTGCGGGCCTTCCTCGACCTCGCCGGTCTTCAGGCCCGCTGCCGCGGCCTCGGCTCGGGCGGCGGCCAGGTCGGGGACCCGCAGCAGCAACGCGGGCCGGGACGTCACGCTGTCGGTCCCGGACAGCGCGACCCGCGCCCCGGCCACGTCGAACTGGGCCCACCGGTCGCCGTCGACGAACGCCGGTTCCGCGCCCAGCAGCCGCGACCACACGGCCACCGCGCCGGGCAGGTCGGTCACCGGGACGACCGTCGCGATCTTGCTGATGTCCACGTCAGGCTCCTGCCGGTAGGGTGCGGGCGATGTGCCGGGCGCCGGCGACGGCCAGCGCCACCGAGGTCAGCGTCGGGTTGCAGGCGGTCGCGGTGGGGATGACGCCGTTGCCGGCCACGTGCAGGCCGTCGACACCCCACACCCGCGACGACGGGTCGCACACGGACGTCCCGTCATCGGACCGTCCCATCCGGACAGTCCCCTGGTAGTGCAGGGAAGATCCGGGCGGGAGCGTGATCGGCTCCTCGTCCAGCGGGTCGCCGAGCGCCGACGCGGCCCGGCGCACGGCGGCGCGGGCGGCCTCCAGCGCGGCCTCGTCCCGCGAGGTGAGCCGGTAGTGGATGCGCATCGCGGGCATGCCGTAGCCGTCGCGTGCGGTGTCGTCGAACGCGACGCGGTCCGCGGCCCGCACGTCCTTGGCGCAGAACCAGCCCAGCCCGACGATCGATCCGGGCGCGGGCACGTCGTCCGGCGCGAGCGGCACCGGGGACGCGTCGAGCTGCATCACCTGGCCGTGGAAGGGTTCGGCGTCGGTGAACGGCACCCAGCTCACCCCGCTCTGCCGCACGATCCGGGACCGGCCCCGGGGATCGGTCTCCAGGGATCCGGCATCGCGCAGCCGCACCGCGAACACCACCTGCGGCTGGTCGTTGAGGTACCGCCCGAGCGCGGGCGGCCGCACCCCGGACGCCCACAGCAGCTGCGGGGTCCGCAGCGCGTCCGCGGCCACCACGACCCGCGCGGCGCGGACCTCGTGCTCGCCACCGTCCCGCAGGTCGCGGACGAGCACACCGGCGGCCCGCCCGTCCGCCACGAGCACGCGCGTCACCAGTGCTTCCGGGAACAGCGTGTGCCGCTCGTTGCGCCGGGTCGCCTCGCCGAACACGACGTCGGCCCCGGACCAGGTCAGCGAGCCGTCCGGAGCGCACCGCACGGCCAGCGGCATCGGCCACACCCGCCGCTCCTCGCTCCGGCCCGGGTCGAAGGCCGCGGCCAGCCGTTTGCGGACCTCGGCGGCGAAGGGCGCGTCGTCGAAGGCGTGCGCGGACACCGCGAGCAGCCGTTCGGCCTCGTCGAGCAGGTCGTCCAGATCCGGCAGGAACCCGATCCGCTCGCTGCCGCCGGGACGCGGGCAGGCCGCCGTCCAGTGCGCGCCCATGCCGCCGACGTTGCTGGACATGGCCGCGGCGGGCAGCTCCTAGCCCCCGAGCAGGAAGGTCCCCGGGCGCCCCCGCCCCGGACCACCGGGCCCCTCCGAGCGCCGCTGCGCCCGTTCCCGCGCGGCCGGGTCGGCGATGTTCTTCACGTGCACGCCCGGCGGATCGGCGAGCAACGGCCCGGCCTCGAACGTGGCGAGCCGCAGGTGCGGTCGCGTCTCGGACAGGATCCGCGCGTAGGCAGCCCCGCACGGTCCACTCCCGACGATCGCCACGTCCACTGTGGAGGGAAACGTCCTCATGCCAGGACCAGCCGCTTGCGGTCGCGCCCGCCACCGGGCACCGGCATGTAGGAGATCCGCAGCCGCACGGAGACGGCCACGTCGTGCTCGCCCGGCGCCAGCGGCTCGCCGGTGGTGAAGCCGAGCACCGCCCGCTCCCCCATCTCCCACCGATCGTCGGTGATCCGGGGCAGTTCGGCGAAGGTGTAGGTGTTGCCGTGCACGGTGAAGGTGGTGCGCTCCGGCGGCACCGGGGTGCCGTCCAGGACGAGGTCGACGGCCTCCACCATGGACAGGAAGAGCCCGCGGTAGTAGGGCATCCGCACCTCCACCTCCCCGCCGGACCGGCCACGGGCGCGCAGGCCGCACACGATGTACTGGTCGAACACTGCGATCTCCTCAGGGGGTCTCGCCGAGCAGCCGCGCCAGCATCTCCTGCTGGCGGCGCACCTGCTCGACGCTGTCGACGGGGAAGGCGTCCTGGATGTGCCGGTTGCCCTCGTACTCACTGGACAGGTAGCCGGTGAACCCGCCGCCGGCGAGCACCGGCACGATCTCCTCGTAGGGGATGCTGTACTCGGTGCCCTCGTCGGTCATCTCGTAGAACTTCGCCTGCACGTGCCCGATGAACGGCAGGTGCTCCAGCATGTCCTTCGGTTCGGTCCAGATGTAGTGGGTGGCCTGGCGCGCCAGCCCGAACTCGACCGGCCCGCCGCCGCGGTAGTTGACGATGTCCATCAGCGCGTGGGTGTCGCCGTGGTCGTCGTAGGTCCGCACGATGTAGTCGACGAGATCCGGCCGGGCGCCGTCGCGCAGCGCCCGTTCGCTGACCACGCGGGGGAACCGCCGGACGTGCACGCCCATGTCCGGCATCAGCCCGAGCACGTGCGGGCCGCACCGGTGCATCACTGCGAGGTGTTCGAGGATCCACGGGTGGGTGAAGTGGAACGGCGCGTGCACCTCGAGCAGCAGCCGCACGCCGCGGTCCTCGGCGTAGGGCGCGGCGGCGGCCATCACCTCGGGCGAGAAGTTGATGGTGGCCTTGACGATGCCGGCCCCGAGCCGGACGGCGATGTCGATGTCGCGCCGCACCGAGGCCACCTGCTCGTCGAGGGTGAGCCAGCGGCCGGCGTGGAGCTTGGTGTCGAGGAAGGCGTTGGTGGCCACCGGGGTCGTCCCGTAGGTCGCCATCCAGTCGTGCCAGCGCGCCACGAACTCGCCGGTCAGCACCGGGTAGCCCGGGATCGACTGCTCCGGAATGATCTCGATCCCCAGTGCGCCCAGGGACGCGCAGGCGGCCACGCAGTCCTCGACGGACATCGTGCGCAGGAAGTACTCCTCCTGGAAGGAGTACAGGCTCACGCCGCGGCGCGGGCGGTCGGGAGGGGCGCTCACGGGTTCTCCTCTACTTTCATATTCAGCATGATGATTCTAATTTCCAGCGCCGGGAAAAGCCAGGGTCTCCCCGCGGGAAGCGTCAGCGCCGGCGGCTCTTCCGCGGTGCCGCGGGCTGGGTGAGGAAGGCCAGCACCATCCGGGCGAGGTCGGCCAGGATGCCGGACCACTCCCCCTCGCCGGACGCCTGCTGCGTGCTGCCCAGGGCGAGCCAGCGGGCGAGCACGCTGTAGACGACGGTGAAGCTCCACTCCAGCGCCCGGCGCGGCTCAGGGTGGCTGATCTCGTCCGCCCGCTCGGCCAGCGCGGCGACGAACGCCTCCCGCAGCTCCGCGTGCGCGGCCCCGCCCAGCTCGGCGATCTGTGCGTCGGTGTTGGCCAGCAGCATGAACGGGCCGAGCACCGGCGCGTTGCGGCGCAGCAGCTCGGCCGCCGTGCCGATGACCCGCTCGACCGCCTCGCCGAACGTCTCGCCCGCCGGGGCCGGCTCGGCGAACGCCGCGCGCTGCTCGTCGCCGATCCGTTCCATCTCGCGGGCGTGCGCGGTGCGGATCAGGTCGTCCTTGCTGCTCACCCGGCCGTAGATCGACCCGGTGGACACCCCGGCGCGCTGGGCGACGTCGGCGAGGGTGAAGGAGTCCGAGCGGCGTTCGACCAGCAACGCGATCACCGCGTCGAGGGCCTTGTCGAACGACAGCCGGCTGCGCTCCTGCTTGGGCTCCCGGACCCGGGCGTTGACGCTCTCCACGGGCCGACCGTACGGCACCGCGGTCACCGCGGGCGACACCGGGATCACGCCGGCACCGCCGCCGCGGCGTAGCGGCCGCGCAGGAACACCATCGGCTCCCCCGCGTCCGGTTCGACCTCCAGCTCACGCACCCGGCCCAGCACCAGTTCGTGGTCACCGGCCGGCCGCACCGCTTCGATGTCGCAGCCGACCCGCAGGACCGTGCCGGACAGCCGCGGCCCGAACGGCGCCGGGCCGGGCAGGCCGTGCACGGCGAACCGGTCCGGCGCCTTGCGCACGAAGTCCCGGCACAGCTGTTCGCTGCCGGCGGCGAGGACGTTGGCGCAGAAGCGGCCGGTCTCGCGGATCCGCGGCCACGACGTGCTGGCCCGGTCGGGCAGGAACCCCACCAGCGGCGGGTCCAGCGACACCGAGGTGAACGTGCCGACCACCATCCCGGCGCCGGTGCCGGCGGTGATGACGCAGACACCGGTCGGGTAGTGGCTCAACGCGCGCCGGAACTCGGCGCCGTCGAAGGGGTTCACGTCAGCCCTCCTCCTTCGCGCGGGTCGCGCGGTCGATCTCCTCGGCCATGCGTTCGTGCTTGCCGTCGAGGTCCCAGAACGCCATCGTCAGCGCCTGCAGCACGATCAGCAGCAGCGGGGCGCCGTAGAACATCACCCGGATCGCGGTCAGCGCCGAGCCGTTCGCCTCGCCCGGCGTGTATCCCGCGACGCCCAGGCCGTAGGCGACGGCGGCCGCGCCGATCGCCGAGCCGACCTTGGTGGCGAAGCTGATGCCCGAGGACAGCAGCCCCTCGTTGCGGGTGCCGAACCGCCACTGCTGGTACTCGACGGTGTCGGCGACCATGGTGAACATCGAGACCATCGACAGGTTGATCGCCAGGGTGGCGATGATGTAGCAGGTCAGGAACGCCGGGAAGCTGCTCTCCAGCGGGATCATCGCGGCCCAGAAGACGAACCCGACGCCCAGCGCCTGGATGTTGCCGCGCCGCTTGCCGAACCGGCGGTAGTACGCCGGGGCCACGACACCGCCGACGATCATCGCGCCGGACACCAGCGGCAGCAGCACCGAGATCGCCCACGGCGCGTGCAGCACCGCGAGTGCGAAGTAGACGGTCACCGCGAGCACCATGCCCAGCCGCACGAAGTTGAGCACCCCGTAGACGAAGGTGATCTTCCAGACGCGGTTGCCCCACAGGGTGCGCAGCGCGTCGCGCGGCCGCAGCGAGTCGGTCTCCGGCGGCAGGGCGTAGCGCTCCTTGCAGACCAGGAAGGTGAACACGAAGAAGCCGACGCTGAGCACGCTGAAGATGAGCGTGGCGATGGTCCAGCCGCGCTGCTCGTCGCCGCCGCCGAGCAGCGCCACGAACGGCGTGGTGCCCGCGGTGACGATGATCGACCCGACCGAGCTGCCGATCGCGCGCAGCCCGCCCATCTGCATCCGCTCCTGGGGATCCCGCGTCATCATCGGCAGCAGCGAGCTGTACGGGACGTTGACCAGCGAGAACAGCAGGCCCAGCGTGAGGTAGGTGAGGAACGCGTAGATCAGCTTCCCGGCGTCGCCGAGGTCGGGGACGGTGAAGGTGAGCACGCCGAGGACGCCGAACGGGATCGACGCGAAGACGAGGTAGGGACGGGCCTTGCCCCAGCGCGACCGCGTGCGGTCGACCAGGACCCCGATCGCCGGATCGATGATCGCGTCCAGCAGGCGGGCGACCAGGAACAGGGTGCCGAGCGCGGCGACCGGCACCACGGCCACGTCGGTGTAGTAGTAGAGCAGGAACCCGCCGACGAGGTTCCAGGAGAGGTTCGAGGCGAGGTCGCCGGCTCCGTAGCCGAGCTTCTCCCGCCATCCGAGCCGGACCGCGCGCCCGGGCGTCACCCGGGCGGTGACGTCGCTGGTGATGTCCACAGTGCCGCTCCTTTGCGCACAACGGCGCCGTCGTGGCGCCGGGGAAGACACCGACCACGATGCGGCACGCCGACAGCATAAAGGAAATTCGTAGTTCGGATTCTGCTTATCCACGACAGCGATGCCGCCGGACTGACCTGCGGAAACGCGTCGCCGAGCGCGCCGGACCGGTGCGTACGTGGTGCATACTCCCGGTGACGGCGGGGTGTGCCGCCGAGCCGCCCGCCGGGGAGCCGACCCCTCCCCGCGCCCGGTCGCCGCCGTCGGTTCCAGGAGTCTTCCCGTGTCCACGACCGCCACCGGGCGCCGTGCCCTGTTCGCCTGCCTCGTCCTCGTCACCGCACTCGGCGCGCTCGACCAGACCATCGTCGCCACCGCCCTGCCGGCGATCGTGACCGAACTGGGCGCGCCGTCGCGCGTCTCGTGGGTCGTCACCGCGTACGCGCTGGCCCTGACCGCCGCGATGCCGGCCGCCGGGGCGCTGGGCGACCGCTTCGGGCACCGCCGGGTGCTGGCGCTGTCGATCGGCGTCTTCGTGATCTCCTCCGGCGCCTGCGGGCTCGCCGGGAACGTCGAGTTCCTGGCCGCCGCGCGGCTGGCGCAGGGGCTCGGCGGCGCCGGGCTGCTGGTGCTCCCGCAGGCGGTCGTCGCCGGGGCGGTGCCGGCCCGGGAGCGGACCGCGTTCCTGGGGCCGCTCGGCGCGGTGTACGCCGTGGCGACGGTGGCCGGGCCCCTGCTCGGCGGCTGGCTGACCGACCTGGCCTCGTGGCGCTGGATCTTCTGGCTGAACCTCCCGCTCGGCGCGGCCGCGGCGGCGCCGGTGATCGCCGCGGTCCCGGCCGGGCGGCGGCCGGACGCGCAGGCGCGGTTCGACACCACCGGCGCCGTACTGCTCGCCGCAGCGGCCAACGGGCTCGTCCTGGTCACCACCGCGGTCGCCGAAACCGGCTGGCACGCGGCCACGGTGACGGCGGCCGCGGGCACGGCGGTGGTCGCGGCGGCCGCGCTGGCCTGGGAGCGCCGGGCCGCCGATCCGGTCCTGCCGGTGACGCTGGCGCGGGACCGCACGGTGCTGCTGTGCTGCCTGCTGGCCCTGGCCGGCGGGATCGGCCTGTTCGGGGTGCTGGCCTACGTGCCGACCTGGGTGCAGGAGGTGTACCGGACCTCGGCGACCACCGGCGGTCTCCTGCTGCTGCCGGTGACCGCCGGGATCGTCGCCGGGGTCAACGCGTCCGGGTTCGCGGTACGCCGATGGGGCGCGTGGCGGCCCTTCCCCGTCGCGGGGTGCGCGCTGTCCGGCGGCGCGGCAGCGGCACTGGCGTCGATCGGCGAGGCACCCCTGCCGGTCGTCGCGGCGCTGCTCGCGCTGCTCGGGCTCGGCACCGGGCTGTTCATGCAGATCGTCGTCGTGGTGGCGCAGGACGCGGGCGGGGCCCGGCGGGCCGGGGCGGTCACCGCGGGACTGGCGTTCGTGCGGGAGGCCGGGGTCACGGTCGGCGCGGCCGTGCTCGGCGCCCTGGTCGCCCGGGCCGCGGGCGGGTCCTACGCGCCGGTGTTCGCGACCGCCGCGATGTGCTTCGCGGCCGGGTTCGCGTGCGCGCTGGCCCTGCCGGACCGCAGACTAGAATCAAAATAATAATTATGTTTCACTGGTGCACCCGACGTTTCGGAGTTGATCGACGATGACCACGCTCCGCTGGAGCTACATGGACCACTGGCGGGTGGACAGCCCGCGTGGCCCGGTGACGCAGTACTCGGCCCGCCGCCACATGGACGACTTCGTGAAGCAGATCAGCGCGGTCGGCTTCGCGGGCCTGGACATGTTCGACTTCCAGGTCTTCGCGCTGAGCGGCATGTTCGGCTCGGTCGCGAACTACCAGGACTACCTGCGCGGCCACGGCATCGACAAGATCGTCAACCTGTTCCGCGGCATCATGTACGACCCGCGCCTGGCCGATCCGCACGTGCGCGAGACGCACGACGAGATCGTGGAGAGCACGCGGCGGATGCTGGGGATGTGGCAGGCGCTCGACATCGAGAACCTGATCGTGATGCCGGCGAGCCTCTACACCGCGGCCGCGCCGGTGACCGACGACAAGATCAAGGCCGCGGCGGAGTGCTGGAGCCGCGTCGGCGAGATGACGCTGACCGAGTTCGGGGTGCGGACCACGGCGCACCACGAGTTCTTCTGCGCCATCCGCACCGAGGCCGACATCCGCAAGTTCTACGACTGGTCCGACCCGCGGTACGTGAGCTTCTTCTGCGACACCGCCCAGCACTGCATCGCCGGGATCGACCCGGTCGCGCTGTTCCTCGACCTGCACGAGCGCTGCTCCGGCTTCCACTTCAAGGACACCCGCCAGGTGGACACCACACAGGCGTACCGGCACAGCCCGGACGCCGAGCTGATGGCTCCGCAGACCGACCGCTGGTTCCACGAGATGGGCACCGAGGGCGGGCTGGTCGACTTCCCGCGGCTGATGCGCGCGATCCGGGACACCGGCTACACCGGCTGGATCACCGTGGAGCACGACAAGGCCAACATCGGCGGCGACTACGCCGAGGCCACCGCACTGTCCATGTGGTACGCCCGCACCGTCCTCTCGGAGATCTCCGCATGACCGTCCGCCTGGGATACGCCATCAACCAGTGGAAGCCGAACTTCGACGACTTCACCCGGCCCGAGCAGCACCGGCGCGCGCTGAAGGTGATCGCCGCGTGCGGCTTCACCGGCGTCGAGCTGCGGGCGGGCACCGGCCGCTGGGACCCGCTCGGCCGGCCCTCCTCGATCGCGGCCACCTACGGGTCCACCGCCGCCTTCCTCGCCCTGGTGCGGGACATCGGGCTGCGGGTGTGCTCCTACTACGTCGATCCGGGCGAGCCGGTGGACGAGGAGCTGAGCCGCGGACGGTCCATTCTGGACCACGCCCAGCACGCCGCGATCGCGGAGTCCCTGCGGCCGTTCGCGGAGTTCCTCGCCGACGCCGGCGCCGACCGGCTGGTGGTGCGGGCGCTGCCCGCGCACGGCACGCTGACCGACGGCCGCCTTTCCGACGCGGCCGACGGGTGGAACGTGGTCGGCGCGATGGCGGCGGAGTCCGGGGTGCGCGTGTCGCTGCACGTGGACTGCCTGTCCGCGGCGGCCGACGAGAAGGTGCTCGCCGGGCTACTGGAGGGCACCGACCCGGCCCTGGTCGGGCTCACCGTGGACACCGCCGAGCTGACGGTCGCCGGGCTCGACCCGGTACGGGTGCTCGGCGACCACCTCGACCGCGTGGACCACCTGCACCTGAAGGACACCCGTCACGTCGACGAGACCGGTGAGCGGTTCGCCCCGCACGCCGAGGCGAGCATGCTGTCCGAAGGCGGCGCCCGGGAGATCGAGCGCTGGTTCTACGAATGCGGCACGCGCGGCGGCCTGGTGGACTTCCCCGCGGTGGCCGCGCTGCTGCGCGACTGGTCCGGCTGGGCGGTGTTCGAAAGCGAGCAGACGCCCAACCCGGCCCGCAGCGCGATGCTCAACGGCTGGTACGCGCAACGTCTGTTCGACCGCAACTGAAACTGGGAGATCCCGTGTCACTTCCCCTGTCCGTCAACATCGAGCTGCTGTTCCGCGAAGCCGGGGACGACCCCGGGGACCGCGTCCGCGCGGCCGCCGACCACGGTTTCGACGTCGTGGAGATCTGGTCGCACAGCGACAAGGACCTCGACCACCTCGAAAAGGCCCTCGCGTCCACCGGTTCGACGCTGCACACGATGCTGATCGAGGGACGGCTGACGCTCGCGGACGCGAAGACGCACGAGGGGTTCCTCGCGCACGTGCGCGAGGCGGTGGCGGTGGCGAACCGGCTGGGCTGCACCCGGATCGTGACCGGTTCCGGCGTCGGCCTGCCGTACCTGAAGCGGGCCGTGCAGCACGGCATCGTGGTCGAGGCGCTGAAGGCCGGCGCCGAGATCGCCGCCGCGCGCGGTGTCACGATCGTGCTGGAGAACCTGAACACGAAGGTGGACCACCCGGGCACCCTGTTCGACACGACGGCCGAGTGCCTGGCCGCGGTGCGCGAGGTCGGCTCGCCCGGGCTCGCCCTGCTCTACGACGCCTACCACTCGCTGCAGATGGGCGAGACGCCGGCGCGGGAGGTGGCCGGTGCGATGGATCTGGTGTCGCACGTGCAGATCGCCGACCTGCCCGATCGCACCGAACCGGGCACCGGGACGGTCGACTGGGCGGCGCGGCTGCGCGAGCTGCGGGAGCTGGGCTACGCGGGACCGTTCGGGCTGGAGTACGTGCCGACGACCGATTCGATGACGTCGTTGCGGGCGATCGGCGAGATCGCGGCCGGGCTCTGACCCGCTGAGCTGTTCGGGCGCACCGCTTACGCCGCCTGCCGCGCGGTCGCTGGTCCACTAAGGACGCGATCGGGGGCGGAGTATCGTCCGCTTCCCCAACCCGAGTTCGAGCGGAGAAGTCCCATTTCCAGGAATGACAGCCCCGGCCGCGTGCGGGGCGTACGCATGGTCCTCGGTGTCGCGACGGTGTTCGTCGTGACGGCTTGTGGCAGCCAGGCGCCGGCGGCCACCGCGCCCTCGTCCCCGGCGGCCGGCGCCGCTGCCACGACGCCGGCGGCGGTGACCGCGGCGTGGGTGAGCGCGGTGCTGGAGAACCGGTACGACGCGGCGTGTGAGCTGATGGTCGACGAGGGCACGGAGCCCCCGAAGCGGGTGAGCCCGGAGACGTGCGCCCAAGCCGGCTCCACGCTCGACGGCCTGCGCGAGGCGTGGCGGAAGGACGTCGTGACCCTGCCGGCGCAGGTCACGGTCGCCGAGGTCACCCCGCAGGGCGCGACCGCTCTCGTGCCGGACACGGACGTGCTCGTGAACGGGCACTCGCTGCGGGACCTGCAGTCGATCGGCGCCACCGGGGCCGAGTCGGTCCGGCTCAGCCTCGCGCTGCGGCAACTGGACGCGACCTGGTACGTCAGCGACGTGAAGATGAGCTTCGGCTGACCGGTGGGTGGGGGGACGCGGGGTCCCCCCACCGTCACCACTCGCGGTGCAGCACCTGGGTGATCTCCTCTGCGGATCGTGCCACCAGCACCTCGTGCATCCCGGGCGGCACCACCCACCGGCCCTCGCGCCGCCACCACCGGGTCACCACTCGCGGTGCAGGACCTGGGTGATCTCCTCTGCGGATCGTGCCACCAGCACCTCGTGCACCCCGGGCGGCACCACCCACCGGCCCTCGCGCCAGCGGTGCCACGTTCGCTCGTCCAGGGGGACCGTCACCTCCGCCGTCTCGCCCGGGTCCAGTCGCACGCCGGTGAATCCCGCCAGTCGCGCATCCTCCTTTCCTGGTGCCCGGACGTAGACCTGCACCACCTCGCGCCCCCGCCGCGATCCCGTGTTGGTCACCGGCACCCGCACCCCGGCTCGGTCCACCGCCGCGGGACCGAAGCGGAACGTCGTGTAACCGAGCCCGGAGCCGAACGCGAACCGCGCCCGCGCGCCGCTGCGTGCGAGGTGCCGGTAGCCCGTCGGCTCGGCGGCGGTGTAGTCCCGGCGCAGGTCCGCGTCCAGCACCTCCCCGTGCGTGGACCGGTCCTCGTCGCGCAGCGGGATCTTCACCGGCATCCGCCCGCCGGGCTCGTCGTCGCCCGCGAGCACCCGCGCGAGCGCTTCCCCGAAGCCCTGCCCGGCGAACCAGCCCTGCAGCACCGCGCCGACGTCCCCGGCCCACGGCGCGTCCACCGGCCGGCCCGCGTTCACGACCACCACGGTCCGCGGGTTGACCCGGCCGACCTCGCGGATCAGCTCCCGATGCGCGGCAGGCAGCGCCGAGGAGGCCAGATCCCGGCTCTCCCGCGAGGTTTCCAGCTCGTCCCCGACCACGAGGACCACCGCGTCGGCCTCCGCCGCCAGCCGCCGCGCCCGCTCCAGCGCCCCGGGCGCCGAGGGCGGCGTGCAGGACACTGTCAGCGCCTGCACCCGGCTGCCCGCCGAGACCATCTCGGCGACCACGGTCACCGGTTCCCCGGCCCGCAGCTCGATGCCGGCGCCGGTGGTCTCCGCGCGCGCGACCTGCCCCATCAGGTCACCCGGGGCGGGGGCCGGCCGCGACGCCAGCACCGTCCCGCCGACCGACAGCGTGGTGGCGCCGGAACCACCCGCCCCGAAGGTCCACCGCCCGCTGTCCGCAGGCGTGAACACCGCGGTCAGCCGCAGCGTCCCCGGTTCGGTGGTCGGCCCGGCGCCCGGCACGTCACCGAACCAGATGAACGTGCTGTCCGCACGCACCTCGGACAGCACCAGCTCCCCGCCCCGGAAGTGCTCCAGCAGCACACCCGGCCGTCCGTCCGGAGTGGACACGGCGAACCCGCCCAGCGGCGCGGGTGGCACCCCGCGCTCGTGCACCACCTCGCCGGGAAAGCGCTTGCGCACCGCCTCCACCGGGGTGGTGACACCCCCGCCGGGACGGATGCGGCCGAACGTCGCGCCCTGGAAGCACGGCCGGTCGGCGTTCGGCCCGATCACCGCGAGCCGCCGGACCGCCGGGTCCAGCGGGAGCACGTCCTCGTTGCGGCACAGGACGAACGCCGCCACGGCCGCCTCCACCAGCACCTCATGTGCGCGGCCCGCGGGCACGGCCGGAGCGCTGACCTGCCGCTCGCTGCCCTCGAGCGCGCCCACCCGCCCGGCGAGCCGCAGCAACCGGGTCACGGCGTCGTCGACACGCGCCTGCGGCACTTCCCCACGCTCGACGGCCTCCGCCAAGCGGGCTCCGAAGTGGATCGCCGGGCCGGGCATCTCGAGATCGAGCCCGGCGAGCGCGGGCCCGAGGGTTTCGTGCAGGGCGAAGTAGTCGGAGATCACCAGCCCGTCGAACCCCCATTCGCCCTTGACGATCGCCAGCAGCTCGGCGTGCGCCGCGCACGGCGTCCCGTTGAGACGGTTGTAGGCGGTCATCAGCGCCCAGGCCCCCGCGCGCACGGCGAGCTCGAACGGCCGCAGGTACACCTCGCGCAGGGCCGTGTCGTCGACATCGGCGCTCATCCGCTGCCGCTCGGTCTCGGTGTCGTTGCACACCAGGTGCTTCGGCACCGCGGCGACGCCCTGCCCCTGCAGGCCCTCGACGAACGCCGCGCCCAGCACCCCGGCGAGCAGCGGGTCCTCCGACAGCATCTCGAACGTCCGCCCGGACAACCCGGTGCGGGCCAGGTTGAGGTTGGGGGCGTAGACCGCGTCGAAGCCGCGGCGGCGGGCCTCCGCCCCCTCGGCGGCCGCGACCGACCGCACGACGTCCGGGTCCCAGGTGGCGCCCAGCGCGATCCCGCTCGGCAGCAGCAGCGACGTCTCGCGCTCGTCGAAAGTGGGGCTGACCAGGCCGAGCGGACCGTCCACCAGGTACATCGGCCGCAGCCCGGCGGCGGGCTCGGCCGGGGTGCGGTACCCGGTCTCCCCCGCCGTCAGGGCCGCCCGGCGCGCCGGATCCAGGGCGCCGGTCACGCCGCCGTCCGGAAGTGCGGCATGACGCGGGTGGCGAACAGCTCCATCGACCGGCGGCCGAGGGCGACCCGCTCCGGGGTCAGCGGGCCGCCGAGGAACCCGCCGAGCACGTTGCCGATGCCGATGCCCGCGATCTCACGCAGGTGCTCGGTGACGGTCTCCGGGCTGCCCCACAGGCACCAGGTGCGCTGGTAGCCGGGTTTGCGGGCGTCCGGCGGCGGAGGCATGGTCACGCCGGTGATCCGCTCCGCGGCCAGGTTCGCCACGTGCTCGCGCTCGATGGCCTCCTGGTACTGCTCCATGAGCAGTTGCAGCTCCTCCTCGGCCTGCTCGTCGGTCTCGGCGACGTGCACGTGCTGGTAGGTGTGGGTGGTCCAGTCGATGGCACGGGCCACGCGTGCCTCGTCGTGCCCGGCCGCCTCCAGCGCCTCGCGGTAGGCCTGGAAGTAGCGGCGCAGGTGCTCCAGCGGCCGTCCGTCGTCGATGGTCGGCGGGGTGAAGGCCAGGATGAACGCGGGCTGCGCCTTGTCCGCGGCGCGCTGCGTGCTCGACGGGCGGGCCGCGACCGACATCAGCCGCGGGCCCTCCGGGGAATAGGGGGCGGGCACGATCCGGGAGACGACCGAGCCGCGGTAGTGCCCGTTGTCGAACTCGACCGGTGGATCGGAGATCTGCTTGGCCCACAGGCGTTCCACGATCTCCAGATTGGACACCGACAGTCCGGCCGTGTCCCGGTAGTTGATCCCCAGGCCGATCATCTCCTCGGGCGTGGTCCCGCTGCCGGTGCCGACGAGGACCTTGCCGTCGGTGAGCTGGTCGATGAGGTTGAGCCGTTCGGCGAAGCGCACCGGGTGGTGCAGCGGGATGGTCTGCACGGAGAACCCGAAGTGCAACCGGGGCAGCTTCGCGGCGAGGTAGGCCGCGAACATCATCGGGTCGCTGGCCGGCGGCGCGTAGCCGGTGAAGTGGTGGTCGGGCAGGAAGACGGCGTCGAAACCGAGCCGCTCGGCCTCCACCGCGTGGTCGACCATCGCCCTGATGACGGGCCGGTCGTCGGCGGGACCGGAGGACCGGGTGGTCAGGAACGCGGAGAAGTGCACGGCGACCTCCAGTGGTCGATCAGAAATAAATTTAACATGATGATTCTGATTTGAGGTTAGACTGCTCCGCGTCCCCGAGTCAACGGCGAACGGAGAGGGAGACCGTGAACCTCACGAACCTGGACCTGAACCTCCTCGTCCCGCTCGACGCGCTGCTGCGCGAGAAGAGCGTCACGCGCGCCGCCGGGCGGCTGGAGCTCAGCCAGCCCGCGCTCAGCTCCTCGCTCGCCCGGCTGCGCCGGCACTTCGGCGACCAGCTGCTGGTCCGCAACGGCAACGCCTACGAGCTGACTCCGCTGGCCGCGCAGCTGCGCCCGCGCGCCGAGGCCGCGCTGACCGGGGTCCGGCAGGCGTTCAGCCGTCACCCGGGCTTCGACCCGGCCACCTCCGGACGGGAGTTCCGGATCCTGGCGTCGGACTACGTGATGGCCGTCCTGGGCGGCGCGGTCGGCGCGATCCTGGACGAGCGCGCGCCGGGGATGCGGTTGCGGTTCGAGCCCACCACACCGTCCGTTGTGGACCAGGCGCCGGAGAGCCTGCGCGGGGCCGACGCGGTGCTGTTGCCGCACGGGTTCCTGCACGGCACCCCGCACGCCGACCTGTTCTCCGACACGTGGTGCTGCGTCGTCGCGACGGGCAACGAGCGGGTCGGCGACGTCCTGACGATGGACGACCTGCGGAAGCTGCCGTGGGTGTTCACCTACCTGTCGGCGACGGCGTTCACCACGGTCGCGCGGCAGCTGCAGGCGCTCGGGGTCGAGCCGCGGGTGACCGCCGTGGTGGAGAGCTTCCTCGCGCTGCCCCACCTGGTCGCCGGCACGGAGCGGATCGGCCTGATCCAGGGGCACCTCGCCGCGCGGCTGTCCGGTGTGGACGGGGTGCGGGTGCTGCCGTGCCCGTTCGAACCGGTTCCGCTGGTGGAGGCGCTGTGGTGGCACCCGATGCACGAGGACGACCCGGAGCACCGCTGGATGCGCGAGGTGTTCGGCGAGGCCGGGCGCGCGCTCGTGCCGCCGGGCCGGGACGGGCGGTCAGGCCAGGTCGGCCGAGAACCGCTGGAGCAGAGCGGCCTGCCCGAGCGGGGTGCCCCGGTCGATCCACCGGCTGAGCGCGGGCGGGGCGAGCAGGTTCTCCGCGGCCAGCAGACCGGCGCCGGTGACGCCTTCGAGGTGGTCCGGTGACGCGGCCCGGATGGTCAGGTCACGCCGCACCAGGTCGGTGCACCGCTGGAGCACCGTGCGCGACAACTGGTCCAGGAACCGCGTCCCGGTGCGCAGCACGCCGCCGCCCACCACGAGCACGCCGGGGTTGCAGAAGTTCAGCAGGTTCGCGGTCACCCCGGCGATCACCTCGGACGCCTCGTCGACCAGCCGGACCGCCAGCGGATCTCCCGCCCGCACCGCCTCGCCGAGGTCGCCGCCCTTGATCTCGCCGCGTTCCCGCAGCACCGCCGACAACACCGGGCTGTCCGCCGCGCGCTCCGTGGCCCGGCGGAGGATGGCCCACCCGCTGGCGACGGCTTCCAGGCACCCGGTGCGGCCGCACCGGCACCCGGCGGCGGGGTCGTCGGTCACGTGGATGTGCCCGATGTCGCCGGCCGCGCCCTGCTGGCCGCGCAGCACCCGGCCGCGCACGATCAGCCCGGCGCCGACCCCCGTGCCCACCTTGAGGAACAGCAGGTCCCGGCCGTCCCGCGGCTCGCCCTTGGTCCACTCGCCGAACGCCATCAGGTTCGCGTCGTTGTCGACCCAGACCGGGGCGTCGTAGTGGTCGCGCAACCAGGACCGGACGCTGAACCCGTCCCACCCGGGCATGATCGGCGGCGCGACCAGTCGCCCGGTGGCGACAGTCAGTTCAGGACGCTCGCGAGCCGTCCGATGAGGTCGCGGGCCTCGGTGACGATGCGCTCGATCAGCTCGGCCACGGTGGGCACGTCGTCGATGATGCCCTGCACCATGCCCGCCGACCAGATGCCCAGTTCGAGGTCGCCGTCTTCGAACACGCGGCGGCCGCGGGCGCCGGCGACCAGATCGCGCACGTCCTCGAACTTCCCACCCCGGTTCAGGATCGAGACGACCTCGGTGGAGATCGAGTTGCGGGCGACGCGGGCGGTGTTGCGCAGCGGGCGGAAGATCAGCTCGGTGTCCCGCTCGCTGTTGGCGACGAGCTGCTTCTTGACGTTGTCGTGCACCGGGGCTTCGGCCGTGGCGAGGAAACGGGTGCCCATGTTGATGCCGTCCGCGCCCAGCGCCAGCGCGGCGACCAGCCCGCGGGCGTCGCCGAACCCGCCGGAGGCGATCATCGGGATGGTGATCTTCTCCGCGGCGGCCGGGATCAGGACCAGGCCGGGGATGTCGTCCTCGCCCGGGTGCCCGGCGCACTCGAAGCCGTCGATGGAGATGCCGTCCACGCCGAGTTCCTGGGCCTTCACGGCGTGCCGGACGCTGGTGCACTTGTGCAGCACCTTGACCCCGCCCGCGCGGAAGGCCGGCAGGTGCTCGGCCGGGTTGAAGCCCGCGGTCTCCACCACCGGTATCCCGGACTCGACGATGACATCGCGGTACTCGGCGTACGGCGGCGGGTTGATGGCGGGCAGGATGGTCAGGTTGACGCCGAAGGGCTTGTCGGTCATCTCCCGGCACCGGGCGATCTCCTTCGCCAGGTCCTCGGGCGTGGGCTGCGTCAGCGCGGTGAGGAAGCCGAGCCCGCCGGCGTTCGCCACGGCCGAGGTCAGCTCCGCGCGGCCCACCCACTGCATCCCGCCCTGCACGATCGGGTACTCGACCCCGAAGACGTCGCAGAACCGCGTGCGCACCATTGCGTCAGCCCCTTCCGGTGTCCCTGGGTAGGGGCGACGATAACGCGACTGAACGAGCGCTAGGTATGGGGCGTGAACTTCATCTCGTCGCCGCGGAAGGCTTGACAGGCGCCTAGCGGTCGACGGAGAAGGGCGGTCAGCACGGCGATCGCGTGGTCGGCCGGGTCCACCTCCGAGAGCCAGTGCCGTTGCCGCCGGTCCCGCTCCCAGGACCGGGCTCGCCGGGCCGGGTGGCACGAACCGGATCTCCTGCTGGATCGCACCGGTGTCCGCGCGCTGCCACCGCGCGCCGGTGGGGGGCTCCGCACCGGGCTCGACCTCGATCGTCACCGCGTGGCCGCGCTCGGCGAAGTCCGCGGACCACCGTCCTTCCCAGCCGCGCAGCGCCTCGCGTTGCCGCCGCCACTCGTGCATCCGCCCATCTTGCCCGGCGGAGCGGCCCGATCTGTAGTGACATGGGAGGAATGAAGACGTTCCGCTCGCTCCTGGACAAGGTGGACGAACGGCTCGGCGACGGGTTGGAACACGCGCTCTGCTCCCACCACGAACGCCGCCTGCGCCGGCTCGGCTGGGGGGAGGTCCTCGAACCCACCGGCGCCGAGGACCGCTTCGGCGGGCGCGCCGCCATCCGGCACGGCAACCGCCTGGAGGTGCTGGTCGACGGGGAAGAAGCGCTGCCCGCCATCGCCGCCGCGATCCGCGGCGCGAAGTCCCACGTCCACATCGCCAACTGGCACGCCAGCCCGGACTTCCGCCTCACTCGCGAACCGGACGCGCCGACCCTGCGCGACCTGCTCGCCTCGACCGCCCAGCGCGGCGTCGACGTGCGGCTGCTCGTGTGGGCCGGTCCGCCGGTGCCCGCCTTCCAGCCCACCCGCGGGCTCGTGCGCGCGGAGCGGCGCAAGTTCACCGAAAACACCGCCGTCCGGTGCGTTCTCGACGGGCGCGAACGGACGATGCACTGCCACCACGAGAAACTCGTCGTCGTCGACGACGAGGTCGCCTTCGTCGGCGGGGTGGACTTCACCGCGCTGGAGGGCGATCGCCACGACAGCCCCGAACACCCGCCGGACCGGCCGATCGGCTGGCACGACCTGATGACCCGCCTGCGCGGACCGGTCGTCGCCGACGTGGCCGGGCACTTCCGGCAGCGGTGGACCGAGGTGGCGGGCGAGGACCTGCCCCGTCCCGCGGTGCCGGAGCCGGCCGGCACCAGCAACGTGCAACTGCTGCGCACGGTGCCGGACAAGACCTACGCCTTCGCCCCGCGGGGCGAGTTCACCATCCTCGACGCCTACCTGCGCGCCCTGCGCTCGGCCCGGCGGCTGGTGTACCTGGAGAACCAGTTCCTCTGGTCACCGGAGATCGCCGAGGTGCTGATCGACAAGCTGTGCCACCCGCCGGACGACGACTTCCGCGTGGTCCTGCTGCTGCCGCGCAAACCGAGCAACGGCGCGGACACCACCCGCGGCCAGCTCGGCCGGCTGCTGGACGCCGACGACGGCAACCGCCGCCTGCTGGCCACCACGATCAGCAGCCACGACGGCGACTCCGCCGCGCCGGTGTACGTGCACGCCAAACTGGGCATCGTCGACGACGAGTGGATGACGATCGGCTCGGCCAACCTCAACGAGCACTCCCTGTTCAACGACACCGAGGTCAACGTCGCGACCGACGACCGCGACCTGATCCGGGCCACGCGCCTGCGCCTGTGGGCCGAGCACCTGAGACGCCCCGCGCCGGAGCTGGACACCGACCCGGCGCACGTCGTCGACACCCTGTGGCGCCCGATCGCCGAGGACCAGGCCGAGCGGGAACGCCGTGGCGAACCGCGCACGCACCGGCTCGTGCTGCTCCCCGGGGTGTCCCGCCGCGCGGAACGGCTGCAGGGCCCCCTGCGCGGCCTGCTCGTGGACGGCTGAACCGGGGCGGCCGCCTCGGGCCGCCCCGGCCGGGAATCGTCTGACGCCTCCTCTCTTGCGGGACGCGGCGCGGGCCGATCCGCACTAGCGTGGACACCGTGCGTGTGGCGACCTGGAACGTGAACTCCGTGAAGCAGCGGGTGCCGAGGCTGCTGCCGTGGCTGGACCAGCGGCAGCCGGACGTGGTGTGCCTGCAGGAGACGAAGCTGTCCGACGACGCCTTCCGCGACCTGCTCGGCGATGAGCTCGCCGCCCGCGGCTACGAGACCGCCCTGGCCGGTGAACCGCGCTGGAACGGTGTGGCGATCCTGTCCAAGGTCGGTCTGGCGGACGTCGTCACCGGCGTGGCGGGCGCGCCGGGCTTCCCGCACCCGGAGGCCCGCGCGGTGGCCGCGACCTGCGGCGGCGTGCGGATCCACTCGCTGTACGTGCCCAACGGCCGCACCCCGGGCTCCGACCACTACCGGTACAAGCTGGCCTGGCTCGCCGCGCTGCGCGACGTCGCCGCGGGCGGCCCGGACGCCACCATGCTCTGCGGCGACATGAACATCGCCCCCACCGACGCCGACGTGTTCGACCCCGCCGCCTACGAGGGCCACACGCACGTCACGCAGCCCGAGCGCGCCGCGCTGGCCGCGCTGACCGATCTCGGCCTGCGGGACGTCGTCCGCGACCGCTGGCCCTCCGAGCGGGTCTTCACCTACTGGGACTACCGCGCCGGGATGTTCCACCAGGACCTCGGCATGCGCATCGACCTGGTGCTGGCCTCGGCCCCGGTCGCCGGGCGCGTCGCGGCGGCGTGGGTGGACCGCCACGCGCGCAAGGGCACCGGTCCCAGCGACCACGCCCCGGTGATCGTCGACCTGGACGAGGCGCCCGACGGCGACATCGGCCCGGTCGTGCCGCCGCCGTCGGCGCCCCGCGCCCGCCGGGGCAGGGTCACGCTGCCGCAGTCGAAGTGAGTCAGGTGGCGCTGCGCCACGCCCGGCGCAGCGCCACCTTGCCGCCCATCTGCAGCAGCGCGCCCGAGTACAGGCGGGCGGCCAGCAGCACCACCAGCACCACCGACGCGCACAGCACCCCCAGGGAGAGCAGCGCCTGCCAGGTGTGCGCGTCGCCGGTGAACATGCGGACCGGCATCGCGACGGCGGCCGAGAACGGCACGTAGGACAGGACCGCCATCACCGCGGCGTTGTCCGAGAACACCATCACCATGAAGTAGGGCCCCATGACCAGCAGCATGACCAGGCCGATGCTGGATCCGAGGTCCTCCTGCCTGCTCACCACCGCCCCGGCGACCGCCCACATCCCCGCCAGCAACACGAAACCCACGCACACGAACGGCACGAACCAGCCCAGCGCGGGCGCGACGACCCCGAGCAGCGCCGTCTGACCGCCCAGCGACATCGCGGCCGGCGCGGCGACGGCGAGCACCACGAGCTGTCCCACCGCGAGCGCGGTGTGCCCCAGGACCTTCCCGGCCAGCAGCGCCCGCACCGGCGCGGTCACCACGAGGATCTCCACGATCCGCGTCTGCTTCTCGGTGACCGTGCTCTGCGCGATCGCCATGCCGCCCAGGCCGATCATGAGGAACACCAGCGCGAACACCAGGATCACGAGCTGCTGCGCGCCCTGCCCCACGGCACCGGGTTCGAGCAGCTCCACCGGTGGCGCGGCGCTCAGCGCCTGCACCACGTCGTTCGGCGGACTGGACAGCCCGAGCACGCGAATCCCGCCGGCGTCGGTCAGGATCGCGGCATCGACGTCCCCGGTGCGCACCAGGTCGCGGGCGGCGGCGACGTCGGCGACCTCGCGGACGTCCAGGCCGGCACCGGACGCCGACTGCACCGCGGCCGGTCCCACGGCCGCCACGGACGGCGGGCCGCCCGCGAACACCGACGGCAGCACGGCCGCCGCGAACAGCCCGGCCACGGTCACGACGAGCCCGATCCAGAACCCCTTGGACCGCAGGAAGGTGGCGATCTCGCGCTCGGCAACCAGCCGGGTCTGCACCCAGAACGAGGCGCGGTCGGTCACGGACGTCATCACACGGCCTCCTTGAAGATCTCCTCGAGCGAGGGCACGACCGGCACGAAACCGCGCACTTCCCCGCGCCGCAACGCCGAGGCGAGCACCCGCTGCTCCCCACCGGCGTCGTCGGTCAGGTCGAACACCGCCCGCGGGCCGTCGACCTCGACGACGTCGATGCCCGGCTCGTCGCGCACCCATCCGGCGTCCCCGGCGACGACGAGTTCGAACCGCGCCGTCCCGTACCGGGCGTACAGCTCGTCGCGGGTTCCGCTCGCCTTGATCGCCCCGCCGGAGATGATCACCACGTCGTCGCACAGGCGCTCGACGAGCGCGAGCTGGTGGCTGGAGAACAACACCGGCACCCCGGCGGCGGCCCGCTCCCGCAGCACGCCCAGCACGATGTCGACGGCGAGCGGGTCCAGCCCGGAGAACGGCTCGTCCAGGATCAGCATGTCCGGCTCGTGCACGAGGGCGGCCGCGACCTGGGCCCGCTGCTGGTTGCCCAGCGACAGCTCCTCGAGCCGGTCGCCGGCCCGGTCGGCCAGTTCCAGCTGCTCCAGCAGCTTGGCGGTGGCGTTGCGGGCCGCGGTGTCGCCGAGCCCGTGCATGCGGCCGAGCCAGGCGATCTGCTCGGCGACCTTCATCTTCGGGTAGAGCCCGCGTTCCTCGGGCATGTACCCGAACCGCCGGCGCTGCGCGGCGGTCATCGGGCTGCCGCACCAGGTGACGGTGCCGCCGTGCGCGGCCAGCACCCCCAGCACGATGCGCATGGTCGTGGTCTTGCCCGAGCCGTTCGCGCCGAGGAAGCCGGTCATGCGCCCGGGGCGGACCTCGAAGGACACGTCGTCGAGGACGCGGTGCCCGCCGAAGCTCCGGGATAGGGACGTCACGGTCAACATGTCCGGAAACGCTAGGCGAGCGCGGCGTCCCGGTCGTCCGGCCGGCGGCCGAATTCGCGGGTCCTCCTGGCGGAGGACCCGGCTCAGGCGGTGCCGGGCGCGACGATGCCGTGCTCGTAGGCGAACACCACCGCGGACGTGCGGTCGCGCAGGCCGAGCTTGCGCAGGATCCGCGACACGTGCGTCTTGACGGTGGTCTCGCCGAGGACCAGTTCGGCGGCGATCTCGCCGTTGCTCGCGCCGCGCGCCATCAGCACCAGGACCTCGAACTCGCGATCGGTCAGCTCGGGCGGGCGGTGCCCGGTCGCCGGCGCGGGCGTGGTGAACCGGCTGATCACCCGCCGGGTCACGGCCGGGGAGAGCAGGGCGTCGCCCCGGGCGACCACGCGGACCGATTCGATGAGGTCCTCCGGGGAGGCGTTCTTGAGCAGGAACCCGCTCGCTCCCGCGCGCAGCGCCTCGAACAGGTAGTCCTCGCGGTCGAACGTGGTCAGGATGACCACCTTGACGCCCGCGTCGGCGGGCCGGTCGCCGAGGATGCGGCGGGTGGCTTCCAGCCCGTCGAGGCCGGGCATCTGCACGTCCATCAGGACCACGTCGGGGCCGGTGCGCGCGACGACCGCGACGGCCTCGGCGCCGTCGCGCGCCTCGCCCACGACCTCGATGCCGGGCTCCGTCCCGAGGATGACCCGGAAGCCGGCCCGCACCAGGTCCTGGTCGTCGGCGAGCACCACCCGCAGCGTGTCGGTCACGGTCGCGTCAGCTCCTCACGGTCGGCGGCCGGGATGGGCAGGCTCGCGCGGACCAGGAACCCGCCGTCGCGGCGCGGGCCGGCCTCGAACTCGCCGCCGTGCACGGCGGTCCGCTCCCGCATGCCGAGCAGGCCGAACCCGCCTTCGGACGTGACATCGCGGCCCCGCCCGTCGTCGGTGACCTCGATCTCCAGGCTGGCGTCGAGGAACCGCACCCGCACCTCGGCGCTGCGGGCGCGGGCGTGTTTGACCACATTGGTCAGTGCCTCCTGCACGACCCGGTACGCCGTGAGCGCGACGCTCTCCGGGACCGGGCGCGGCTGCCCGTATTCGCCGTAGCGCACCTCGATCCCGGCCGCCCTGGTGGCGGCAGCCAGCCGCGGCAGCTCCGCCAGCCCCGGCGAGGCCTCGTGGTCCGCGGCGGGGTCCGGTTCGCCCTGGGGATCGGCGCGCAGCACGCCGAGCAGCCCGCGCAGCTCGCTGATCGCGGTGCGCGCGGTCTCCTCGACGGTGTGCAGGGCCGAGGCGGCCAGCTCCCGGTCGGTGCCGAGGACCCGGCGGGCGGCGGAGGCCTGGATGCCCATGACGGACACGTGGTGGGCCACGACGTCGTGCAGGTCGCGGGCGATGCGGATGCGTTCGGCGACGATGGCGCCGCGGGCGTTCTCCTCCTGGGAGGCCCGCAGCTGGTCCGCGCGGCGGGTCAGCTCGGCCCGGCCGCGCGCCGACCGCCACGCCAGGTCGCCGAAGAAGTAGGCCGCCAGGAAGAACATCAGGTTGAACACGACCTGGTAGAGCACGGTCGCCAGCACCGGGTCCAGCGGCCCGCGCGCGTCGGGGAACGGCGCGGGCTCGACGAGGAACCAGATCAGCCCCACGGCGAGCCAGGTGAACATCGCGACGATCACGCCGATGCGCGTCCATCGGGCCCACCGGCGGTTGCGCGACCACGCGCCCGCGCTGTAGATCGCCAGGAACAACGCGACCGAGGGCATGAACCCGTCGCCGATCCGGCGCACCTGCGCGGCGATGAACACCACACCCACCACGGCGAGGACGACCAGCGGGAACCGGCGGCGCAGCGCCAGGGGCAGGGTGAGCGCCGTGGTCCACAGCAGCTGTTCGGTCAGGGCGGGCGCGGACTCGAACACGTAGGCGCCCATGCTGTTGACCAGCACGAGCATGCCCGCCGAGGTCAGCAGGACCAGCAGGGCCAGCAGGACGTCGTGGCGCCGCTGGCGGGCGGTCGGCCCGGGCCGCTGCCACCTGCTCCAGTCCGGCTCGTCCTCCGCTGTCCCCACGGGCCCAACCTACCCACCGGGCGGCACCCGCACGACGGTGCCCTCACCGTTGGCCGCCACGTACAACGCGCCATCGGGAGCGACCGCGACGCCCGCGAAGCGCCCCGGCAGTCCCGGCATCCCGTGCGCGAACAACGGCTCCCCCGCCGGAGGCAGGACCGCCAGGTCCGCCACCGCCACCCGGGTCTCCCCCGTGCCCAGACCGACGGCCGTCAGCCGTCGCGCGCCGGCCTCGACCACGAACAGCTCCTGATCCCGCACCGCGATCCCCTGGGGCGCGTCGAGTCCCTCCGCCACCGGCACCGCGTCCGGCAGCCGCACCACCGTGCCCCGCGTCTCGTCGCTGGCGTACCACACGCCGCCGGCCGTCGCGACGTCCACCGGGCGTGCCAGGCCCTCGGCGAGCACGCTCAGCTCGTCGTCCGCGTCGATCGCCACCACGCGGCCCGCCGCGGATTCGGCCACCACGAGCATTCCGTCCGCCACCGCGAGGCCCATCGGCTGCGCGAGCCCCGCCGCCCGCGTCCGCGCCGTGCGCAGCGCCGGGTCGTAGGTGCGCACGTCGCCGTACTGCGACGTCACGTGCAGCAGTGACCCGTCCGCGACGATGCCGTGGCTGAACACCAGCAGCTCCCGCATCGTCACGCCGGTCGCGGCCACGCTCGTGACGCGGTAGTGGTCGCCCGTGAACACCGTGCCGCCCGAATCCACGGCCACCCCGAACGGGCCGGCCAGCCCGGGCGGCACGATCTGGCGGGTGCGGCCGTCCGGGTGCACCTCGGCGATTCCGCCGCCGGCGAAGCTGGACACGAACATCCGGTTCTCGTCGTCGAACGCGGCGTTGTCCAGCCCCGCGATCCCCGTTTCCACAATGGACCGCCCGTCCTCGCGGATGCGCGTCACGATCCCGGCCGCGCCCCGCGACAGCACCAGCAGGGTCCCGCCCCGGTCGAACCGCACCGCGACCGGCTCGTGCACGCCGGAGTCCACCAGCTCCGGCGGCCCGCCGTCCGGCGAGACGCGGAACACCTCGCCGGTGGCCATGTGCGGGTAGTACAGGAACCCGTCCGGTCCGAGCTGCATCGCGTTGCCCATCGCCAGGCCGTCCGCGAGCACCACCGGCTCCCCGCCGCCGGGGAACAGCTCCAGCACCCGGCCGCCCATCCGCATCTCGTTGACGAACAACCGGTTCCCGGCGCACGCGATGCCGTTGGGCAGCGCCACGTCGTCCGACACGAGCGTGTACCGCCCGTCCGGCGCGCGCCGCCACACCCGGCCCGGCACCAGGTCGGTGACGTACATCGACCCGTCGGCGCCGAACGCGAGGTCGTCCGGCGAGCGCACCGGGCTGCCGGGGCCCACCACCACCTCGGTCTCCCCCGAGGCGAGGTCCACCGCGCTGATCAGTCCACCGAGGAACTGCGCGACGTACAGCCGGCCGTCCGGCCCGAACGCGACCCCGTTCGAGCCGCGCATCGGGGCGGGCGGGACGATCCGGCTACCCACCGAGGACCTCTTCGATGCCCGGCCCCTGGCGCCACGCGCGCAGCAGCTCGTGGAACGCGACCGGCCCCTCACCGAAGGACTGCCGTTTCCGCGGCTTGCCCTCGTTGTTGTAGTAACCGGGTGTGCAGTCGGCGAGGAACCGCTCCAGGTCCGGCGCGGTCCGCTCGATCGTGCGCAGCCACGCCTCCTCGGCCGCCGCGGTGGGTTCGACCGGCACGCCGCGCTTGCGGGCCTCGGCGACCACCGCGCCGACGTGCGTGGCCTGCTCGTCGAGGACGTGCACGAAGTTGACCGAGCTGGCGTTGTGCAGCGGGCCGAGGTGGAACAGGTTCGGAAACCCGTGGCTGTAGAAGCCGTGCAGCGTGCGCGGCCCGGTGCGCCAGCTGCCCAGCAGCGACCGGCCGTCCCGGCCGAAGACCGGCAGCCGCCCGGTCAGGACGTCGGATTTGCCGACCTCGAACCCGGTGGCGAAGATGATGCAGTCCACTTCGTACTCTTCGCCGCCGACGACCAGCGCGCTGCCGGTGATCCGCTCCACTCCGCCGAAGTCGGCGGTGTCCACGAGGGTCACGTTGGGACGGTTGAAGGTCTGCAGGTACTCGTCGCTGAACCCGGGCCGCTTGCACGCGTAGCGGTACCAGGGCTTGAGCTTTTCGGCCGTGGCCGGGTCCTCGACGATCGCGTCCACACGGGCGCGCAGCTCGGTCATCTTGCGGAAGTCGGCGAGCTCCTCTTCCTCGGGGGTCATCGCGCGCATCGCGGTGGGGGTGAGGTTGCCCAGCAGCCCGGCGCTGCTGGTCCACGAGTCGGCCACCAGGTCCTCCGCCACCGGATATCCGGTGATCACGCGGAGGAAGTTCTCCCGGCGGCGTGCCGCCCAGCCCGGCTCCAGGGACGCGGCCCACTCCGGGTCGGTCCGCCGGTTGGCGCGGACGTCCACTGAGGACGGCGTGCGCTGGAAGACGTAGAGGTGTGCGGCGTCGCGGCCGAGGTGCGGCACGACCTGCAGAGCGGTCGCGCCCGTGCCGATCAGCGCGACCCGCTTGGCCGCCAGCCCGGTCAGGCCGCCGTCCGCGTCGCCGCCGGTGTAGCCGTAGTCCCACCGGCTGGTGTGGAAGGTGTGGCCGGTGAACGTCTCGATCCCGGGGATGCCGGGCAGCTTCGGCCGGTCCAGGGTGCCGCCCGACACCACCACGTAGCGGGCGCGGATCCGGTCGCCGCGGTCGGTGGCCACGATCCACTCCGGATCGTCCCACCGCAGCTCCGTGACGCCGGTCTGGAAGCACGCGTCGCGGTAGAGGTCGTAGTGCCGTCCGATCGCCTGCGCGTGCCGGAGGATCTCCGCGCCCGGGGCGTACCGCCATTCCGGCACGTACCCCAGCTCGTCCAGCAGCGGGAGGTAGACGTAGGACTCGATGTCGCAGTGGATGCCCGGATAGCGGTTCCAGTACCACGTGCCGCCGAAGTCGCCGGCCTTCTCGACGACCCGGATGCTCTCCACCCCGGCCTCGCGCAGCCGGGCACCGGCGAGCAGGCCGCCGAAGCCGCCGCCGATCACCACCGCCTCGACCGTGTCGTGCAGCGGCTCGCGGGTGAATCCGGGGTCGGCGTAGGGATCGTCGGCGTAGTACCCGAAGGCGCCCTCGGTGCTGCGGTACTGGGCGGCGCCGTCGGGCCGGATGCGGCGGTCGCGTTCGGCGCGGTACTTGGCGCGCAGCGCGGCCGGGTCGAAATCCATGCGGAGCCCCCTCTTAAATCAACTGAGTGATTTAAGAGTAGCAGCTCCGCTGATCACGGACGAGCGAGGAAGTCGTCCACCAGGCGCGCGCAGAAGGCTTCGTCGCTGGGCCGCCGGAGGATCAGGGCGTTGAACAGCAGCGGGCCGACGAGCCGGGCGGCCGCGAAGTCGACGTCGGGGTCACCGGGCAGGCAGTCGGCGAGGACGACGTCGAACGGGCGGCGGTAGGTGTCCACGACGTGGTCGCGCAGCGCGGCGAGCCGGCCGCGTTCCCCCTCGTCGGGCGGGCCACCGAGGCCGATCGCCGCCATCCAGACCAGTGCCGCCATCGCCGGCGCCCCTTCGATCTGCGCGGCCTGAGCCAGCACCAATCGGAGCAACCGGTCGCGCGGAGTGCCCTCGGCGGGCGCGTCCAGCGGCGGCAGCAGCTCCTGGAAGGCCGCCGCCAGGAGTTCGGTGTTGTTCGGGAAGTGCCGGTACAGCGTGGATCGCGCGACGCCGCTGCGCGAGGTGACCGCCTCGATCGTCACCGCGCGGACGCCGCCCTCGGCCAGCAGGGCGACGGCCGCGGACAGGATCGCCGACCGCGACCGGTCCAGCCGCGGATCACGCCGGCCCGGCACCTGCTGCGTCGTCACGCCCGGATCCTCCCAGACCTGGTTTCAGAACTGCCAGTACTGCTACGATACCGACAGTTTCGTTTCCTGCCGAGCGAGGTGGCATGCGCGTCGTCGCACGGTCCGAGGTCTCGTCGTCGTCCGCCGCGCGCCGGGCCTGGACCGTGGCCGTGATGTGCTCGGCGGTCGGCCTGGTGATCGCCATGGTCACGATCGTCAACACCGCCCTGCCCGCGCTGGCCGCCGACACCGGGGTCACGCAGGCGCAGCAGACCTGGATCGTGGACGTCTACACGCTGGTGCTGGCCGCGCTGGTGCTGCCGATGGGCGCGCTGGGCGACCGCCACGGCCGCCGGGGCGTGCTGGTCATCGGGCTGGTGGTGTTCGCACTCAGTTGTGCCGCTCCCCTGCTCGCCGAATCGCCGGCCTGGCTGATCACCGCGCGGGCGCTGACCGGGCTGGGCGCGGCGATGATCATGCCGGCCACGCTGTCGATCATCAACGCGAGCTTCCCGCCGGAGCGGCGCGGCCACGCGATCGGCATCTGGGCGGCCGTGGCGGGGCTGGGCGGTCTCGGCGGGCTGATCGTCGCCGGGCTGCTGCTGGAGCACTTCTCGTGGCATTCGGTGTTCCTCGGCCCGGCCGCGCTGTCCCTGCTGCTGGCGCTGGCCTGCGTCACGGTGCCGACCTCGCGCGAGCGGGTGCCCCACCGGTTCGACACGGCCGGCGCGGTGCTCGGCGCGGTGTCCATCGGGGCGCTGGTGTTCGGCATCCTGCGGGCGGCGGAGGTGGGCTGGGCCGACGCCGAGGTCATCGTGGCGCTGGCCGCCGGGGTGGTGCTCACCGGCGTCTTCGCGTGGGTCGAGGCGCGGCACGCGGCTCCGCTGCTGGACGTGCGGTTGTTCGGCAACCGGGCCTTCGCGACCGGGTCGGTGTCGGTGACCGTGCAGTTCACCGCCGCGTTCGGCGCGCTGTACGTGCTGGCGCAGTACCTGCAGCTGGTGCAGGGGTACGGGCCGCTGGAGTCGGGCCTGGTGCTGTGGCCGATCGCGGTGTCGCTGCTGCCGCTGTCGATGGCCTCGGCCGCCATCGCGCGGCGGCTCGGGCTCGGCCCGCTGACGTGCCTCGGGCTGCTCGTCGTGGTCGCCGGCGTGCTGCTGCTGGGACGGCTCGGGCCGGACAGCTCCTACCCGGAACTGGCGGTCGCGGTGTGCGTGCTGGGCGGCGGGCTCGGGCTGACCGCGCCCGCGGCCACCAGCGCGATCCTGGACAACGTCCCGCCGGACAAGTACGGCGTGGCCTCGGCGGTCAACGACGCGACGCGGGAAATCGGGGCGGCGCTGGGGATCGCGCTCGCCGGGAGCGTGCTGTCGGCGACCTACACCCCGGCGGTGCGCCCGGCGACCGAGGCCCTGCCCGCGGCGGCGCGGGAGGCCGCGGACGGTTCGCTCGCCGGGGCGCTGGCGGTGGCCGGACAGTCCGGCCCGGCGGGCCGGCCGATCGCCGACGCCGCCCGGGCCGCGTTCGCCGACGGGATGTGGTTCAGCCTGCTGGCCCTGGCGGGCATCGTCACCGCCGGCGTCGCGGCCGCCGCGTGCCTGCGCCCGCCGAAGGGCTGATCAGCTCTCGTGCAGGATGACGCCGCGGATGTTGCGCCCGGCGTGCATGTCGGCGTAGGCCTGGTTCACCTCGTCCAGGCGGTACGTGGTGGTGATCAGCTCGTCGAGCTTGAGCGTGCCCGCCTGGTACATCCGGGCCAGCCGGGTGATCTCGAAGGCCGGCGTGCCCATGCCGAAGATGACGCCCTGGATGCGCTTCTGCATCATCGACAGCGCCCACAGGTTGATCGGCAGGCCCTCGTCCTTGACGTCGCCGATGCCGGTGACCACGACGGTGCCGAACTTGCCGATCGCGTTGACCGCCTGGGCCACGTGGTCGCCGGTGGTGACGCCGACGGTGACGATGGCCGAGTGCGCGCCCTGCCCGTTGGTGACCGACCGCGCGAAGTCGGCGGCCTCGTCGATGCCGGCGAACGCCTTCGTCGCACCGAACTCCAGCGCCTTGTCGCGTTTGAACGCGACCGGATCGACCGCGAGCACGTGCGCGGCTCCCCGGGCGCGGGCACCCTGCACCGCGTTCATGCCGACACCGCCGACCCCCATCACGATCACGGTGTCACCGGCGGAGACCTCCGCGCCGTACTCGGCGGAGCCCCAGCCGGTGGGCACGCCGCAGGACAGCAGGGCGGCGACGTGGAACGGGATCTCCGGGTCGATCTTCGTCAGGGAGAACTCCGGGACGATCGCGTGCTGGGCGAACGTGCCGACCATGGTCATCTGGGCGACGTCCGCGCCGTCCAGGTGCGCCCGGTAGGTGCCGTCGGCCATGCAGCCGCTCAGCGCGTACATGCCGAGGTCGCAGAGGTTGCCGCGGCCGGACGAGCAGGCCTCGCAGCGCCCGCAGGAGGGCACGAACTGCGCGACGACGTGGTCGCCGACGGCGAGGTTGCGCACCCCGGGGCCGACCGCCTCGACCACACCCGCGCCCTCGTGCCCGCCGATCAGGGGCAGATGCGGGGTCGGCATGTCGCCGGTGGTCGCGTGGTCGTCGGAGTGGCACAGCCCGGCCGCCACGAAACGGACCCGGACCTCGTGCTCCTTCGGCTCGTCCAGGTCGATGTCCACGATCTGCCACTTGCCCGGCTGTTCGAGCAGCGCGGCCGCACGGGTTCGCATCATTGCCCACCTTCACCTCTACAGACGCCGACCTGGCGAAGGTAGAACAGGTTCTAATTCGCGTCAAGCGCGCCGGGCTCGACAGACGGCCCGCGCGGGGCGACAATCCCGGGATGGACCGGCAGTCCCGGGTGGAGCTGAGCACCGCGCAGGTGCCCGCGGCGGAGGCGTTCGCCTACTGGCGGGAGATGATCTGCGAGACGTTCGTCCAGCTGAGCGCCGCTCCGGTGGCCGGTGGCGCGTTCGCCGGGCGGATCGAGCACGTGCCCGTCGGCACGCTCGAACTGTCCACTGTGGTCGCCCGCGGGCAGGTGGTCCGCCGCACCCGCAGCCTGATCGCCCGCGGCGCCGACGAGTACCTGCTCGCCAGCATCCAGCTCCGCGGCCGCGGGCGCGTCGAGCAGGACGGCCGCGTCGCGGAACTGACCAGCGGCGACATGGCCTTCTACGACAGCACCCGCCCCTACACCCTGCGCTTCGACGACGACTTCCGGCAGCTGGTCGTCCAGGTGCCCAAACACGAACTGGCCCTGCGCGACACCCGCGCGCTCACCGCCCGCGCGCTCGGCCCCGGGCCGGGCCAGGTGGTTCCCGCCTTCTTCACCTCACTGGCCGGCGCCGCCAAGGACAGCCCGCACACCTCCGCCCCGCTCCTGCCGCACGCCCTCGGCCTGCTGTCCGCGGCGGCCTCGTTCGCGGCCCGCACCGAGCCCGGGCCCGATCCGGCGCGCGCCCTCGTCCGGGAACGGGCCGTCGCGTTCATCCGCCGCAACCTGGCCGACCCCCGCCTGGACGTGGACCGGGTCGCGCGGGCCTGCCGCGTCTCCCGCCGCACCCTGTACCGGGTCTTCGCGCCGGACAGCGTGGCCGCCGAGATTCGCCGGATCCGGCTCGATCACGCCCGCGCGCTGCTGCTCGAACACCCGGACCGGCCGGTCGCCACCGTCGCCGCGCGCTGCGGCTTCGACAGCGAGTCCGGGTTCCACCGCGCCTTCCGCGCCGAGTTCGGCACGACCCCGGGTGGCACACGCGGTCAGTGACCCCGGCACACGCGGTCGGTTCCCCCGGCGCCCGGCCGCCGCAGAATGCCCTCCACCAACCCGGAGCGGAGGAGCGTCATGGAGAGCACGGTGCGGGTCGCGGCGGTGCAGGCGGAGCCGGTGTGGCTGGACCTGGCCGGCAGCGTCGAGAAGACGATCGCGTTGATCGGCGAGGCCGCGCGCGGCGGGGCGAAGCTGGTGGCGTTCGGCGAGACGTTCGTGCCCGGCTACCCGTGGTGGATCTGGCTCGACTCCCCCGCCGCGGGCATGGCGTTCGTGCCCCGTTACGCCGCCGGCTCGATGACCCGCGACGGCGACGAGATGCGCCGGATCCGCCGGGCCGCCGCCGACAACGGCGTGCACGTGGTGCTCGGCTTCAGCGAACGCGACGGTGGCAGCCTCTACATGGCGCAGGCCTTCATCTCCGGCACCGGGGAGCTGATCTCGGTGCGCCGCAAGCTCAAGCCGACGCACGTGGAGCGCTCGGTGTACGGCGAGGGCGACGGCAGCGACCTGCAGGTGCACGACACCCCGCTGGGCCGGCTCGGCGGGCTGAACTGCTGGGAGCACTTCCAGCCGCTCACCAAGTACACGATGTACAGCCTGGGCGAGGAGATCCACGTCGCGTCGTGGCCGAGCTTTTCGGTCTACCGCGGCGCCGCGACCGCCCTCGGCCCGGAGGTCAACACCGCCGCCAGCCTGGTGTACGCGGTCGAGGGCCAGGCGTTCGTGCTCGCCGCGTGTTCGGTGATCGGCGAGGCCGCGCACGAAGTCTTCTGCGACACCGAAGCCAAGCGGCAACTACTGCGGCGCGGCGGCGGTTTCGCGCGGATCTTCGGCCCCGAGGGCACGCCGCTGGCCGAGCCGCTCGCGGAGACCGAGGAGGGCATCCTGTACGCCGATCTCGACCCCGCGCTGATCGCGATCGCGAAGTCCGCCGCGGACCCGGTGGGCCACTACTCCCGGCCCGACGTGTTCCGCCTGCTGATCAACCGCAACCCCGCGCCGCGCACCGTCGAGGCGCCCGCGGACCCGGCGGCCGCCACGCCGAACCACCCGGCCGAAGAGCTGAGCGAGCTGCTCCCGGGCTGACCGCCGCGGCGGGTGCCCCCGGGGCTCGGGGCACCCGCGTTCGTCAGGCCGTCAGCCGCTGGTGCAGCTCCCCGGACGCCCGCTCGACCCAGTTGTGGGCCAGCCTGCCGTCGCGCCGGCGCCCGCGGACGCGGCGGCCACGCCGCACCACCCGGCCGAGGAGCTGAGCGAGCTGCTCCCGGGCTGACCACCGCGGCGGGTGCCCCGGGGCTCCGGGGCACCCGCGTGCGTCAGGCCGTCAGCCGCTGGTGCAGGCCCCCGGACGCCCGCTCGAACCAGTTGTGCATCAGCCTGCCGTCGCGCCGGCTCCCACGGCCCCAGCGTGGGCGACGCGCGCTGCGTGAGCTCCGTGCCTGCTGATCCCGGTGACGGCCGGCGCCGGGGCGTCCGGTTCGAGATCCACCACGGCCTCCGCCGGTCCAGCGGGTTCTCATTCAATGAGATCGCCGTTGTGCCCGTAGTGCCCGGATTCGCAAGCTCCACGCTGACAATCCGCACTCGACCGGCAGTGAGGCCCAGCATGAGTGATCAGATGATCCGGGCTCGTCTCGACGCGAGCCCCATGTCGTCGTTCCAGTGGTCCGCCATCGGAATCTGCGTTCTCCTCAACGTTCTCGACGGTTTCGACGTGCTCGTCATGTCGTTCACCGCGAGCGGCGTGTCCCGGGAGTGGCAGCTGTCCTCGGCCGCGCTCGGGCTGCTGCTGTCCGCCGGGCTGGCCGGGATGGCGGCGGGCTCGCTGTTCACCGCCCAGCTCGCCGACCGGTTCGGCCGCCGCGCGCTGATCCTCGGCTGCCTCGCCCTGTCCTCGGGCGGGATGTTCCTGTCCGCGGCGAGCCAGAGCGCGGTGCAGCTCGGCCTGACCCGGGTGCTGACCGGCATCGGCATCGGCGGCATCCTCGCCGCCAGCAACGTGATCGCCGCCGAGTACGCCAACGCGCGCTGGCGCGGGCTGGCGGTGAGCCTGAACTCGACCGGGTACGCGGTGGGCGCCACGCTGGGCGGGATCGTCGCGGCCGTCCTGCAGGGCACGGCGGGCTGGCGGGCGGTGTTCCTGTTCGGCGCGGTCGCGACCGCGCTGCTGATCGGGGCGGTGCTGTGGCGGTTGCCGGAGTCGCTGGACTTCCTGCTCGTCCGCCGCTCCCCCGGCGCGCTGGCGCGGCTGAACAAGCTGCTGGCGTCGATGAAGCAGCCGCCGCTGGACACCCTGCCCGACGCGCCCGCGCCGGTCCGCCCGTCGGCGGGCGTGGCGCAGCTGCTGTCGCCGGCCCTGCGCCGCAACACGCTGCTCAGCTGGCTCAGCTTCTTCCTGGTGATGTTCGGGTTCTACTTCGTGACGAGCTGGACACCGAAACTGCTGGTCGACGCGGGCCTGTCCGCGACGCAGGGCATCACCGGCGGGGTGCTGCTCAACCTCGGCGGCATCTTCGGCACCGCACTGCTCGGGCTGCTGGCGTCCCGGTTCCCGCTCAAGCACGTCCTCACCGGCTACGCGGTGGTCACCGCGGTCCTGCTCAGCGTCTTCGTCCCGGCTACCGGCACCCTCGCGCTCGCGTTCGGGGTGGGCCTGCTGATCGGGCTGTTCGTCAACGGGTGCATGGCCGGGCTGTACGCGCTGACCCCGTCGATCTACCCGGCGCCGGTGCGCGCCACCGGGGTGGGCTGGGGCATCGGGATCGGCCGGATGGGCGCGATCCTGTCGCCGGTCGTCGCGGGGTGGCTGCTCGACGCGTCCTGGACGCCCGGGGCGGTGTACCTGCTGGTCGCGGTGTTCCTGCTGCTCGGCGGCGCCGCCGTGCGCGCGGTGCGGCTGCGCCCGGCCACGGCCGCGCCCGCGGTGGCCGAGCGCGGCCGGTGACCGCTCCTCCTGCTCGTCCTTGTTCTTCGTCCAGTCGTCGCCGTTGCCCTTCGCGCCGTGCGGGGCCATGCCGCCCGCGGCCGGAGTGCCCGGGCGGCCGGCCGCGCCCGCGGCGCCCACCGTGCCGCGGGCCGCCGCGGCTTCCTCACCGGCCATCGCCACTGCGCCGGACCCGCGCCCCGCGCCGAGACGGCCGGCGCTCGTGCCCGCTCCGCCGACCCCCCAGCACCTGCGCCGCCACCGAGCCCCTTGAGCGCGGCCGCACCGCCACTGCCCTTGGCGCCGGTGCCACCGGGAGGGGTGCCACCGAGGGAATCCAGCCCGCGCAACGGGTTCCCGGCCGGTGGGACACCACCGAGACGGCTGGCGATGCTGTCACCGTTGACCCCGCCCGAGTACCCGATGGCCGACACCCGGGCGGCCGGATCCACCGCCGAGGACGCGACCGTGGTGTCCGGCAGGTCCGGCACGCTCGCCCGGTACTCGGCGGCGCCCGCGGGAAAGTCCACATCGGACACCGCCGGCATGTCGACCGCTCCGGCACCGCGGGCAGGCGGGACAGCGCCAGTCCCGCCGAGGTCCGCGGTGGCACCCGCCCCCGCCGCATCGGTGGCCGACCGCAGGCTCGCCGTACCGACCGCGGTGTCCGGGATCGCCGCGGCCGGCCGCAACATTGACTGCAGCGCGGTGAGCCCGGTGAGCGAGGGCGGCGCCGGGAAGGCCGGGGTGAGGGTGGCCGCGCCGACAGTCTCGTCGTACTGGGTCATGATCCGCGCGGCCTGCTGCCGCAGCGCCTGCTCGTCGAGCTGCGCCTGCCGCGCGTAGACGACCGGGTCGGTGATCTGGGTCTCGTTGAGCGCCTGGGAGTGGATCTCCTGCTGGCGGCCGGTGAGCGTGGCACCCTTGGCCGTGGCGCCGAGCCACTTGCCGACTTCGGCGAGGTGACGGCGACCGCGGCGGAGTCGGCGTTGTCGTTGATGACGCGCAGCATGTCCTCGTGCGAGGCGTTGTCCCACACCGAGCTGGGCGCGCCGCCGTGGTCGCGGATCTCCACGCCCTCGTCGTCGACCTCGCGGGTGACCTGCGCGCGGATCTCGTCGCCCGAGGTGTGGTCGTGGCCGATGGGGCCGATGTAGCAGGGCGAGCCCGGGTCCGCGGTGACGTCCTGGATGCCGGCTCCGGCGCCGGACAGCTCCGCCATGGTTTCCCTTTCCTGGTCAGGCGCGGTAGCGGTGCAGCGTGGCCGCGGTGTCGCCGTCGGCGGGCCGGTAGTTCTCCTGGGCGAGCCGGATCGCCTCGATGTAGGTGGGCAGCTCGGCCCTGGCCTGCTGGAGCCGGGTGAGCAGGCCGCGGTCGTCGCCGGCGGTCCGCACCATCACGTCCGACACCCACCGGGCGGTGGCGGTGCTGCTCAGCCGCGGCGACCCGGCGAACCGTTGCAGCGCCGGCCAGCGGGCCTCCAGCGCGTCGACGATGCCCTGCAGCGCCCGGATCATCTTCTCGCCGGTCCGCTCGTCCACGGCGAACCCGCCGTTCGACGCGAGCCGCTTCAGCGCGACCACCTGGTCGGCCTCGCGCGCGTCCTCGGTCATCCCGTGCCCTCCTCAGTAGACGGTCGCGATCACGTCCCGGACGGCGTCGGCCACCCCGGCGAACGTGGCCGGCACGTACCGCGCGGTGGCGGTGCCCGCCGCGTCCGTGGTGGTCTGGACCAGGTACCGGCCGGCCTCGGTGTCCGGGCGGTCCTCGTGGCGGGACACCGTCAGCGGGCCGCCGGGCGCGGGGCCGGCCGGGGGCAGCGCGCCGGCCCGGCGGGGCACCAGGTCCTCGTCCGGGAAGAGGGAGAACCCCAGCCGGTCCTGGCCCGGCGCCCGGCGGATGGTTCGCCGCGAGTGGACAGGCCGCGGCCCTCGAGGTCGTCGTGCACCCGGATCGCGAGCCGGGCGAAGCGCAGCGGGTCCACGGTGGTGTGGCTGATCCGCAGCGGGAACACGCGGACGTCCACGCCCAGCGCCCGCCCGGCGACGACGGCCTCCACGCTGCCGAGCGTGAAGCCGAACCGAAACACCATCGACGCTTGTGTCACCTTTCGGGTTCCGGCCCCGGGACGTGCGGCGTGCCCGGCCAGTCTGGCCGTGCGGTGATCAGTCCCAGGGGTTTTCCCGTGGCGCTGCCCGAACGGCCCGGCGATCGAGGGCACGCGGGCACTGGCGGCCGCTCATCTGAGCGCCGGTGTTCCCACGACGCACGGCGGGCTCACAGACTAGGCAAACCCGGCGCACAGCACGAGACCCGACGATGGTGCCCATGCGACACGACGAACCCGCCTACCAGGGCCGCCCGCTCCCCCGTCCGCACGAAGAGGTCGTGGACCAGGGGCTGGGCTTCGACCTCGGCACCCTGTTCGACCGCCGCCGGGCGCTGCGCTTCCTCGGCATCGGCGCGGCCGGCGTCGCGCTGACGGCGTGCGGCGCCGGGTCCACCGGCTCCTCGCCGACCACGACGTCGTCCGCGGCGTCATCCCCGGCGTCGGCAGCCGGGGAGATCCCGGACGAGACCGCCGGCCCCTACCCCGGCGACGGCTCCAACGGCCCGGACGTGCTGACGCAGAGCGGTATCGTGCGCAGCGACATCCGTACCAGTTTCGGCGAGTCCAGCGGCACGGCCGAGGGCGTGCCGATGACCCTGGAGCTGACGATCGCCGATCTGGCCAACGGCGGCGCCGCGTTCACCGGGGTGGCGGTGTACGTGTGGCACTGCACCCGGGAAGGCGGGTACTCGATGTACTCCGACGGCATCGAGAACGAGAACTTCCTGCGCGGCGTGCAGATCGCCGACGGCGCCGGGCGCGTGACGTTCACCAGCATCTTCCCGGCCTGCTACGACGGCCGGTGGCCGCACATCCACTTCGAGGTCTACCCGGATCAGGCGAGCATCACCGACTCCTCGAACGCGATCGCCACCTCGCAGGTCGCGCTGCCGCAGGACGCGTGCGAGGCCGTCTACCAGCAGCCCGGGTACGAGGATTCCGTCGCCAACCTGCAGAAAGTGAGCCTGTCCAGCGACAACGTCTTCGGCGACGACGGCGGCGCGTCCCAGCTGGCGACGGTGACCGGTGACGTCGGCAGCGGCTACACCGTGAGCCTCGCGGTGCGCGTGGACACGCGGACCACGCCGTCCGCCGGTGGCGGGCCGGGTGGGGCGCCCCCGTCGCGGTGAGCCGTCACCGCTCAGTCCTCGCAGACCACGGGTAGTTCGACCACCCCGCGCACCAGGTTGTCCGCGCGCATCACCACGTCGGCGGCGGGGATCGCGAGCCGCAGCGCCGGGAACCGGGTGAGCAGCGCGGGCAGCGCGACCCGCAACTCCACCCGCGCGAGCTGCTGGCCGAGGCACTGGTGCACGCCGTGTCCGAACGCGACGTGCCCGGCGGCGTGGCGGAGCAGGTCGAGCACGTCGGGGTCGGCGAAGTGCGCGGGGTCGCGGTTGGCCTCGGGCAGCGACAGGGTGACGCACTCGCCGGCCGTGATCCGCTCACCGTGCAGCTCGACGTCCTCCAGCGCGGCGCGCACGGTGAACGGGATCACGCTGTGGTAGCGCAGCAGCTCCTCGATCGCGCGGTCCGGCTCGGCACGCAGCACCTCGGACGCGCCGGGGTGGGTGAGCGCGGTGAACGCGCCGAGCGCGAGCATGTTGGCCGTGGTGTCCAGGCCGGCGCCCAGCAGCGCGAAACCGATGTTGACCAGCTCCTCGTCGGTGAGGTCGCTGGCGGTGAGCCCGCTGAGCAGGTCGTCGGCAGGCGCGGCGCGCTTGGCCGCCACCAGGTCGCGCACGAACTCGTGCACCGCCGAGTACGCCGCCGCGGTCTGCTCCGGCGTCCGGTCCAGGCGGAACAGGTCCAGCGCGTGCCCGTGGAACCGGGCGCGGTCGGCGTAGGGCACGCCGAGCAGTTCGCAGATGACCTGGGCGGGGATCGGCTGCGCCCACGTGCGCACCAGGTCCACCGGGCCGCTCTGCCGCGCCACCGCGTCGAGGTGCTCGTCGCTGATCTCCCGCACCCGCTGTTCGAGCTGCCGCATGCGGCGGACGGTGAACTGGCCGGCGAGCAGCCGGCGGTAGCGCGTGTGCTCCGGCGGGTCCATCGAGTTGAACATCCCGGGTGGCGCGGGCGCCTGGTTGCCGGGCGCGCCGGGCACCGGCATGTGCCGCAGGTCGGAGCGGGCGCTGAACCGGGGATCGGCCAGCACCTGCCGGACGAGCTCGTGGCTCGTCGCGAGCCACCCGCGGTGTCCGTCGGGGTACGTCAGTCGCTTCAGCACGTCGCGAACGCTAGGAGCGGATTCGCACCTGAAGCAACCGGGCGGCAAGGATTTTCCAGGTAGGCCGACTATGATCGATGCAATGAGCTTGGAGCTGAATGCACCGATCCGCGCCCGGCTGACGTTCGGCGAACGCCGCCGCATCGCCGCCGGGCTGGCGATGGGGCTGAGCTACGCCGAGATCGGCCGCAGGCTCGGGCGGCCCGGATCGACGATCGTCCGCGAGGTCGCGCGCAACGGCGGCGCCCACGGCTACCGCGCCGACCGCGCCCAGCAGGCCACCGCCTGGCGTGCCCACCGCCGCCGCCCGGCCCCGCTGCCGGAGCCGCCCGCGGCCCGGGGCGGCGGCGCGCCGCGGCGGTTCGAGCAGGACTTCGCCGCGATGATGGTCCAGACCGGTGTGCCGCCGATGGCGGCGAAGGTCCTCGTCCGCCTGTTCACCAGCGACACCGGCAGCCTCACCGCCGCCGAACTCGTCGCCGGGCTGCGGGTCAGCCCCGCGTCGGTCTCCACGGCCGTGCGCTGGCTCGCGGAGCGGGGACTGGCCCGGCGCGAACGCGACGGCCGCCGCGAGCGGTACGTCATCGACGAGCACGTCTGGTACCAGGCGTGGCTGGCCAGCGTCCGGTCGATGACGCTGTGGGCGGACTACGCGTGGCGCGGTGCCGAGGTTTTCGGCGCCTCGCCCGCGGGCGACCGGCTGCGCGACACCGGACGGTTCTTCGAGCACCTGCGCCGCGACATGACGCAGGCGGCCGAGCACTGGCGGCACCTGCCGGACGACCGGTAGCCGGCGCCGAGGCCGTCCGAAACGGACGAACCACCCGGTATTCCGGGAACTGGTAACGAAGATCCGCCACGCCGCGACAAGCCGGGCAGCGATCAGGAGGATCTTCGTGACCAGTCAGCCCCCCGGCTTCGACCCCTACCAGTACCCGCAGTGGCCGCAGCCGCCCGCGCCGCGGCGCAACATCGGCGCCATCGTGGCGCTCGCGATCGCCGGGGCGCTCGTCGTCGCCGGGGTGTCGGTCGGGGTCACGCTCGCCGTCACGCGCGACGGCGGCACCACGAAGGCCGCGCCCGCCGGCACCTCCCGGCCGCGCCCGTCGACCTCGACGTCGCCGACGCCGACGGTCCCGGTCAACCCGCGGCAGAACGTGGAGGTCGAGATCGGCGAGGCCGTCGGGTACGGCAGCCGCGCCGGTCAGCCGGAGGTCGTCTTCACCCTCACGAAGGTCACCGTCGGCGGCCGCTACACCGAGCCGTACGCGCAGAAACCGGAGAACGGGCGCTTCATCTTCCTCGACCTGACGGTGACCACGTCCCCGTCCATGGGCGGGGACTTCGCGGGCAGCGTGCTCAACCCGAACAACTTCGCCATCATCGGCCCCGACGGCGTCACCGAGACCGGCGGCAGCCTCAGCAGCGCACCGGCGATCGGCTGCCTGTCGCGGGGCAAGCTGTTCCCCCTCGCCCTGTCGCCGGGCCAGAACTACCACGGCACCGTCGTCCTGGACTCCCGCAACACCACCGGGCGCCTGGTGCTGGCCCCGTACGGGCTCGGCGGGTTCAACGGCTGGGAGTGGAACCTCGGCGACCACGCCTGACGCCACGACCGTCCACACTGGAGCACTCCGGCCCGGCGAGCGCGCCGGTAGCGGTACGTCACCGGCGAGCACGTCCCGTAGCAGGCGGCCGGGCACCGGCGAAACCTTCCGTATGACCGGTGCGCGACCTAAGGTGTGATCATCGCAAAGGAGCGGTGATGACCAAGGCCGTCAAGGGCGACGAGATCGGCGACATCGTCGCCGAGCACGACGAAGAGCGGCCCGCGCGGCGCTTGTCGCGGGGGCCCGACCTGCTGGTGTACCTGGCCGCGCTCGGCGTGGCCCTGCTCGTGCTGAAACAGGTCTTCTTCCCCTACAGCAAGGGCAACCAGTTCTACCTGGTGATCTTCCTCGGCTGCACCCTGCCGCTGGTGTTCCTGTGCTACCGGCCGCTGGCCCGGTCGCGGCGCACCCCGGACAACCCGTGGCTGCTGGACTGGGCGCTGGCCGTGGTGGCGCTGCTCGTGGGCCTGTACCCGGTGCTGATCGGCTACGACGACTTCCTCGACCGCCAGGGGCAGCTGTCCACGCTCGACATCGTGGCGGGCGCGCTGCTGCTCCTGCTCGTCCTCGAGGCGACCCGCCGCACCACCGGCTGGGTGCTGCCGCTGGTCTGCCTGCTCTTCCTCGCCTACGCCTACTACGGCGGCTACCTGCCGCCGAACTGGGGCATCGCGCACGCCGGCGTGGACTTCAGCCAGATCATCAACGCCCTCTACAACGACGCGAGCGGTTTCTTCGGCACCCCGCTGGACGTGGCCGCCAGCTACATCGTGCTGTTCACCATCTACGGCGCGGTGCTGGAGGCCTCCGGCGCGGGGCGGTTCTTCGTCGACATCTCCTTCGCCGCGTTCCGCCGCTCCCGCACGGCGCCGGGCCGGACGACGGTGCTGTCCGGGTTCCTGCTGGGCACGGTGTCCGGCTCGGGCACCGCGACCGCGGTCAGCCTGGGCTCGATCACCTGGCCGATCCTCCAGCGCGCCGGCTACCCGCGCGAGAACGCCGGCGGCCTGCTCGCCGCGTCCGGCATCGGGGCGATCCTGTCGCCGCCGACGCTGGGCGCCGCGGCGTTCATCATCGCCGAGTACCTGCAGACCTCCTACCTGACGGTGCTGATCTGGGCGGCGGTGCCGACGCTGCTGTACTACCTGGGCATCGTGTTCGCGATGGAGGCCGACGCCCGCCGCTTCCACGCCAAGCCGGTGGACGTCGAGCGCGGCGACCCGTGGCGGCTGCTGCTGCGCGGCGGCTACCACTTCCTGTCGCTGGCGATCATCGTGGTGTTCCTGGCGCTGGACATCCCGCCGTTCGCGGCCGTGGTGTACGCGACCGGGGTGGCGGCGCTGTTCGCCCTGATCGCGCGGCGGCGGGACCTGCGCGGCTGGGCGGTGGACATGGTGGGCGCGCTGTCCCGCGGTGTGCGGGGCGCGCTGCCGGTCATCGCGGTGTGCGCGGCGGCCGGGGTGATCACGTCGACGATCACCAAGACGGGGCTGGGCCTGGAACTCGCCGACGCGCTGGTCGACGTGGCGTGGGCGGTCACCGACAACGCCACGGTCGTGCTGGCGCTGACGGTGCTGCTGTCCGCGGTCGCGGTCGGCGTGCTCGGGCTGGCGGTTCCGGTGACGGCGTCGTTCATCATCGCGTGGGTGGTGATCGCGCCCGCGCTGGAGACGCTGGGCGTGGCCCCGGCCGAGCGCGCGATGTTCATCTTCTACTACGCGGTGCTGTCGGAGGTCACCCCGCCGACGGCGCTGGCGGCGGTCGCGGCGGCGGCGATCACCGGCGGCCGGGTCATGGCGACCATGTGGCAGTGCTGGAAGTACACGCTGCCGGCGTTCCTGGTGCCGATCGCGTTCGTGCTCACCGACAACGGGGCGGCGCTGCTGCTCCAGTCGGATGGCGTGACGGTGGTGTGGGTGCTGGCGGTGTCCGCGCTCGCCGTCGCCGCGCTGGGGGTGGTGACCGGCGGGTGGCTGTTCGGCCCGGTCCACCCGGCGGTGCGCGCGCTCTTCGTGCCCGCCGCGGTGTGCCTGCTCTACCTGGAGCCGGGGCCGATCGTGGCGGGCCTGGCCTTCGGCGTGGCCGCGACGGCCGCGCATCTCGTGATCCGAAGGAGGCGGCATGAAACGACTGCTGACGGCGCTGGTGGCGATGGCCCTGGTCGCGACGGGCTGCGGCGGGAAGCAACCGAACCAGCCGGCGGCGGGCGGGAGCCAGGCGTGTGAGGCCGGCAGCGGCAGGCTCACCATCGCCACCGGCAACAGCGGCGGCGTGTACTACGTGCTCGGCGGCGGGCTGGCGCAGCTGATCAGCAACAACACCGGGCTGAAGGCGACCGCGGCGGAGACCGGCGCGTCGGTGCAGAACATCCAGCAGCTGGTCGACGGCACCTACGACATCGCGTTCTCGCTGGCCGACACCGCGGCCGACGCGGTGCAGGGCAAGGGCAGCTTCGAGGGCAAGCCGCAGAAGGTGCAGGCGCTGACGCGGCTCTACCCGAACTCGACGCAGGTGCTGGTGCGCACCGACTCGGGCATCAACAGCATCGCCGACATGCGCGGCAAGCGGATCTCGACGGGTTCGCCGAAGTCGGGCACCGAGGTGATCGCGAACCGGCTGCTGCAGTCGGCCGGGCTGAACCCGGACACCGACGTGCAGGCGCAGCGGCTGGACCTGGCCAAGACCGCGGACGGGATCAAGTCCGGCACGATCGACGGGCTGGTGTGGTCCGGCGGGCTGCCGACGGCGCAGATCACCGACATCACCACGACGATGAAGGGGCAGGTGAAGTTCATCGACATCACCCCGCAGCTGGCGGCGCTCAAGCAGATCAACACGGTGTACGACACGGGCACGATCCCCGCGGCGACGTACGGGCAGCCCGCGGACGTCCCGACGATCGTGGTGCCGAACCTGCTGCTGGTGCGGGAGGACTTCCCGGCGAGCGACGCGTGCGCGATCACGAAGCTGATGTTCGACAAGCGGGCGGACCTGGAGAGCGTGCACCCGTCGGCGAAGGAGATCACGCGGGAGAACGCCACGCGCACCGAGCCGGTGCCGCTGCACCCGGGCGCGCAGCAAGCACTGGCGACGTCCTGACGTGCGGCTCCCAGCAGGCGCCGGCGACGTCCCGACGTCCGGCCCGCAGCAGGCGCGGGCCACGTCGTGACGTCCGGCTCCCCAGCAGCGCTGGCGACGTCCTGACGTCCGGCGCGGAGGCGCTGGCGGCATCGTGACGTTCGGCGCACAGCAGGCACTGGCGAGGTTGTGGCGTCCGCCCGCAGCAGGCGCGGGCCACGTCGTGACGTGCGGCTCGCAGCAGGCGCCGGCGACGTCCTGACGTTACCTGCGAGGTAATCGACGCCCGGCGCGGGCCGCCGCAGGATGGGGTCATCACTTCCGGAAAGGACGGATCCGATGACCGCCTACGCACTGGCCCACCTGCTGCCCGCCGAGCCGCACCCCGACGTGGCCGAGTACCTGGAGCGCATCCAGGCGACGCTGGACCCGTTCGGCGGGCGGTTCCTGGTGCACGGCGCGCCGGTCGAGGTCCGCGAGGGTGAGTGGCCGGGCCACCTGGTGATGCTCGGCTTCCCGACCGTCGAGGACGCCCGAGCCTGGTACGACTCGCCCGCGTACCAGGAGATCGTGCCGTTGCGCGCCGACCACCTCCCGGGCACGGTACTGATCGTCGACGGCGTGGAGCCCAACCACGACTCCTCCGCGATGGGACGGGCGCTACGCGTGGCGTTGGGCTAGCGCCCGCCCGGCCTCGCCGCCCGACGGGGCAACCGGGCGCCTGTCCAGCTACCCGGGTGGTCCAGTGGCTGAGCCACTGGACCACCCAGCCACTTTCGCAGAAGCCGAGGGCCGACTGGATGCGTGGCCGAGTGGCTAAGTGGCTGAACCACTGGACCATTCCTCCTTCACTCGACAGGCCCAGTGGTCAAGCCACTCGACCAGTGCCACCTCGGGCACCACTGGCCAAGTGGCTGAGCCACTCAGCCACTCGTGTCGCATCCACCTGGCGTAGTGGCTGGTCAGTGGCCGAGGCGCAGCTGGTCCCGCAGCCGGCGCGCCACCCGCGCCATCACCGCCTCCGCGCCGGGCTGCTGCGCGGCCGCCACGCGGGATTCGGTCAGTGCCACCACCGCGAACGCCTGCCCGTCGGCGTGTTCGACCACCCCGATCTCGTGCCGCAGCGTCAGCAGCGTGCCGGTCTTGGACGACCAGACCGTCGCGTCGGAGACGAAGTCCGGCGCCAGCCGGTGCCGGACCACGTTGTGCCGCATCAGTTCCCGCACCCGCGCGGCGACTCCGGCCGGAATCGCCGACGGCGTCCACAGCGCCTGCAGCAGGTCCGCGAACGCCCGGGCCGAACCGGAACTCGCCCGCGTCACGTCCAGCTGCGGGATGCGGTGCCCGCGCCCGGCGGTGCCCGCGTCGACGGCCAGCGCGTAGGCCAGGTGCACCTCGCCGCGGTCGAAGCGCTCCGCGGGCGTGTCGGCCAGCTCCTGCATCGGATGCCGGACGGTGATGCCCTCGACGCCGAACCCCTTGAGGATCCGCGCCACCTCCGGCGGCGGGGTGAGACCGAACAGGGCGTCGGCCGCGACACCGTCGCTGATCGCCGTGCTGAGGTAGAGGAGGTCGTCGACCGCGACGCGCGCCGGGTGGCGGAACCGGCTCAGCCCGGTCGGCCCGGGCGTGGTGATGCGGCCGGGCTCGATGTCCAGCGTGGCGGCGCCGTCGAGTTCGCCGAGCCGGATCCGTTCCAGCGTGGCGACCGCGAGCGGGATCTTGACCAGCGACGCGGACGGCCACTGCGCGTCCGGCTCGATCGCGATCTCCTCGCCGCCGCGCAGGTCCCGCACCAGGAACGAGCCGCGCAGCCCCGCGTCGTCGAGCAGGTCCCGCAGCTCGCGCAGCAGCGCTTCGGTGCTCACGTCTCCCCCAGGCATCGGCCGATCGACCGCGACAGCGGCCGCAGGCGCTCGGTGTCGTCACTGTACGTCACGGCCAGGGCGTAGCCGCGGACCAGCCGCAGCTCGCCGAGCGGCCGCCAGTGCAAGTCCAGGTCCGCGGCCTGCGCGGCCGAGCAGAGCAGCAGGTCGGCGGAACCGAGGACGTCGGCGACCGCGGTGACCAGGGACTCCGCGGTGACGACCTGCGAGGGCCGCAGGCCGAGCGCGTCGCGCAGGTGGAGCAGCCGGTCCCGGATGTGCGGCACGTCGTCCTCGGGCTGCAGCCACACGCGCCGCGCCGGGCCGTCCTCGCCGCGGCCGACGCGCAGCGTTTCCAGGTAGACGGTGTGCGCGGCGGGTGGCACGGCGGCGGCCACGCCGAGGGGCACCTGCCAGCAGGCCTCGTCGGCCGGGACCGCGGTGAGGGCGGCGCGGACCTGCTGGGTGCGGACGAGACCGACGCGTTCGGCGGGCGGGGCGGGACGGAAGTCGAGGACGAGGTCGTGGTCACGGGCCTCGGCGTCCAGGTGCGCGAGGTCGCGGGCGGAGCACCAGTCCGGGACGGCGAGCCGCAACGGGCGGCGGCGTGCGCGGCGGGCGTCGTGTTCGAAGGCGTCGGCGAGGCGGACCAGCCGCGCGGCGGCGGGGAGCACGTCGCGGCCGAACGGGGTCAGCACGGCACGCCGGGTGGAGCGGTCGAAGAGGCGGTCGCCGAGGTGCTGTTCGAGCGCGGCGATGCGCCGGCTGGCGACCGGCTGGGGGATGCCGGCGGCGGCCGCGCCGAGGGTGAAGCTGCCCCGCTCGCTGACGCTGACGAACGCCCGGCAGGCACCGACGAGATCCACACCGGGCATCTTATGCCGGATCCGCATGGAAACCTTCGTTTTGGTCTTCGACGGTATCGAGTGGACGCGGAAGGCTGGGGCCATGGTTGTTCGAACTCTTCGTGCCGTGGTGGTTCTGCTCGTGTTCGGCCTGGTGGGTGCGTGTGCTGCCGCGCCACCGCCGCCACCCCCCGCTTCGCCCGCGGCGCAGGTGCCGCAGGTGTCCTTCGCCGATCTGGAGTCGCGGTTCGACTCGCGCCTCGGGGTGTACGCGATCGACACCGGGACCGGGCGGGAGATCGCGCACCGGGCCGACGAGCGGTTCAACTACGCGTCGGCGATCAAGTCGCTGCTGGCGGGCGCGGTGCTGCGGCGCAACGTCGATCTGGACAAGGTGGTGACCTACACCGATGCGGACATCCAGCCGAACTCGCCGATCACGAAGGACCGGCGGAGCGTGACGGTGTGCGAGGCCGCCGAGGCGGCGCTGCTGCAGAGCGACAACACGGCGGCGAACCTGCTGTTCGCCGAGGTCGGCGGCCCGGCGGGCCTGGCGGCGGTGCTGCGCGAGATCGGCGACACGACGACCCATCCGGACCGGCTCGAGGTCGAGCTGAACTCGGCCATCCCCGGCGACATCCGGGACACGAGCACCCCGCGCGCGATGGCCGGCAGCCTGCGGGCGTTCCTCCTGGGAGACGCGTTGCCCGCCGACAAGCGCGACCTGCTGGTGGGGATCATGCGCCGGAACCGGACCGGGGCGGAGCTGATCCGCGCCGGGGTGCCGTCGGAGTGGCCGGTGGCGGACAAGACGGGCACCGGTGACTACGGCACGCGCAACGACATCGGGGTGATCTGGCCGCCGACGGGCGCGCCGATCGTGCTGGCGCTGATGTCGAGCCGCGGCACCCCGGATGCCGAGCACGACAACAAGCTGCTCGCCGAGGCGGCTTCCCGGGTGGTGGACGCGCTGCGGTAGTCGCGTGTCAGCCGTTGCCCCAGGCGGTGACGGTGACCAGCGCCCAGGCGCGGACGCGTTCCGGGAAGCCGGCGGCGGGGAACGTGCCGTCCTGGGCGACATCGGCGATGGTGACGCTGAACGACGTGGGCGCCGGTCCGGGCGGCGGAGGCGGCGCACCGGGAGCTGCGGCGCGCCGGTTCCGGTGCGAGTTGGCGCGGCGCGCCCGGGCGGTGAGCGTCGCGAGGCCGGTGGCGCCTTCGTCGAGGTAGGTGCGCAGGACCTGCCAGACGCGGGCCCGGTCCCGCTCCGGCAGCCGGCTGGGGTGCTGGAGCAGGAAGCAGGCGACGGTGACGCCGTGCAGCGGTCCCCACGGTGGGCGCCGGGAGTGGTCCAGTGCCAGCACGGTGTGGAACAGCTCCGCACACGGTTTCCCGGGTGCTCCGCACTCGGCGCAGGGCGTCATGACCGCCAACCTAAGGCCTCCAGCGACGGGAGGGTCCAGAATTCGCGCCCGTGGGGTGTCGAGTCCGGCCGCCGCCGTTCGTCCTCGGGGTATCGAGGAAAGGAGTCGGCGATGGAGCTGATGGAACGGTACCGGCGGGCGCAGGACGGGCTGGACGCGGTGCTGGCGGCGGTGCCGGACGAGCGGTGGGACGCGCCGTCGATGTGTGCGGAGTGGACGGTGCGGGACGTCGCCGGGCACGTGATCTGGGGTCAGCGGCAGATGCGGGCGTGGGCGACCGGCGAGCCGGACCCGGAGCGGACGGGCGCGCCGGGCGCGCCGGCGCCGGGCACGCTGGCCGGCGACGACCCGGTGGCGAGGTGGCGCGAGGCGCGGGCGGCGTCGGTGCCCGCGCTGACCGGGGAGGCGCTGGCGCGGACCACGCGGATCACCGGGATCGGCGAGGTGCCGCTGGCCGCGGTGGTGCCGTTGATGATCACCGACACGGTGGTGCACACGTGGGACATCGGGCACGCGCTGAAGCTGGACGTCCGGCTCGACGCGGACCTGGTGGCGCTGGCGGCGGACTGGGCGCGGCAGCACGTGGTGCGGCGGCCGGGGTTCTTCGGCCCGGAGGTGACGGCACCGCCGGACGCGGACGAGCAGACGCGGATGCTGGCATTCCTGGGCCGCCGCGCCTGAGGGGAGTCCGGCAGGACTGCTGGCGGCGAGTGTCCCGGCGGCGGGTGGCTGGCCGGGTATGAGCGAGAAGCCACCACCGGGTCCGAGCGGGCGCAGGGCGACTGCCTCCGCCGCCGGTGGCTGGCCGGCGGAGCCGCACCAGCGGGGCGGCACGACCGCGCCACGAAGCGGCCCGGCGCCACCGCGGCACGCCACCACCGCCCAGCCAAGCGGCCCGGCACCACCGTCGGGCGGCGCAGCACCGCCGCGGGAGAGCACGACCGCGCCACGAAGCGGCCCGGCGCCACCGCGGCACGCCACCACCGCCCAGCCAAGCGGCCCGGCACCACCGTCGGGCGGCGCAGCACCGCCGCGGGAGGGCACGACCGCGCCGCGAAGCGGCCTGGGTCCGCCGCGGACGGCACGGCCATGCCACGAAAACCGCCCTGCGCCGTCGTGAAGCGGCGACGCAAGGCGGCGGGGCCGGGCAGAGCTGAGCGGAGGTGATCGGCCGTTGAAGCAGGTGCGATCGAGACGCCGCTGCCGGTTTCGGCGGCAGGCTTCTCAGCCCGCCCGGCCACGGCCGGGCGGGCTCATCCGCGCGGACGGCCCAGCCCCAGCGTCCAGCCCAGCCGCCCGGCCGCGGCGCGAACAGCCCAGCGGCCACCGCCGCGCACGCAGACCACCCCCAGCCACGGCCCCAGTGCCCAGCCGGGCAGCGCAGCCGTGGCCGGGTCGGTCACAGCCGTCCCAGCTGCTCGAGCCGATGGCGTCAGGCACGGAGGTGCGTCTGGATGCGTTGCTGATACGCCCCGGTCGAGGTGACCTCGATGCTCCTCCGTGCCCGGAAAACCCGGGGATCAGGCCGTGACGTCCGGCCGTTCCCCCGCCAGCGCGAGCACAGTGCGGGCCTGTTCCAGCATCGCGACGTCCAGGAACGTGCCGTCGGTCAGGGCGATCGCTCCCACGCCGGCCGCGGTGGCGTCGTCCAAACGGGACAGCACCTCGCGGGCCCGGGAGACTTCCTGGGCGCTGGGCAGGAACGCGGCCCGGATCGTGTCCAGCTGGGCCGGGTGGATGGCCGTCCGGCCGCGGAATCCCAGCGCCCGCCCGGCCCGGCAGGACGCCGCCAGCCCGTCGAGGTCGCGCACGTTGGTGTACGCCGACATGACCGGTGGGACCAGGCGCGCCGCCCGTGCGGCGACCACGACCCGGCTGCGCGCCCAGGCCAGCCCCGCCTCGTCGGTCACGCCCAGGTCGGACCGCAGATCAGCCTCGCCGAGGCCGATCGAGGCGACCTGCGGCGACGCCGTCGCGATCTCCAGCGCCCGCTCGACGCCGAGCGCGGATTCGATGAGCGGGTGCAGCTCGCGACCGGGCAACGCGCCGGCCAGCGCGCGGATCTCCTCCGGTGACTCGACCTTCGGGATCCGCGCGCCCACCGCGGCCGGCAGGCCCGCCAGTGCCGCCAGGTCCGCCGTGTGCCAGGGGGTGCTCGCGTGGTTGATCCGCACCTGCACCCGCCGCCCGAGCGGCTCCGACAGCAACCGCACGGCGTGGGCCCGCGCCTCGTCCTTGCGCGACGGCGCGACGGCGTCCTCCAGGTCGACGAGCACGACGTCCGCCGCCGAATCCAGCGCCTTCGCCACCCGGTCCGGCCGGTCGGCGGGCACGTACAGCAGGGTCAACGCCGGCGCGCTCATACCGCCCCCTCCGCACGCATCCGCGCCACCTCGTCCGCCGGGAAACCCAGCTCCCCCAGCACCTCGTCGGTGTCGGCGCCGTGCGCCCGCCCGGTGTGCGCGACGACCCCGTCGTGGCCGGACAGCCGGAAGATCGGCCCCTGCATGAGCGTCGGCCCCAGCTCCGGATCCTCGATCTCGTGGATGGTGCCCAGCGCGCGGAACTGCGGGTCCTCGACGATGTCCGCGGCGTCGTAGATCGGCGCCACCGCGGCCTGCGCCGCCTCGAACTCGGCGACCACCTCGTCGCGCGTGTGCCGCCCGATCCACGCGCCCACCGCCTCGTCCAGCTCGTCGGCGTGCTTCGCGCGCTCGGCGCCGCTGGCGAACCACGGCTCGTCGATCAGGTCGGGCCGTCCCACCAGCCGCATCACGCGCTCGGCGATCGACTGCGCCGACGTGGACACCGCGACCCACTGCCCGTCGCCGGTGCGGTAGGTGTTGCGCGGCGCGTTGTTCACCGACCGGTTGCCGGTGCGCGGCTGCACCGAACGCAGCTGGTCCCACCGCGTGATCTGCGGCCCGAGCATCGCCAGGATCGGCTCGACGATCGCGGTGTCGACCACCTGCCCGCGCCCGGTCCGTTCCCGCGCCGAGAGCGCCACCATGATCGCGTAGGCGGTGGCGAGCGAGGCGATGCCGTCGGCGAGCCCGAACGGCGGCAGCGTCGGCGGCCCGTCCGGTTCCCCGGTGGCGGCCGCGAACCCGCTCATCGCCTCGGCGAGCGTGCCGAACCCGGGCCGCCGCCGGTACGGCCCGATCTGCCCGAACCCGGTGACGCGGGCGAGCACCAGCCGCGGGTTGCGCGCCGACAGCTCGTCGTAGCCCAGGTCCCAGCGCTCCAGCGTGCCGGGCCGGAAGTTCTCGATGATCACGTCCGACCGCTCGGCCAGCTTCAGGAACACCTCGCGGCCGCCGGGTTTGCCGAGGTCGGCGGTGATCGTGCGCTTGTTGCGGCCGAGCGTCTTCCACCACAGGTTGACGCCGTCCTTGGCGACGCCGTGGTTGCGTGCCGGATCCGGCCGCCGCGGGTGCTCGACCTTGATCACCTCGGCGCCCATGTCGCCCAGGTGCATGGCGGCCATCGGCCCGGCGAAGAGGGTGGCGGCGTCGACGACGCGCAACCCGGCGAGTGCCCCGGCGGCGGGGTCGCGGGAAACGGTCACGCGGTCACCTCCGGCAGGTCCCACGCGCACCGGAACCCGACCGACGCGCTGCGCGCCAGGCCGAGCCCGGGCAGGAGCAGCTTCACGCTGTAGTCCGGGTCGCGGCGGCCGCCTTCGACGTACCAGTCGGAGCCTTCCGCGTGGTAGTCGCAGCCGCCCTTGAGCATCACGAACCGGGTGCGGCCGTCGGAGTGCTCGCTCTCGGTCCAGTTCCACACGGCCGGTTCGCCGCGGCGCAGCCGGCCGGTCTCGCCCGCGAGCTGCCATTCGTCCTCGGTGGGCAGCCGCCCGCCGCGCCACGCGCAGTACGCGCGGGCGTCGTCGAGATCCACATGGGTCACCGGCGCGTCCGGGTCGGTGTTCCAGGCCAGGAACCGGTGCGGCTGCGCGGGCCGGTAGCCGGTCCGCTCCAGGAACTCGGTGAACTCGGCGTTGGTCACCTCGGTCGCGGCGACGGCCACCGGGTTGGCGAGCACGCCGTCCCGTTGCAGGGTCCGCGCGTCGTGCAGCCGGGGCGGCAGCGGCTTCCACTCGCCGACGTACGGCGCGCCCTGATACATCCCGGTTTCGCGAGCGCGGTAGCGGACGGTCAGCACGTACGGCCCGGCCGGCACGACCACCGCGTCCGGGGCGGGCGTGCCGCTGCTGCGAGCCGGCTGTTTGCGCACGGCGAGGCGGTGCGGGAACCGGGCGTCGGGGTCGTGCGGCACGTCCGGCAGGTCCTTCACCCACGCCGGTTCCGTCCCCGAACGCAGGAACGCCGCGATCCCCCGCGCCGGCACACCCGGACCCAGCAACGGAATTCCGGGAGCGACCGGTCCGGTGTAGTCCTGGTCGCTCCGGTTGACGACCGTCCACAGTGTCTGGTCACCGAGGTCCCAGCGGGAGCCGTACACCCCGGCTTCCTCGGCGCCGGGCGCCAGTTCCGCCAGCGGCGTCCACTCCCCGTGCAGCAGCAGCTCCTCGGCCGCGCGCTGGACGGTGACCATGCGCCGCACGGTCGCCGCGTCCCGGCGCGACCAGCCGACCCACACGCCGAAGACGACCTCCCACACCATCACGCCGACGCCGTTGAGCCACGCCGACTGCAGCTCCTCGGTGTGGTCGCGGTGCCAGCGGCGGACGTGGTGCTGCATGTGCCGCCGCTCGTACCAGTGCGCGCGCAGCACACCGGGCACCGGCGAGTCGGCGAAGAACTGCGCCCACGACGACGCGTGGTCCTCGATGCGCTCGACCGGCAGCTTCGACTCGCCCTCCAGCACGATCCCCGGCCTGGCCCGCTCCAGGGCCTCGACGAACTCCGGTTCGGCCTTCTTCAGGGTGTCCAGGAAGACACCGTCCGCGCCGAGGTCGGCGACCAGAGAGGCCAGCTCGGTGAGGTCGTCGCCGCCGCGGCGGGTGCCGACGTCCCACGGGTTGTAGTCGACGAACACGTGCAGGCCGGCGTCGTGGAACTGCCGCACGAGATCGGTCAGCCCGGGCACGTCGCGGTAGAAGTCCCACTGGTTGCGGTCGTCCAGGCCGATCACCGGGTAGGCGTGCCACAGCACGACCGCGTCCAGCCCGGCCAACCGCTCCCGCGCGTCGGCGAGGAACCGCTCGGGCGTGAACCGGCCCTGCTCGAAGTCGTACAGCAGCTCGTCCCACAGCCACACCTGCGCGACGGTGCGGCACCGCGCCGCCCACGCCGCGCCCGGCCGCTCGTAGGCGGCGCCGGTGTAGCCGTGTCGGCGGCGGGCGTCCTCGCGCCACTCGCGCAGCCGTTCCCGCCACGCTGGGCGGTCGGCCGGGTCCGGCGGGCCGGCGAAGATCTTCGCCTCGTCCAGCGCGATCAGCTGCTCCTCGGTGAGCGGGCCGAGCGGGACGTCGGTGGGCCGGTCGATCGGGCGCGGCACGAGCGGGTCGAAGGTGTAGGTCATCGCGAGCTCTCCTCGACCTCCGCGGCGGTGGGGACGGCGTCCTGCGCGCCGGGCCGGGTGACCGCGAGCGCGGCCGCGACACCGGCGAGCCGGGCCGCCTCGGGCAGGGCCAGGCCGCGGGCCAGCCCGGCGGCGAGCACACCGCAGAAGGTGTCCCCGGCGCCGGTCGTGTCGACGGCCTCCACGCGAATCCCCGGCACCCGCACGGTGGGCCGGTCGCGTTCGGCGACCAGGGAACCGTCGGCGCCGAGGGTGATGACGACGGCGGGCACGCGCTCCAGGAGCACCTTGGCGAGGTCCTCCGGGGTGCCGTCGGTGTGCGCGAGGTCGGCGGCCTCGTGCTCGTTGACGACGAGCAGGTCCAGCGCGTCCCAGAGGTCCGCGGGCAGGTCCCGGGACGGCGCGGCGTTGAGGGCCATCACGGCGCCGGGGCGTCGCGCGGCGGCGGCCGCGCGGACGGTGCCGAGCGGGATCTCCAGCTGGGCCAGCACGACGTCGGCGTGCGCGATCCGCTCGACCTGGGCGGCGGTCAGCTCCAGGCGCGCGTTGGCACCCGGCGCGACGACGATCGCGTTCTCGCCATCAGGCGAAACGGTGATCAGCGCGGTGCCGGTGGGAGCGTCCACACGCGACACCAGATCGGTCCGGACCCCGGCCCGCTCCAGCGAGGTCAGCAGCAGCTCCGCGGACTCGTCGGTGCCCAGCGCGCCGGCGAACGTGGTCTCCGCTCCCCCGGCGCGCGCGGCGGCGACGGCCTGGTTGGCGCCCTTGCCGCCGGGAGTGCGGCGCAGGTCGCCGCCGAGGATGGTCTCCCCGCCGCCGGGATGGCGCGGCACGTCGACGACGAGGTCGACGTTGGCCGAGCCGACGACCACGACCTGCCCGGTCATGCGGCACCTCGTTCCACGGTCAGGGCGGCCGTGCGGGCCGCCAGGTCGGTGATGCGCCGCTCCCCGCCGGGCAGGGACGTCGCGATGCGGTTGTCCAGCGGTTTCGCCCACTGCTCGGGCACGCCGTGCAGGGCGCCGACGACCCCGCCGACGGTGGCGGCCGCGGAGTCGGTGTCCCAGCCCGCGGTGACGGCGATGGACACGCTCGGCCCGAACTCGCCGCCACCCCCGGCGAGGGCGAAGGCGATCACGGCGGCGTTGTTGAGGACGTGGACCCAGTGCAGGTGACCGTATTCGGCGTGCAGGCGGTCCAGTCCCGCGCTGGTGCCCAGACCGGCCAGCGACCGTCCGAACCGGACGGCCCGCGCCAGCCGGCTGTCCGGCGGAACCACGGTTTCCGCGGCGTCGAGGACCTCGTCGACGGTGCCGCACACCATCGACGCCGACGCGAGCGCGGCGGCCCACATCGCGCCGTAGACGCCGTTGCGGGTGTGGCTCAGGCGCGCGTCGGTCCAGGCCAGCCGGGCCGCGGCCCGCACGTCGCCGGGCGAGACCCAGCCGAACACGTCGGTCCGGATGAGCGCGCCGATCCACTCGCGGAACGGGTTGTGGTGCGTGGCGGTCTCGGGCACCGGGCGGGCGTCGAGGATGTTGCGGTAGGCGGCCCGCTCGGCCGTGAACACCCGCCCGGCGGGCAGGTTGTCCAGCCACAGCTGGGCGACGTCGTCGGTGGTGAACCCGCGGCCGCGCTGCTCCAGGAGCGTGAGCGCGAGCATCGGGTAGTTGAGGTCGTCGTCCTCCGGCATCCCGTCGATGTTCTCCTCCAGCGAGGTCGGGGCGGAGCGGCGGTTCCACGGCCACCGCCGCGCGACCTCGTCCGGCAGGCCCACCGCGGTGAACCACCGGTCGAGCGGCCAGCGGCCGGTGGCGCGCAGGATCTCCTCGATGCCCTCGCGGGGGATCTTCTCGACCGGCTTGCCGAGCAGGCAGCCAGCGGCGCGGCCGGTCCACGCGTCCAGCACGCGCCCGCTGCCGCCGGGCAGCTCCGGCGCGGGCGGCAGCACCGCGACGATCGCGTCCCACTCGTCCGGTTCGTGCGGCGCCGGTGGCGTGGGCAGCGCGGCCAGCTCGTCGAGCAGGTTCCGCGCCAGGGCCCGCAGTTCCGGCGGCGCCGGGTTCGGACCCGCTCCGCTGGCGGCGGGCACCGGGTCGCCACCGGCCGCGACCCAGCGGTCGCGGATCGCGGTGACGTCGCGTCCCTCCACAGCGGACTGCACCAGCTCGTGCGCGAGCAGGTCCTCGGGCTGGGCCCAGGTCAGCCTCACGACCCGGCTCCCGCCTGGTCGAGCTCGTCCAGGGCCCGCAACCGGGCCAGGGCGCGTTCCCGGTCGGCCTTCAGGATGTCCGCCGCGGCCGAGGCCATCAGCCGGCCGGTCTCCCGCAGGTCCATGCGGCTCGCCTCGCCGATCGCGTCGATCCACTCCGCCGGCACCGCCGTGGTGCCGCCGAGACCGGCGCACACCGCGCCGGCCATCACGGCGATCGAGTCGGCGTCCCGGCCGTAGTTCACCGCGCCCAGCACCGCGCCGCGGTAGTCGCCGCGGTGGCCGAGCACGAACCCGAGCGCGGCCGGCAGCTCTTCGATCGACTTGGTGCGCGACGGGCGCCGCGCGTCCATCGACATCTGCCGGTACTCCGGCCCCACCGAGTCGTACGGCGCGACCGTGTCCCGGATCAGCCGGGCCAGCTCCCGCTCCTCCTCGTCGTCCGACGGCGCGGAAGTCCAGCCGTCGAAGGCGTCCACCACCGCCCGCAGCGCGGCGGCGGTGCCGTCGTGCGCCACGTCGAGCGCGGCCGCGACGACGTCGTCCAGCGTGGCGCCGGGGGCGACCGACGCCGCGACCATCGCCGCGAACACGCCCGCCGCCTCCCGGCCGTAGCTGGACTGGTGGGCGCCGGTCAGGTCGATCGCCTCCGCGTAGGCACCGCGCGGGTCCCCGGCGTTGGCGAGCCCGACCGGCGCCACGTACATCGCCGCGCCGCAGTTGACCACGTTGCCGACCCCGGCCTCCCGCGGGTCGACGTGCCCGTAGTGGAGCCGGGCGACGATCCACTTCTCCGCCAGGAACACCCGCTGCAGCAGCAGCGCGGTGGACTCCAGCTCGGGAACCCACCGCGGCTCGCCGATCATCAGCGGCACCAGGTCCTCGGCCATCGCGTACGCGTCGAGGTGCGCGCGGCGCTTCGCGTACACCTCGACGAGCGCGCGGGTCATCAGGGTGTCGTCGGTGACGTGCCCGTCCCCCTTGTGGTACGGCGCGATCGGGCGCGCGTCCCGCCAGTTCGGGAACCACGGACCGACGATGCCGGTCACCCGGCCGCCGTGGCGTTCCTCGATCTGTTCCGGGGTCCACCCCTCGGTGGCGCCACCCAGCGCGTCCCCCACGGCCGCGCCGGTGAGCACCGCCACCGCTCGGTCTTCCAGCCAGGTCACCGGCTTCACGTTTCCCTTCTCGATGGTCGAGGACCGGTCGGTCACCGGTTGATGCTGTTCCAGCCGTCGGTGAGTTCCTTCGACAGGCCGGCCGCGTCGATCTGCTTGGCCAGGAACTTCTGGTAGGCCGGGGTCGCGACGGTGTCCTTCCACTGCGCGTACTTGTCGACGAACAGGTACGGCGCGGAGGTGAGGTACTGGCCCGAGGACAGGATCTCCTTCCAGCCGTTCTGCGCGCCGAGCTTGGTGGTCAGCGCCTCGCGGGCCGAGGTGGTCGCCGGGATCAGCGCGTCGGCCTCGTTGAGCGCGGCCAGGTTCTCGGTGCTGGTGAAGAACTCGATGAACTCGGCGGCCTCCTTGACGTGCGCGGAGTCCTTGTTCACCGACAGCGTCTGCGGGTTGGCGGCCTGCGCGGGACCGGCGGGGCCGGCCAGCGGCGGCAGCACGATCCAGTCGAACCCGGCGGGCGCGTCCTTGGCGATGTTGGCGGCCTGGAACGAACCCTGGATCGTCATCGCGGTCTGCCCGGCGTAGAACGGCGCCAGCGCCTTGGAACCGGACTGGGTCAGCGTGACCGGCAGGATCGAGTTGTCCTGGTGGGCCATGGCGTCCACCAGCTGCGGCAGCGCCATCTCACCCTGGCCGACGCTGATCTTCGCGTCGGTGCCGGTGCCGTCGAAGTACTTGCCGCCGAACCCGGGCGCGAGCGCGACCATCGCGGCGGTCGGGCTGGACAGGCCCCAGCCGAGACCGAAGGCGCCGTCGCGGGTGGTCGCCCTGGCGATTTCGCGCAACTGGTCCCAGGTCATCGTGTCGCCGGTGGGGATGGTGACCCCGGCCTTCTGCAGCAGGGCGCGGTTGGCGAAGACCACGTAGGACTGCAGCTCGGTCGGGTAGGCGATCACCTGGTTGTCCACGGTCACCGAGTCCAGCACGCCCTTGGGGATGTCGGTCTTCTTCTGCTCCGACAGGTAGGGCGTGAGGTCGGCGAGGTAGCCGTCCCTGGCGAACGGGACGACCCCGGCCGCCTCGTAGTGGATGACGTCCGGCGCGCTGCCCGCGTTGAACTGGGTGATCAGCTTGTCGTAGACCCCGTCCCAGCCGGCCTGCACGACCTCGACCTTGACGTCGGGGTGCGCCTTGTTCCAGTCGTCGACGATCTTGTTCGTCGCCGCGATGGCCGCGGGCTGGTCGGACAGGGACTGGAACTTCAGCGTCACCGGGCCGCCGGCGCTGTCACCGCCACTGGAGCACGCGGTGAACAGCAGGCTCGCGGCTGCCGCGAGCGCGGCCACCACCACACGTCGAGACTTCATTGACCGACCTTTCGTTTTCTCAGGGTTCATCCCTTCACCGCCCCCGCCATCAGCCCGCTGGTGAGCCTCCGGCGCAGGATGGTGAAGAAGACGATGCTGGGGATCGCGGCGAGCACGGCGCCCGCGGCGAGCGGTCCGAGGGACACCTTGCCCTCACCGCCGATGAACATGTTCAGCGTGATCGGCAGGGTGTAGTTCTCCGGCGACTGCAACAGCACCAGCGCGAAGAAGAACTCGTTCCAGGAGGAGACGAAGCTGAACATCGCCGTGGCGACGATGCCGGGCATCAGCAGCGGGAAGACGATCCGGCGCAGCACGGTCCACCGGCCGGCGCCGTCCATCGCGCCGGCCTCCTCCAGGTCGACCGGGATGGCGGCGACGTAGCCCTGCAGCATCCACAACGCGAACGGCAGCGTGTAGGTGGTGTGCACGAGCGTCAGCCCGGCCAGGCTGTCGGCCAGCCCGATGGTGCGCAGGATCAGGAACAGCGGCAGGATCACCAGCACCACCGGGAACACCTGGGACACCAGGATCCAGCCGACGCCGGCGGCGCGGATCTTGCCCTTGAGCCGGGCCAGCACGTAGGACGCCGGCAGCGCGATGAGGATCACCAGCGCGGTGGACACCAGCGCCACGACCAGGCTGTTGCCCGCCGAGTGCACCAGGCCCTGGCGGTCCAGGGCGTCGGAGTAGTTGTCCCAGTGCCACTGCTGCGGCAGCAGGCTCACGGAGAGCGAGTTGAGCTCGCCGGAGGACTTCACCGACGCCGAGATCAGCCACAGCAGCGGGAAGCCGAGGAACAGGATGTAGGCCGCCAGCGCCAGGTACTGGGCGGGACGGAGCAGGACGCGCATCTCGTCACCGCCCCCGCTCGGCGCGGTCGTCGCGGAACTGCGACCGCAGGTAGATCGCCAGCAGCAGCACGACGATGATCACGAGCACCAGGCCCATCGCCGCCGCGTAGCCGATGTTGCGGTTCTTGAACGCCTCGAGGTAGATGAAGAGCACCGGCACCATCGTCTTTCCGCCCGGCCCGCCCTCGGTGAGGACGTAGACCAGCGAGAACGAGTTGAAGTTCCAGATGAAGTTCAGCGACGTGATCGAGGTGACGATCGGCCGCAGGCTGGGCCAGGTGACCGCGGTGAACCGCCGCCACGCGCCGGCGCGGTCCACCGCCGCGGCCTCGTGCAGGTCCTGGGGGATCTGCTGCAGGCCGGCCAGCAGCGTGACGGTGGTCTGCGGCATGCCGACCCACACGCCGACGACGATCACCGCGGGCAGGGCGGTGGAGAAGTCGCCGAGCCAGTTGGTGTCGGCGGGCAGGCCGACGCTGCCGAGGAAGGCGTTGAGCGGGCCGCCGTTGGCCGAGTAGATCATCTGCCACATGATCGCGACGACGACCGGCGGCATGGCCCACGGGATGAGCGCGAGGACGCGGGTCAGGCCCTGCAGTTTCAGTCCGGAGTTGAGCAGCAGCGCCAGGCCCATCGACGCGGCCAGCTGCAGCAGGGTGACGCCGACGGTCCAAATGAGACCGATGCGCAGGCTGTCCCAGAAGAACGCGTTGCCGGCGAGCTTGGTGAAGTTGTCGATGCCGGTGAAGTCGTAGTCCGGGTCGCGCACCAGGCGGGCGTCGGTGAACGCCAGGGCCAGGCCCATCACCAGGGGCGCGACGCTGAGCACGAGGATCGGGATCAGCGACGGCATCACCAGCGCGATCGCCTCGCGGCGGCGGGAGCGGGCCATCGTGCCCTTGCCGCGCTTGCGAGGCGCCGGGGCTGGTGCGGGGGCGCGGGTGTCCGCGGCCAGGGTCATCGCCGGCCTCCCTCGGTGAGCCCGCCGGCGGCGGGAACGGTGGAACCACGCACGATCAGCTCCGGGCCGACCGTGACCTGCTGCGCGTCCTGGCCGTCGTCGTCGGCGAGGCGGAGCATGAGCTGCGCGGCGGCGCGGCCGCGCTCGGTGCTGCCGAGCGAGACGCTGGTCAGGGTCGGGTGGAAGACGCGGCCGATCTCGGTGTCGTCCATGCCGGTCACCGCGATGTCGCCGGGAACGGACAGCCCGAGTTCGCGGATGGCGTGGATGGCGCCGATGGCGAGCAGGTCGTTGGCCGCGACGATGGCGTCGAGGCGTTCCGGGGCGTTCGTGAGGAGGCGGCGCGCGGCGGTGAGGCCGGCGGCGACGGTGAAGTCCTCGGCGATCTCGGTGGGGCTGTCGGCCCGGATGGCTTCCTGGAAGCCGCGCTGGCGGGCTTGGCCGGGGGTGGTGTCGAGGGGGCCGTTGAGGAAGCCGATCCGGCGGCGGCCCAGGTCCTGCAGGTGGCGGACCGCCTGGCCGATGCCGCCCGCGGAGTCGGTGGAGACCGAGCTGATGCCGTGGGCGTCCAGGGCGCGGCCGATGACCACGACCGGGACGGCGGCCTGCTGGATCGCCTCGATCAGGCGGTCGTCGGTGCGCAGCGGGCTGATGACCATGCCGTCGACGAAGCCGCTGTTCAGGCTGCGGACCAGGTCGGTGGTCGAGGTGGAGGTGTCGCCGGTGGTCATGACCACGACGCGGTACCCGTGCGGGGCGAGGACCTCGTGGATGGCGCGCATCATCTCGACGTAGACCGGGTTGCCGATGTCGGCGACCGCGAAGGCGATCTGGAAGGTCTTCTTCATCCGCAGCGACCGGCCGATGGCGTCCGGGCTGTAGCCCAGCTCCTCCGCGGCGGCCCGGACGCGCTCGATCATGGCCGGGCTCGCGCCGGTGCCGTGCAGGGCACGGGAGGTCGAGGCCAGGGACACCCCGGCTCGTTCGGCCACCTGCAGCAGCGTGGCCCGTGTAGACGTCATTGTCGCTCCGTCGTCGTCCGTTGCCTTGGAAACGTTTCCAGTTCGTTACGCTCCGTGGTGGAAACGATTCCAAGGGGCTGCGGGGAATAGTGACACCCGCTTGGCGAGGTGTCAACACCGGGGTTTCGGAGGCTGCATCAGCCCTGGCCGGACCGGGCGGAGATGGGTGGGGACGCGAGTCCCACGCTCGGTGGCGCGAGTCCCACGGTGGGGGGCGCGAGTCCCACGCTCTGCGCCGCGAGTCCCACGCTCTGCGCCGCGAGTCCCCCGCTCGCGGGCGCGAGTTCCACGTTCACGCGCGCGAGTTCCACGTTCACGCGCGCGAGTCGTAGTCAGCCGCGGGAGTTCTGTGCCGCGGCAGGAACCTCCCGCGAACTGGCCGCCGGGCAGGGACTGAACCTGATGAGTTCGACGCTGCTCACCGAGGACACCGGGGTGCCGTTCGACGAGCTGCAGGCCGAGCAGACCGCGATCTTCCGCGCGGAGTGGGCGCGGCACGGCCACCTCCGCGAGCCGCGGGTTTCGGTGAGCCGCAGCGTCGTCCCGATCACCACCGACCCCGGCCGGGTCCACTTCGGACGGGAACGCGACAGCCAGGACCAGGTCGGCCGGCTGGACGGCGGGGTGGCTCGGTTCGGGAAGTCCTACGGCACCCGACGCCGGACGGCGTTGAAACGTTCGCCGCTCGTTCACCGCGTCCTCATGTGCCCGGTCGAAGATCGCCGGGTGCGCAGAATCGTGACGATCGTGCTGATGCTGACGGCAGTCCTGGCGGCGGCGCTGCCCGCGAACGCGAGCGAGCCGCGGCAGCGGGTGCTGTCCGTGCTGAGTTTCAACATCCACCACGCGCAGGGCACCGACGACGTGCTCGACCTCGCGCGCGTGGCCGGGGTGATCCGGGACAGCGGCGCCGACGTGGTCGGGCTGCAGGAGGTGGACCGGCACTACTCGGCGCGCAGCGACTGGGCCGACCAGGCGAGCGAGCTGGCCCGGATGCTCGGCTACCACGTGGTCTTCGGCGCGAACATCGACCGCGATCCGCCGGCCGCGGGCAGCCCGCGGATCCAGTACGGCACCGCGATCCTGTCCCGCTACCCGATCACCGCGTGGGAGAACACGTACCTGTTCCGTTCGCCGGGCCAGGAGCAGCGCGGGCTGCTGCACGCGGTGGTGGACGTGCGCGGGGTGGCGGTGCACGTGTACGACACGCACCTGGCGGCCAGCGCGCAGACCGACCGCCTGGAGCAGACGCGGCAGATCGCGGAGCTGATCGGCGACACCGCCCCGGCAGTGCTCGTGGGTGATCTGAACGCGCTCCCGGAGGCCCCGGAGATCGCCACGCTGAACGCGGCTTTCACCGACGCCTGGCCGGTGTCCGGCAAGGGCGGCGGGGCGACCTACCCGGCGGAGGCGCCGGACCGGCGGATCGACTACGTCTACGCGTCGCGCTCGGTGTCGCCGCTGGTGACGCGGGTGCTCGACGGGAACCCGGCGGCGTCGGACCACCTGCCGCTGATGAGCCGGCTACTGGTGCGGCACTGATCACCAGCGCGCCTCGGTCGAAGGCAAGCTTGTCGTGGCGGGTGGCCAGGCCGCACCTCTCGGTATGCCGCAGCACGCGGCACGGGTGCCCGCCACAACGCTGCCGTATGCTCGCGTTCCGTGTCAGGTGAGCCCGCGTCCGCCGATCGGCCCGTGCGTGCGGGCATCCCGGAGCACGGCCGCGTCCCGCGGTACTACGCGCTCAAGGTCCGGCTGCTCGAGCTGATCGCCGAGCTGGGCGAAGGCGCCGCGCTCCCCACCGAGCGCGAACTGTCCGAACGGTACGACGTCTCGCGCGCCAGCGTGCGGCAGGCCGTCGCCGATCTGGTGCTGGACGGCAGGTTGCGCCGCCGCCAGGGCAGCGGCACCTTCGTCGCGGGCCCCAAGCTGGTGCAACGCCTCGCCCTGGTCAGCTACACCGAAGGCCTGCGACAGCAGGGCGTCGACCCCGGCCGCGCGCTGATCACGCTGGAACACCTGCCCGCGGACGAGAACCTGGCCCGCGAGCTGCACATCGAGCCGGGCGCGGAGGTCGTCCACCTGGAACGGGTGCTGCTCGCCGACGGGGAACGCGTCGGCCTGGAGTCCACGTTCCTGGTCTCGGCCCGCTTCCCGGACCTGCTGGACGTCTTCGAGCCGGCCGGCTCGCTGTACGCGTGCCTGCGGGACGAACTCGGCGTCGTCTTCGCCGGCGCGGAGGAACGCGTGGAGACCGTGCTCGCCACCCCGCGGGAGGCGCTGCTGGTCGGCACCCCGCCCGGCCTGCCGATGCTGTTGCTGCACCGCGTGTCCTGGGAACCGGACGGGACGCCGTTCGAGCGGGTGCGGTCGCTGTTCCGCGGTGACCGGCTCAGCTTCGTCACCCGCCTGGGCCCGGACAGCTAGATCACGAAACGATAACTCATCCAGTCCAATCTTCATCGCGCGTTGGCTCCGAAGCCACGGACCGTTCACGACCGGCGGCGAAGGTTGCGTCGTGCGAATTCTCATCGTGGGTGGCGGGGTGCTCGGCACCCTGCACGCCTGGCAGGCCGTCCGGCGCGGCCACGACGTGGTCCAGATCGAACGGGAACGCGAGGCGCGGGGCGCGTCCGTGCGCAACTTCGGGCTGGTGTGGGTCAGCGGCCGCGCCCCGGGGATGGAGCTGGAGACGGCGCTGCGGGCGCGCCGGCTGTGGGAGGAGGTCGGCGCGCGGACACCCGGGCTCGGGTTCCGTGCGAACGGCTCCCTCACCGTGCTGCGGACCGAGGCCGAGTACGCCGTCGCCGCCGCGGCGCCGGCCGACCGCGAGTTCAAACTGCTCGACGCGACGGAGACGCGAGCGCTCAACCCCGCGCTGCGCGGCGACTTCCTGGGCGCGTTGTGGTGCCCGCAGGACGCGGCGGTCGAACCGCGCACGGCACAGCCCGCGCTGCGCGCCGCGCTCGCGACCAGCGGCCGCTACACCTGGCTGCCCGGCCGCGAGGTCCGCGCGCTGACCCGGCTCGGCGTGCTCGACGACCACGGCGACCGGCACGAGGGCGACCTGGTCCTGCTGTGCACCGGCGCCCGGCTCGGTGGCCTGGTCCGCGAGCTGGCCGCGGATCTGCCCGTGCGCCGCGTGCGGTTGCAGATGGCGCAGACCGAACCGCTGGGTGAGCCGCTCACCACGTCGGTCGCCGACGGGGACAGCTTCCGCTACTACCCGGCCTACCGCGGCGACGCGCTCACCGCCCTCAACCGCCAGCAGCCGCAGAACGAGGTCGCCGCGGCGCACGCGATGCAGCTGCTCATGGTGCAGCGCCGCGACGGCGGGCTCACCATCGGCGACACGCACGGCTACGACGAGCCGTTCCCGTTCGACGTCGAGGAGGCGCCCTACGACCACCTGAGCGCGGTCGCCGGGGCGTTGCTGGGCAGGCCGCTCCCCCGGCTCGTGCGCCGCTGGGCAGGTGTCTACGCGCAGTCCGCCGACCCGTCGGTGGTCGTCCACCGCGCCCGCGTCGCCGACAACGCCTGGCTGGTCACCGGGCCGGGCGGCCGCGGGATGACGTGCGCGCCCGCGATCGCCGAGGACACCGCGAAGGAGGCCGGGCTGTGACCCCCGAGCTGGTCGTGCTGGACATGGCCGGCACCACGGTCGCCGACGACGGGCTCGTCGAGCGGGCGTTCACCGCGGCGATCACCGCCGTCGGCGTGCCCGCGGACCGGCACCCGCCGATGCTGGACCACGTCCGGCGCACCATGGGCCAGTCGAAGATCACCGTGTTCCGCGCCCTGCTCGGGGAGGAAACCCTCGCCCAGCGGGCGAACGACGAGTTCCGCCGCGTCTACGAAGGACTCGTCCACACCGGACACTGCGTGCCGCTGCCCGGCGCGGCGGACACGATCCGCGTGCTGCGGGCGGCCGGGGTCAAGGTCGCGCTCACCACCGGGTTCGCCGCCGGCACCCAGCACGCGATCCTGGACGCGCTGGGCTGGCAGGACCTCGCCGACCTCGCGCTCGCCCCGGGCCCCGGCGTGCGTGGCCGCCCGTTCCCCGATCTCGTGCTGACCGCCGCACTGCGCCTGGAGGTCACCGACATGCGCGCGGTGGCCGTCGCGGGCGACACCCCGTCCGACATCCGCACCGCGCTGCGCTCCGGCGCGCCGGTGGCCGCCGGGGTGCTGACCGGTGCCGGGACCGCCGCCGACCTGCGCGCGGCCGGCGCCACCCACGTCCTGGACTCCGTCTCCGATCTCCCCACCGCGTTAGGAGTGCTCCCGTGCGAAGGAAACTGAGCGTCGCGCTCGCCGCCGTGCTGATGGCCGTGCTGTCCGCCTGTGGCGGCACGGCGGGCGGCAACGGCACCGACGTCGTCACCCTCTACACCGCCGACGGCCTGGAGGACTGGTACGCCCAGCGGTTCGGCGAGTTCACGGCCCGGACGGGCATCACCGTCCAGGTCGTCACCGCCGGCTCCGGCGAGGTCACCTCGCGCGTGGAGAAGGAGCGGGCCAACCCGCAGGCCGACGTCCTGGTGACGCTGCCGCCGTTCATCCAGCGGGCCGCGTCGCAGAACCTGCTGACCGGCTCCGGCTACGCGCCGATGATCAACAACTACCTGTGCTTCATCGCCACCGCGGGGCAGCCGGCGCCGCGGACCTGGGACGACCTGCTCGACCCGAAGTACCGGGGCAAGCTGCAGTACTCCACCCCCGGCGAGGCGGGCGACGGCACCGCGGTGCTGCTCCAGCTGCAGCACGTCTTCGGCAAGCAGGGCGCGCTGGACTACCTGGCGAGGTTGCAGGCCAACAACGTCGGCCCGTCGTCGTCGACCGGGAAGCTGCAGCCCAAGGTCGCCAAGGGCGAGCTGCTGGTGGCCAACGGCGACGTGCAGATGAACCTCGCCGAGATCGAGGCGAGCGGCGGGTTCGAGGTGTTCTTCCCGGCCGACGCGACCGGCACCCGGTCCACGTTCGCGCTGCCCTACTACGCCGGCCAGGTCGCGGGAGGGCCGCACCCGGACAACGCGCGCAAGCTGGTGGACTTCCTGTTCTCGCCCCAGGTGCAGGCGACCGCCGTGGACGCCTACGGGCTGCCCGGCCGGCCGGACGTCGCGGTGAGCGGACCCAAGGCCGACCGGATCAAGGCGGTGCTGCAGGGCGTGGAGATCTGGCAGCCGGACTGGAACGCGGTGCTGGCCGGCCTGGACGCCGACCTGAACGCCTACCGGAAGGCCGTCGGGCGGTGACACCCGCGATCGAGCTGCGTGGCATGTCCGTCCACTACGGACGCACCTGCGCGTTGTCCGAAGTGGACCTGACGGTCGGGCGGGGCGAGACGCTGGCGTTGCTGGGCCCGTCCGGCTCGGGCAAGTCCACCGCGCTGAAAGCGATCGCCGGGTTCGTCCGGCCGAGCGCGGGCCGGGTGCTGCTCGACGGCGCGGACATCACCGATCTGCCCCCGTCGCGCCGCGGCCTCGGTGTCGTGGTGCAGAACTACGCCCTGTTCCCGCACCTGCGGGTGGCCGACAACGTCGCGTTCGGACTGCGGGCGCGGCGCCTGCCCCGCGCCGAGGTCCGCGAGCGGGTGCGGGAGACGCTGGAGCTGGTCGGCATGGCCGGTTACGCCCGGCGCTACCCGCGGGAGCTGTCCGGCGGCCAGCAGCAGCGGGTGGCGATCGCCCGCGCGCTCGCGATCCGGCCGCCGGTGCTGCTGCTGGACGAGCCGCTGTCCGCGCTCGACGCGGCGCTGCGCGAGGACATGGTCGCCGAGCTGCTGCGGCTGCGGGCGGAGCTGCCGGACACCACGTTGATCCGCGTCACGCACGACCAGGGTGAGGCGCTCGCGCTGGCCGACCGGATCGCCGTGATGCGGGACGCGAAGCTGGTCGAGGCCGGGCCGTCGGGCCGGCTCTACCACCGGCCGTCGCGCGAGTTCACCGCGAGCTTCCTCGGCGCGGCCAACCTGATCCCGGTCGAACTCGTGCGCCACGACGGCGACGACCTGGTCACCGTGCGGCTCGGCGGGCGCGAGCTGCCCGCCGGACCGGTCACCGGTGTCCCCGGCGGTGCGGTCGCGCTCGGGGTGCGGCCGCACCGGCTCGGCGTGCACGCGCCGGGCCGCGAACTGTTCCCCGCGACCTTGAAGGGTGTGCAATGGCGTGGCAGTGGCTTCCGGCTCGATCTCGACCTGGAGCTGACGTCGGGGTCCTGTCCGGTCCGCGCGGAGGTCGCGACGGTGGACGGGCTGCCCGGCGTCGGGCAGCGGGTCGGGGTGTCCATTCCGGACGGTTGCCCGGTCGTCCCGCTCGGGTAGCGGCCTGGCTGGTGCCGCCGCTGCTCGTGGTGGTGGCGTTCTTCGGCTATCCGCTGGCCCTGGTGGTCCGCCAATCGCTGACCGCCGAGGACGGCGGTGCCGCGTTCGCGGTGTGGCTGGAGGTGCTCGGGTCGGCCGAGTTCCTCCGCGCCGCGTGGCGGACGGTGGCGATCGCGCTGGGCACCACGGCAGGCTGCGTGCTGCTGGGCACGTTCCTGGCGCTGGTGATCGCGTTCGTGCCGTTCCCGGGCGCCCGGGCGCTGTCCCGGCTCGCCGACACCATGCTGGCGTTCCCGTCGTTCCTCATCGCGTTGTCGCTGACGTTCCTCTACGGCAGCGCGGGGATCTTCCCCGGCGCCGGGTTCCTGTACTCGCCGTGGGGCGTGCTGCTGGCCGAGATCACGTTCTACACGCCGTTCGTGCTGCGGCCGGCGCTCGCGGCGTTCGGGCAGATCCCGGCGGCGCAGCTGAACGTGGCGGCGAGCCTGGGCGCCGGCCCGTGGCGGGTGCTGCGGCAGGTCGTGCTGCCCGGGGCGCTGCCCGGGCTCGCGTCCGGCGCGTGCCTGACGATGCTGCTGGCGATGAACGAGTTCGGCATCGTGCTGTTCATCGGCGCCAAGGACGTGACCACGCTGCCCGTTCTCGTCTACACCAAGGGAATCGTGACGTTCGACTACCCGGCGGCGTGCGTCGTGGCGGTGGTGAACGTGGTGTTCTCGCTGCTGCTCTACCGCGCTCACCGGTGGGCGCTGTCGAAGGGAGACCGCCGTGCTGCTGTGGACGCGGGGTAGCCGGATCGCCGTGCGCGTGGTGTTCGCGGTGCTGTTCACCGTCGTGGTGGCGGCGCCGCTGGTGATGATCGTGCTCGCGGCGGTCGCGGGCTCGTGGACCGGGGTACTGCCGGGCGCGTTCACCGCGGCGCACCTCGGCGAGGCGCTGTCCGGGGAGAACCTGGCGAGCCTGTCGGTGAGCGTGCAGACCGGGCTGATCGCCTCCGCCGGGTCGGTGCTGCTGGGCACGTGGGCCGCGCTGGCCGCCGCGTCCGCACCGCCCCGGCTGCGGCGGCTGGCCGACACGCTGTTCCACCTGCCGATCGCGGTGCCGTCGGTGGTGGTCGTGCTGTCGCTGCTGGTCGCGTTCAGCCGGCCGCCGGTGCTGCTCAACGGGACGCGGTGGATCGTGCTGCTCGGGCACCTGCTGATCGTGCTGCCGTTCACCTACAGCACGGTGTCGGCCGCGTGCCGCCGGGCGGATCCGCAGCTCGCGCTGGTGGCGGAGAGCCTCGGCGCCGGCCCGGTCCGGGTCCTGCTGCGGGTGCGCCTGCCGTTGCTGCTGCCGTCGATGGCGGCCTCGGCGAGCCTGGCGCTGGCGATGTCACTGGGCGAGCTGGGCGCGACGATGATGCTGTACCCACCGGACTGGCAGACGCTGCCGACGCGGATCTTCGCGCTCGCCGACCGCGGGCACGTGTTCCTGGCCGCGGCGGGCACGGTGGTCCTGCTGGGCACGACGCTGGCCGGGGCTCTGCTGACCGGCCTGGCCCGCGGGCGGGCCGCGGAGCGGTGATCCGCGGCGCCGGCTCCCGCAAGGTGTTGGGACGAGGAGGGAGGCCGGCGGGCCGTCAGCGCGCGTGCAGCACGTCGGCCAGCCGGCCGGCGTGGTGAGCCGCCACGAGGGCGGCCGCCACGTCGCGCAACTTCACGTTCCGCTGCTGCGACATCCGCTTCAACGCGGCCAGCGCCTCGTCCGCGGACTGGTCGTCGTGGCGCATCAGGAGGCCCTGGGCCTGCGCGATCACCGTCCGGGTGCGCAGGGCGGTCTGCACGTGCCCCAGCAGGCGGATGTTGTCGTGGTAGAGCGCGCTGTTGTCGAACGCCACCCCCGCGTGCAGGGTGAACAGCAGCGCGAGGTCGTGCGAGCCATCGCCGAAGCGGCCGGGCTCGGTGGACAGCACGCTGAACGCGGCCCCGGACTCCGTGCCGGGCAGCGGCAGCGTCAGCGCGCTGCCGAACCCGTGCCGCCGCAGGTGCCCGCCGTAGGCGGGCCAGCGCCGGTCGGTCGCCGTGTCGTCCAGGCGCCGGGGCTCGCGGTAGGTCAGCGCCTCGGTGACCGGGTCCGGCCCGGACCCGTCGGTCGGCGGCTCCGGCAACGGCTTCCCGGCGGCCGCCAGCACCTCGGCGGTGCCCACGTCGGTGCGCGCCGTGATGGTCGCGCGGTCACAGCCGGGCAGCAGCGCGACGGCCCGGGCGACGTAGCGGGACAGGGTCGCGCTCACGTCGTCGTCATCGACGAGCCTGCCGATCTCGGCCAGCTCCTGCGCGATCGAGAGCACCTCGGGCGCGGACAGGACCGTTTCGCTCATGACAACCTCGTCTCCTCCGCGCGGCCCACCGCCCGCGCCGGGCAAGCCTAGCCGGGCGATGGGGTAAGGTCGGCCAGGTCACGGTTATACAAGCAGCTGTGGCTCGCCATGTCCCGCCCGCGGTGCGCGTCGTCCGCGTCCCGCCCTGTTCTTCGCGAGCCGACGAGCTTGCCAGGAGGTCCCGTGACGAACCTGAAAGTGGAGTGGGCCTACCGCCCGGACGCCCTCGTCGTGACCGTGACGGGTGAAATCGACGCCGGCACCGTCATCCATCTGCGTGATGGTCTGGACGCGGCCCGGGCGGGCGCGCCGGTGCCCCCGCCGCGCGCCGTGGTGCTCGACCTCCAGCAGGTCGGCTTCCTCGACTCGGGCGGGCTCGCGCTGCTGGTCGAGGTGTCCCGCGAGTGCGCGGCCGCCGGGCAGGACCTGACCCTGGTCGCCACGAACCGCGGGGTGCTGCGGCCGCTGGAACTGACCGGCCTGGACCGGGTCTTCACCATCACCGGCGCGGTTCCCCCGACGGCCTGAGCGCTCAGTTCGGCAGGCTGTCGTCCGGGTCCACCTCGTGGCCGGAGTGCTCGGCGACGAACCGCGCCGAAATGGTGTGCAGCTTGACGTTCTCCCGCTGCGACTGACCCACCAGGAGCTGGAAGGCGTCGTCGGCGCTGATCCGCCTGGCCGCCATCAGGATGCCCTTGGCCTGCTCGATGACCCCGCGCGTGCGCATGGCCGTGCGCAGCTGCCGCACCTGCTCCTGGGTGCGCAGCGCGCGCCGGGACAGGCGCAGCACCGTGTCGACCACCGTCGCGTACAGCTCCAGGTACTTCTGGTCGACGTCGCGGAACCCGTGCTCGCCGAACCCGAACAGGTTGATCGCGCCCATCGCCTCGTCGCGCACCTGCAGCGGCGAAGCCAGGTAGCTCGCCACCCCGTCCCCGGCGGCGACCGCGGAGAAGCGCGGCCACAACTGACGCGCCGTGCTCACCTCGACCCGGACCACCTGGCCGGTGCGCGCCGCGCGCAGGCACGGGCCGTCGTCCTCGGCGTACTGGGCCTCGTCGATCCGCGCGGCGCGGTCGTCGGTCGCGGCGACCGACCGCGCGCCGGACCCGTCGAGCACCGTGATCGAAGCCATGTCGGCCCCGGGCACCACCCGGACGACCTGCTCGCAGACCACACGCAGCAGCGCGTCGAAGTCGTCCGTGTTCCCGACCGTGCCGGCCAGTTCCTCGAGAGCACGGGTCACCTCGTCGAGGTGCTCGAGCTGGCCTGCCGCACCGTCGCTCATCCTGGTCGCGTCCTTCCCTACCACCTGCGGATACGGGGCGAGCGACCAGTGATGACAGCACCGGGCCCGCACCCGGTCGCTGTCTGCTCAACAACCCGGCCGATATTACCCGGCGGCCGGAGGGGCGGACCGCTAGGCGACCGCGGTCATGGCGTTCGCCGTCAGTTCGATCGAACGGACCCGGTCCGCGACGTCGTGCGCGTGGTGCGCCAGGATCAGCTCGTCGGCCTGGGCGTCGGCCGCGAAGTCCGCCAGGTAGGCCCGCACCTCGGCCGGGGTGCCGACCGCGGTGTAGCGCGTCATCCCCGCCAGGCCGCGGCCGCGCGGCGACGCCAGGAACGCGTCGATCTCGGCGTCGGTGAAGTTGGCGCCCGCGCGGCCCTGCGACAGCATCGCGCGGGTGCGCGCCCGGTAGGCCACCGTCCGCTGGGCCTCGGCCTCGTCGTGGTCCTCCGCCGCGAACACGTTCGCCCCGGCGATCACGTACGGCTCGGCCAGCTGCTCCGACGGCTGGAACCGCTCGCGGTACAGCGCGACGGCCTGGTGCAGCGAGTCCGGCGCGAAGTGCGACGCGAACGCGTACGGCAACCCGAGTTGTGCGGCCAGCTGCGCCCCGAACAGCGACGAGCCCAGGATGTAGAGCGGCACGACGCCCTCGGGCCGCGGCACCGACCGCACGCCCTGCACGGCCTTGCCGCTCAGGTAGGCCTGCAGCTCCAGCACGTCCTGCGGGAACGAATCGGCCGACATCGGATCGCGCCGCAGCGCCACCATCGTCTGCTGGTCGCTGCCCGGCGCGCGGCCGAGCCCGAGGTCGATGCGGTCGGGGAACAGCGTCCCCAGGGTGCCGAACTGCTCGGCGATCACCAGCGGCGAGTGGTTGGGCAGCATGATGCCGCCCGCGCCGAGGCGGATCGTCGAGGTGTGCTCGGCGACGTGCCCGATCAGCACGCTGGTCGCGCTGGAGGCGATGGACGCCATGTTGTGGTGCTCGGCGTACCAGACCCGCCGGTAGCCGCTGCGCTCGGCCGCCTGGGCCAGCGCCACGCTGGCCGCGAAGCTCTCGCGCGCGGTCTGGCCGGGCGCGATCGGCGCGAGGTCCAGGACGGACAGGACTGGGGACATGACGGGCTCACCTTTTCCGGGTCACAGGTCGCGGTGCAGGCGCTCGGTGAAGGCGCGGATGCGGTCCTCGTCGCGCCGGTAGTACGTCCACTGGCCCTGCCGCGTGGCCAGCAGGAAACCGGCGCGCTGCAGGATGGCCAGGTGCGCCGAGACGGTCGACGCCGAGGTCCCGGCCTTCTGCTGGATCAGCCCGACGCACACCCCCGGCCCGGCCGGTTCCCCGGCCGCCGGGAAGTGCGCCGCCGGGTCCTTGAGCCACTCCAGGATGCGCAGCCGCGTCTCGTTCGCCAGGGCCTTGCACTCAGGGAGCACCCGCACCGTCCTTCGACATTTCGCTAATTCCCGAAATTACTCTCGCCGGAGGAGGGCCCGCACCATGACGCCGCTCACGGACACGGGGCCCGCGGGCGACGGGGTGGCGGGCAACCAGCGGATGGCCCAGGCGGGCGTCCCGGGTGCGCGGCGCCGCTCACGAGCAGGCAGCCCGCGAGCGGCGGGTGCCTCCAGCCCAAGAGCACGCGGCCTCAGCGGCGAACCGCGGCAAGAACCGCCCCGGCAGGACCGGCCGGTCGCCCGAGTGCGGCGCCGCTCACGGACACGTGGCCCGTGAGCGGCGAACGCCTCAGCCCAGGGCGCGCAGCCGCGGCAGCACGTCCTCCGCGAACTGCGACAGGAACCGCTCCTGGTCGTGGCCCGGGCCGTGGAACACGAGGTGGTTCAGGCCCGCGTCCAGGTACGGCTTGATCTGCGCGACCGCCTCGTCCGGGTCCGACGCCACGATCCACCGCTTGGCGACCTGCTCGATCGGCAGCTCGTCGGCCAGCCGCTCCATCTCCTCCGCCGAGGACACCGAGTGCTTCTGCTCCGGGGTCAGCGACAGCGGCGCCCAGAACCGGGTGTTCTCCAGCGCCTTCTCCGGATCCCGGTCGTAGGACATCTTGATCTCGATCATCTTGTCGATGCCCGCGACGTCCCGCTCCGCCGCCGCGGCGCCCTCGGCCACCGCGGGCATCAGCTTGTCGGTGTAGAGCTCCATGCCCTTGCCCGACGTGCAGATGAACCCGTCCCCGGCGCGGCCCGCGTACTTCGCCACCACCGGGCCACCCGCGGCCACGTACACCGGCACCGGCTGCTCCGGCCGGTCGTAGATCTTGGCGTCGACCAGCGTGTAGTACTCACCCTCGAACGCCACGTTGTCGCTCGTCCACAGCTCGCGCATCAGCTTGATCGCCTCACGCAGCCGCGCGAACCGCTCCTTGAACTCCGGCCACTCCCGGCCCGACACGGCGATCTCGTTCAGCGCCTCGCCCGTGCCCACGCCGAGGACGACCCGGCCGCCGGACAGCAACGACATCGTCGCGAACGCCTGCGCGATCACCGCCGGGTTGTACCGGAACGTCGGGGTCAGCACGCTCGTCCCGATCTGCACCCGGCTGGTCCGCTCCGCCACCGCCGACATCCACGACAACGCGAACGGCGCGTGCCCGCCCTCGTGCCGCCACGGCAGGAAGTGGTCGGACACCATCACCGAGTCCAGGCCCAGCTCCTCGGCCCGCACGGCGTACTCGACCAGATCCCGCGGACCGAACTGCTCCGCCGAGGCCTTGTAGCCGACTTTCAGACCCACGTTCGTCCTCCCTCACTGGTTGCTCACCTCCAACCTACTGCGCGAGGGAGGCGGGCCTCAGGCCCGCAGGTCCGGGAACTGGTCGTCGCGCCACTCGGCGGGGCTGCCGGTGCCCAGCTCGTCCTCACGGGACCGCAGCTCGACGCGCCGGATCTTGCCCGAGATCGTCTTCGGCAGCTCGAAGAACTCGATCCGCCGCACCCGCTGCCAGGGCGCCAGGTTCTCCCGGGCGTGCCGCAGGATCGACAGCGCCGTCTCCTTCGTCGGCTCGTGGCCGGGCGCGAGCGCGATGTAGGCCTTCGGCACGGCCAGCCGCACCGGGTCCGGCGCGGGCACCACCGCGGCCTCGGCCACGGCCGGGTGCTCGATCAGGACCGACTCCAGCTCGAACGGGCTGATCTTGTAGTCGCTGGCCTTGAACACGTCGTCGGTGCGCCCGATGTAGGTGATGTAGCCCTCGTCGTCGATCGTGGCCACGTCACCGGTGTGGTAGAAGCCGCCGGCCATGGCCTCGGCGTTGCGCTCGGGGTCGCCCCGGTAGCCGGTCATCAGGTTCACCGGCTTGCGTGACAGGTCCAGGCAGATCTCGCCCTCGCCGGGACCGTCCAGCGGCCGCCCGCTCGCCGGGTCGACCAGCACGACCGGCACGCCGGGCAGGGCGCGGCCCATCGACCCGGCCTTGACCGCCGACCCCGGCGTGTTGCCGACCTGCGCGGTGGTCTCGGTCTGCCCGAACCCGTCCCGGATCGTCAGGCCCCAGGCGCGCTGGACCTGCCCGATCACCTCCGGGTTGAGCGGTTCACCCGCCCCGATGACCTCGCGCAGCGCGGCCGGGCGCTCGCCGAGGTCGGCGTTGATCAGCATCCGCCACACCGTCGGCGGCGCGCAGAACGAGCTGACCCGCCGCGTCCGCAGCTGCTCCAGCAACGCGACCGCGTCGAAGCGGCGGTAGTTGTAGACGAAGATCGTCGCCTCGGCGATCCACGGCGCGAAGAAGCACGACCACGCGTGCTTGGCCCAGCCGGGCGAGGAGATGTTGAGGTGCACGTCGCCCGGCCGCAGCCCGAGGAAGTACATCGTGGACAGATGACCGACCGGGTAGGACACCTGGGTGTGCTCCACCAGCTTCGGCCGGGACGTGGTGCCCGAGGTGAAGTACAGCAGCAGCGGGTCGGCCGGCGCGGTCCCGGGGTGCCCGGCCGGGGTGTGCGGCAGGTCCGCGGCGGCGAGCAGATCGGCCCAGCCGTCCGCCTCGCCCACGCTGATCCGGGTGTAGTCGCCGGGCACGTCGGCGAACTTGCCGGTGTCGGCGGTGTTGGCGATGACGAACTTCGCGCCGCTGCGGGCGAGCCGGTCGGTCAGGTCGGCGGGGCCGACGGCGCTGGTGGTCGGCAGGATCACCGCGCCCAGCTTCATGATCGCCAGCATCGACTCCCACAGCTCGACCTGGTTGCCGAGCATCAGCAGCACCGGATCGCCGCGGCGCACGCCCCGCTCCCGCAGCCAGGCGGCCAGCCGGTCGGAGGCCCGCGACATCTCCGCGAAGGACCGTTCCGTGGTGGACCCGTCCTCCTCGGCGATCACCAGCGCGGGGCGGTCGTTGTCCCGGGCGATCGCGTCGAACCAGTCCACCGCCCAGTTGAACCGCTCCCCCAGCTCGGGCCAGCGGAACTCGGCCACGGCGCGGGCGTGGTCGGTACGCAGCGCCACCAACTGGTCCCTGCTCGCACGGTAGGCATCGGTCGCGTTCACCGCTTGGTGTCCTTTCGCTCGGGCTGCCCGACATCATGCCGCCGGCCCCCGCCGGGGCGATACCCACGGATGGGGGTAGCGCCCGGTTTGTCCATACCGGACCATTCCTGCCCATCAGACCTCAACGACGAGGAGAACCCGTGTCGAGCCAGACCCCGGCGGTCCCGATGCGCAAGGTGGCCGTGGCCAGTTGCGTCGGGACGACCATCGAGTACTACGACTTCTTCATCTACGGCACCGCCGCCGCGCTGGTGTTCCCGAAGGTGTTCTTCCCCGCGCTGGGCGCCACGGCCGGGACCGTGGCCTCGTTCGCCACGTTCGCCGTCGCGTTCATCGCCCGGCCGGTCGGCGCGATCCTCTTCGGACACTACGGCGACCGGATCGGCCGCAAGCGCACGCTGATCTCCACGCTGCTGCTGATGGGCATCGCCACGGTCCTCATCGGACTGCTGCCCGGCGCGGCGACGATCGGGGTGGCCGCGCCGATCATCCTGGTCGTGCTGCGGTTCGCGCAGGGGCTCGCGGTCGGCGGCGAATGGGCCGGGGCGACCCTGCTGACGGCGGAGTACGCGCCGCCGGCCAAACGGGGCCTGTACGCGGTGTTCCCGCAGCTCGGCCCGGCGATCGCGTTCGCGCTGTCCAGCGGCACGTTCCTGGTGACCAACCTGGTGATGGGCGACGCGGACGCCGCGTTCCTGGACTACGGGTGGCGGGTGCCGTTCCTGGTCAGCATCCTGCTGGTGGCCGTCGGTTTCTACGTGCGGATGAGCATCGCCGAGACGCCGGCCTTCGTCGCCGCCGGTGGCACCGCCGACCTGGACCGGCCGAAGCGGCTGCCGTTCCTGGAGGCGATCCGCAAGCAGCCGCGGGAGATCCTGCTGTCCGCCGGTTCGCTGACGATGCTGTTCGCGTTCTTCTACATGGGCACGACGTACCTGACCAGTTACGGCACGAAGACCGGGCTGACGCGGCCGGTGGTGCTGGGCATCGGCATCGCGGCGGCGGTCGTGTTCGGGATCGTCATCGTGGTGGCCGGGGTGCTGTCGGACCGGCTCGGCAGGCGGCGGGTCATCGTGTACTCCTCGGCGCTGGGCGTGGCGTGGTCGCTGGTGCTGTTCCCGTTGCTGGACACCGGCAGCCCGGTCGCGTTCGGCATCGGCGTGGTGGGCACGTTGATGATCTTCGCGGTGGCGTACGGGCCGGCCGGCTCGTTCCTGCCGGAGCTGTTCCAGACCCGCTTCCGCTACACCGGCGCCGGGCTGGGCTACAACCTGGCGGGTGTGCTGGGCGGCGCGATCCCGCCGCTGGTGGCGCCCAACCTGACCGCGAGCTTCGGCAGCATCGCCGTCGGCGTGATGCTCGCGGTGACCGGGCTGATCTCGCTGGTGTCCACGCTGGCGCTCAAGGAGACCCGCGGCACCGTGATGACCGCCGAGCAGGCCGGCGAACCGACCGCGGTCTAGGCCTGAGGAAGCCGGTGGCGCCGCGTGGCGCCACCGGCTCGCTCACGGCAGCAGCATCAGCCGGCGCGCCTTGACGACGGCCTCGTGCCGGGTGTGGGCGTCCAGCTTGCGCATGACCGAACCCAGGTAGGCCTTCACCGTCTCCCGCGACAGCGACAGCCGCTCGGCGACCTCGCCGTTGGTGAAGCCCAGGGCGACCTGGGCGAGCACGTCGGTCTCCCGGGTGGACAGCCGCACCTTCGGTCCCGGGGCGGGCCTGCCCTCGCCGAGGTCGACGAGCCGTTGCGCGGCCGCGTAGATCCGGCGGCGTGCTTCCGGGTCGGGCAGGGCCCCGGCGATGGCCCGCAGCTCGGAGTGCACCGAGCGCAGCTCCTCGCGGGTGGCTCCCGGGGACAGCGAGTCCAGGCGGGCGGTCAGCTCGTCGCGTTCGCTCAGCTCGCGGGCCAGCCGCCTGCCGGACTCCATGAGGGCGTCCCGGACGCGGTCGCCGAACGTCACCGGCCGCCGCACCGCCCCGTACAGCACGCCGCGGCAGCGGCCACCGCTGCGCACGGGCACGGCGATGATCGACGCCAGCCCCTCGGCGAGCACCGGGCGGTCGTAGTCGTGGGTGATGGTGCGGGCGCTGCCGTAGTCGCTCACGGAGATCGGGTGGCCCTGCATCAGCACGCGGCCGCCCAGTCCGGCGCCCGGCAGGACGTCCAGGTTGTGCAGCGCGGTCGTGCGGGTCCCGACGAAGCCGGACAACCGCAGCCGCCCGTCGATCACCTCGCCGCCGAACACCACGGGCAACCCGGCCGCGCGGGCGGCTCCCGCCAACTCCTCATGCAGCACCGAGCGGGCGTCAGACATCGGCGTCCGTCCTCCTCGCACCACACCATCGTCGGTCGCACCACGGTACCCGCGGGACCAGGGCAAGTCGACTCCCCGGCGTGGCCGCTACCCCCGTCCGGGGGTAGCGCACGGCGTTCAAGGGATGTCCCGGGCCGGCGGGGGCTGACGCCGCTGGCCGCACCCCGACCACCCCACCGCACCGGGGCGCAGACTCAGCCCAGCCCGGCCGCCAGGGCCCGACCCGGGTACCGGAGACGGTGAACACCCGACCACCGTCCGAGCCCACCGGACGAGCCGGCCCCAGCCCAGCCCGGCCGCAGGGCCCGACCCGGAACCGGCCACCGTGGACCCCCACACCCGACCGCCGCCCGAGCCCACCAGACGCGCCGACCCCCC